>CAJLRL010000027.1 GCA_905209075.1 uncultured Lachnospiraceae bacterium | reverse complement strand
CTGACTGTTACTAATAGGTCGAGGGCTTAATCTGGTTAATAACGGAGAAAAACAAGTACATGAGAATACAGACTTTGCAAATTTATTTGCAAAAGGCTGGATTGGAATGGACGTAGATTTGCGTAGCAAATCCATCGAGATGAAGCGTAGCGGAATCGAGATGTGTTTTCGAAATAACAAGTTTTTCGGAAAGTATGAAGTAATCATTTGTGTGAAGTTTTGAAGGTATAATCGGCACCCTTAAAGGGTGTTTTTTTTTGCTTTGAATAGATTTTCATTAAATCTTAAGGATATATTACTTGATTAAATATTATATATTATCTAGAATGGATACATATGGTATTATCGAAAAAAAAGATAAGGATAAAATAATGGATAAGAAAAAAATATTTTGGGCGATTGCATCTTTTTTTATCGCTGTATTAAGTATATGGGCTGTAGTTTCCCAAAACAAAAGTTTTTCACTTGATGTGCTGCTCGAATTTATTAAAAGTGCGAAAAAGGAATGGCTGGCCGCAGGATTTTTATGTATGTTTGGTTTTATATGGTTTGAAGGCCTTGCGCTTGTCAGAATCGCCAATCACTTTGGATACAAAACAAATGCTGCAAAAGGTACAGTATACGGCGGAGCAGATGTATATTTTTCTGCAATCACACCTTCGGCATCAGGAGGACAGCCTGCAAGTGCATATTTTATGATGAAAGACGGCATCCCGGGGACTGTCACGATGGTTGCGCTCCTTATCAATCTGGTTATGTATACGCTGGCATTGTTATTTCTTGGAATATTATCTTTTTTGCTTAAATTTCATATGATACTTGAGTTTTCTATGGTATCAAAAATATTTATTGTCATAGGAATAATTGTATTGATTTTTCTTGCATGGGTGTTTTTCATGCTTCTTAAAGAGGGAAGGATACTGTATAAAATATGTAATTTCCTGATCGGAATGTTAGAAAAACTTCATATTGTCAAGCATGGTGATAAGCTAAGAAAAAAATTAGAACATAAAATGTGTGAATATCAGGAATGTTCAAACAACATAACAGGACAATGGAAAATGCTTATTGAAATATTTTTTTGGAATGTTATGCAGAGGTTATCGCAGCTTTTAGTATCTTTTATGATATTTATGGCAATGGGTGAGGGACTGCAAAAAGCTATTGATGTAAGTGTAATACAGTGTTTTGTAGCGATCGGCTCTAATTGTGTGCCGATACCTGGTGCTATGGGAGTTGCAGACTATATAATGCTTGATGGGTTTGGACAGATAGTAGGAAAAAATGCGACAAATATGGAACTGCTCTGCAGAGGGATGACATTTTATGGAAGTGTTATAGCGAGTGCGGTTATAATACTATTTGCATATGTACACCGCAAGTTAAAGAGTAGAAGCAAGGTTTAAATCTATAATGTATCTATTTTAGATAAAAAGCTGTATCTATTTTAGATAAACAGATGTATCTAATTTTAGATAAAAAGTTGTTGCACTAAACAGATTATTATGTTAATATAAAATCTGTTCGAGACACGCCGGTGTGTCGGAATGGCAGACGATGCAGACTCAAAATCTGTTGGGTGTACGCCCGTGCGGGTTCAAGTCCCGCCACCGGCATTATCACATGGCCTTGGGATTAGTGGTTTACTTAGTAAAATCAATGATTTCAAGGCTTTTTTGTATAAAGCATAATTACTTAGGAGCATAAAGTAATGTTAAAAGATCTCTACACTAAATACAAAGTATTCGTAAATGGTATAATATTTTCAGTAATGCCATTTATATCTTTTATTCTTATGGAATTCTACGAACATAATCCCTTTATTGAAATAAGGCCGGTGGCTTTTTTATTTAATATATTATTGTTTGAACTTCTGGCATGGATTGTTTATGTGTTCACGGGGAGAATGAAATGGGCTGTACGATTTATTCTTATAGCCGCAATGATATTTGGAATGATAAACCATTATGTGATGTTATTCAGGTCTACTCCATTTGTGCCGTGGGACATTTTTTCAATTAAAACGGCGTCGAGTGTTGCCGGAAATTATGATTTTATGCCGACAGCCAGAGTTATAATTGTAACTGTAATTTATATAGTCCTTGTGGTGCTTGCACACTTTATGAATTACAGGATGGAAATGAAAATAAAACTGAGACTTATCCCCGGAGCAATAATTATAGTTGTGCTGTGTCTTTTTGTCTCAGCGCTTCAAAACGAAGATTTCCAGACAGACAATTATCTGTATCCGTTTTTGTTTACGCCGGCGTATATGACAAAGGTAAATGGAATGGCAGTTACATTCGCAATGGACATGGCTTATATAGCAGTGGATAAGCCTGCCGGGTATAGTGAAGAAAATGCCAGACAGATATTAGATGAATATAAAAATGATGACAATGGACAAAAGGAAGATGTTTCCGAAGGATCAGATACAAATAATAATGAAAAAATGCCTAACATTATAGTGATTATGGATGAGGCATTTTCGGATCTGTCTGTGCTTGGTAATTTTGAAACAAACAAAGACTATATGCCATTTGTACATAGCCTTCAGAATGGTGCGGACAATACTATAACAGGTTATCTTAATGTATCGGTATGTGGTGGAAATACAGCGGATACTGAATTTGAATTTTTGACCGGAAATACGATGGCATTTCTTCCAGCAGGAAGTATACCGTATCAGCAGTATATAAAGGATACAACTCCTTCACTGGCAAGTTACCTTAAAGGACTTGGATATGAGACATATGCACAGCATCCATATAATGCAAGCGGCTGGAACAGGGAAACAGTATATCCGCTTTTGGGATTTGAAAATATGGCATTTGCGCCGGATTATTTAAGCCGTGATGTGATAAGGAATTACATAAGTGATAAGACATCATTTGAGAAAATAATAGAAACATATGAAAATAAGCCGGAAGATAAACCAGCATTTATCTTTAATGTTACAATGCAGAATCACGGCGGTTATACCGATACATATTGGAATTTTACAAATACGATAAATGCAAAGGGGCTTGGAAATGATGCATTAAACCAGTATCTTTCACTCATAAAATTGACAGATTCTGACCTTAGCAGTCTGATAAGTTATTTCAAGGAGCAGGACGAAAAAACGATCATCGTATTTTTTGGTGACCATCAGCCTAATGATACTGTGGCAAGTTCCGTGCTTGCAGAAAATGGAATGGATTACAGCAATTTATCAACAGAGGAGACATATTTAAGATATCAGGTTCCATATGTCGTATGGGCAAATTATGATATACAAGAAGCACAAAATCAGGATATGAGTGTAAACTATCTGGCAGCAAATGTCTTAAAGACAGCTGGAGTACCTACATCGGATTATCAGAATTTCCTGTTGGAGTTACAGAAAGATTATCCGATAATATCTGCGATAAGAACTGAGGACGTAAAAGCGGATACAGATGAAGAGATGTTAAAAAAATATAAGATTTTACAATATTACAGACTGTTTGACCAGAAAGGTGATAATTAATGAAATTTGTAAGAAAAAGACCTATGCTCGCAGCATTTTTGATACCTCTTTTTATAGAAATTATTATTTGTATAGGAAACAGTATATATCCATTTGGAAATAACTGTCTATTGCATATGGATCTGTATCATCAGTACTGTCCGTTTTTTTCAGAGCTTCACGACAAAATCATAAATGGCGGAAGCCTGCAGTATTCATGGGATCTAGGGCTTGGATCAGATTTTGTTTCATTATATGCATATTATCTGGCAAGCCCGCTAAACTGGCTTGTGGCAATTTTTCCCAAAACCCATATCATTGAATTTATAGAACTTCTGATATTGTTAAAGATAGCAGCAAGCGGAGCTACATTTTTCTATTTTTTAAAGGAACATTTCGGACTTATAGGGAAAGACGGAAAATATCATGGCGATACGCTTATGGTATCATTTGTTTTTTCAACTGCGTATGCACTCAGTGGATTTGTGGCAGCATACAGCTGGGATGTTATGTGGATGGATGTTATTGCACTTGCGCCACTTGTCATAGCAGGACTTGACCGGCTTGTGAGAGAAAAAAAACCGGGACTTTATTATGTATCTCTTGCACTTGCAATCTGGTGCAATTACTATCTTTGCATAATGCTGTGTATATTTTTAGTCCTATATTTCTTCTGGATGATAATAAATCAAAAGGATAGAAAAATACGTGCGTTTGTACAATTTGCACTGTATTCACTACTTGCGGGTGGAACAGGGGCCATGCTCATGATTCCTGAAATGAAAATATTAAGTTATAGCGGTTCATCTGAAATGACTTTCCCGAAGATTATGGAATGGTATTTTAATATCATTACAGAAATAGGCAGAATGTGCACCGGTGCGGCAGTTTATGAAGGTGCACAGCATTGGCCTAATTTATATGCAGGAGTATTCTGCCTGATACTTATTGTTCTTTTTTTCTTAAACAGAAGAATTTCATTGAAACAAAAGGTGGCAGGAGGCATGTGTATTGCACTTTTTGCTGTAAGCTTTGCTAATAACTATCTTGACTTTATATGGCATGGATTCCATTTTCCAGATTCACTTCCGGGAAGACAGTCGTATCTGTTTATATTTGTCGTTTTGATGATGGGCTTTGAGACTTACAGAAAAAAGAGAGTGATAAAAATGTGGCATATCATTGTGGCGGCAGTGATATCACTTATTCTTATAATAGTAAGCTGTCTTAAATCGGCTGATGAGGTGACTGACACATATGCCTTTTTGATAAGCATACTTTTTATTCTGGCATATGCGATAATGATGGCACTTATCCGGATCGTATCAGGAAAAAGAAGAAAGCTTGTAATGCAGTTTATATGTGGCTTTGCAATTGTTGAACTTGCCGTAAACATGGCACTTACAGGGTTTGGCTGTACAAGCCGGGAAAACTATGTACAAAACGAAGATGACATGGAAAAGATACTCATGCTTGCGAAAAAAGATGCAAAAAAAGATGGGGATCTGTTTTACAGGGTAGAAGATACTGAACGGATGACAAAAAATGATTCCATGAGATACGGATACAGTGGAGCAACACAGTTTTCATCGCTCATGAACATAAATGTCAGCCATTTTTACCAGAGCCTTTATATGGAAGGGGGAAAAAACTTTTACTGTTATAATGGTGCAACTCCGATAAGTTCTGCTATGCTTTCAGTAAAATACTTTATATCACAAAGTCCGGATCTGGAAAGCCCGCTTAGAACTCTTGTTGGAAAGTGTGGAAAACACTATCTATATAAGAATAATTACAATCTTCCAATCGGATTTGTTATGGATGAGAATGCTATAAACAGCCTTATCCTGTCACCTTCATCAAAGCTGAATGGAATAAATACACTGGGATCGGTTCTCGGAGCAGATGATGTGACACTGATGCATACAAACTGCGATCAGGATGCAGCGCCGGGAGTGACCGTGATCACAGTTTCGCAGTCAGGATATTATTATGCAGCATATGATAATTGTTCATCTGATTCTCTTACAGTGGCGTACAAAAATACAAGCATGGTATATTCAAAAACAACACACAGATATATGTTTGATCTTGGATATTTTTCGGCAGGCGACCGGATCACGATATCAAATAATGATGCAGAGAAAATCAATTTTACAGTATACAAATTAAACATGGATGCCATAGAGCAGCAGTATGACACATTAAGCCGGGAAAACTTTGAACTTACCGGATTTACAGATACAAATGTCAAGGGAAATATAAACATGTCAAAGGCAGGAAGACTTATCTTTTCTATTCCGGCGGAAGAAGGCTGGAGCATGTATGTAGATGGGAAAAAGACCAGCTATACAGAATTTGCGCAGACATTTATCAGCATAGATCTGGATGAGGGAGAACATGAAATAGAGCTAAAATACGAAACACCGGGGCTTAAACAGGGAGCTGCTGTGACGATATCGTGTGTTGGAATATTTATATTGATCACATTGATAAAAAGGTATGGAAGAACACAATTTCGACATAAAAATAGTGTAAAATAAATCAAAAACTAAGGAG
Organism: uncultured Lachnospiraceae bacterium; assembly: GCA_905209075.1. GTDB lineage: Bacteria > Bacillota > Clostridia > Lachnospirales > Lachnospiraceae > Roseburia. Next base: position 26,208 of record CAJLRL010000027.1, on the reverse strand, counting down.
TAAGTATATTTATGAACAAACAGAACAAAAAAATTGCACAGCAAAAACGTGCAGAGGAAAGAAAAAAAGCAGAAAAAAGGGCTGCTGTGATCAAAAAACTTAAATTCTGGGTGCCGGTAATAGCAGTCGTAATAGTTGTTGTCGTATTGGTATGGGCTGTTGCAACATCAGGAAATGGCTCTTCTTCATCAGATACACAGTCAGGAACAGAAAGTACAAGCACAAGTACTTCAGCACAGGATACGCAGAGCACATCTGAGAGTGAAAAAACACTTGATAAGACAGAAGGTGTGGCTGCACAGAATGGTGATACGGTAAATATTGATTACACCGGATATCTTGATGGTACAGCGTTTAAAGGTGGAAGCACGAACGGAAGCGGAGCCGACCTTTAGCTTGGTTCAGGAACCTATATTGATGGTTTTGAGGACGGAATAGTAGGACATACAGTTGGCGAGACATTTGACCTTAATCTTACATTCCCGGAGACATACCCTAATAATCCTGATCTTGCAGGAAAAGAAGTTGTATTTACAGTAACGTTAAATGGAATATATAAATAGTATATACAAATAGTATATATAAATAGTGTAGAGGCGGCACAGTCTGAAAATAAAACTGTGCTGCTTTTTTTGTCAGAATAAACTATTGAAATGCCATGATCAGCTTAGGTAAGTATAGAAGAATCAGATATAATTGTAAAAACAAGAATGGCTTCAATTATAGTTCCGATATTGACCAAAAGCGAATATTTGGTATCATTATATATGGTTATCACAACAAGAAGCAGGATAACAAATAAAAATAGAATATATGTATCAGAGGAATACATTTTATAGTTCTATTATACCATTAAAGGAATAAAGTACATTGGAAAATTATATTATTGAATTTTATATCGAACAATATAGACAAAACGCACAGAACAGCAAAAAGAGAAATATAAATACATCGCATTATATGCACAAAATAAATTCAAAAGCAAAGTCTATAGCCAGAGCATCATATAAAAAAACTGAGTCAGCAGCTCTTAATACACTTCATAGTGATATAAAGCGATTAGCATATCTTGTTTATTATACAAATAACAAAAATGCTAAAAATGTTTTTGCAACAGAAATAATCCCAAATCTTGTAAGAATCGATATGTCATTATTTGACGAGGAGGAAATTCTTGCGATAACGCCTGATTTTTTAAAGAAACTGGGTAAGGAACAAAAATGGCAGATATGTACTACCAATTTAAAAGAAATGTATGCACTATATAGAAAAAGACGGCTCAGACAGGAAATCATAGATTTAGTTCCAGCCCGCCCTGAACTTGAATTTCCTGAGGCAAGGAAGATGAAAAGAAAGTTCATACTCCATATTGGCCCTACAAACAGTGGTAAGACGTACAATGCCCTGGAACGTCTTAAAACAGCAGAGAGTGGTGTGTATCTTGGACCACTGCGTCTGCTGGCACTTGAGGTGTATGAAAGGATGACGGATGCGGGTATTTTGTGTACGATGCTTACAGGACAGGAGTGCATAGAGACTTCCGGCAGCAGGATCACGGCTTCGACGGTAGAAATGCTTGATATAGAAAAGGAATACGATATAGCAGTGATAGACGAGGCACAGCTTGTTGCGGATGATGACAGAGGACACTCATGGACGAGGGCTATACTTGGAACAAAAGCAAAAGAGATACATGTGTGCATGAGTCCTGTGGCCAAGGATGTAGTTACGCATCTTATAGGCTTATGTGGTGATGAATATGAAATAAATGAGTATGAGAGAAAAACAAAATTGCTGGTTGAGGATGAAGCCTTTTCTTTTCCGGATGATGTGGAGGAAAAGGATGCATTTATAGTTTTCTCAAAAAAATCAGTACTTAATATTGCAGCACGTCTTGAAGAGCGTGGGATAAAGTCAAGTGTGATATATGGAAGCCTGCCGCCTGAAATACGCCGCAGGCAGATGAATATGTTTAACTCCGGTGAGACGAAGGTTGTTGTCTCTACGGATGCGATCGGAATGGGACTTAATCTTCCTGTCAGACGGATCGTTTTTCTTGAGATGGATAAATTTGATGGAAATGAAAGAAGACCGCTGCTTCTGCCGGAAATAAAGCAGATTGCAGGAAGAGCGGGGCGGTATGGACTGTATGATACCGGATATGTTACAGCACATGGAAAAAATAACCTTAATTATATAAAGCGGATGTGGGATCAAAAAGAGGAAAACATAGAAACAGTAAGCCTTGGTTTTCCACAGATTCTGCTGGATATGGATGCCCCGCTTGATGAAATAATAAAACTGTGGCATGAATCCACACCATCAGAGCCATTTTGTAAGATCAATACTGACGAAATGCTGTTTTTATATAAAGAAGCATATAAGGAGCGTTTTTTTATCGCAGATTTTGATGATAAGCATATCCTTTATAAAATGATCACGTGTCCTGTGGACATAAAAGACCGCGAGGTTGTAAGCCAGTGGAGACGTTATTGTATGTCATACACATCAGATATAAGCCTCGACTATCCGGATAAAAGAAGCAGATATGAAGGACTTATGCAGTATGAATCATATTACAAAAAGCTGGATCTGTATTATCAGATGTCAGTTCGTTTAGGAAAGATAGTTGATACAGAATGGCTTGAAAATGAACGCAGCGCAGTGCAGACAAAGATCATGCAGACACTTTCAAAAAACAAAAATGAATACATTTTGCGGTGCAGATATTGTGGCAGGATCCTGCCGATAGGATCGGCATATAATGTATGCAATGAATGTCATAATCTTCGTGGCAGAAATTATTATAGATAGAATGTAAAATATGCTTCCGGGAAAATTATGTGGAATTAAACGCCGGAATGTGGCATAATAGAATATGGATTTTTAGGTTAGCAGAATGGAGGTTTATTATGGCAGTAAATGAAATACAGGTTGCCTGTCCAGAGGCAGAACTTAAGATTCGCCCCTATGAACATCACGCAAAATATTACGAAACGGATCAGATGGGAATCATCCATCACTCAAACTATGTAAAGTGGATGGAGGAGGCCAGGCTTGACCTTATGGATCAGATAGGACTTAATTATAAACAGATGGAAGAGATGGAGATAATAAGTCCGGTTCTTTCAATATCCGTTGAGTATCATAGTATGGTTCATTTTGATGATACAGTTGTTATCCATACAAAATTAGTAAAATACAACGGAATCAAAATGGAAGTAGAATATATAATGACAGACAAGGAAACAGGAGAACTGCGCACGAAGGCAAGGAGCAGCCACTGCTTTTTGAACAAGTCAGGAAAGCCGATCTCACTTAAGCGGTCATATCCGGAGATAGATACAAAATTTTTTGAATTTAAGGAAGTATAGAATAGAAATGGTAAAAGACAGACTAAAAGAACTCAGACAGGAAATGTCCAAAAGAGGTATAGACATATATATTGTTCCGACTGCTGATTTTCATGAATCAGAATATGTCGGTGAACACTTTAAGGCTCGTAAATTCATAACAGGATTTACAGGTTCAGCAGGAACAGCAGTCATCACAATGGAGGAAGCAGGACTCTGGACCGACGGAAGATATTTCGTACAGGCAGCAAAGCAATTAAAAGACACTACGATCGAGCTTAGAAAAATGGGTGAGGAAGGTGTTCCGACAGTAGACGGATACATTGAAGCCACACTCAAAGAGGGCGGCTGTCTTGGATTTGACGGACGTGTCATAAACGGAGCATGGGGAAACAGACTTCTTGCCATGGTTGAAAAGAAACACGGAAAGATCCATGCAGACGAAGATCTCATTGATATTATCTGGAAGGACAGGCCAGCGCTTTCAAAAGCACCTGTCATGATATATGATGATAAATATACAGGTGAAAATATTAAGGACAAGCTTAAAAAAGTAAGACAAAAAATGGAAGAAAAAGGTGCCACACTTCACCTTATGTCTTCACTTTACGATATAGCATGGCTTTTAAATGTCAGAGGAGGAGACATAAGCTATGTTCCGGTAGTGCTTTCGTATCTTGCAATCTCAAAGGACAGCTGTATATGGTTTTTACAGGAAGAAATCATAACACCTGAACTTAAAGAATATCTTGATGATAATAATATAACTACCAGGCCATATGACAGTTTTTATGACTATGTAAAAGAAATACCACAGAGCGAAACTGTACTTATGGATACAAAGGTAGTAAATTACCGCATATGCAGCAGCATTGCACCGGCAGTCAAAGTAGTAGATGCTGAGGATCCTACAGTTCTTATGAAGGCAATAAAAAATGAGACACAGATTGAAAACATAAGAAAAGCACACATAAAAGACGCAGTTGCAATGTGCAGATTTATGTACTGGCTAAAGACAAACGTAGGAAAAATCCCAATGACAGAAATCTCTGCATCAGACTATTTAGAAAAACTGCGCCGCGAACAGGAAAACTGTCTGGATCTTAGCTTTGCGACAATATGTGGCTATGCAGATCATGGTGCCATAGTACATTATGCTGCAACACCTGAATCAGATGTAAGCTTAAAACCGGAAGGACTTTTACTCGTTGATTCAGGCGGACATTATCTGGAGGGAACTACAGATATAACAAGGACATTTGCCCTTGGACCGGTCACAGATGAAATGAAAGATATGTTTACAAGGGTGTGCCGTTCAAATATGAATCTTGCACATGCAAAATTCAAATACGGATGCTGCGGACTCAATTTTGATATACTTGCCCGTGCACCTTTCTGGGACATCAATATGGATTATAACCATGGAACAGGACATGGTGTTGGCTTTGTGCTTAATGTACATGAGGGACCTAACAGCTTCCACTGGAAACAGTATCCGGGACGTACAGCAGAGAGAGTTCTCGAAGAGGGGATGATCACAACGGATGAGCCTGGAATATATCTCGAGGGCAGATTTGGCATAAGAACAGAAAACGAACTCATATGCCGTAAAGGGATCAAGAATGAATATGGCCAGTTTATGTATTTTGAGAATGTGACATATGTGCCGATTGACCTTGATGCGATAGATCCTGATCAGATGTCGCCGCAGGAAAAGAAATACTTAAATGACTATCATGCAATGGTGTATAAAAAGATAGCGCCGCTTCTTGAAAAAGATGAGGCAGAATGGCTCAAAGAATATACAAGAGCTATTTAATTAATTTATAAAATCAGACAAAATAAAGGAAACATTAAAAATGAGCAAAAAGCTGGTACTTATAGATGGACATAGCATATTAAACAGAGCATTTTTCGGACTGCCGGATCTGACTAATTCGCAGGGCGTCCATACGAATGCCGTATATGGTTTTTTAAACATTATGTTTAAAATTTTAGAAGAGGAAAAGCCGGATTACCTGACGGTAGCTTTTGATGTCCATGCACCGACTTTCCGCCATAAAATGTTTGAGGAATATAAGGGAACAAGAAAACCTATGGCTGATGAGCTCAGGCAGCAGGTTCCACTTATAAAGGAAATGCTTAAGGCTATGGGGATCACCATAGTTGAAAAGGAAGGATATGAGGCAGATGACATCCTTGGAACTCTTTCTGTAAAGGCAGAAAAAGAGGGAATGGATGTCGCTGTGATATCTGGAGACCGTGATCTGCTCCAGCTTGCAACAGAGCATGTCATGATAAGAATTCCAAAAACTAAAAAGACAGGTACTGAAATAGAAAATTATCTGGCAGATGATGTCGTAGAAAAGTACGGTGTCACTCCAAAAGAATTTATAGATGTAAAGGCTCTGCAGGGAGATACAGCTGATAATATACCGGGAGTACCGGGAATAGGTGAAAAAACTGCCGGAGCACTCATCGCAAAATATCACAGCATCGAGGCTGTGCATGAGGATGCGCCGAATGTAAAGCCGCCCCGTGCGTCAAAAAATATCGTAGAATTCTGGGATCAGGCTGTGATGAGCAAGGAGCTTGCAACAATAATCACAGATGCGCCGGTTGATTATGAGTTTAAGGATGCACAAATAGATGGTATAGATTCATTGTACACAGAAGAAGCATTTATGATGTGTAAACGCCTCGAATTTAAAAATCTTCTGCCGAGGTTTGATGTGCAGGCGCCGAAAAATAATGTTGAAGAAAATTTCAAGGTCATATCTGACAAAAAGAGTCTGGATGACATCATAAAAAGGGCATCAAAAAAGGATGTGGCATTTTCAATCATTCCAGGTAAACCAGGCGGAGAGGATACTGACGGACAGCTAAGCCTATTTGAGCAGAATGATACAAATGATTATATTGCACTTGTACTCGTGTTTTCGGAAGAGGATATATATTTCATAAAAACAGGAAAAGAAATAACAAGCGATTACCTAAACAAACAACTCGAAGCTTTGGATGCAAATACATGGATATCACCGGATCTGAAGAAAAATCTTCACCTGATGAAAGCCGGTGGATTTACACCTGATGAAAGAAAAAAATACTTTGATATGACAGTTGCTGCATATCTGCTAAACCCACTTCTGGGGGATTATCCATATGATGGGGTGGCAAAGGACTATCTTTCAATCGTGTTATCATCTAAAAAGGACTATCTTGGAAAACTCACATGTGAACAGATGATAAAGGAGGACGAAAAGAAAGTTGTGGATTATGCATGCTATGAAGCCTACGTTGCATGGAAATCCAAAGAAATCCTTGAAAGTAATCTTAAAGAAAAAGGAATGTATGAGCTGTATGAAAATATCGAGATGCCGCTTGTGTTCGTCCTTTATGATATGGAAAAGGAAGGCATAAGGGCAGACGGTGATAAATTAAAAGAATATAGTAGAGAACTTGCCGTATCGATAAATAGAATAGAAAAACGTATATATGAAGAAGCCGGGGAAGAATTTAATATAAATTCTCCGAAGCAGCTGGGCGTCGTTCTCTTTGAAAAATTACAACTTCCAAACGAGAAAAAGACAAAAACCGGTTACTCAACATCGGCAGAGGTGCTTGATAAACTGGCACCTGATCATCCTATTGTCGCAGATGTTTTAGAATACAGACAATTGTCAAAGCTTAAATCGACGTATGCGGATGGTCTGATAAACTTTATAGAGCAGGATGGAAAAATCCATACTACATTCAACCAGACGATAACAGCAACAGGAAGACTAAGCAGCACAGATCCTAATCTGCAGAACATCCCAATAAGGATAGAGCTTGGAAAGCTTATACGAAAAGTATTCCTGCCAGAGGAAGGACATCTTTTTGTAGATTCGGATTACTCACAGATAGAGCTGAGAGTACTTGCCCATCTTTCGGATGATGAGAAACTTATAGCGGCGTTTAAAAACGGTCAGGATATTCACAGAAGCACGGCTTCACTTGTATTTGATACACCATTTGATGAAGTTACCGACATACAAAGAAGAAATGCAAAAGCAGTAAATTTCGGAATCGTATACGGAATAAGTGCGTTTGGACTTGCAAATGATCTGAACATAGGAAGAAAAGAGGCACAGGCGTATATAGACAGTTATTTTGAAAAGTATCCAAAGATAAAAGCTTTTCTGGACAAGACAGTGTCAGAGGCGAAAGAAAAAGGCTATATAAAAACTATGTTTGGCAGAATACGTCCAATACCGGAGCTTTCGTCAAGCAACTTTATGCAGAGACAGTTTGGCGAAAGGGTCGCTATGAACTCGCCAATACAGGGAACAGCTGCAGATATTATAAAAATAGCAATGATAAGAGTCCATGACCGGCTGCTTAAGGAAAATTTAAAATCTAAACTTATACTCCAGGTTCACGATGAACTTTTGATAGAGACAGCGGAGGACGAAAAAGAATATGTTATAGAACTTCTTGAGGAAGAAATGCATAAAGCTGCAGATCTTAAAGTATCAATGGAAGTTGGAACTGAGTGTGGCTATGATTGGTATGATGCGCATTGATGGTTATATGCATATCTTCGAAATCATGTTTAAAGCAGCTATTAAGTCGATAGGAGAGATCATATGATGAAATTCATCGGAATAACAGGCGGTGTAGGTGCAGGAAAGTCTGCAATACTTGATTATTTAAAAAATAAGCCGGATACAAAAGTTATGCTGGCAGATGAAATAGCCCATGAGTTAATGGTGCCGGGAACACAGTGCTATGATAGATTAAAGGCTGAATTTGGCACAGAAGACATATATCAGAAAGATGGTTTTTTTGACAGGATAAAGCTTGCACAGGTGATCTTTTCGGATGACGAAAAAAGAAAAAAATTAAATGGTATAGTTCATCCGGCTGTCAGAAAATATGTTATCGGACAGGCCGCATATGAAAGAAAAGAAGGAAAGATAAAGCTTCTAGTTTTAGAGGCTGCTTTACTTATAGAAGAACATTATGATGAAATCTGTGACGAACTCTGGTATATTTATACAAGTGAAGAGAATCGCAGAATAAGGCTTAAAAAACAAAGAAATTACTCTGATGAGAAAATAAGTGAAATATTTAACAGCCAGCTTACGGATGAAAAATTCCGTAAAGCATGCCGTGTTGTCATAGATAATAATGGGACAATAGAAGCGGCAGCGGCACAGATAGAGGCAGCACTTATGCTGCCGCATAGCATGTGATTATTATATATGTTTTGGTAAGGAGTAGAATATGAACAACGTATTTGGTCTTGACATAGGAACAAGGAATGTTGTCGGAACAGTGGGATACAAGACTGAGGATGACGAGTTTGTTGTCGTAGCACAGTACATAAAAGAGCATGAGACAAGAGCCATGCTTGACGGACAGATCCATGACATAGCAAGGGTCGGCAGGACAATAAAGATAGTAAAAGAAGAACTTGAACAGCAGATCGGACAGCCTCTCGAAGAAGTGTGCATAGCAGCTGCCGGACGAGTATTAAAGACGGCTGCGATCCATGTGGAGTACGAATATGCTGAGGAAACGGTCGTAACAGGCGAAGACATACATACACTTAATCTTCTTGGGATAGAAAAAGCGCAGGATGAATTAAAGCAGAATAATGATACAAAATACAAGTTTTATTGTGTAGGATATTCGACTGTAAAATATTTTATAAACGATGAATTGTTTATAAGCATAGAAGGTCATAAAGCAAATAAAATAGGAGAGGATATGATCGTAACATTCCTTCCTGAGGATGTTGTAGATGGACTTTACTCTGCTGTCGGTCAGGCCGGACTTACAGTTGCGAACATGACACTTGAGCCAATAGCCGCAATAAATATTGCAATACCAGAAAACTATCGGATGTTAAACATTGCACTTGTTGATGTGGGTGCAGGAACGAGTGATATATCGATAACAAAGGATGGAAGCATCGTAGCATATGGAATGATACCGCATGCAGGAGATGAACTTACAGAAGTAATAGTCCAGCATTTTCTTGTAGACTTTAAGATGGCGGAGCACATAAAGCTTGAATCTACAGTGAGTGACAAAGTCACATACAAGGACATAATGAGCATAGAGCACACGATCCCGTCAAGTGAAGTGTGGGATGTTGTATCTTCTGTTGTTGAAAAGATAACAATAGAGGTTGCCTCAAAGATAAAAGAGTTAAATGGTGGAAATACAGTAAGTGCATGCTTCGTAGTAGGAGGTGGAGGTAAAGTCCATGGCTTTACTGAAAATCTCGCCAAAGAACTTGATCTTCCAGAAGAAAGAGTAGCATTAAGAGGTGAGGAAGTTCTTGGAGAGGTTACGTTCCAGCAGCCTGATATAAAGAAAGACCCGCTTCTCGTAACACCGATAGGTATATGTCTTAACTATTATGAGCAGAGAAACAATTTCATAATGGTCAGATTTAATGGTGAAAGACTTAAATTATATGATAATAACAGACTTACAATAGTAGATGCAGCCTTACAGGCCGGCTTTCCAAATGACCAGCTGTTCCCTAAGCGGGGAGTGCCGATCAACTTTACAGTAAATGGTGCTTCAAGGATCGCAAGAGGAGAAGCCGGAGAAGCCGCTATCGTCACAATGAACGGACAGCATGCAAATATAAACACACCGCTTGAGCCAAACAGTGAGATAACGATAGAACCATCCACAGCAGGGGATGATGCGGTATACACGATAGGACAGCTTGAGGAATACAAATCATCAACGATCAAGTTTATAGTAAACGGACATGAAGTGACATGCCCTAAATTCGTACAGGTAAACGGAAGCCTTGAGCCGGAAACATACCATATCAAAGAGGGCGATGCGATAGAAATGAGAAATTTCTATACAGTAGAGCAGGTTGCAGAATTTATGGATGTAGCATTAGAACCGGATGAGGATATATATGTAAATAATGCACCGGCTACATTTGATACTCTGGTGTATGAAAATTTTTCAATTAACTGGAAAGATGATCCATATGGTGTTGCAAGAAGAGATGATAACATATATACTGTTACAGAAGAAAATGATGGATCCGAAGATGAGGCAGAATCTGTAGAAAACGAAGAAATATCAGATGAAACCACTGAAAGCAAGGCAGCAGGATCAAATGAAACATCTGAAAGCAAAGAAACAGGATCAGATGGAAAATCCGAAAGCAAAGAAACAGGATCAGATGGAAAATCCGAAAGCGAAGAAACAGGATCAGATGGAAAATCCGAAAGCAAAGAAACAGAATCAGATGGAACATCTGAAAACATGACAGCAGAATCGGATGAAACAGCAGAAAATGAAAGTACTTCTGAAAATAAAACTGCAGAGGACACCACGAAAACAGAGGAAACATCAAACATGTATACACCATCCTCATTTACAAAACAGGATGGAAAGAGTATGGTTGTCACAGTAAATGGTGAACCTGTAGAACTCATCGGAAAAGAAGCATACATTTTCGTTGATATATTTAACAGGATAACGTTTGACCTTAATGCCGGAAAAGGCAGGGCGATAGCAACCATAATAAATGGCAGGGATGCGCAGTTTACAGAGGAGCTCCATGATGGAGACAAGATAGAATTATACTGGAAAGAGAATTAATATGTTAGAATTATGCAGCATTGCAAGTGGCAGCAGCGGCAATTGCATATGCGTTGGAACAGACGAAAGTCATGTGCTCATTGATGCCGGGATAAGCGGCAAAAAAATAGAAAATGGCCTGAATGAGATGGATATGAAGGCATCCGACATGGAAGGAATACTTGTAACACATGAGCACATAGACCATATATCGGGGCTTGGAGTTATGTCAAGACGCTATCATCTGCCGATATATGCAACGCCAGGCACGATTAAAGCCATCAAAAATGTAAAATCAGTCGGAAAAATAGACGATGAACTGTTTCATCCGGTAAATGCCGGTGAAGAATTTAAAATAGGTGATATGACACTCGAACCAATGCCGATATCACATGATGCTGCAGAGCCTGTGGCGTACACGATAAAAAACGAAAATCATAAAATGGCAGTGGTAACAGACCTCGGCACATATGATGAAGCCCTGATAGAAAAGCTTCAGGGACTTGATGGTCTGCTTCTTGAAGCAAACCACGATATAAATATGCTTCAGACGGGAGCATATCCATATCCGCTTAAACAGAGAATACTCGGTGACAGCGGACACCTTTCGAATGAAAGGAGCGGGCAGCTTTTATGCAGGCTCCTTCATGATAAATTTGGCGCAGTGATCCTGGGTCACTTAAGCAAGGAAAATAATTACGAAGAACTTGCGTATGAAGCAGTACGTCTTGAAGTTACGATGGGAGAAAACCCATACAAAGCAGGGGATTTTCCAATGTATGTAGCAAGAAGAGACGGGCTTTCACAAAGAATAGCAGTACAATAAGAAAGAGGAGAGATCATTATGGAAAACACAATGGACAAAGTAATTATCACAGTAGTAGGAAAAGATACAGTAGGAATTATCGCAAAGGTATGTACATATCTTTCAGAAAGTACTGTTAATGTGCTGGATATCACACAGACGATCGTATCAGGATACTTTAATATGATGATGATAGCAGACATGAAAAACGCCACAAAATCATTCTCAGAAATTTCAGATCAGTTAGATGCTCTTGGAGAGCAGATTGGTGTTACGATCAAATGCCAGAAAGAAGAAATTTTTGAAAAAATGCATCGTATATAATAAAGAGGAGAGAATAAAATGATTAATATCGGTGAAGTAATCGAGACAAATGAGATGGTTGAGAAGGAAAACCTTGATGTGCGTACGATCACACTTGGTATAAGCCTTTTAGACTGTATTGATTCAGACCTTGACAAGGTAAACGAAAATATTTACAACAAGATAACAACTCTTGCAAAGGATCTTGTGGCAACAGGTGAAGAAATTGAGAATAATTACTGTATTCCAATTGTAAATAAACGTATTTCTGTTACACCTATAGCACTTGTCGGCGGCGCAGCATGTAAAAGCCCGGAGGATTTTGTGACCATCGCAAAGACACTCGACAAAGCTGCTAAAAAAGTCGGTGTAAACTTTATCGGTGGTTATTCAGCACTTGTATCAAAAGGAATGACAAAGGCAGACGAAAATCTTATCAGATCTATTCCAAAAGCTATGCTTGAGACAGACCTTGTATGCAGTTCTGTAAATGTCGGTTCGACAAAAACAGGAATCAATATGGATGCTGTAAAACTAATAGGTGAGATCGTAAAAGAGACAGCAGATGTTACAGCACATCTTCCAATATCAGGCTGTGCAAAATTCGTAGTATTTTGTAATGCGCCGGATGATAATCCGTTTATGGCTGGTGCATTCCACGGAGTTACAGAGGCTGATGCGATAATAAACGTAGGTGTAAGCGGTCCTGGTGTTGTAAAGACAGCCCTTGAAAAGGTAAGAGGCGAAAGCTTTGAGGTTCTTTGCGAGACAATAAAGAAAACAGCATTCAAGGTTACAAGAGTAGGACAGCTCGTAGCAAAAGAGGCATCCAAAAAGCTGAATGTGCCATTTGGTATCATAGATCTTTCACTTGCACCTACTCCGGCAATAGGAGATTCTGTAGCTGATATTTTATGTGAAATCGGATTGGAAAGAGCCGGTGCACCAGGTACAACAGCAGCACTTGCACTCCTTAACGATCAGGTAAAGAAGGGCGGAATCATGGCATCTTCTTATGTAGGTGGACTTTCGGGAGCATTCATACCTGTATCAGAGGATCAGGGAATGATCGATGCTGTAAATGATGGTGCTCTTACGATCGAAAAACTTGAGGCAATGACATGTGTATGTTCAGTCGGACTTGACATGATAGCAATTCCGGGCGACACAAAAGCAACAACAATTTCAGGAATCATTGCAGATGAGATGGCTATCGGAATGATAAACCAGAAAACTACAGCTGCGAGACTTATCCCTGCGGTAGGAAAGAAGGTCGGAGATGTAGTAGAACTCGGCGGACTTTTAGGATACGCACCGGTAATGCCTGTAAACACATTCTCATGTGATGCTTTTGTCAACCGCGGAGGAAGGATCCCGGCTCCAATTCACAGTTTTAAGAATTAAGGTTATGGCAAAAAAGAATAATATAAAAAAGAATGATAAATTAAGACAAAGCGATATAGAAACTGCACTCGTCATAGGCGGTGCATGCTTTGTCATTTGTATAATAGTATTTCTCATAGCGGTATTTAATGTTTATACGTCTGATTGTTCCGCATATATAACTAATTTTATAAAAGAATTGGGATAGGGGGCATGACGGATATGAAAAAAAATAAAATTATAATACTTTATGTATTCCTGTTTGTATTGTATCCGCTTTTTATGACAAATGGATATAAAAACACAGTGATGACTAAATGTATATCGTTCGCACTTATCACAGGTGTGGCATTTTTTGTTACTGCATGGATGGACTATGAGAAATACGTTACAGAAAATGGTGGATTAGGTAATTTTTCGATAAAAAAGTCGATAAAAAATTTATCTGTCACGGACAAGTTCGGGGCTGCGTTTATACTTGCAGCCCTGTTGTCGTTTGCGTTTGCAAAATATAGAGCGGTAGCTTTTACCGGAAGTTCAGACTCATATCTGGGACTATTTGCTGTGATAGTGATGGCTATGATCTATAGAACAGCAAAAAAACATTTCAGTCTGGATGAAATATTTGTATTGACAGCATCTGTGGGGGGAGCTGCTGCAGCTCTTTTTGCGATAATACAGTTTATGGGTGCTGATCTGTTTGGAATGTTTTCTGCTATCGAGAAAACAACGGACAGGATATACAATTTTCTCTCTACTTTGGGAAACACATCAGTTTTCGGACAGTATATGATACTTATATTACCACTTGCAGTAACCGGATACTGTATGGCTGATGATATACGAAAGCGCATTATATTCGGGATATGCAATTCGATAATGATCATGGGAATAATGGTTGCAAATGTAGATGCGGCATATCTTGGATTTATCGTTATATGTGCGCTGTGTGCGGTTATATTTCTTCGTGACCGCAAATGCTTTAAAAGAATAATGGAACTGTGCAGCCAGACACTGCTTTCAGTAATAATATTGAAAATCATATACAGTCTGTGCAGCAGCGCAAGAGGCCGGTCTGCGATAACAAGAGCCATAATGGATGTTCCGGTATATGTATACGTTGTTTTAATGATAGTCTTTGTGGCAGCGGCATATTTAGCGGATAAAAAAATAAAAAGTGAAAAATTTTACCTGGCAGTATCAAAGACAGCCAAGGCTTTTAGCTTTACAATTGCTGTAGCAGTTATAGCCTTGTTCATATATTTATCAGTGGTGGATACAGATTCACAGCTTTTTGGACTTGAGAAATACTTAAGGTTCAGCGATCACTGGGGAACGGATCGTGGTTATGTGTGGAGATGGCTGTTTACGATATTCATGGGAGCAGGACCGGTTCAGAAAATATTCGGGGCAGGGCAGGGAAGCGTTGTGTTCGAATTGTTTTCGCACTATAAAGTACAGATGATTTCAGAACTTAAATATTATTTTGACAATGCGCATAATGTTTATCTGCATATCCTTTTTACGATGGGAATATTAGGGGCAGCAGTCTATATAGCTTTTATAGCAAGTGCAGTCAAAGACGGCATACAAAAAGCTTTAAAAGAAAACAAATATATGTGGGGAGCAGTGATCTCCATAGTTTCATATGCTGCGGTTGATTTTTTCTGTGTATTACAGCCGATAACACTTGGTTTGTATATAATCCTTATCGGTATGGTGTCAGCAAAGAAAAATTAGGAAAATGGTCTTACAAACATCCCACACAGAGTGGTATCATGGTACTATAACAAAGCACTAAAGTATCACGAAGGAGGATAATATGAAGAAAAAACTTGTAGGAAAGATTGGCGCACTTCTGATGGCGGCAGCGATGGCCTTCACAAGTGGAACAGCTGTGTATGCTGATGAGACATCTGAAGATGACTCACAGGATTTTGCACTTGAATTCCAGAGCGAAAGGGATCAGAATTTATTAAAAGATGGCACAGGCGACCTGATAGAAGAGGGCGATGGCTATGAAATGCTAAAAGGAACCGAGCTTGATGATGGCGGATATACAACATGGATATTCGTTTCAGCAAATGATGTAAAAGGTGATCTGAACAGCACGATTTCAACATTACTCGACAAAAAGAGTGTGTTAAAAGAGTCATACTTAAGCCTTTCACTGGGCGATAACAGTAAAGGATACGGTGTATCAAAGAGCAACCTTGAAAAGATGAAAGCAAAGAAAATGATGTTTACTGCAAGCGGAACAATTGATGGTAAATATTATGGATATGAATTCCCAGAGGTAGAAAATGTATATGGAGATTTTGCTCCTTCTATGACATTTAATACAGACAGCAGGGCGGCACAGAAGGTTAAAGAGGCTGGAATTGATAAATTCTATACATTTACTTCAAAAGTACCTTCACAAAACGAACTTTTAAGCAGCAGAGGTGAGATCTATACAACATCAAGCGATAATCTCGGTGGCTTTGTGGCAGATACTCAGGAATATTCGACAAAGTATGCTTCTAACATGAGAATATATTATTATAATTCAACAGCAGACAAATTCCAATCATACGAGCCATATAATAGCAGGACAGGAAAAGGCGATGCCAGTGCAGGATATTCAGAGTATAGTGATGTTTATAAATGGACACATGGATCAATTATGAATTCAGCAAAATTAAATGGTACGTATGTCGTAACCCAGGGTGAGATCCCAGCTGAATACCTTATGGATTCATATACAGGTCTTTCACATGAAGGAAATGACTGGCTTTACTACAAAAACGGAAAAGTTGACAGCACATACACAGGACTTTGCAAATATAATGGTTCATGGTGGTATGTAAAGAATGGAAAGATTGATTTTTCAGCAACAACACTTTGCAAGTACAATGGTTCATGGTGGTATGTAAAGAACGGAAAGATTGATTTTTCAGCAACAACACTTTGCAAATACAACGGCTCATGGTGGTATGTACAGGGAGGAAAAGTAAACTTTAATGCAGCAACACTCTGTAAATACAATGGCTCATGGTTCTATGTAAGTGGAGGACAGGTACGCTTTAATGCGACAGGACTTTGCAAATACAATGGCTCATGGTTCTATGTACAGGGAGGAAAAGTAAACTTCGGTGCAACAACACTCTGTAAATACAATGGAAACTGGTTTTATGTACAGGGCGGCGTTGTAAAATTTAAGACAACACTCTGCAAGTACAACGGAACATGGTGGTATGTAAAGAATGGAGTATTAAATACAAGCACAACACTCTGCAAATATAATAACACATGGTTTGCAGTATCAGGTGGAAAAGTTGCATGGGGCTACACAGGAAATATGAAATATAATGGTGGCACATTCAAAGTAGTAAATGGTATTGTAAGATTCTAAAGACGTATCTGACGCATAGGTGGATATATGATAGCATTTATTAGGAAAACTTATAAATGAACAGCGATTTTAAAGTTATACTTGACAATAGTGTGGAAACATGATTTAATAACGTTAGTTATATGACTGACGGAAAGTGGAATCACCACATGAAGTATAACGTATGAATGCCGACCGTCTGGGCGCACATTTCAATATGAATTTGTATTCGTATATATAGATGTGTGTTCAGGCGGTTTTTTGTCGTGTAGGAAAACAAATCCTATAAGGACTCATAACTTTTAAACCATTATATTTAGGAGGATTGACATGGAAAGAGTATCACTCGCAAAAGAATTATCAGGCACAACTTATCCGGGAAGAGGAATCGTGATCGGACGTTCCAAGGATGGAAAGAAAGCTGTAACAGCATACTTTATTATGGGAAGAAGCGAAAACAGCCGTAACCGTGTATTTGTAGAGGATGGCGAAGGAATCAGAACACAGGCATTTGATCCATCAAAACTCGAAGATCCAAGTCTTATAATATATGCACCTGTGCGTGTACTTGGAAACAAAACTATTGTTACCAATGGAGATCAGACAGATACAATTTATGAACTGATGGACAAGCAGCAGACATTCGAGCAGGCACTGCGCACAAGGGAGTTTGAGCCGGATGCTCCAAACTATACACCTAGAATTTCAGGTATAATGCATATAGATAATGGCGATTTTAATTATGCAATGTCAATCTTAAAGAGCAATAACGGAAATCCGGCAGCATGCAACAGATACACATTTGCATACTCAGCACCTGTAGCAGGCGAGGGACATTTCATTCATACATATATGGGAGACGGAAATCCTCTTCCAAGCTTTGAGGGAGAACCTACATGGGTAGACATCGACGGAGACATTGATGAATTCACAGACATGGTATGGGAAAACTTAAATGAGGACAACAAAGTTTCTCTTTTTGTAAGATATATTGATATCGAAAGTGGAAAATACGAGACACGTATCGTGAATAAAAATAAATAAAAAGATTACTTAGATTAAAAAGATCAACAAAAGGTAATACATTAACAAAACAGATAAATACAATAACAGGAGAATAAAAATGCAGGAATATGAATTAAAATACGGATGCAATCCAAACCAGAAACCGGCAAGGATTTTCATGAAGGAAGGCGAACTTCCTATCAAAGTTTTAAACGGCAGAGCAGGATATATAAACTTCCTTGATGCATTTAACGGCTGGCAGCTTGTAAAAGAATTAAAAAAGGCAACCGGACTTCCGGCAGCAACATCATTCAAACATGTCTCACCGGCAGGAGCAGCTGTAGGACTTCCTCTTTCTGATGTGGAAAAACAGATATACTGGGTCGCAGACATGGACATTGAGTTCACACCACTTGCAAATGCCTATATAAGAGCAAGAGGCGCAGACAGAATGTCATCATTCGGTGATTTCATCTCTCTTTCAGATGTATGTGATAAGAGCACAGCACTGGTAATAAAAAGAGAAGTATCAGATGGTGTTATCGCACCGGGATATACAGATGAGGCTCTTGAGATATTAAAGGCTAAAAAGAAAGGAAATTACTGTGTCATCGAGATAGATGAAAATTATGAGCCAGCTCCGATCGAAAGAAAAGATGTATTTGGAATAACATTTGAGCAGGGCAGAAATGAACTTCATATAGATGATGATTTCTTCTCAAACATTGTTACAGAAAACAAAGAACTCACAGAGCAGGCAAAAATTGATCTTGCAATATCAATGATCACGTTGAAATATACACAGTCAAATTCAGTATGCTATGTAAAAGGCGGACAGGCAATAGGAATCGGTGCAGGACAGCAGTCGCGTATCCATTGTACCAGGCTTGCAGGCTCAAAGGCTGATAACTGGTGGCTCCGTCAGTCTCCACAGGTTTTAGGGCTTCAGTTTGTTGATGGGATTAAACGTGCAGACCGTGACAACACAATCGACCTTTACATCGGCGAGGATTATATGGATGTTCTCGCAGAAGGAGAATGGCAGAAGCTCTTTAAAGTAAAACCAGATGTATTTACAGCTGAGGAGAAGAGAGCATGGCTCGACAAAAACACAGATGTTGCACTTGGATCAGATGCATTCTTCCCATTTGGCGATAATATCGAGCGTGCACATAAGAGCGGAGTTAAATACGTTGCACAGCCAGGAGGGTCTGTAAGGGATGACCATGTAATAGATACATGTAATAAATACAATATGGTTATGAGCTTTACAGGAATCAGACTTTTCCATCATTAAAATTATCGCCATGCAGGTGGCGGAACATATAAAATTGTATAAATAATATATAACAGTATAACAAGTAGTTAGTTATAAATTGATATAGCCTTCCCAGTTATTAATTGGGAAGGCTTTTGATTTTGGTAACACTGCAACTGGCTCGCTCAAAATTGCAGGGAGAGATGCAAAGTAGGAAAAAGGTCATATATAAATAATTTATAAAAATGCTGACTAAATAATAAAAAAGTATAAAATCTATTCTAAATTTCACAAAAAATGGTCAAAAATAATTAAAAAAATGACAAAAATGTAGAAAATTGATATATTAGCATATGTTACTGGTTTAAGAGTGAATGTGTGTTATAATACATAAGAAAAATAAATCTGTTGGCAAGAGGAGATTGTTTTAGATGAAACTAAAAGTTGCGATATTAGATAATGATATAAATTATTTGGACAGGCTGACATCGACATTCAATTCAAAATATGCAGACAAACTTGAGGTATATTCATTTACCGAAAAGGAAAAGGTAATTGAAACCTTAAAGAAGGTCAGGATGGACGTGCTGCTTACAACAACACAGTTCGAGATAAAGGATGAAGAACTTCGGGGAAGATGTGGCATGGCATATTTTGTCGATACTCCGGGAATCGAATCAGTAAAAGAAAAACCTGCCATATGCAAATTCCAGAAAGCAGAGCTTATATATAAACAGATACTAAGTGTCTACTCCGATATGGAATCAAACATTTCAAACATGAAAAGCTTTGGAGATGCGGCGGCAGTGATAATGTTTACATCACCATGCGGAGGAACAGGAACCTCCGTGACAGCAGCAGCCTGTGCAGTTGCACATGCAAGGCTTGGAAAAAAGGTATTTTATTTAAACCTTGAAACATTCGGCGTGACAGACAGTTTCTTTACAGCAGAAGGACAATTCACAATGAGTGATGTCATCTATTCGATAAAGAGCAGAAAGACAAATATATCATTAAAGCTTGAAAGCTGTATAAAGCAGTCGCAGGAAGGCGTCAAGTACTTTGCATCTCCAAAGGTCGCACTTGATATGATAGAGATGACAGATGAGGATATAGAAGTACTGATAAAAAATATACAGATAACGGAGGGATTTGATGAGGTTATAGTCGATATACCATTTTCTCTTGACAGGGACAAGATAAATCTGCTTTCCAAGGCAGACAGGATAGTGATGGTAAATGACGGAAGCCAGATCGCAAATGAAAAATACATGAAAGCGATTCAGGCATTAAACTTAATAGAACAGAATGGAGATATTGATATAATTTCAAAATCCTGCATGATCTACAACAAATTCAGTAATAAGTCATCGGTGATGCTTAATGATATACCTGTGAATGTGATAGGTGGAGCGCCGAAATATGAGCAGGCGACAACAAAACAGCTTATAGAACAATTATCAAAGATGAACCATTACAACACAATTTTATCATAGGAGAAACTCATGCAGATAAACGAGGAAGAGTTAGTAAATCAGATAAAAGGGTTTGTCAGTGAAAATCTTGAACTAAGTTCCATGTCTGATGAACAACTCGAAGAAAAAATAGACCAGATAGTATCAGACAGGCTTAAAGATACATATTGTCCTATAGAAAAGAAAATATCGATAGCCGGTCAGGTGTACAGCTCAATAAGAGGATTCGGGCTGCTTGATTCGATAATCAGTGATGACACGATAACAGAGGTTATGATAAACGGACCGGACAACATATTCATAGAGAAAAACGGAAGACTATCAAAGCTTGATAAAAAGTTTGACAGCACAAGAAGACTTGAGGACATAATCCAGCGAATCGTAGGTCTTGCCGGACGAGAAGTAAATCAGGCAAATCCGATATGTGATACAAGACTTCCGGACGGCTCGCGTGTGAATGTGGTTCTGCCGCCGATAGCACTTTGCGGACCGACTATTACAATCCGTAAGTTCTCAAAGGAACCTATGACGATAGAAAAGCTTATTCGTTACGGTTCGATAACGCAGGAGATAGCAGACAAACTTGAACTTCTGGTAAAAGCAAAATACAACATATTCATCTGCGGAGGTACAGGTTCCGGAAAGACGACATTCCTGAATGCGTTGTCGAACTATATACCAAGCGATGAACGTGTAATAACGATAGAGGATTCGGCGGAGCTTCAGATAACAGGTGTTGACAACCTGGTAAGCCTTGAAACCAGAAACGCAAATGCGGCGGGAGCAGGACAGATAACGATAAGGGATCTCATTAAGTCATCGCTTCGAATGAGACCGGAAAGAATAGTAGTCGGAGAGGTCAGAGGCGGTGAGGCACTCGATATGCTTCAGGCGATGAACACAGGACATGACGGATCGCTGTCCACAGGACATGCAAACTCGACAGAAGATATGTTAAGTCGATTGGAGACAATGGTACTGCAGGGAGCGGAAGGACTTCCGCTTGAAGCGATAAAACAGCAGATAGCATCGGCTATCGACATAATAATCCATCTTTCAAGACTTAGGGATAAATCAAGAAAGACAATGGCGATAACAGAAGTCGTCGGAATGAAAGACGGCGAGATAGAATTAAATCCGCTGTATGAATTTAAGGAGGATGAAAAGAGCACGATCGAAAAGGTATCCGGCTCACTGGTACGGACAAAAAATCCTCTGAAAAATGATTTTAAATTACAGCTTTCGGGAATAAGAACAGTTATATAGGTGTGGAAATGGCAAAGAAACAAGGGAAAAAGAAAAAGGATAAAGTTATAGAGCCGCAGTATTATGTATCTGCGACAAACATGAGAACGTATAATTATAAAGTTTATCATATGCCGGTATATGAAAAGATATTATTCTTTCTTCTGGCATTTGCAGTCGGCGCAGGCATTGGTTACCTGTTTTATGGAGGAATAGGAAAGGATGCATATGGACAGCCGACAAAGATCACATATTGTCTGAATGTGATAATCCCGGGAATAATAGGAATCATTGCCGGAAAGATGATCATTCCGATAAGAACGGAAAGTGTGATAAAGAAACAAAAGAACAAGCTGAGCCTGCAGTTTAGGGATATGCTTGAGGCACTGAGCACATCGCTTGGAGCCGGAAAAAATGTGACGGATTCGTTTAAAAGTACATACGAAGATTTAAAGATGCAGTATGAAGAGGGCGCATATATATTAAATGAGCTTGAAGTGATACTGACAGGCATGGACAACAATATCGAATTGGAGGAGCTGCTTCTTGATTTCGGAAAACGAAGCGGAAATGAAGATATTGAAAGTTTTGCAAAGGTATTTGAGATCTGTTACAGAAAGGGCGGAAACATAAAAGAAACGATCCGCACGACATACGAGATACTAAGTGACAAAATGGAAATCGCAGAGGAGATAGAGACGACACTTACAGCAAACAAGTCGGAGCAGAACATAATGATCGTAATGCCGGTTATCCTCATCGCAATGATAAAAGGAATGAGTTCAGATTTTGCAGCGAACTTTGTGACTGCAACAGGAATAGTATCGACAACGATAGCGATCGGAATTTTTGTGGCAGCATATTTTGTTGGAAAGAAGATTTTGGATATAAGGGTGTGACAAATGTTTAATGTAATAGATTATGTCTTTTGGATTTTAGGTGGGATATTCACCTTGTTCTGGATAGTATTGTTTTTTAAAGGAAAAAAGAGTGCAGGGCTTTTCGCAGGACTTGATGAAAAACAATATCCGTTTAAAGATTTATATTTTATAGGATATGAATTTCTTGAAATGATAGGTTACGATTACAAAACAAAAAACGATCGTATTATGAGAAAGCAGATGGCAGTTTTAAATGACTGCAGATATGCTGATTATTATATACGTGTTACGAGGTCGCAGCAGGTGACAATAGGACTTACATTATTTGCAGTATCGTTTTCAATGTACGGACTGTTGGATAATATAGCGGGACCACTTGTATTCTGGATGTTCGCATTTGCAGGATTTTACTATTACGGAAATCTGGCAAGTGAGACGATAAAAAAACGTTCAGATGAGATGCTTACAGATTTTTCAAACGTGGTATCAAAGCTTGCGCTCCTGACGAATGCAGGGCTTATCATGAAAGATGCATGGGAACAGGTCGCATATAACGGCGATACTGTGATTTACAAAGAAATGCAGACATCCGTGGAAGAAATGAAAAACGGTTATTCGGAAATGGATGCGATATATAGATTTGGATCGAGATGTATGATCCCGGAGATAAAGAAATTTACATCTACCATCGTTCAGGGAATACAAAAAGGAAATAGTGAACTCACAACAATGCTGCAGCAGCAGAGTGCAGAGGTGTGGAACCTGAAAAGACAGCTTGTAAAGAGACAGGGAGAGAAGGCATCAGGTAAACTTCTCATTCCGATGATGATGATGTTTACGGGAATACTCATCATGGTAATAGTACCGGTGTTTACTAATATCGGTGTGTAATATCGGTAAAAGACCAGATTTACTGGTTTTTTATATACATAACTAAAAATAAAACATAAAAGAAAGGAGAAATTAGTTATGAATATGTTACTTAATGGATTAATCATTAGAGGAAAGGTATTATTTAACCGTTTCTTACGTGATGAGGAGGGAGATGTAAACGTAGTATCAATCGTAGTACTTATAGGTGTTGCAGTACTTCTTGCGGTTGTATTTAAGAAACAGGCAAAGGAGCTTATTGATACTTTATTTGAGACAATTGGTACTAAGGCAGGTACGACGGTAAGTGAACCAGCCTAAAATTATTTCAGAGTAAGAATCAAAGGGGAGCATCTGCTCCCCGAAGATTAAAAAGTATCAAGCAAAATTTGATACAGGAGTTAAAGGGTTAGAAAATGGACAAAATAAAAAATGAGAAGGGTGCCCTCATAGTGGAGGCATCAATTGTGTTTCCGACTATGTTTTTCATATTGATGTTTTTGTTTGTGGTAGGAAATGCATATGTACAGAAATGCAGGATAGAAGAAATTGTGGTTTCCTCAACCCTGGAAGGAGCTGCGCATTGTGCAGATCCATTACTTGATTCAGTGGAGGCTGATGACGGGGGACCGGGAACGATTCCGGGATTTAAGGATGTGGATTTACAGCCATATAGATATCTGGCAGCAATGTTGACTGATCAGAAAACAAATGTTGAGGAAAGAATTAATGATAGAGTTTCAGGATTAGGAAGTGGATTCTTTACGGGGATGACACCTGATTTTTCTATCAGTAATGTTAAATTTGACAGTAAGTTTATCTACTCTACTGTCACGGTGGATGCAACATATGATATAGAGGTTCCATTTAAAATACTTGGAATGTCTGATTTTATGAAAATATCATATGCCACACATACGGATATACCGGTTTCGGATGTGCCGGAGTTCATACGAAATGTAGATTTTGCAGAAGATCTGGTACAGAGAGTTACAGGAAGTGATATATCCGAACAGACAGGAAAACTGGCAGAAAAAATTACCGACTGGGTAGGAAAGTAGAGTAGATTATGTTTAAATATACGAAAAAAGAGAAAGGTGCAGTATCGGTCTTTCTGGTCATCATACTTGTTCCATGTATGCTCGTGGCAAGTATTTTTGTTGATGTGGGAAGAGTAAGTCTTTCAAAGTCGGCAGCAGAGTCAGCATCAGATCTGGCACTGAACTCTCTTATGACTAATTATGATTTTGACCTAAATGACTGGTATGGAATGGTAGCATCATGCCAGAATATAGATGAATTTTATGAAGCATCTGAAAAATGCTTCGAATCAGCACTTAAATCGCAGAACTTATCAGATGATGAAATAACAACATTGTTAGGAAGTTTTAAGTCGATGATAGGCGATACAGCTGATGCTGTGGATTATCTGCAGGTAACACCTGCATCGGATGATAATTTCGCAACAATAGGTGCAATGGAGGGAGCAAACCTCGCAAACTCTACAATGCTTAAATCACAGATAGTAGATTTCATGAAATATCGTGCACCGCTGGCGGCATGTGAGAATATAGTCGACAGGCTGCGAAGTGGTAAAGTTGATGGTGTTGAAGATATGATGGACAGCGATAAAAATGAACCTGTAGTTAAGGCAAAACAGCATTTCTGTGAGGCTGAGTCAACTCTTATGCGAGATAGTTACTATACATACAAACAACTGCGCGATAAATATTCATATGGAGAACCAGAGCCGACAAATGCACTTTTAAACGAATGTCTTACAGCAATGCTTATACATCGTGAAATGTACCGTGAAATGAATACATATCTGGTAACTAATTTATATAATACAGAAGATCTCCATATATTTAATAGAGCCACAGCAAGATATGATGATTATTCATACGATAAAAGTAATTCAGAATGTCATTCCAGAATTGAAGATGATGGAACATATTATATAGACGGGGATAAATTAAGTGGACAGTTTGATGATGTAAAGGATGCTATAGCAGACTTTAATGATGCAAAAGATAATTTTACTAAAGCGGTAAATAGCAATGGTGTCACATATACAGCGGGCACGACAAATGATATCCAGTATTGGAAACATGCGCAGGATACATATGATGGATCTGGAAAGTATAGGGAAAATTTAAACAAAGCCGCAACAGAAGTGATTAAACAGTATTGTATACTGGAGGCAATGATGGATTGTGAGCCGGGTACAGGACTTCCGGATAATTATAGCGATACATATGAAGATTTAAAGACAAAGGTAATAAATATCCGTTCGAAATATCTGGACACTTCAAGTCATGATAGCAGTGATTCATATCTGGTGCTTGTGGATAGATTAGAAAAGATATCAGCTGATAATATTTATAATATAGAACCAGATAGTCTCACACTGTCTGATGGTAAAACAGTTACAACTGAGATAGCAGATATATCCAGCGATCTTATAGGACGAAGAGCGATTTTAAAAGAATATTCGGATGCAATAAACATTGCAATATATGGTGATGGAGATGATATAAAATCTCTTGAAACATTAAAAAAGGATGCAAGTGAATATTCAACAGAGTTATCGGAATGGAGAAATACTGCCAATGGTTCAGGAACACAGATGGGCAAGGATGATAAAGC
>CAJLRL010000026.1 GCA_905209075.1 uncultured Lachnospiraceae bacterium | reverse complement strand
CCCACGTATCCAGCTTGGAAGGCTGGTGTTCTACCATTGAACTACACCCGCATGATATATAATTGTCTAGAGTGCCCAGTTCCGGAATCGAACCAGAGACACACGGATTTTCAGTCCGTTGCTCTACCAACTGAGCTAACTGGGCTGGTCATCAACAACAAAATATATACTACATGACTTTAATCCGTATGTCAATAGAAAATTACAAAAAAAATAAAATTTTTTAATAGTGTTTGAGAAAACTATTATGCTCTAGTTTTAAAAGGCAGAATATCTTCAAAGTAGCAGCGCAGCACTTCGCCGACACTCCATGCCTGTGCGTAACATCCACGTCCGTTATGAGGGGAATCTCCATCAAAAATTTCACATATAGAACCAATACAATTGTGATAGAGATGATCTTTAACAGGTTCAAGAAGCTTAAGCGCTTCATCAGCAGCTTTTTTGTCTGATCCGTTTACTTTAACATAGGCTGTTATAAAACCGCCAAGTAAGAATCCCCATGCTGTTCCCTGATGGTAGGCGTGATCTCTTTTCGAAAGGGAACCTATATATATTGGATGGTAGTCCTTATGTTCAGGATCAAGAGATCTCAGGCCGCATCCTACATAAAGCTTATTTTTTACTACATTTACGATAGATTTCTCCATGTCGTGATCTAACATTGTAAATGGAAGAGAAACAGCGTATATCTGGTTAGGACGTATGGAATCATCAGGTGTTTCATCAACAACATCATAAAGGCAGCCGGCATTGGGATTCCAAAACTTTGCGATAAATGATGATCTGACTTTTTCAGAAAGAACCTTATAGTCTGTGTCATTTTCTCCAAATTTAGCTGATAAAAAGTCCATGATGCAAAGGGCGTTATACCAGAGTGCATTTATTTCAACCGGTTTTCCGTGGCGTGGTGTGGCAACCCAGTCACCAACTCTTACATCCATCCATGTAACCTGATCAAGACCGCTTCCGGCATGTATCAGATAATCTTCATCCATGTATATAGAAAAATCTGTTCCGTTTTTGTAGGCAGATATTATTTCCTTTAAGGATGGGTAGATTTCTTTGTAGATAAAATCATAGTCATCGCTGTTTCCTGTGTACATCAAATACTTGTAAACTGCATAAAAATACCAAAGAGAGGCATCGGCTGTATTATATAATGGTTTCTGTCCATTATCCGGAAACATATTAGGGATAAGTCCGTTATGACAGTATTTTGCAAATGTAAGCAATATGTCGTGTGCTTCATTAAAACGTCCTGTGCAGAGCGTAAGACCGGTAAAAGCGATCATTGTATCGCGGCCCCAGTCGGTAAACCATGGAAGACCGGCGAGAACGGTGCTGTAGCCGGTTGATTCACGCTGTGTTATAAACTGATCAGCAGCAACGGCAAGTGCCTGACCAAAATCATCTTTTAAACCACTATTAGCTATTATTTTGGATACACGCTTAAGCTGTGCATCAATAATGTCAAATGCTGTGTCAGGGGTTATCCTTGAAACAATACCTGCACTTGCAGGGATAACATCACATATAAGAGATATTCTTTTGGATGAGTTGGCTGGTACAGCGATTTCTATATCAAATGGCGTGAAATGGCAGTCGAGACCGGCAACCTCATTATCTACTTCTGTCTGCAGTTCCATATCGGCTTCATATAAACTTTCCCTGTCTTTTAATATACCATCAGAAACGGATATATATGTCCGGATATTCGGATTGGCATCAGGAATAAGAGAAAATCCTGTATCCTCACGGAAGATAGTGAATTTCAGATCGTCAATGGTTGAACTTCCTGAATGCTCCCTGTAGTTTAAAAGAGGGGTCACAGTAAATGTGGCTGAATCTGTATTGTTTATTATTTCATAGCCGATGGCACAACGATTTAGCCCATAGACAAGGCTTATGTGTTTTTTTATGGTCATGCCGGGAATCTCATATGTGTAGCATACAGTTCCGTCATAGTTAAATTCTTTAAGGTAAGTCTGTCCGCAGATCCGCTGCCTGCCCTTATACTGGGCAGTAGTAAAATCATATACGTTATTTCCGATGGTTACTTTCTCGTTTGTTTTAGAGAAAAACAGATAACGCATAACCGGCGAGCGGAGAGAGGCAATAAGGTATCCCTGATGTGTGCGGTTATGTGCACCGATCACAGAACTTCCGGCATAGCTTCCGAGCCCGTTTGTCAGAGCCCATTCTCTTCGTATGTTATCTTCAAAGCTGTTAAGGTCGGTCAGTTTAAAATTCATTGTATCCTCCTATTATGTGTTAAAAAGTACTATATTAAAGCTTATGTTAAAATTGTAATGCAATATTGATAAAAAATCTATACGCGGACAAAAAAATCTGTTATTATAATATTATTGTTGTTAAGCGGCAGCAGCTATTTACA
This sequence comes from uncultured Lachnospiraceae bacterium, assembly GCA_905209075.1. Lineage (GTDB taxonomy): Bacteria > Bacillota > Clostridia > Lachnospirales > Lachnospiraceae > Roseburia. The sequence goes on along the minus strand of CAJLRL010000026.1, from coordinate 30,433 downwards.
GTGATAGCATGATGGCGGAAAATGGCAGATATTTTATATTTACAAAAAGAATAGGAGAAAAGATAGTGGAAGTATTTGTATTAACTAATCGGAAAAAATCACCAGCTGTATTGTTTGTGGCAAATCTTATGATGGCGTTGGCAATCATAAGTATAATACTGGCATGCATGGGATATTTATTTACATTTTTAGCAGCGGTCATATTTTTAGCAATATGGTATTTTATGAACAGGTCGCAGAATAAGGAATATGAATGTGCATATTTCGATGGGGAATTCAGGTTTGCAAAGATCATAAACAAAAGCAAACGTAAAAACCTTGGCAATTATGGTATAGACTCTATAGTTACAATAGCACCTGCAGGTGATGGAAGCCTTTACAATTACGAGAATGACAATACAGTGAAAGTTCATGATTATACTTCAGGCCGTAAAGATGTTTCATATTATGAAATTGTAGTAAAGGATGCAACAAAGGCAGAAATTATAAAAGCTGAACTTGATGACAGGTTCCTCGATGAAGTCTGCAAGAAATACAGATCAAAAGTAAAAAGATAAGGGTATATAAAAAGAGGAGTAGCTTGCTACTCCTCTTTGTCAAGATAATGCATTCTTTTGCCATCAGCTCCTGAGGTGTATCCGCCTGAGTATCCTTTATTGCCATTCATAAGTTTAAGACATTTAGGACATAATGTTCCAAATGTGATGGGTGCGCCACAACGCTGGCAGTGCAGACCTGCAATTTTGCTGGTATCTGTTTGCTTATATTCGATACGTCCGTCGCGTATCCAGGCCTTTACCTGATGCAGTGGAATTGAAAAATGCTCAGCTACCTCGTATTCATTAACGTCATTTGAACGGATATATTCTTTTACTTCATTGAACAATTGCGATTCAAGGCAGTGTGGACATAAATCCTCCTTGTAATCATTTGGAAGAGGCCGTTTGCAAACGGCACATTGTTTATAATTGTTGAATAGGGCTTTGTAATTATGCATAATATGCCTTCTTTCACGATTTATATATAACTGTTTTACAGTTAAAAATTCGAATTGGTACTCAAGTATCATGTATAGTATAACATAAAAGAAACTGGAAAGGAAGTATAGTACGAAAATGCCAATAGCAGTTTTTGACTCCGGAGTCGGAGGGATAAGTGTATTAAGAGAGTTAGAAAAAATTATGCCAGGTGAGGATTATATATATTATGGAGATTCGGCTAATGCTCCGTATGGAACAAAAACACTGGAAGAGGTAAGGCAGCTTACGTGTGAGCATGCAAGACGCCTGCTTTTTGACGAAGGTGCGAAAGGACTGGTCGTGGCATGCAACACAGCCACAAGTGCAGCAGTAAAAATACTCCGCAGTAGATATCCGGACATACCGATTGTTGGAATTGAACCGGCTGTAAAACCGGCTGTACTTTGCAAGGAAAATCCAAGAGTTCTTGTCATGGCTACACCAATGACGATAAGAGAAGAAAAATTTCATCGACTGATGGATAAATATAAAGATAAGGGAACGATAATTCCTCTTCCATGTCCTGGACTTATGAATTTCGTGGAACGTGGTGATCTGGATGGGGATGATTTAAGAAAATATCTTGAAGAGCTTCTATTTGAATATAATCACAATAAAGTTGATGCTGTTGTGCTTGGCTGTACGCATTATCCTTTTGTGAAGAAAATGATTTCACAGACATTAGGTGATGAGGTTCTTGTGTTTGACGGAGGTGCAGGAACAGCGCGTGAGATGAAGCGCAGATTGAATGAAAAGAATCTGCTTTCTTCAGGAAAAAGCAAGGGAACAGTTAAATTTGAAAACAGCCTTGAGGGAGAACAGAATATACAGAAAATTAAGCTTTGTGAGCAACTTTTTACAGAAAAATTATAGTAAATATGTCCTAAATATTACGTTTCTAAAAAAAAAATAAAATATGCTGTTTAAAGTTTATAAACGTTTTTTAAATATGTCATAATATGGACATATTTAAAACATACAATAGACAATGTAAAAGGAAGCAATTCCTTTTTCATTATTCCCTTTTTATTAATAAACATTTTCATAACTAAACTCCTCGAGAAAGGGCTGGGTTGTTGCCAAGGGCAACATCACAGTCCTTTCTCATTTTAGTTAATGCTTATATTTTTTATAATATTACAGAATATGGGGTTATTGATTTATAGATATGAAGAGAAAAAGATTGTTTAAGCAATGAGACGCCGGAGCAGCAGTTATATACAGCTCCGGCGTAATATAGATTCGGACATAAATTTGATCTACATTTAAATGGTCTTGGCATTCTTGGTTGCGATAATATCCACACCTGTGCCGGATACATCTTTGACCAGTACATCGCCGATGTGGACAGGGGCAGTCACAGAAATGTCTTTAAGAGCATCTATGACATCAAATATTTTTTCTTTTGGAATATCACTTGCTGTTTTGCAGGAAACTATCGAAATGTCTGAGCCTGTTACACGGACAGTCGAGGTTACTATACGTGTCGGTGCGGTAATTTCTTTTTTGGCATATATTTCGCCTCTCTTACATGTATTTCCTTCTACAGAAATAATGATATTGTTTTCTAATGTGACTTTTACACTGCAGCCTAAAGGGCAGCCTATACAGGTAAGTTCGTGTTTTTCCATAGCGCTAAGCCTCCTCTATTCTGATCGTGATTTTCTGAAGATCTGTTATTTTGTCAAGTTCAGTTTTGTCAAGTACAGCCTGTTCCATTTCACCTGGTGCCATTACAGGGCGTTTTCGCCTGCTTATAAGGGTATCATTGAAATATGTTGCAATACAGCAGTTTTTATATACTGCTCCGACACGGAAACGGACGGTAAGCTTATCATCTATTTCTGAAGGACGCACGTATTTTGGAACCGTGTAGCGTATTCCCCCCTCAGGGATGATCTCGACAGCTTTTACATCAGGATTTTTGCCGGATTTAATATATTTTGCTGCGTTTTTGCCGGCGGCGGCAGCTTCCTGTGATACATAGTCCACAAGATCGTGTACATGTAAAACATTTCCACAGGCAAATATGCCATCAATGCTTGTCTCAAGACTGTCATTTACAATAGGACCGGATGTGACCGGTGAAAGTTGTACACCGGCAGAACGGCTCAGTTCATTTTCAGGCAGCAGGCCGCATGAAAGCAGTAGCGTGTCACATTCGTATCTTTCTTCTGTACCGGGAATTGGTTTCCTGTCAGGACCGACCTTGGCTATTGTGACAGCCTTTATGCGTTCTTTTCCTTCTATATCAACTACTGTGTGACTTAGCTTTAATGGGATGTTAAAATCATTAAGGCACTGTACGATATTGCGCTTAAGTCCGCCTGAATAAGGCATAAGCTCAGCAACGACTTTTACTTTTGCACCTTCTAATGTCATGCGGCGTGCCATTATAAGCCCTATATCACCGGATCCTAATATAACAACTTCTTTTCCGGGCATATAACCCTCAATGTTTACAAGGCGTTGTGCGGTTCCGGCAGAATATATGCCGGCAGGGCGGTAGCCGGGGATGTTTAAAGCCCCGCGGCTTCTTTCCCGACAGCCCATGGCGAGGATGACAGCCTTTGCTTTTATTTCAAACATACCATCTTCGTGATTTAACGCAGTTATTTTTTTAGTATCTGATATATCCATAACCATAGTCTGGAGCTTATACTCGATTTTGCGCTCAAGCACCTGGTCAATAAAACGGGCTGCGTATTCAGGACCTGTCAGCTCTTCCTTAAATGTGTGAAGACCAAAACCATTGTGTATACACTGATTTAATATGCCTCCGAGTTCTTTATCACGTTCTATGATCAGAATACTGTCTATACCATTGTCTTTTGCAGATATTGCTGCGGCAAGTCCGGCAGGACCGCCTCCTACAATTACAAGATCATAATTTTTCATGCTTTACCTCCTCTTAAAGTTCCTTATTACGTCCGACGATAAAAGTAGAATCGCCGCCGGATTTTGTGATATCATACATGCTCATAGGAACCTCACGTTCTAATATTTCCATTGTACGTGGGGAACAAAAACCGGCCTGGCATCGACCCATTCCAGCCCGGGTCCTGCGCTTTATGCCGTCAAGGGAACGTGCGCCGAGCGGACGTCTGATAGAATCTATTATCTCGCCTTCTGTTATCATTTCGCACCGGCAGATAATATTGCCATATGCAGGATTCTTTTTGATAAGTGCATTTCGATCTTCGATACTCAGACTTGAAGGGTTTAATATGCCTTTTCGTATAGGATCAAAGCTTTTGTTTTCAGTAAGACCTAATCTGTCAGCGACCATTTTTGCAACCATTACACCGATAGCAGGTGCGGATGAAAGTCCGGGAGATTCGATACCGGCAGCGTTGAAAAATAGATCAGCATCACTGGCTTCCCCTATGACAAAATCATCACCTGCTTCGTGTGCCCTAAGACCGGCAAAAGAGGTTATAACCTGACGGAGCGGAACATTTTTAACTGCCAGGGATGATTTTGCGGCAACTGTTTCAAGTCCGTCGGCGGTGGTGTTTATTGCTTCTTTATCGTCCACATCTACAGCGGTAGGACCTACAAGCAGATTTCCATGGACTGTAGGAGTTACAAGTATTCCTTTACCCATTTTGCCCGGAAGCTGGAATATTGTATGTTTTACATGATCACCGGCTGTTTTGTCGAGAAGCATATATTCACCTTTTCTTGCTGTTATATGCAGCTTATGGGCACTTACCATATTATTTATCTCATCTGCATAAACACCGGCAGCATTTATGACTGCCCTTGCATGTACTACTTCTTTAAAGCGTCTTTTTCTTGTCACTAAAATATCGTATCCTTCAGACGCTGGTGTTATGTTGTCTACTTTTGTGTCCAGTAAGAATTTGATCCCATTTGTATATGCGTTTTCAGCAAGCGCTATTGTAAGGTTGAATGGACATACAATTCCGCCGGTAGGCGCATATAATGCAAAACATGCATCATCTGATACATTTGGCTCCATATTTATAAGTTCTTTACGGTCTATGATCTTTAGACCGGGAACATTGTTTTTTTGGCCTTTATCATATAATTTTTCCAGTCCTTCAAGATTAGAAGGTTCGGTGCATATTACGAGGGAGCCGTTACGCTTAAACGGAAAATCAAGTTCTTCTGCAAGCTTGTCCATCATTGAATTTCCTTCTACATTTAACTGCGCTTTTAAAGTGCCCGGGGTGGCATCATAGCCGGCATGGACAATGGCGCTGTTTGCTTTTGATGTGCCGCTGCATACATCCTCATCTTTTTCGATAACACAGGCATTTATGTTATATTTTGAAAGCTCTCTTGCGATTGCGCTTCCAACAACGCCTGCTCCTATAATTGCTGCATCATACATATTTTTGTCTCCTTTTGGGTAATAAAAAAGAGCAAGAAAAATAAAACGAAATTACTTCGCTATTTTACCTTGCTCTTGTCTCTCGGTATCAATTATTAACTTGATTAGAGTATATCATGGTGGCTTATGCTTTTCAATATATAAAGTGTAAAAAAATTGTATAAACTATATGTTGTGAGGTTGCTGTTCACACCTAACAGTGCGACCAGCAACGATTACAGCCCATTTAAAATGCCTCTACGAGGCAGGGCTGTAATCACTCAATAATTAACACTATGGCGCATAGCTTGACAGCGCAGTGTCAAGCTTGCGTGTGAACAGCAACGTTGTGAGCGCATATATCATTAAGGACACATTTGTCACAATAAGGTGCAGTCCTTGCGGTACAGACAGCTCTTCCATGGTCTACCAGCCGGTGGCAGAAGCTGTTGCTTTCCTCAGGAGGTATTATTTTCCACAAAGCCATTTCGACTTTTTTGGGATCTTTGATCTGGTCAACAAGTCCGATTCGGTTACAAAGGCGTATGCAGTGGGTGTCAGTTACGATAGCCGGCTGACCGAATACATCCCCCATGATAAGGTTTGCACTTTTTCTGCCGACACCGGGAAGGCGCAGCAGGTCTTTCATGTTATCTGGAACGCAGCCGTTAAATTCATCGCAGAGCATTTTCATACATGCACTTATATCACGGGCTTTACTTTTGCCTAGACCGCATGGACGGATGATTTCTTCAATCTGTCCGACTGGGGCAGCGGCAAGCTCTTTTATGCCGGGAAATTTAGCGAACAGATCAACGACGACAATGTTGACGCGGGCGTCGGTGCACTGTGCGGCAAGACGCACAGAGACAAGGAGTTTCCACGCCTCATCATAATCAAGAGTGCAGTCAGAATCCGGATATTGGGTTTTTAAACGTTTTATAACCTCTAAGGCAAGTTCTTTTGTTTCCATTATATTCTCCTGATATAATTTAAAATATAAAATTTACCACAATATAATGTGGGATGTTTAAGTTAAAATGTTATAAAACAGTATACAAAAAGAAAATACAAATGTAAAATATAATTTAAAGAGGTCGCACAATGGAAAATAAGGTTAAAATATATATAACACGGAAGAAAATAAAAAATATGTATCTCAGGGTAAAAGAACCGGATGGACGGGTCGAGGTTTCGGCACCATACAATATGAAAGAAGAGGATATACGAAGATTTATAAAAGCGCATGAAGAATGGATACAAAATGCAGTTTTGAGAATAGAAGAAAAGAATAAAAATGTGAAAGAGGCTCCTGTTATGGCGCCTTTTATGGAAAGGGAGATGAGGCAGAAGCTTAAGAAGCAGATAGAAAGCCTTATAAAAAAATGGGAGCCGGTAATGAATGTAAGCTCATCAGGATTTACGATTAAAAAGATGAAAACCAGATGGGGCTCATGTAATGTAATGTCACATCATCTGAATTTTAATCTGGCACTTGCTAAGGCACCGGAGGAATGTGTGGAATATGTTGTTGTACATGAGCTTACTCATTTGCTTGAGCCAAGCCATAATGAAAGATTCTGGGCACTTATGGAGAAATATCTGCCGAAAGCAAAAACATTGCGCAAACAACTTCGTGACATCCAAATTGAAAATATGATATAATGAGCATAAGCGAATTATATCCGCGCGAATGCGCATAGGTATCAGCCGCAGGCTTATCATGTGTGTGAACACATGATATAATCAGAATATTAAAAAATAAATAAACGGAGAATAAAGGAAATGGAATTATGGGATATATACGATAAAAACAAGAAACCTACTGGAAGGACCATGAAAAGAAATGACTGGACATTAAAAGATGACGAGTACCATCTGTCTGTTCTTGGAGTGATAAGCAGGCCGGATGGAAAATTTCTTATAACACAAAGAGTCATGACAAAGGCATGGGCACCGGGATGGTGGGAAGTGTCAGGTGGAGCAGCGCAGGCAGGAGAGGATTCATATACTGCAGTGTGCCGCGAGGTAAGGGAAGAAGTCGGACTTGATGTGTCAGATTGTAATGGAAGGCTTGCATATACATACCATAGGGAAAATCCGGGTGAGGGAGATAATTACTTTGTTGATGTGTACAGATTTGAACTTGATTTTGACGAGAGTGATATAACAATACAAAAAGAAGAAGCGCTTGGCTTTAAGATCGCAACACTTGAAGAAATAAAAGATATTGCATCACACGGGGAATTTTTACACTATGACAGTATAAAACATGTATTTGAACAATAAAAATTGGAGGTATACAGATGAATCTGCCGAAGGATCCGGTAATGCTCCTTAGCTTTGTAAATACCCAGCTGAGGGATAATTATTCTAATCTCGAAGAGCTTGCAGCCGCTTATATGACTGATTCAGAGACTATAGAAGAACAGCTAAAAAAAATAGATTATAAATATGATAGGAATACAAACAGCTTTAAATAGGAGATTATTTCATGGAAACATGCTGTGATTTTTGTGCATACAATGAGTATGATGACGATGATGAGGAATATTATTGTTCTGTGAATATGGACGAGGATGATATGGCGAGATTTGTGCAGAGCAGCTATAAAAACTGTCCGTTTTACAGATCAGGAGATGAATATAAGGTTGTCAGACATCAGATGTAGCAATGATATCGTTACTGGTCACACTGTCAGGTGTGAACAGTAACATGATAATAAAAATTAATTTTAAAATATAAAAAAACAAATTGCATTAATGAATGTAAGGCTGTATAATAAATTGGTTATTTTCATTAATTAACGTAAAATAGGTGATTACATTTAATAAGGAGGAAAATTATGCCTGTAAAATACGTGTTTGTCACTGGTGGAGTAGTATCCGGACTTGGAAAAGGAATTACAGCAGCGTCGCTGGGACGTCTTTTAAAAGCACGCGGATATAAAGTGACAATGCAGAAGTTTGATCCATACATTAATATTGACCCGGGAACAATGAATCCTATCCAGCATGGAGAGGTTTTTGTAACTGACGATGGAGCAGAGACAGATCTTGATCTTGGACATTATGAGAGATTTATTGATGAAAGTCTTACAAAGAATTCAAACGTTACAACCGGTAAGGTTTACTGGTCAGTATTACAGAAGGAGCGCCGTGGTGATTATGGCGGAGGAACAGTACAGGTAATTCCTCATATTACAAATGAAATAAAAAGCAGATTCTACAGGGATTTCACTTCAAAAGATACAACTATCGCAATAATAGAAGTTGGTGGAACAGTCGGAGATATCGAGAGCCAGCCTTTCCTTGAGGCAATAAGGCAGTTCCAGCATGAAGTGGGACATGAGAATGCAATACTCTGCCATGTAACGCTTATTCCATATATTAAGGCTTCGGGAGAATTAAAGACGAAACCTACACAGGCAAGTGTTAAGGAACTTCAGGGAATGGGAATACAGCCGGATATAATCGTATGTCGTTCAGAGCATGAGCTTGATCAAGGACTTAAGGATAAGATCGCACTGTTTTGTAATGTGCCAAATTCCCATGTACTACAGAATCTTGATGTTGAATATTTATACGAGGCACCTCTGGCAATGGAAGCAGAGAATCTTGCAAAAGTGGCATGTGAGTGTCTGGAACTTGACTGTCCTGAACCGGATCTTGCTGACTGGAAACAGATGGTTGATGATCTGCGCCATCCTGACAAAGAGGTTAAAATAGCACTCGTTGGAAAATATACGGCTCTTCATGATGCATATATTTCTGTCGTTGAGGCATTAAAGCATGGTGGGATTCCGGAGCATGCAACTGTTGATATAAACTGGGTTGATTCAGAACTATTAAATGATGACAATGCCGCAGAGATTTTTGATGGAATCCAGGGAATAATCGTTCCAGGTGGATTTGGTGATCGTGGAGTAGAGGGAATGATCTCTGCTGCAAAATATGCAAGAGAAAACAATATCCCATATCTTGGAATCTGTCTTGGAATGCAGGTTGCTATTATAGAATTTGCCCGTCATGTATGCAGATTTAATGACGCACACAGTATAGAACTCGATCCTAACACTGCACATCCGGTTATCGCATTAATGCCTGACCAGAATGGAGTAGAAGATATCGGAGGAACACTCAGACTGGGTTCATATCCTTGTGTACTTGATAAAGACTCTAAAGCATACGAAATGTACGGAACAGAAAATATAAACGAGCGTCATCGCCATCGTTATGAGGTAAACAACGACTATAGAGCAGCGCTTTTAGATAACGGAATGAGACTTTGTGGAACTTCACCGGATGGTAGGATCATTGAGATGATCGAACTTCCGGATCATCCTTGGTTTATCGCAACACAGGCACATCCTGAACTTAAGTCGCGTCCAAATCGTCCACATCCATTATTCCATGGATTTATAGAGGCTGCTACAAAGATAAAACGATAAAAATTATTAATTTACTATAATTTAATGTAATATTTAGAAAGGTGCGGTTGATTTTAATCGCACTTTTTTCTATAATATAGTTCATGACGATATACAACTATAAATGTATCTGTCAGATATCGATAAGCCTTGGGCTTGCAGCGGTGAAGATACTGGACAGTTGAGAATAATGTACCATAACGGAGGAATTATGGATAATCAGGGACCTAACAAATATAATTATAATAATGGAAATAATGGCAGCAATGGAGGCAATAACGGCGGTAACGGCGGCAGAAACAACGGAGGAAACCGGAATAACCGTGGCGGTCAGGGAATCATGGCATTTGTCATAACGGCGCTTCTGGCACTGTTTGTTTATGCGCTTATTTCGAATCATATCTCTAATGCGAGCACACAGGAGAAGACGTATACAGACTTTCTTGAAGAACTAGATAAAGGAAATGTAAAGTCTGTGGAATTTGATTCTTATGAGATAGACTATACACTTGTCGATGATGGACATGACAGCTATGATGTGAAATATTACACAGGAAGAATTGCTGATGAAGAACTGTTAAAAGAATTAAAAACGTCAAAGACATCCGAAGGAAAACCGATAAAGATCAACGCAGCTATTCCAGATAATACTTCTACGTGGGTGCTTAATATATTGAGCTTTATAATACCACTTCTTCTTTTATGGGTATTATTTGCCTTTTTGTCCAAGAAAATGGGCGGAAGCATGGGAATGGGAGTTGGAAAATCGACTGCCAAGGTATATGTAGAAAAGTCCACAGGAGTAACATTTAAGGATGTTGCAGGACAGGATGAGGCAAAGGAATCATTACAGGAAGTTGTTGATTTCCTTCACAATCCAGGTAAATATAAAACTATAGGGGCTAAGCTTCCAAAAGGAGCACTTTTAGTAGGACCTCCGGGAACAGGTAAGACACTTCTTGCAAAGGCCGTAGCTGGTGAGGCGGGAGTTCCGTTTTTCTCACTTGCAGGCTCGGATTTTGTAGAAATGTTTGTTGGTGTCGGAGCATCGCGAGTGCGTGATCTTTTCAAAGAAGCACAGAAAATGGCGCCGTGTATCATATTTATCGATGAGATCGATGCTATAGGTAAGAGCCGTGATTCCAAGTTTGGAAGTGGAAATGATGAGAGAGAACAGACATTAAACCAGTTACTTGCAGAGATGGACGGATTTGATACATCAAAGGGTCTTCTTATACTTGCAGCTACAAACAGACCGGAGGTTCTCGATAAGGCACTTCTTCGTCCTGGACGTTTTGACAGACGTATCATTGTTGATAAGCCTGACCTGAAAGGAAGACTTGAAACTTTAAAAGTACATTCGAAAGATGTAAAGATGGATGAGACAGTAGATCTTGACGCACTGGCACTTGCCACAGCAGGACTTGTTGGATCGGATCTTGCCAACATGATAAATGAAGCTGCCATTAATGCAGTAAAGCATGGAAGACAGTTTGTGAATCAGGCAGATCTGTTTGAAGCATTTGAACTTGTAGCTGTAGGTGGCAAAGAGAAAAAAGACCGTGTCATGAGCGATAAAGAAAGAAAGATCGTCTCATACCATGAGGTAGGGCATGCCCTTGTATCGGCATTACAGAAGAACACTGAGCCGGTTCAGAAGATTACGATCGTTCCTAGAACAATGGGAGCTTTAGGTTATACACTCCAGACACCTGAGGAAGAGAAATATCTCGAGACAAAGGATGAACTTATTGCAAAGATCACAACGTTTATGGCCGGACGTGCGGCTGAGGTTGTTGTATTCCACTCTGCAACAAGCGGAGCGGCAAATGACATAGAAAATGCAACAAAGATTGCCCGTGCAATGGTTACAATGTATGGTATGTCAGATAAGTTTGGAATGATGTGTCTGGCAACTGTTGAAACACAGTATCTTGATGGAAGAGCAGGCCTTATATGTGGTGAGGATACTTCAGCGGAGATTGACAAAGAGGTGCTTGGAATAATAAATCACTGTTACAATGAAGCAACTAAGCTTCTCGAGGATAACAGGGTTATACTTGATCGTATTTCAGATTATCTGTACGAAAAGGAAACTATCACAGGTAAGGAATTTATGAAAATGTTCCGTGAGATGAAAGGAATTCCTGAAACGGATGGTGAAGATGACAAAAAGGATTTCTTTGAGCAGGCTATGGAAGCCGAAAACAATGATAAAGATACAAACCGTGACTATGTAGACCCGGATAGTATGTTTGAAGAATAATCGTTATGGAAAAGATATTTAATATACAGGAAGAATTAAAAAAACTCCCGGATCAACCGGGAGTTTATATTATGCATGACAAAACTGATGCGATTATATATATAGGCAAAGCTAAAAGCCTTACTAAGAGAGTGCACCAGTATTTTCAGCCGAGCCATGATGAGGGAATCAAGAAAAGACAGATGGTAGAGCATATCGAGTATTTTGAATATATCATTACCGATTCTGAACTTGAAGCTCTTGTTCTGGAATGTAATCTTATCAAGGAACATTGTCCAAAGTATAATACGATGCTGCGTGATGATAAGACTTATCCGTATATAAAAGTGACTGTTGGTGAGACATTTCCGCGTGTAATGTTCTCAAGACAGATGAAAAAGGATAGATCAAGATACTTTGGTCCTTATACAAGTGCAGGGGCGGTTAAAGACACGATAGACCTGATAAATAAAATATATGGTCTTAGGACATGCAACAGAAAACTGCCCCGGGATATCGGACTTGACAGGGCGTGTCTTAATTATCATATCCATAAATGTGATGCGCCATGTCAGGGATATATAACACCGGAGGAATATAACAATAAGGTAAGCGGTGTGCTTGAATTTTTGAATGGAAATTATACACCGGTTATAAAAATGCTTACGGAAAAGATGGAGCAGGCATCTGAAGAACTTGAGTTTGAAAAGGCAGCGGAATACAGGAATCTTCTATCAAGTGTTAAACAGGTGGCACAGAAACAGAAAATAACTAATGCGGATGGAGAGGATAAAGATATAATCGCCCTTGCCAATGACGATACAGATGCAGTTGTTCAGGTATTTTTTATACGAGGCGGAAAGCTTATTGGAAGAGATCATTTCCATGTCCGTGTCGGAACCGAACAGTCAGAAGATAATATACTGAATAACTTTGTAAAACAGTTTTATTCAGGAACACCTTTTATCCCAAGAGAGATAATGCTTCAAAAAAAGATAGAGGATATGGAAATCCTTGAACAATGGCTTTCGGAAAAGAGGGGGAGAAAGGTTATCATAAAGGTTCCACAAAAAGGAATGAAGGAAAAACTAGTGGAGCTTGCAAAGAAAAATGCACTTCTTGTGTTAAGTCAGGATAAGGAACGCATAAAGAGAGAAGAAGGCAGAACAATCGGAGCGGTAAAGGAAATAGAAAAGCTGCTTGGCCTTAGCAATTTAAACAGAATGGAAGCATTTGATATATCAAATATTAATGGTTTTGAGACGGTTGGCTCGATGATCGTATATGAAAAGGGAAAGCCTAAAAGAAGTGATTACAGAAAATTTAAATTAAAGACCATCACAGGACCGGATGATTACGGATCAATGCATGAGGTACTTACAAGAAGATTCGTGCACGGAATAGATGAAAAGAAACAGCTTTCCGAAAAGAATCTTCCGGATGAGGTGGGAAGCTTCAACAGATTCCCGGATGTAATAATGATGGATGGTGGAAAAGGACAGGTTAATGTGTGTCTTGAGGTTTTATCGGAGCTTGGATTGTCAATACCGGTCTGCGGTATGGTGAAGGATGATTTCCACAGGACAAGAGGCCTTTATTTCAACAATGAAGAAATACCGATCGACAGACATGGTGAAGGATTTAAGCTTATCACAAGGATCCAGGATGAGGCTCATAGATTTGCCATAGAATATCACCGCTCATTAAGATCAAAAAGCCAGGTACACTCTGTACTGGATGATATCGAGGGAATAGGACCGGCAAGAAGAAAGGCTCTTATGAGAAGATACCAGTCCATAGAGAAAATAAAAGATGCATCTGTGGAGGATCTTGCTATGACAGAATCGATGAATGAGGCAGCGGCAGCTGCGGTATATAAATTTTTTCACCCATAAAACTGCTGAATAATTTATATGGAAAGATTCACAAAAATTTGATATACTATCTGTAAAAAGCTTACAAATTTTTATAGGACATATGGAGGGGCAGATATGAATGGAGCACAAGAAGTATCAGTAGCAAAAATTGCTGAATTACTTGATCTTAAAAACCTTATCGATGACATTGATCTTAAAGCACGTAAAATAGAATGTTCTGATGTAAACAGACCGGCATTACAGCTTTCTGGATACTTTGAGCATTTTGAGCAGAGCCGAATACAGATCATAGGAAACGTAGAATACACATACATCGAGAAGATGAATGATGATGAAAAAAGAGAACGCTACAGCAGATTTATGGAATTTGATATTCCGTGTATTATTTTTTGCAGGGATCTGCAGCCGGATGAGATTTTTATTAAGGAGGCCTTAGAGCACAGTATACCAGTGCTTTCAACAGGAAGATCTACATCAGGATTTATGGCAGAGCTTATTTATTGTCTTGGTGAACAGCTTGCTCCATGTATCACTGTTCACGGAGTACTTGTAGATGTATATGGAGAAGGTGTGATGATAACAGGCGAGAGTGGAATCGGAAAAAGTGAGGCTGCCCTTGAGCTTATAAGACGTGGGCATCGTCTTGTTACTGATGATGTTGTCGAAATCCGTAAAATTAACGAGCATACACTTATGGGAACATCGCCGGAAATTACGCGTCATTTTATAGAACTGCGCGGAATTGGAATAATAGATGTAAAAACACTTTATGGTGTAGAGTGTGTAAAGGAAAAACAGCAGATCGATCTTGTTATTAAACTTGAGGACTGGAAAAAGGAAGCTGAGTATGACAGATTAGGACTTGAGGAGGAATATGCAGAGTACCTTGGAAATAAAGTTGTATGTCATTCACTTCCAATAAGACCGGGCCGTAATCTTGCGGTGATCGTTGAGACTGCCGCAGTTAATCATAGGCAAAAGAAAATGGGCTATAATGCAGCCCATGAGTTGTATCGCCGCGTTCAGGCAAATCTTACAAAAAACTCGGAGGAATAATTAATGGAAAAAAAGAATGCATGGGAGAAGTACCCAGAAGGAAAAAAGAGAGACGAGGTATTTTCATTTGCGGAAGATTACCGTAAATTTATCTCAGATTGTAAGACAGAACGTGAATGCACCAGTGCAGTATATAAAGATGCCGTAGCACACGGTTATAAAGATCTTGATGAACTTATCAAGAATAAAACTGCAGTAAAAGCTGGAGACAGAATCGTAGCAGACAATATGGGAAAAGGAGTTGCTCTTTTTAATATAGGTAAAAAGAGCATAGAGGATGGAATGAATATTCTCGGAGCCCATATTGATTCACCCCGTATGGACTTAAAACAGGTACCGCTTTACGAGGATACAGAGATGGCACTTCTTGACACACATTATTATGGTGGAATCAAGAAATATCAGTGGGTTACATTACCTCTCGCTCTCCATGGCGTAATATGCAAAAAAGATGGAACAACCGTAAAAGTCAATATTGGTGACAAACCTGGAGATCCTGTAGTTGGGGTAAGTGATCTTCTTATACATCTTTCAGGTGACCAGATGAGCAAAAAGGCCTCAGAGGTTATAGAGGGAGAAAATCTCGATGTCCTTATCGGAAGCATTCCGGGACCAGAGAAGGATGAGAATGACAAAGATATCAAAGACAGAGTAAAAACAAATATCTTAAATATTCTTTCAAAAGAATACAAGGTTGATGAGGACGATTTCCTTTCAGCAGAGATAGAGGTGGTTCCGGCAGGAGAAGCAAGGGATTATGGTCTTGACCGGAGTATGATCATGGGTTATGGACATGATGACCGTGTATGTGCATACCCTTCTTACAGGGCTATGCTTGAAGTTACTGATCCTGAGTATACAAGTGTATGTCTCCTTGTGGACAAAGAAGAAATCGGTTCTGTAGGGGCAAGCGGAATGCAGTCACGTTTCTTCGAAAATTGTGTTGCAGAGGTTATGAACCTTGCCGGAGAGTACACAGAACTTGCAGTAAGACGTGCCATGAAAAATTCTAAAGTGCTCTCATCAGATGTATCAGCAGCTTTCGATCCAAACTATCCATCAGTTATGGAAAAGAAAAATTCTGCTTACTTTGGAAAAGGACTTGTATTCAATAAATACACAGGAGCAAGAGGAAAATCAGGCTCTAACGATGCAAATGCAGAATATGTGGCAAAGCTTAGAAAGATCATGGATGACAATGAAGTTTCATTCCAGACTTCAGAACTTGGCCGTGTAGATGTAGGTGGCGGCGGAACGATCGCATACATCCTTGCAAACTACGACATGAATGTAATAGATAGCGGTGTTCCTGTGCTTAATATGCATGCACCATGGGAGATAATCAGTAAAGTAGATCTTTATGAGGCTCTTAAGGGTTATATTGCATTCTTAAAAGAAGCATAGAACACGATACCGGAAACCATCTGATATAATAAACCTGACAAGAAGGAAATAAATATGAACCAGCAATTTGTAGACAAAATAACACAAAAGATTCCAGAACTTAAACTGTTTTTTGATGAACCAATGAAAAATCACACGACATTTCGTATCGGAGGAACGGCAGACGTATATGTGCAGCCGGATGACATGCAGCTTAAGATACTTCTGGAAACTGCAAGGGAAACTGATATGCCGGTAACTGTTATAGGAAATGGAAGCAATCTGCTGGTAGGTGATTTTGGTATACGTGGACTTGTGATAGAAATAGGAAAGGGAATGAAGGACATAACTATATCCGGCAAAACTATCACAGCCTCAGCCGGTGCAGGTCTTGGCGCCGCCGCATCGAAAGCGGCGGAGGCAGGATTATGCGGAATGGAGTTTGCGTCAGGCATTCCGGGAAATATAGGCGGTGCAGTTGTCATGAATGCAGGGGCCTATGGTGGAGAAATCAAGCAGATCATAAAAAATGCAACAGTTATAACATTAGACGGACAGATAAAGACGCTTTCAGCCGACGAACTGGAACTTTCCTACAGGCACAGCTGCATACCGGAGAATAACTATATAGTTATAAGCGCTGTATTTACACTAGAAGATGGTGATAAAGAACTCATAAAAGAGAAGATGGCAGACTTCAGGCAGCGGAGGATAGACAAGCAGCCGCTCGAATATCCAAGTGCCGGAAGTACATTCAAAAGACCGGAAGGATATTTTGCAGGAAAACTTATAATGGACAGCGATCTGGCAGGATATACAGTCGGAGGAGCACAGGTTTCAGCAAAACACTGTGGATTTGTAATAAATAAGGGCGGTGCGACAGCTGCTGATGTAGTAAAGCTTATTGGTGATGTCCAAAGAATCGTAAAAGATAAATACAATGTAGGACTTGAACTAGAAGTTAAGATGATTGGAGAATTTTAGTGAAATTTGTAATCGTTACGGGAATGTCCGGTGCGGGAAGAAGTACAGCAATGAAGATGATGGAAGATATCGGGTATTTTTGTATTGATAATCTTCCTATACAGTTACTGGATAAGCTGATTGATTTTTCAAACAGTTTTCACAGTGACATAACAAAAGTTGCTGTAGGAATAGATGTAAGAAACGGATCCGGATTTGAAGATATACCAAATACTTTAAAGGCATTAAAGGCAAAAAAATTTCCATATGAAATACTTTTTCTTGATGCGGAGGATGAAGTACTTGTAAAAAGATACAAGGAAACAAGGAGAAGCCACCCGTTGGCAGGAGCAGAACGCATCAATAAGGGAATAGCGCTCGAACGCAAAAAAATGGAATTTTTAAAAAGTAATGCGGATTATATAATAGACACAAGCCAGCTTCTTACAAGGGAGCTAAAAACTGAGCTTGAAAAAATATTTGTTGATAATCAGGATTATAAGAATTTATTTATAACTATATTGTCATTTGGATTCAAATATGGCATACCTTCAGATTCGGATATAGTCATGGATGTTAGATTTCTGCCCAACCCATACTATATAGAAGGACTCCGGGCAAAGACGGGAAATGATAAGGAAATACAGGATTATGTAATGCAGTTTCCGGAAGCGGTTGAATTCAGCAATAAACTGGAGGATATGATAAAGTTCCTTATTCCTAATTATATATCTGAAGGAAAAAACCAGCTGGTTATTTCGATTGGATGTACAGGTGGAAAGCACAGATCAGTAACACTTGCAAATGAGCTTTACAAAAGACTTTCTGATGGAAAGGATTATGGACTTAAGATAGAACATCGTGATATAGGAAAAGATGCATTAAGAGGAAAGTAGATATGTCATTTTCTAGTGATGTAAAAAAGGAACTTTTAGGACAGGTGCCAAGAAGCAGGCACTGCCAGCTTGCAGAACTTGCAGGTATAATAAATATGGATGGCGCTATAGATAAAGACACCGGATGTCTGGTGCTTGAATCAGAAAATGAGCTTGTGATCCACAAGTATGAGGTCCTGATGAAGAAAGCGTTTTCCGTTGATGCCGGCAGTCCTCTTACCCAGAGTGATACAAAGCGGATAATGTCAGCACTTAAGCTTGAAAAACCCGGATATGCTGCCGATGGTCTTATACTGATGCAGACATGCTGTAAAAGAGCATATCTGAGAGGTGTTTTTATGGCTGCGGGGTCGATCAGCAATCCACAGAAATCTTATCATTTTGAAATTGTATGTAAGAGCAGCAGTCAGGCAGAGCAGATACAGGAAATACTAAAAGGCTTTGATACTGACGCAAAGATCGTCGGGCGGAAATCACATTATGTCGTTTATCTCAAGGAAGGCTCAAATATTGTGGACTGCCTTAATGTCATGGAAGCATATGTTTCACTCATGAATCTTGAAAACGTACGTATTTTAAAAGAAATGCGCAACAGCGTAAACCGTAAAGTAAACTGTGAAACAGCCAATATTAAAAAGACTGTTAATGCTGCTGTAAAGCAGATCGAGGATATTGAACTGATACGTGATAAGACAGGGCTTGAAAAACTGCCTGATGTGTTAAAGGAAACTGCAAGGTTAAGACTTGAATATCCTGAGGCTACGCTTAAGGAGCTTGGGGGATATTTTGATCCGCCTGTAGGAAAATCGGGTGTGAACCATAGACTAAAGAAACTTTCAGCAATTGCAGAGGAGCTAAGATAGTGAAAAAGAAATTATTATTTGTATTTAATCCAAAATCGGGAAAGGGACTGATAAAAGACCATCTTGTAAATATTGTGGATATAATGACAAAAGCAGGCTATATGATTACTATTTATCCTACGCAGAGTCAGGGTGATGCAATAAGAAAAGTCAGAAAAAAGGCAAAAAAATATGATCTTGTTGTCTGCTGCGGAGGAGATGGAACTCTCGATGAGGTTGTAACAGGAATGGAGCAGAGTGAGGTAAATGTTCCTATTGGATATATTCCGGCGGGAAGTACAAATGATTTTGCTAACTCACTTGGAATTCCAAAGGATATGGAAAAAGCTGCGGAAACAGCAGTCCTTGGTAATCCATTTCCGTGTGATGTTGGTTCATTCAATAATGATACATTTGTGTATGTTGCAGCATTCGGTCTGTTTACAGAAGTTTCATATCAGACATCACAGCAGATGAAGAATATCCTTGGTCATGCAGCATATATACTTGAAGGTGCAAAGCACATTATGGATATTACATCATATAGGATGAAAGTTATGCATGATGATGAGGAGATTGAAGACGAATTTATATACGGGATGGTAACGAATTCTCTTTCAGTAGGAGGATTTAAAGGTATTTCAGGACCGGATGTATTGCTTGATGATGGGTTATTTGAGGTTACCCTGATAAAGATGCCTAAAAATCCTATAGAGCTTAACAAAATCCTGGGTGGACTTACAAACCGGGAAAATGACAATGAACTTATTTATTCTTTTAAGACAAATGAACTTCATATAACAAGCGATGAGGAGGTTCCGTGGACACTCGATGGTGAGTTTGGTGGCGCCCACAGCGACCTTACTATAAAGAATTTGAACAAGCAGATCACAATAATGTGTTAAACTGTTAAAAATTTAACTTTATTTTTATTGTGATATGTAATATAATGTAGTTGCCTTGAGATAAGGCATACAAAACATAAACCAGACTTGATATTATATATGCGGTATCAGGTTTTTGAACAGGAGGAAAAATTATGTTAGTATCTGCAGCAGAAATGCTTAAAAAAGCAAAAGAAGGACATTACGCAGTAGGACAGTTCAACATCAACAACCTTGAGTGGACAAAATCAGTTCTTTTAACAGCTGAGGAATTAAAAAGCCCTGTAATCCTTGGAGTATCTGAGGGTGCTGGAAAGTATATGACAGGATTCGGTACAGTAGCAGCAATGGTTAAGGCTATGCACGATGAACTTGGAATTACAGTTCCAGTAGCACTTCATCTTGATCATGGAACATACGAAGGATGCTATAAATGTATCAAAGCCGGATTTACATCAATCATGTTCGATGGATCACATTATCCAATCGATGAGAACGTTGCTAAGACAAAAGAGTTAGTAGCAGTTGCTCATGCAATGGGAATGTCTATCGAAGCAGAAGTTGGTTCTATCGGTGGAGAAGAAGACGGAGTAGTTGGAATGGGCGAGTGCGCTGATCCAGACGAGTGTAAGAGAGTTGCTGATCTCGGTGTAGATATGCTTGCAGCCGGAATCGGAAACATCCACGGAAAATATCCAGAGAACTGGGCAGGACTCAGCTTTGAGACTCTTGATGCTATCCAGCAGAAGACAGGTGTTATGCCATTAGTACTTCATGGTGGTACAGGAATCCCTGCTGATATGATAAAGAAAGCTATCGATCTTGGTGTCTCAAAGATCAACGTAAACACAGAGTGCCAGTTATCATTTGCAGATGCAACACGTAAATACATTGAGGCTGGAAAAGATCTTGAAGGAAAAGGATTTGATCCTCGTAAACTTCTTGCTCCAGGAGCTGAAGCTATTAAGGCAACAGTTAAAGAGAAGATGGAACTTTTCGGATCAGTTGGAAAAGCTGAATAAGATTATACATTATTGCCCCGGCATATGCCGGGGTTTTTGTTTTGCAGATAATTTAGTGCAGCTTTAACTGTTTGTACAGTTTAACATCAATATCAGCACTGTTTCTTACTTCTACACCTTCACATACGCAGCCAAGTGGCAGATCAGCATAGCCATTGCATCGTGCAGTCTGGCGGCTGCAGTCGGTCTGATCATCCTCCTCATTATATGAGGTGTAGGTGTGGTTTCTTATTTTCTGATTTGGATTTGTTGGTTTATTCTTCATTTTTACTCCATTAAAAATATGTTACAGCCAAAGCTATAGAAATGGCAGTAACAAAATAAATAGTTACAGTCATAGTATGCGCACTGGATCTTATGTTATGAGATTTGAAAATGAGATTTGAAAAAGTGATTTTAGATGTTGATTTTATAGTAAAATAGGACTATTATCTTATTATAATATTAACTTATGTGCTCTCGGAATCTTTTAAATGAATCATTCCCAGAGTACATACTTTAGAACAGGAGGGCGGATATGTACGAATTTACAGAAGATTGTATGATACATATTGAAAAGATAGACGAGGAACATAAAAAGCTTTTTCAGCTGATAAATGAGGCATCGGAGCTGGCAAATAAAACAGATAGTGTGCTGTCTCTTGCACTAAAGGTTATCGATGAGCTGAAAGACTATGCAAATACACATTTTGCGAACGAAGAGGCATACATGGAAAGCATAAACGATCCTGAGCTTCCATTGCAAAAAAAGGAACATGCAGCATTTAAGACAAAAATAAATGAATTCAAAATAGATGATTCATCGGATGCAGCAGCAAAAGAGTCATTGAACGAGCTTATAAAATATCTTGTAAGATGGCTGTATCATCACATTTTAAGCAGTGACATGATGATAGGAAAACTTGAGGCAAAAGAGGACGAGGATCCATTTGCATTTACGGATAAGTATAAGACAGGCATAGAGATGGTTGATGAGGAACATAAAAAGCTGTTTGAAATTATAAGAGAGACAAATGATGTGATAAATACAGAATTTGTCCACGATAAGTATGATGAGATAATGAGGCTTTTGGCAGAACTCAAAAATTATACAGAGATACATTTCAGTGATGAGGAAAATCTTATGGAGGAGATCGGCTATCCCGGATTGGAGGCACAGCGCATGGCGCATGAGTCGTTTGTCGAAAAGCTTGTCACGATAGACCTGGAGGAACTTGATGAGATTGATGACAATCAGCAGGAATATCTGCTTCATCTTATAGATTTTCTCTTAGGATGGCTGGTAAACCATATAATAGGAATGGATAAGAAAATAGCTGACTATATGGCAAAAATGCACAGTTGACTTAAAAAAAAGCAGTAGTATATAGTGAAAATTTATAAAACTTAATTTTTTTAATATTTTAGCTTGATTTTTATTGCAAAAAGGAGTATCTTAATTTCAGAAATAATGTTAAGCGAATTGAACGAGGGCGTTCCACATAGATGGAGTGCCCTCTTTTTTAATGAATAAAGAAGCTGTTTAAACATTATTTGAAAATAACAATTCACATAAGGGGATTGATGAACAGAAAGGATGTAAGATATGAGCGAACAGGAATATTTCAACGTAGCAGACATCTTCGGAGAGAACGTATTTAATGATGCAGTTATGCAGGAGCGTCTCCCAAAGAAAGTTTACAAGAAACTTCATGAGGTTATGGATGAAGGTCAGGATCTTGATCTCGAGACAGCAGATGTTATCGCACACGAGATGAAAGAATGGGCAATCGAGAAAGGTGCAACACATTACACACACTGGTTCCAGCCACTTACAGGAGTTACAGCTGAGAAGCATGATTCATTTATCACTTCTCCAATGCCAAATGGAAAAGTACTTATGAGTTTCTCAGGAAAAGAATTAATTAAAGGTGAGCCGGATGCTTCATCATTCCCATCAGGTGGTCTTCGTGCTACATTTGAGGCAAGAGGTTATACAGCATGGGATTGTACATCACCTGCATTCGTAAGACAGGATGCAGCAGGCGCAACACTTTGCATTCCGACAGCTTTCTGTTCATACACAGGTGAAGCTCTTGACCAGAAGACACCTCTTCTTAGATCAATGGAAGCAATCAACGATCAGGCACTCCGCCTCTTAAGATTATTCGGAAATACAACATCAAAGAAGGTTACTCCTTCAGTTGGACCAGAGCAGGAGTACTTTATCGTAGATCGTGAGAAATATTTACAGAGAAAGGATCTCATCTTCACAGGACGTACACTCTTCGGCGCTATGCCTCCAAAGGGACAGGAGATGGATGATCATTACTTTGGAGCTATCCGTGAGAGAATCGCAGCTTACATGAGAGATGTAAACAAAGAACTCTGGAAACTCGGTGTTTCAGCAAAGACACAGCACAATGAGGTTGCACCGGCACAGCACGAGCTTGCACCAATATATGCAGAGTGTAATGTAGCTGTAGATCACAACCAGCTTATTATGGAGACTCTCAAAAAAGTGGCAGGCCGCCATGGACTTCAGTGTTTACTTCATGAGAAACCATTTGCAGGAGTTAATGGTTCAGGAAAGCATGACAACTGGTCTATCACGACAGATGATGGTATCAACTTACTTGATCCGGGCAAAACACCACATGACAATGTACAGTTCTTACTTGTACTCACATGTATGTTAAAGGCAATCGATGAGCATGCATCACTTCTTCGTGCAGCAGCTGCTGATGTAGGAAACGATCACAGACTTGGAGCTAATGAGGCACCACCTGCAATCCTTTCTATCTACCTTGGAGACCAGCTTGGAGATGTATTAAACCAGCTCATCTCAACAGGAACAGCTACACACAGCTTAAAAGGAGAGAAGCTTGAGACAGGTGTTAAGACAATTCCTGATTTCATGAAGGATGCCACAGACCGTAACCGTACATCTCCATTTGCATTCACAGGAAACAAGTTTGAGTTCCGTATGGTTGGTTCGCAGGATTCAGTTGCACAGGCAAATATCGTACTCAACACAATTGTAGCTGAAGCATTCTCAGATGCTTGTGATGTACTTGAGAAAGCAGATAACTTTGACCTTGCTGTACATGATCTGATCAAGGATTATGCGGTAGAGCACCAGAGAATCGTATTCAATGGTAACGGATACTCAGATGAGTGGGTAGCTGAGGCAGAAAGACGTGGACTTCCAAACATCAAGTCTATGGTAGATGCTATTCCTGCATATGTTGCTCCAGAGTCAGTTGCAGCATTTGAGAAGTTTGGTGTATTCACAAAGACAGAGCTTGAGAGCCGTGCTGAGATCGAGTATGAGACATATGCTAAGACTATTAATATAGAAGCAAAGGCTATGATTGATATAGCTGGAAAGCAGATTATTCCAGCAGTTATCAAATATGTTACATCACTTGCACAGTCTGTAAGTGCAGTAAAGGCTGCAGCAGCAGATGTAGATGTATCGGTTCAGACGGAACTCCTTACAGAGACATCAGCTCTCCTTTCAGATGCAAAGGTTGCACTTGCAAAGCTTATCGATGAGACTGACAAGGCAGGTGCCATGGGAGAAGGCAGAGATCAGGCTGTATATTATAGAGATGTTATCAAGACAGCTATGGATGAACTCAGAGCACCAGTTGATAAACTTGAGATGATCGTAGATAAAGAAATGTGGCCAATGCCATCATACGGAGATCTTATCTTCGAAGTATAATAAACACAAAGTCCGGCTTTACATAAGGCATATATCGCTGGATCAGGTTGAAAAATAATAGAGATAAAATGGAGACATTTTACAGAACCACGAAGCTGTGGATTTTGGTAAAGTGTCTCCTTTTTTATTAAATGAAAAACGAAGAAAATTAGGAAAGAGAGGACAAAGCTATGACAGAAGAGATTAGTGGAGTAATTTTCGGAGTCTGGTTCCTTATCGGGGCAGCGTTAGTATTTTGGATGCAGGCAGGTTTTGCTATGGTAGAAGCAGGTTTTACCAGAGCAAAGAATACCGGTAACATACTTATGAAAAACCTGATGGATTTCTGTATTGGTACAGTTGTATTCATTCTTATAGGTTTCTCACTTTTATTAGGAGAAGATGTTCTTGGTTTTATTGGAAAACCGGGATTTGACATCTTCACATCATACAAGGATTTTGATTGGTCAAACTTTGTATTTAACTTAGTATTCTGTGCAACAACAGCAACTATTGTATCAGGAGCTATGGCTGAGAGAACAAAATTTATTTCGTATTGTGTATACTCAGCAGTTATCTCAGCGCTTATTTACCCGATCGAAGCTCACTGGATCTGGGGCGGCGGCTGGTTATCACAGATTGGCTTCCATGATTTTGCAGGATCATGTGCTATCCATATGGTAGGTGGCATCAGTGCACTTATTGGTGCAAAAATACTGGGACCACGTATCGGTAAATTTACAAAAGACAAAAGCGGAAACATTACAAAGGTAAATGCTATTCCGGGACATAATATTACGATCGGTGCACTTGGTGTATTTATCCTCTGGCTTGGATGGTATGGATTCAACGGTGCAGCTGCAAAATCAGTAGAACAGCTTGGATCAATTTTTGTAACTACAACGATCGCACCTGCGCTTGCGACAGTAGTATGTATGATCTTTACATGGCTTAAATATGGCAAACCGGATGTTTCGATGTGTCTTAATGCATCACTTGCCGGACTTGTAGCAATAACAGCAGGCTGTGATGTGACAGATGCTTTTGGAGCGATCATTATCGGTTCTGTAGCAGGACTTCTTGTATGCTTTGGTGTATGGTTCCTTGATTATGTGCTTAGGATTGATGATCCTGTCGGCGCAGTAGCAGTACACATGATGAATGGTATATGGGGAACGATCGCAGTAGGACTTTTTGCTACAAACAGTGCTCCAGGATATTCGATCGCAGACTCAAAGGGAAATGAGCTTGTAGGACTTTTCTACGGCGGTGGATTTAAACTTTTAGGACTCCAGCTTACAGGATTTGTATCTGTAGCAGCATGGACAGCAGTTACGATTACAATTGTATTTCTTATTATTAAAGCTACACTTGGACTCAGAGTTACTGAGGAAGAGGAAATTATCGGACTTGATCCGACAGAGCATGGTCTTCCATCAGCATATGCAGGGTTTGCTATCATGGATGTATCTGGTGATGTTATGGATGTTAATGAAAATACAGATCTTGGTTCATCAGAGTATAAGACAGCTTCAACTGCAGCAAAAGAAGCTGCTGTGCCGGTCGTATCAGCATCGACATCGCCTAGCGGATTACATAAGGTTGTTATTATCGCAAAACTTTCGCGTTATGATAAACTTCGTAAAGCCATGAATGATCTCGGCGTTACAGGAATGACAGTTACACAGGTTATGGGATGTGGTATCCAGAAGGGTGCCGGAGAAAAATACCGTGGAGCTGAACTTGATGCAACATTGCTTCCAAAAGTAAAAGTAGAAGTAATTGTTGGAAAGATTCCGGTAGAATCAGTTATAGAGACAGCAAAGAAGACTCTCTACACTGGACATATCGGAGATGGAAAGATCTTCGTATACGATGTGGCACAGGTTGTCAAGGTTCGTACAGGCGAAGAAGGAGTTGCGGCATTACAGGATGTAGAGTAATGCAAATTAATCTAATCCCCTTAGCAATTTATAAATTACATCAACATCAAAAAAACCAGCATATGCTGGTTTTTTTGTGCTTACAATTATAAATTATTAGATTATTGTGTTAAAGCAGGATCTGCTGCCTGATCAATGCTACTGTGCTGACCAGCTCCAATGGATTGATCAGTAGTACCCTGCTGGCCGGTTCCATTAGACTGATCGGTAGTACCCTGCTGGTTTGTTCCATCAGACTGATCAGTAGTGTTCTGCTGGTCTGTAGCCGCAGATGAGTCTGTAGATGCCTGTGAACCGGGAAGAACAGAAGAATCACCCGGTGTCGTGTTGTTAGATGGAACGGAGTTTAAAAGTGTGTTCGCATCATGCATTGTACAGACTGTATTTAAAAATGTATCGTCTGCCATAAATTCGCTGTCGGCTGATCCTGACGAACCACCGATCATAAATACATGCGATTCTACATTTGGGCAATACAGATTAGCGATATAACCTGAATCTGCGCAGATGTCAAGAGCTACATGATGATCGCATGTCGAGTCTGGAACTGTAGAGGAATCAAAATATTCAGTGTATACCATAGAACCTCTTGGATCATTGTAGCAGACTCCATCGAGTGGCAGAAGTCCTGATTTACTGCAGACCTCTGCAGTTGTTATTCCGTCTGGAATGTCAAAATCTTTAGCTTCGAGTCCTTCGTGAATACGACCCATTGCAGCCTTCCAGATTGCTTTTGGGTACGAGGTCAAAGAACCTGACTGCTTTGAGTTATCATCATTTCCGCCCCACACTACACAAGTATAATATGGAGTATAGCCAGCCCACAGACAATCTCTGTTGCTTGTCGTAGTACCGGATTTTCCGGCCTGTGCCATTGAACCTCCAAAAGAGGCTTTTGTACCGGTTCCGGATGTTATTACATCTTTCATGGCATCTGTAAGCAGCCATGCGGTAGTTTCTTTAAGGACTGTGTGTGTATCCTGTGTTTTGCTCTTGTCGAGAAGCACATTCCCATCGTGGTCGAGAACCTTTGTATAGAATTTTGGTTCCATGTAAGTTCCGCCATTGGCGATAGTCGCATATGCACCGGTAAGTTCAAGATTTGTTACGCCATTTGTAAGACCGCCGAGTGCAAGGGAAAGATTTCTGTCATCCTCTGCAAGGGTTGAAATGCCAAAGCTTTCAGCATATTGATATCCGAGGTCTACACCGATTTCCTGAAGAGTTTTAACTGTAACGATATTTATAGACTTGGTTATAGCCATTCTTATATTGGTAAAGCCGCGGTAAGAACGATCATAATTGTTGAAAGTCTTTGAACCGACAGTAAAAGGTGCATCATCCTGTACTGAAGCGAGTGTAAGTCCTCCGGAATCAAGAGCAGCGGCATAACAGCCTATGATCTTGAAAGTAGATCCCGGCTGACGGCATGTGTCAGTAGCACGGTTCCATGTTCTGTTGCCGGTTTTATCACCACGTCCACCGACAAGGGCTTTGACTTCGCCTGTCGCCTGATCGATGACAGTCATGGCAACCTGCGGTTCTAAATTTATATTTATAGATTCAGAACCATCAACGATTGAATCACCCTCTTCTAAAACAGCCTGTTCATATTCAGCGATAGCCGAGTAGCACTCATCCTCAGTTGCGTAATTTATAGAAAAATCTTCATTGCCGGTTTGTGCCTTATAATAGGAAAGCATAGTCTGATTTGAGTATGATTTAAAACTACCATCAGCTTTCTTTACCTGGAATGACAACTGGAATGAATAAGATGCATCTGAGGGATAATTATCAGGATTGTTTGCCTCCTCGTCACATATAGTCTGCATATCGAGATCCTGTGTGGAGTATATGGTAAGACCACCCTGATATATCATTTTATAGGCTTCTGTTTCGGAATAACCGGCATCAATTAGATCATCAAAAACATTATCGATGAGAGCATCAACAAAGTATGAGTTGACAGAAGAGGTATTTGAAGAATTGTATTCAGCAATTCTTGAATACACGTCATCAGCCATAGCTTCATCGAATTGGGCTTTCGTAATATAGTTCTGCTCTTTCATGTTTTCGAGAACTTTTTTTCGGCGTTTAGCGTTTTTATCAGGATGTGTGATAGGGTTGTAAAGGGCAGGATTCTGTGTGATTCCTGCGATAACAGCACATTCTGATAACGTAAGCTCGGAAACATCTTTATTAAAATATTTTTCCGAGGCTGCCTGGACACCTAATGTATTTGCTCCAAGGTTGATGGAATTCATGTAGTTCTCGATGATCCATTTTTTATTGACCTGTTTTTCAAGTTCCAAAGACAGATACTGTTCCTGGATCTTACGCTGCACCTTTTCGATAAACGATGTTTCGCTTGTCCAGCTGGTAAGAACGTTGTTTTTGATAAGCTGCTGTGTGATAGTGCTGGCACCCTGATCAAAGTCTCCACCATTTTTAATACCTGAAGCAAAAGCTCTGGCAATACCATACAAGTCAATTCCGTTGTGGTCATAAAAACGTTCATCCTCTATAGCTACAAATGCATGCTGCAGATCAATTGGAATCTGATCGAGCGTGGCATATTGACGATTGGCACCGGATGCAACGAGAGTGGCAGTCTCTTCTCCGTTTGAAGCAAGAACCGTTGATGAGTAGCCGGTAGGCGTAACATCGATAGCGGAGATATCTGGTGCAGAATCGATTATCCCGTTTAAAACACCGATCCCCGAGCTTATGCCTACGGCTCCAAAAACGATCACTATCGCAAGGAAAAACTTACAAAAGAGAACTTTGACCTTACTTTTGATCTTGGTCCCCTTTGAATCGAATTTCCGAATCCGGCGCATGGTAGCGCTTTTGCCGTAATTCATATATGGGCCTCCTTATTCAATTTTTAATGGTATATATCAGTGACTGCTAAAAATGTATAAGCAATAACATATATAAATATATACTTAGACCGATTATAACAAAATGTGGAAAAAATATCAAATATATGGTACGATTAGTTGAAATAAAACATAATAGGAGTTATATAAGTTGGAAAAAAATATAAAAGGCTGTCTTTATTCATATAAAGAAGGACAGGGGGAGCTGATCGAGAAAAAATCGAGATTTATTGCTACTGTCAGACCTGTGGAAACAGAAGAAGAGGCTGTTACATTTATAAATGAAACAAAAAAGAAATATTGGGATGCAAGACATAACTGCAGTGCATTTGTAATAGGAAAGAACCAGGAACTTACAAGATGCTCTGATGATGGCGAACCGGCAGGAACAGCAGGAAGACCAATGCTTGATGTACTTTTAAAAGAAGGTATACACAATACGGCAGTTGTCGTTACAAGATATTTTGGAGGTGTGCTGCTTGGAACGGGTGGACTTGTAAGAGCTTATCAGGGCGCAGTTCAAAAAGGACTGGATGCAGCAGTCATAGTTGAAAAATTTGAGGGACAGATCCTTTTAATAACAACAGATTATACAGGGCTTGGCAAGATCCAATATCTGCTTGCGCAGGAAAAAATAACCATAATGGATACCAGTTATGCAGATAATGTTGTAATAAAAGCGGTTATACCGGAAGAGTGCAGAAAAGATATAGAAAATAAAATAATAGAACATACCAATGCAGCTGCAGTGATAGAATGGAAAGAAAAAGTTACATTTGCACAGCATGAAAAAGAAGTTTTGATATGGGAAAATAATTTATAATTTTTGTAAATTATGCTTGACAGTATGTGTTTACCTATGTATAATATCATTTGTTGAGACAACATATTGGCCCATCGCCAAATGGTAAGGCAACGGACTCTGACTCCGTCATTTCAAGGTTCGAATCCTTGTGGGCCAGCTA
>CAJLRL010000025.1 GCA_905209075.1 uncultured Lachnospiraceae bacterium | reverse complement strand
CTTGTATTTAACATGTCTTTGCCTATGATGATTTCCATGCTCGTACAGGCTCTATACAACATCGTGGACAGTATTTTCGTTGCTAAGCTGTCTGAAAACGCACTCACAGCAGTTTCACTTGCCTTCCCTTTGCAGACGCTCATCATTGCTGTCGCAACCGGTACCGGTGTAGGTGTAAACGCGCTGCTATCCAGATCTCTCGGTGCCCATAAATACGACGATGCCAACAAAATCGGCATCAACGGTGCTGTACTATATGCATTCAGCTACGTAATATTTCTGATTCTCGGACTTACAATCGTAAAGCCTTTTTACATGAGTCAGATTGGAAATGCTGATGTCGAAATCATGGATATGGGTGTGAGCTACCTGAGTACTGTTATGATTTTTTCATTTGGTATTTTTGCGGAAATCTTTTTTGAGAGGGTGCTTACCTCAACAGGAAGAACTATTTTCAGCATGACCTCACAGCTTTGCGGTGCCATCACAAATATCATTCTGGATCCTATCATGATCTTTGGACTTCTTGGCTTCCCTAAGCTCGGCGCTACCGGTGCCGCTGTGGCAACCGTTGTGGGACAGTGCGTGGCCGCCGTTGTTGCTTTTGCCTGCAACCACAAATTCAATCATGAGATCAAGCTGAGCTTCAAGGGCTACAGCCCGGATTTCAAAATCATGGGAACCATTTATGCTATTGGTATTCCGTCAATCATCATGCAGTCTATAGGCTCAGTAATGACATATGCCATGAACAGAATACTTATCGGCTTTTCATCGACTGCCGCTGCTGTTTTCGGTGTTTATTTCAAGCTGCAGAGCTTCTTCTTTATGCCTGTATTCGGACTGAACAACGGAATCACACCTATCATCGCCTTCAACTACGGTGCACAGAACAGGAAGCGTATGGTTAAGACAATAAAGGTCAGCCTGATAACAGCATTCTGTCTGCTGTTCTTTGGCTTTGCCTGCTTTGAGTTCATACCAAATGTGCTTCTTGGAATGTTCAGCGCCTCTGACGATATGCTCCAAATCGGTGTTCCGGCGCTCAGAATAATCGGAGTGCATTTCCTCATCGCATGGTTTTGTATTATCGTCGGCACAGTATTCCAGGCTTTGGGAAAAGCAGTCTTTTCCATGATCGTATCAATCATGCGTCAGCTTGTGGTTTTAATTCCGGCAGCATACATCCTTTCAAAGCTTGGTGGACTTCACGCTGTATGGTGGGCTTTCCCGATAGCAGAGGTGATATCCTTTACTGTTTCGACATTATTCTTAATCAGGATTAACAGAACTATCATCTCAAAGATTCCTGATGGAAGCGATGTGTTGTAAGAAATTTGTAACTATTCAGAACAGTTACAGAGATTTAATAATTTGTACAGGGGCATTTATGTGCCCCTTTTTTAGTCCCGTTATTTATATGGGACTTTTAAAAAATACAATTTTGTTATAATGTCATATTTTCACATATTTCTGATTTCTGCTGTTAGGCTTATCAGGTATTGTCATTCTAATAAGATTCTTTTCAACCGCCGGATGAAGATAATTTCTTCTAAACCCTTCTCTCGCCTTTAATCCCAATTTTTCCATCAATGCTGTGCTAGTGTAAGGAACATCATATTCCATAATCTCCAACAGCTTACGAACCGACTCAGGAAGATACTCATTTTCATTACTGAGCTGACTTGAAATATCATCTAAAATCTTATCAATCTGAGCTAACATAAATTCGATAAAACCTGTGGATTCTCCTGCAACATGACATTGTGAAATAGCCTCATAGTATTCATCCTGAAATTTTTCAATCTGGCTCTCAATAGGGATATATTCAAACACGGGCTTCCATTTTGCAAGAATAGCTGTATGCCATAATCTCGCCATTCTTCCGTTACCATCAGAAAAAGGATGGATAAACACAAATTCATAATGAAATACACTGCTCAGTATCAACGGATGAACATCTTCCTTTACTTCCTTCATCCATGCAAATAATTCATCCATAAGGTGTGGTACAAACTGCACAGGTGGTGCCATAAAGATACATTGTTCACCCTTGAACACACCTTCCTCACCTGAACGAAATTTCCCTGACTCTTCTACAAGATACTTTGTCATTACTCCATGAAACCTTTTCAAATGCTCAATATCATACGGATTGATCTCCGAAAGATGTTCATATGCTTCATATGCATTCTTTACTTCCTGAATTTCCTTTTGCTTTCCGAGCACTGTCCTGCCATTTATGACATCCCGAACCTGTCCCAGAGTCAAAGAATTTGCTTCAATCTTCAAAGAAGAATGAATGGACTTTATCCTGTTATTCCTTCTTAAATGTGGTTTTGCCTCAAGGTTACCTGTTACGGTTATCTGTCCTATTTTTTCGGAAATTGATGATACATACGATAATATTTTATTTGTTATTTTAAATGGTGGTTTGTAATCTCCCATATAAGCACCTCTATCTTGCGTATTATCTTGCGTATTTTCTTCCTCTATTATACGTATTTTATGGAAAAAGTTCAATCTGCAGATTCAAACCTCTTTTAAAAAATGCGATTTTGTAGTAAATCATCAAAATAAAAAATGCGATTTTGTAATTTCATTAGGAAAATGTCATGTTTAAGCGAAAAATATATGATAATTTATTGCAGTGATATGGAGGATTAAGACATGAAATTTATATCGTGGAATGTAAATGGACTGCGCGCATGCGTCCAGAAAGGTTTCCTTGATTTTTTTAACAGTATAGATGCGGATTTCTTTTGTATACAGGAGTCCAAGCTACAGGCGGGACAGATTGACCTTGACCTGCCGGGCTATCACCAGTACTGGAATTACGCCGAGAAAAAAGGCTATTCCGGCACAGCCATATGACTTGCCTGATTTTCCATCTGCGTCATATAGCCAGAAACTTATTTTTCTATGCACTAGCTATACAGCTCCCATAATTCAATCAACACGCGATCTTCTCCTGCTTCACAGGCAAATCCCGCTCTTGAGAAAAAACCATATCTATAGCACTTTAGTCCGGTTTGTTTCACCTGACAAATTTCATTCTGAACCATCCCCTCAGATATAGGCTCTTTTCTGAATTTTGCTTCGTAGAAAATGTATCCCTTATCATCCAATGTGACAATATCAAATTCACCATTCTTTTTTTCTACAGGATCATCATAATAATATTTTCCTATCTTCTCAAAAATCTCATCCATCAGACCCTTTTTATTTCTTCTGATCAGATATTGTTTACAAATTCTCTCAAAGCTTTTTGGAACATATTTCGTTTCAAAATCCTCTGCTATATACTTATCATAAAAAGCATCCGGATCCATAATATTCATCCGTGACATATTTCTGAAAATATATTTATAATAAAACAATGAAAGATTATCTGAAATAAAATATCCTGACTTTTTCTTGTTATTTTCATCATTTATTGGAGCTTCTTTTGAAACAACGTCCATGCGCATCAGCTTATCAAGAATATCAATTAATGCCGGTCCGCTTGAGACGTTTGACTGATCAAGTATATCCTTGTATCTGGAATAGCCTTTTGCAAGCGCTTCAAAGACTTCGTTTGCATTTGTAATTTTTGAAATCTCTGAGCTTAAGTACATGGATACTTCATTTTCCAGACGCGCCCCCGGAGAAGCAATAAGCTCTATGATATTCTCCCGCACACTCTTTTTTGGATCAATCAACCGATTATAATATGGTATTCCTCCAAACACGCTAAACAGTCTGACCTTGTCCTCTGCTGAAAACTCCTGATAAAATAATGCTGATTCGTAATAATCCATAGGCTTTATATTAAGTGTAAGATCAACTCTTCCATACAACGGATTCTGCTTTTCCAGAAGAGCCTTCATCGTATCCACATAAGAACCGCAGAAAATAAGCTTCATTTTAGAAGTATCTTTATTATGGTCTATGACCGATTGCAGAACACTGTCAAGCCCCTTTGAATTTTCACGTAAATATGGATATTCATCCAAAACCAGAATCATCGGTTCTTTTTCTGACATCTTAAACAGGAACGTCAATAAAACCTCCATATTTTCAAAAGCAGGCTTTGGGAAGTCAAAACTCTCACCAATTAATTCTGCTAAACTGTCTACATTATTCTTTTCTGTAGTTTGCTTGCATTCATAATAAATGCTTTTTATATTAGTTTCTTTCAGTACCTGCTTGATAAGCTCACTTTTCCCAATCCTACGCCTTCCATAAATCAGAGAAACCATCTGCCCATCAGAATTTAGCATTGTACACAGCTTTTTTATTTCGTTTTCTCTTCCATAAAACATAAAAATGAACCTCCATACTGAATAGTTACATGATATGTATATTATATTTGCAATGTATTCTGATGTCAATTTTTATTCGGTTGCAACCGAGTCAGTCGCATCCGAATAAAATTATGCTGATTTTTTCACCTATTGTAAGTGTATGGCATCCGGCAAATCCCAAAAATCCGCTACACTAAATATATAGTATAGCGGATTGATTTATAAAAGACAATTTTTACAATCCCTTATGCAACACCTTCTTCTCAAGCTTATCCCCATCCAGGGTATACTCAACAGCATTATACTCACCGTCTCTGTATGCGAACGTCTCATTGTCATCCTGATAATGCACGAAGCTGCCCTTGCCCGGATATGTCAGTATACTGATCTTATCCTCTGTAATATCCTCTGTAGAGCGGATTTCTCCGTCTGCAACAGGGATAATGGCTCCTGCTTTTATGAAGACCGGCACTTTATCAAGTGGTGCATCTGCTAAAATATATCTGCCGCCACTGTATTTTTCGCCTGTGTAGTAATCATACCAGTCGCCGTCAGGCAGATAAACCTCTCTTGCCTCCTTGCCCGGTGCGATCACAGGTGCAACCAGTACAAAGCTTCCGAGCATATATTCATCGGAAATATTTCTAACATGCCTGTCTGCAGGATACTCGTATACGAGCGGGCGCACGATAGGTGCTCCTGTCTTTTCACACTCATGTGCCAGATCATAGATATATGGGATAAATCTGTATCTGAGCTTTACTGTCTTTCTGACTGCATCTATCGTAATCTCGTCAAACTGCCAAGGCTCCTGTCTGCGTGTTCCCATCGCTGAATGATTTCTGAAAAACGGCACAAATACTGCTGCCTCATAAAATCTGACAAGAAGCTCCGGTGTAGTATCACTTCCGAAACCGCCTATATCGCTGCCGCACATGGCAAGTCCGCTGACTGACAGATTGCAGACCTGCTCGAGTGAAAGTGCTATATGCGCCCAGATGCTGTGATTGTCTCCGGTCCAGCCACCGCAGTATTTTTGGCTTCCGGCATATGCAGCCCTTGTAAGTACAAACGGACGTTTTCCACCATCATTTTTCGCAAGTCCCTCATATGTGGCTTTTGCCATAAAATGTCCGTAAATATTGTGAACCTTTTCATGTGCTCCATACTCAAACTGCACATCATCCGGCAGTGGTCCGTTGAAGCTTGCAGGCTCATTCATATCATTCCATATGCCACTGATACCGTGCTCGAGAAGTATCTTTGTCTTGTCTCCCCACCAGCTTCTGACGCTTTGCTTTGTGAAGTCCGGAAATACCGATGTTCCCGGCCAGACAGCATTTTCATATACACTGCCATCTATATCATGTGCAAATGCATCCATCTCCATGCCCTCTTTGTACATGAAATAGTCCTCATCCTTTTTCACACCCGGGTCAATGATGGATATGAGCTTTACACCCCTGTCAGCAAGCTTCTCTGAAAGGCCCTTTACATCAGGGAATTTCTTGTCATCAAAGGTGAATACCCTGTAGCCGTTCATGTAATCGATATCCATATGTATCACATCGCATGGGATATCAAGCTCGCGGAATTTGTCAGCTATATCAAGCACCTCATCCTGTGTGTAATAGCCCCAGCGGCTCTGATGGCTGCCGTATATCCATCTCTGATAAAGCGGTGTGGTGCCTGTCAGTGATGTATAAAGTCCTACCACCTCTGCCATATCTTTTCCCGGCATAAAATAGTAGTCCAGTTCGCCCTTCTCATGCTCTACAAAATAGTAATCTGTGTTTTCAAAACCGAAATCAAAGGTTGTTTTGTAGGTATTATCCGCAAAAATTCCATAGCAATATTCATCGCCCAGCACGATAAAAAATGGTATGGATTTGTACAGCGATTTGAAGCTGTCCACATGTGGCGCAGGATCATCTGTGTTCCAGTTTACATATGAATATCCACGCTTGTTGAGGCAGCCCGGCTTATCTCCCAGACCGTAAATAGCATCATCCTTTCCAAGCTTTTTGATGATGGTAACAGAGTCAGTTTTTTCTTCATCTTTTCCGACAGTATGTCCCTCAAGCTCTGCGATGGCAAGATCCTCGTACGGATTCTTCTCACTCTTTTTGCGTGCTTTTTCATAATCTGAAAGCACAAGCTTCCCTTTGTAATAAATATCAAGCTTCTCGTTATCCTTCACATACACAGTAATATCCCTTGCGCTGATGACTGCTTTAACTGCTGCATCGCTTACACCGGCTTCTGCTGCGGTACCCTTGGCATCAGATGTATCCTTACAGGTCACGTCCGGTGTGGCAGCCTTCGGAATAAAGCCCTCCTCTATTGCAACACTTTCGATGCCGGGTTTTTGTGCAACATGCACTATGTTGTTTTCAAATATGGTAACAAACAGACTGCCGTTCTCGTAGATCAGCTCTGCTGTGTTGTCCTGTATTTTATAGCTTTTGTATGAATTCCTCATTGTGCCCCTCCATTTAAATAACTGTATTTTCGTATTGTTTCGTTATTACTATAGTACCATCAGCTGTTATGGTGGTCAATACACTACATTCAATCCAATAGTTTTCCTTCCCTATAAGACCACTCCAGATAATCAGGATTTTGATAATACAGATCAGTGTTAAACTCTGATATTTTATCACTGATAAAAGAAGAAAAAATATTGATAAGTTCCTGCACTTCTTCTCCTTCTTTTGCACAATCCTCTATCATGATGCTATAAAGCTTCCCAATATCCAGAAAACTTGGAATCGAATATTTACAGTCTGATATTGTATCAAAACTGCCATTTTCTATTTTGTAGTAATCAATTACCTCATCACTCACCTGTTCTCTCTTTTTCTGTCATATACTACCTCGCTTCTGACATGGTATAATTCCATCTATTTTACCTCATGATCCTTATATTCATAAAAATCCGCTACACTATGCATATAGTATAATGAATTGATACATAAATTACAATTTTCCCTTTTTCCTCTGCGACAGCGGCGTTTCATTTTTCATATAAGTTCCCCACACTCATTCTCTCCCAATCGTTCATATGACAAATAACCTCCATATATTGTTATACCTATTTTCTGAATTTATTGTACCATCTACTGCCATTTAGGCGCAACCCGTTCATTTGGCAAAATAAACCATTGCCAAATCCAAAATAATCTGCTATAGTACTACAGTATTTGATATCGATTACAACTTAACAAGACAGTTCGTGACCATCCTGTCTATAAACAAAACTAGGGATAATTTGCATATATTTGATAGCTGTCTGGGTTATCAATCTGCAAAGGGTACTTTATGTGGTCAAAACATTAAGTGCCCTTTTTTATGCATATTTTGAATTTACAAATAGTGGATTCAGAATTTCTCATATATAAAATGTGGTCAAAAACATTGAAATGGAGAAAAGAAAATGAACGAATTTTTACTTATCGCAAGTCTCTTTGTGATCTACGGAACAGTGCTTCTTGCATACAGGATATTTGGGCTGCATGGCTTGTACTGCTTTACAGCAATAGCTACGATCACCGCCAATATTGAGGTCCTTATCATGGTAAATGCCTTTGGCATGGAGCAGACACTCGGTAACATCCTGTTTGCCTCAACATTTCTGGTTACAGATATAATCAGTGAGGTGGAAGGTAAAAAAGCATCACAAAAAGCCGTAAATATCGGAATATTTACATCAATATTTTTCATAATCGTATCGCAGACATGGATGCTTTATCAGCCTAGCGCAAGTGATTGGGCACAGCCGGCTATAAAGACAATATTCTCAAATACGCCTCGTCTGATGATCGTAAGTGTACTTGTATATGCTATCTGCCAGCGGTTTGACGTGTGGGCATATCACAAATGGTGGGCACTTACAACGAAGCATTTTAATGGTGACTCAAGAAAAGCTCTCTGGCTTAGGAACAACGGCTCCACACTTATATCACAGCTCCTTAACACATTGCTTTATACATTCGGAGCTTTCTGGGGCATGTACAAACCGGCTACACTTGTCAGCATTGCGCTTTCAAGCTATGTGATATTTATCGTGACAAGTCTAGCAGATACGCCATTCGTCTATCTTGCAAGGATGATACATGATAAAACAGATAAATAATTTTTATAAGCAGTCAGGACTCAATTCTCCTGACTGCGTTCCCTCTTGTTTTCATACATTCTCTCATCAGCCTCACTGATGATCTTCCTTATATCGGCATATCTGCCACAGGCATACCCGACAGAAGCGGAAATCGGGATTTTACTATCCTTTTGTATGGGCTCCATCAGCTTATTCCATCTATCAATAAAGCTAAGTGCTGCTTCCTTCGTTCCATCCGGTATGATCATGACAAACTCATCGCCACCATAACGATATGTCCTTACATTATCATTATCATTTGCCACAACAAGTCTGATAGTTCCTGCAATCCTTGCTATAAGACGATCTCCCTGCCCGTGTCCGTATGTATCATTCACAAACTTAAGCTGATTTACATCCCAATATATGACTGCAACATTTCTGTCAGGCTCCTTTGGCTTTTCAAGGTCACTCAGAAGCTTATTTTTATTATAAAGCCCTGTCATATCATCCATTGCTGCCTCATGCTTTATACGATGAGCCTTTTCTATTGTTCTTCGGATCATTTTGTTAACACCATTGCTGACACAGTAAAATCCGGTTGCAATAAGTGACCGCGGAAAAACATAATACATAAAAAGAGTTACCAACGGATTTTTATTTACCTCATTCAGCAAAAGCACTCCATCCTTTTGCAGATGTTTAAGAGATGTTGTAGTAATCAATGCCATATTTGCATCACATACTCCAAAATAATATCCCACATACGTACTAAATGCTATATTAAAAATTGAAAAAACGAATGCGAATATTGACAGTTTCCTTGATGAGTATACACCGGCAATCACGATCGGTAACATCACAACTATTACCATATGATATGTAAGTGTTGAGCTTGTTATCATCACCAAAAAACCAGCCTCTGAAATACACAGATACTTTGCGCATACATGATCAACCCCAAATATCAGCAGCGCTATAATAAACACGATCAAAAGAATGCATGACAATAAATATCCTGTAGCAAAAATAGCTTTATCAACAATAAATACCTCCAGGCAATTTAATATAAATACAAATGTATATAGCAGATGCCATACCAAAAGCATACGAAACACAAATATATTTTCTACAACATCTTTTTTCTCATATACGGGAGCATCATCCGTAATTTTAGAAAACAACAGCTTTAATGTTGACATTATCCTCATCCCTTTTCCTTATCTTGTCAAATCCTTAACCCATTTATACTTCTTAAAGTGGATAAGCGTCCATGGTATTTTTCCAACCTCATCCACGCATGTACATGCATACACTACAACAACCGGCCAGTTGAGGAAGTACGTTCCTGCAACAGCCAGCGGTATCGCAATTCCCCACATCGTAACAGCCAGACTATACATATCAAACATTGTATCTCCACCTGATCCGAATATACCATTTATTATGATCTCATTCATTGATCGTCCTATCATATATAAAGCAAGCACAACAAACATCTGCTTTAGATACACTCCCGCCTGTGGTGTAAGCTTTACAAAATATAAAATAACAGGTGCAGAAACCGCCATTAGAATAGTCATTATCACTCCGCACACGACCGATAGCTTTAAGAGCCGTATGCCATATGTTTTTCCACGTTTAAGATTTCCTGCGCCCAGCTCATTTCCGACCATTATACCGGCTGCACTCGATATTCCTGCACTGAGACAGCATATAATGTCACGCACTACTGCAGCAACAGAGTTTGCTGCCGCTGCATCTGTTCCGAGATGTCCCATAAATGATGAGTATGATGTGAATCCAATTCCCCATACGAGACTCGCTCCAAGAATCGGTCCTGAGCATTTCATAAAATCCTTTGACAACCGCTTATTTCTTACAAAAAGCTCATGCACCTTCAACCTTATAAATCCTGGTCTGTATGAAAATATAACCGCAAGCAGCAATTCTACGATGCGGGCTATAAGTGTTGCTAGTGCTGCTCCTCGTACATTCATACTCCTGATTCCAAATGCCCCATAAATAAATATTGCATTGAGCAGAATATTTAAAACTACGGTTATCGAACTCACTGCAGCCGCTGATCCTGCATGCTCTGATATCTTCATCATAACTATATAACACTGTGAAAATCCTGTAAGAAGATATGAAAACGCAGCGATCCTAAGATAGCTTACTCCATAATCTATGAGCACCGGTTCATTTGTAAATATAAGCATCAGATATTTCGGAAAAAATGCACATGCCACAAAAAACAAAACAGAAACTATTCCACAGATTCTTATCGCCATACTGAAAATATCATCCAGTGTCTTAATATCTCTTTTGCCCCAGTACTGTGCGCCAAGAATAGCAAGTCCTGCGGTGGATGCAGACAGGAACATATTCTGGATAAACTGTATCTGTGTGGCGAGTGAAACAGCTGACATATAGTTCTGATCCAGCCCTCCAAGCATGAACGCATCTGCCACCGCCACAAGAGCAAGCATAAGGTTTTGCAGCATTATCGGAAACATGAGCATCCATAGCTTTTTGTAAAATATTTTATCGAATTCTCTTGTTTTCATCTGTGACCATACCTCTTAGATATATCCTAATCTTAACATTATATACTGACTTACTCCTGGTTTTCAAGCTTTAATCCTGAATATTATCAATAAAATCTGTTACATTACCTGCAGTAACTTTTTTATATGGCAGATAAATATATTTTTTGTTTTCAAATCCTATATTGTTCATGCCATATCCGGTAACAACTGCATATGCAAGCTGTGCCATTGCATATGCCTGTCCTTCCTTGTCATTATATACCGTGGCTGCAAGCTTTGACTGCCGTACTGCCTCAAGACCTTCATCAGTGCCATCTATACCAAAGAACACAGGATAATTTGAATCTGTTATGCCAAGCTTTTCGTATGCATCCATTGCCCCAAGTGCCATTGCATCGTTATTTGCAATAACAAGCTCTATACTGTTTTTATATTGTCCGATAAGCTGTGTCATCCGGTTCTGCGCCTGGGCACGATTCCAGTTTGCAGTCTGGTAGCTCAGCTTTTCAAGCTCAACACCATTTTCTTTCATACTCTCTGCAACACTTTCAGTCCTTATTATGGCATCCTGATGTCCGAGCTCTC
Organism: uncultured Lachnospiraceae bacterium; assembly: GCA_905209075.1. Taxonomy (GTDB): domain Bacteria; phylum Bacillota; class Clostridia; order Lachnospirales; family Lachnospiraceae; genus Roseburia. Next base: position 22,683 of record CAJLRL010000025.1, on the reverse strand, counting down.
CTTCCAGTATAACATATTGTATTTTACCATCACTATTTTTATCTACAGAAGGATTTTCTTTTATATAATCTGCGGCAAGCTCTCCCTGCATCTGCCCTGACTGTTTTGCTTCTGCCCCGACATAGTAAAGCTTATTCCACTGCATCAGATCCTCCTCTACCGGCTCTCTGTTAAAAAATATGATCGGCACATCATTTTCCCGGGCAGTATCTATTATTTCAGACGGATCTGTCCGGTCTGCCAGATTGACACACAAAATATCACAGCCGTTGTCTATCATTTCCTGCACCTGATCATCCTGTGTTCTCTGGGAATTGGCAGCATCCATGATAGTAAGGCTGATGCCGTATCCCTTAGCTTCAAGATGGCTGCATTCATCCTTAAAAGCTTCCATAAGCTCTCCCAGAAATGTATCCTTCTGGTCATAACATGCCACCCCTATATATATCTGTTTATCTTCCTTTTCCTCCGTGCTGCCGTATGACGTCCAAAGCATGACTGCTAAAAAAGCAATGAGTACTGCTGCATCTTTTATTTTTTTTAAATTCATCGGCATATCTCCTACTGGCTTATCGTAAATAACAGGTTCTTGTTCTCGTCTGAAAAAAGGTTTTCTCTTGTAAGTACTGTATATGAAATCTCCTGATCTTTCATGACATACAAATTTTTACGGAGAGCATCCACCAGGGTATTCACACTTTTGTAACCTGCTTCGAATTCATCCGGCACAATAAGGCACTCCATCCATCTCGCATCAAGATAGTATATTGCTTCGGTTGAATTTCCTATCCCATATATAAGCGCTCCATATAGTTCATTATCACAGGCTGCCTGCCCTGCCTCGACCACACTTTCGTTATCCAGCGCCATTATTATATCTACCTTTCGCTGTGTCTGCAGATTTACGATCTCATCAGATTCAGAATTCTTTGAAACAGACCACAATATCTGCGCTCCGCTTCCTTCAAGTGTATCGCATATTCCCTGACGCCTTTGCTCCTTTGCCCTCGAATAAGCATATTGAGAGTAAATACCTATCGTTTTACCTTCCAGACTGCCATTATTATTCTCCAGCAGTTTGTTGGCCAGTGCAGCACCCATACCATATTGATCCGGTTCTGTCGTTGTAAAAATATTCTCCGACTCATCAGTTATAGTATCTCCGACTATCATAACCGGAACCCTTTTTTTAATCTGATCAAGCTTAGCCTGATCTGTATTATCCACAACAGGTTTTACTACTACTGCATCCGCCCCGTTTTTTATTTCCTGGTTTATGACATCTATCTCATCATTTACAGTTTCCATGTTATCCTTACTTATTATGACGATATCTACATCATACTCCTGCGCTGCCATCTTAAGTCCATACTTGAAAGCTGACCACTGGCTTTCATCCACATCCGGCACAATAACTGCTATTTTTTGCTGTCCAGGACCGCTTTTATTATAAACAACATAGATCAGTGAAATTATAAGCAGTATCCCTAATACTATCTCAGTTATTATAAATGATCTTTTTCCATTATTCATTGTGCTTCCTCCGGCATACTGTGTTCCTCAAAGTGTTTTCTGTTTTCTTCTGTATATTCTATAGCCGGTATATTTATATAAACTGTTGTTCCCTCATCAAGCTCACTTTCTATGTAAAGTCCATACGATTCACCAAATAATATTTTTATCCTGTTATTGACATTTACAAGTCCGACTCCGGAACCTCTTTTTCTGATCCGGTTTGTATCCTTGAGCAAAAATCCTATCTCATCATCAGGTATTCCCATTCCATTATCCGATACTGACAAAATAATTTTATCACCATCCTTTTTGCCGCATATATTTATTATCCCGCAGCCATCCATCTCACGTATTCCATAATTTATCGCATTTTCGAGGATTGGCTGCAGCACAAGCTTTACTACACAATAATCAAGTATCTCCGGGTCTATGTCAAAAACAACCTCAAACTTATTCTTGTAACGTATCTTTTGTATATTCATATAGCTTTGAGCGTGCTGTAATTCATCTCGTATACTGATTATAGTATGCCCCTTTGACAGACTTATCCGAAAAAGCTTCGCAAGCTGTGTTATCATGAATGCTGCCTCTTCATTTTTCTCGCCTTCTATCATCCATGTTATCGAATCCAGTGTGTTATATAAGAAATGCGGATTGATCTGGCTTTGCAATACATCAAGCTCACTTTTCCTTCTCTCATTCTGCTCCCACACTACCCTTTTCATAAGCGAAAGATTCTGTTTATATGATTCCTGTATAGACTTTCCAAGATGCCTTATCTCCTCTGATCCGCCTATGTATATATAAGGTTCCTTTCCCTCTTCGTATTTGATCACAGAGTTGTTCAGCTTCATAATAGGACTGGAAATACGGACAGATACAACCTGATTGATAAACTCAAGCATCATCGCCATTAGTAATGAGACTACAAGCACAAACTGCTTTATATCTGCCATCCTTGTTGAAAAAATGGAATACGGCATAACACCCACCAGTTTCCAGCCTGTATAGCTTATAGAATTGACAATGACTTTTCTATGTATACCCTCCACATACTCATCATATATCTTTTCATCTGATCCTGCTGCTTTTACACTGCTTTCGCTTTGCATGCCGTTATCCAGCTGTACCTGATGGGGATGATAGATGATCTTGCCATTACCATCACACAAATAGTAATACTGTCCGTTCCCTGATGCGTTTATTTGTTCCATCATCCTTGATATGCCTGAATAATCCATGTCGACCAGCAAAACACCTGACTGGCTTTCGGCACCATTTGTAAGTTCAACAACACGGCTGGAAGAGATCACCCAGTAATATCTATAAGTTCCATCATCAAACAGATTCTGCACATGAGGAGTTGAAAAATGTATATTTTCCATCCTGTTCATTGCCTGTATGAACCATTCCTGCTTTGTGACGTCCGGTTCCTCTTTTTGAGTTGAAACCGGCTCTGCCGCCATAAGACTGCCATACTTATTATAAACAGCGATGCTTCTGAGTTTATCCTTATTCGCCTCATATAAAAGATTCATACCCTTATGTACTTCGTCTATATTTCCAGACATATCATTTTCCTTTATCACATAATAATATGCAGCGTCAGATATCTGCCGCATGTTTATCAGGTAATTCTCTACACTTTCGACAGTCTGATCCATAAGCTTTTGATTGTTTTCAATTATATTTTCTTCTGATATATCCGAAAATCTCCAATACATCATAATACCCATGCTAAATATTATAAGTGCTGATATTATTGAAAACGCGATCATTATCGTAGTCTGTATATTTCCCGGTTTATAATTAATTTTCCGCATATTCTGTCCTATACTTAGATGGTGATACCCCGTAGCTTCTCTTAAACACATAGCTAAAATAATTTGGATCTGAATATCCAACACTCTTTGCTATCATATAACTTTTTTCGCTGGTCTCAACAAGCATTCTCGCTGCCTTTTCCATACGGTAATCTGTCAGATATCCTACAAAAGATTTCCCTGTTTCCTTTTTAAACATGCTGGAAAAATATGAGTTTGATACTCCCAGCTGACGGCATATATCATCCAGTCCAAGCTCTTCCTTCTGATAATTCTGCTGCACATACTCTTTTGCCTGGTCTATAAGGGATTTCTTTGAATGATATCTGGCATCTGCCATATCGCCATGCAGCATCAGTGCTGTTTTTAACAGCCATTTTTCAAGAACATTTGGTTCAAAATTGCTTATTTCATTATATAGTGCGCTCGTTCCACCTGATATTTTTGCAATATCCAGTTCATTGTTTATCATGAAATGATATAACTCACTTATCAGTTCCATCACGGCAATATGATATTTTTCCAAAGAGTCAAATGTCATAAATTTCTGTTTCATATAATTGCCAACTGCTTTTTCGATGTCGCTTTCGTTTCCCAGACATATCATCTTAAAGATATTCAGGAGCCCACTGCCCTCATTCGTATCCATCATTATCTTTCGCTGAGGTACGATCTCGTGCAGATTTATTGCCCTATTGCTGCCATACAGCACTCTGTATGATGCAGCTTCTTTTGCTGTCTGATATGATTTTGCAAGCTCTGATACATGCTCACAGACCTGCCCTATACCGACAGTAACCTTCGCTCCCATAACATGATCTATATATTTGCAGAAGCGGTCACATTCATCTGTAAGTTCAGAAATCTCATCTTCACTTTTTAACTGTGTTATCATTACAGTTTCCCCAAGATAAGTAAATGTTTTTGCCCTCCAGCGTTCCTGAAGTTCTTCCCCAGCCTGCCGGTTCACTGATATAGTAAGCAGACGTATATCCATCCCCGCCGGCACCTGACTTGCAGATGTATGTACGACTATACAGCAATATAATGCTCCGTCAAATCGTATCTGATAATCTGTCATGTATCTATACAGCTCTTCCTCCGGTATGCGGCCCTCAATAAGTGTAGAATAAAAGTTAGCCTGCAAAAGCGGAAGGGATTCATCATAATATTTTCTCAGAAGATCAGCATTTCTTTTTTCATTTCTCTCCTGATCCAGCTTCTGCCGGAGATTTTCAAATACCTTTGTTATCTCTGCCAGATTAAGAGGCTTTAATATGTACTCCTCTATCTCGAGATGCACTGCCTCCTTTGCATACTCAAAATCATCAAAGCCAGTGAACAGCAATATCTTGGTCGCCGGATATCTTTCTTTTATATGTCCACACAGCTTAAGTCCGTCCATATATGGCATTTTTATATCAGTCATAACAACATCCGGCTGCACCTCCTCAAGCATTTCCAGCGCCTTATATCCGTTGTTGGCATGGCCTATAACAGAAAACCCCAGTTCCTCCCATTTCACTTTACGTGCAATAATCTCTATTACTTCCTCCTCATCATCGACAAGCAATAATGTATACATAGCTTTACCTTCCCTTATTTTGTCTATTTATTATATCAGTTTCCTTCTTTAAAGTAAAATCCCCATTAATGTCATGATACTATTTTTGACCCCGTTTCCGGTCACACTGTCAGGTGTGACCAGCAACAACAATTAAAGCAGAGGTGCCCACTACACATTATATGTGTCATATGGGCATCTCCGCTTTATCATTTTAGGAGAGGAAAATAGTCACCTTATTATTGTAATTTTATTTTTTCTGTACGTATTTCAGACAGTCAAGTGTTACTGCTACAAGAATGATAATTCCTGAGAATACGAACTGGAGGTTTGTATCAATTCCGAGGATTGTAAGGGAATATGTAAGTGCTGTAAAAATACATACACCGGTTACTACACCTGAAATCTTACCAATACCACCTGTAAATGATACACCACCTACTACGCAGGCCGCGATGGCATCCATATCCCAGCCCTGTCCATAAGCTGCTGATCCTGAACCTACCATTCGTGCACACTCAAGCCATGAACCAAATCCGTAAAGAACACCTGCCATAATAAAAGCTCCAAGAGTTACTGCGAATACTGAAATACCTGAAACTGCTGCTGCCTCAGGGTTTCCTCCGACTGCATACAAATTCTTACCAAATGTTGTTTTATTCCAGATAAACCATACAATTGCTATTGCTGCTACAGCCCATATTATGATCGTTGGGAAACCATTGACCTTCGGAATGATCATATTCGGGATTGTCGGCTCAATTGCTCCGAATGAAACACCCTTTGTAGCATATGTAACGATACCGAATATAACAAGCATGTTTGCCATAGTTGAGATAAACGGATGCATCTTAAATTTAGCAGTGAAAAATCCGGCTATACTTGTAAACAAGGTGCAAAGCAATATACATGCAATAAGAGCGATCACAACTCTTGCTCCGACAGGAACCTTTGTAAAATCAAATATATGCCCAAACACTGCACCTGTATTTATACCCTGATGCATGATAATGGTTGCGGTTGTCATACCCATACCAACCATTCGTCCTACAGAAAGATCTGTTCCGGTAAGGAGTATAAGCCCTGCTACTCCAAGCGCCAGGAACATCCTAGGTGATGCCTGCTGCAGTATATTCAATATATTATTGTATGTAAGAAGCGGTGTTCCCTTCTTTATAGGTGTAATGATACAAAGAGCGATGAATATAAGTATTATCGCAATGTAGAGTCCATTCTGTAACAGGAATGTTCTTTTGTTAAATGTATATTTGTAATTCTCCCATTTCTGTGCTCTTGACTCCATAAAAGTAAACTTTGACAATCTGAGCATATCTATCAGATGATATTTATAGCTATATGCCTCATGTTTTCTGTCTTTGATCCTCTGGTACTCTTTTTCAAGCTCCAGTTTTTCATTGGACACACGGTTTTTATGCACATAGTTTTCTTCCTTGATCTCAGTCCTGTCTGAAGTTCTTGCAAGAACTTCTTTATGCTTTTTGTCAAGCTCTGCCATTCTTTTTTTATGATTTTCCAGAGCCTGCGCTTTTTCAGCCGCACAGCTTTGCTTTACGGCATTATAGTATTTTAACTCAAAATTATTTTTGATATATGTTTCTGCCTCAGATATAAGCCCTGCGATCTTGTCTTTATTCTGTGCTTCAACCCTTTTGGCTTTTTCAAGCTCCTTTTGGTAAGCTGATATTTCTGATTCCTTTTCACCTTTTGAAAGAGTTTTATCCCTTTTTACGCTCTCGATCAGAGACTGGTACTCTACAACCTTTGTAGTTCCATCTTCTCTTAACTTGTCGATTTCTTTCTGTATATTTCCCACATATTCATCGATTGGCTGCCGCAGTTTTTTCTCCTGTTCAGCCGTTAATATTTTACTATTAGCCATATCCGTTCTTCTCCCTTATAGATATTTAGCACTGAGTCTTAACAGTTCTTCCTGATTTGTCTCTTTTGTATTTACAATTCCTGACAGCCGTCCGTTAGACATGACTCCTATCCTGTTTGTAATACCAAGGATTTCCGGCATCTCGGAAGATACAACTATGATGGTCTTGCCCTGTTTTGCCATTTTTATTATCAGATCATAAATCTCATATTTGGCTCCAACATCTATACCTCTTGTAGGCTCATCCATCATAAATACCTGTGGTCCTCTTTCAAGCCATTTTCCGAAAATAACCTTCTGCTGGTTTCCTCCTGAGAGACTTGAGATCATGTCATTTGGTCCCATACATTTTGTATGCATGATCTTGATTTCATCCGAAGTTGCCTTTACCATCTTAGGATCTGACAAAGCCACACCCTTTTTATATGCATTAAGATTCGCAATCGTCGTGTTAAATGTCAGATCTCCTTTAAGGAAAAGTCCATTTGCTTTTCTTTCCTCAGTAATAAGTGCAAATCCATAGTCCATAGCTTCCTTTGCGCATGTAAAGTTCATAAGCTTATGATCAAAATACACTCGTCCTGCAGCTCTTGTCCTGATTCCAAATATCGTCTCCAGAAGTTCTGTACGACCTGCCCCGACAAGTCCATAAAGTCCGAATATCTCACCCTCACGCACATCAAATGTAACATCCTGAAGATAAGGCTCGTACTTTGTGGAAAGATGCTGAATTGACAGAATCACATCCTTTGGCTGGTTATCAACCGGCGGAAATCTGTTTTCGAGCACACGACCTACCATTGCGGTAATCAGTTCATTCATGTTTGTTTCTTTTGTACTTTTTGTCATGACCAGATTTCCATCACGAAGTACGGAAATATCATCACATATCTCAAATATTTCATCCATTTTATGTGAAATGTATATAAGTGATATTCCCTGATCACGAAGCATCCTCATCATCTCAAAAAGTTTTGCAACTTCCTGTACTGTAAGCGATGATGTAGGTTCATCTAATACTATGACTTTTGAATTGTATGATATTGCTTTTGCAATTTCACACATCTGACGCTGTGATACTGACATATTTTTCATCGGTTGATCTAGATTAACTGTCATACCAAGCTTTCTAAATAATTCAGAGGCTTCTTTTTTCATCCGCCCCTCATCTATCATTCCAAGTGAATTAACCGGATATCTTCCAAGGAACAGATTATCAACAACATTCCTCTCCAGACATTGGTTTAACTCCTGATGCACCATTGCAATTCCATTTTCCAGTGCATCCTTTGGTCCGGAAAAGCTTACTTCTTTTCCGTCCAGATATATCGTCCCCTCATCCTTCTGGTATGTACCAAAAAGACATTTCATCATTGTCGACTTACCGGCGCCATTTTCACCCATCAACCCCATTACAGTGCCTTTTCTTACATCAAGATTTATGTGATCGAGAACCCTGTTTCGGCCAAATGACTTACTCATGCCGCGAATCGATAAGATAATATCCTTACTCTTATCCTCCATACTTCCTGCTCCTATACTTTTATTTGCCGGGAAAGGATCTCTCCCTTCCCGGTTTTATGTTTTACGCATATATGCCATCGTTACTTTTGTTACCGCAGCACCTTTTAGTGTAAACAGTAACTTCCTTTTACTGATTTAAAAGAGCTGTGTAAGAAGCTGCATTATCTGTTTTAACCATATTGATCGCAAATGCATCATACTGACCAGGATTTCCAAGTCTGTTTGTGATGTTAGACTCCGTCTGTCCATCTCCACCGATGTACTCTACATCAAGGTTTAAGATATCATCATAATTCTGTAAAAGTGGCTGGTATGTAGAGCTTAAGAAGTTATCTGAAGCATTATAAATATTAAGCCATACTTTTTTTGTCGGATGTGCAGATGAATCAAGCTGGTTTGAAACAGGTGCCCATACTACTGTAGAATCTGTAAAATCCTTATAGTTGTCAGCTGTAACTGCTACATTGAGTGCGTAGTATGATCTTTCATCCTCTTTGTATACATATACATCTTCACTTAATACGTTTCCTGCATCATCTGCAGTTCCAATACCTGTATCAACATCCACTCCGTCGAGAGCATTTCTTAAAACACGGAGTGTAAGGTATGCCTGTACATCTGCATGCTGGCTGATCGTTCCACCATAGCCCTCTGCAATAGCTGCTACTGCATCGCTGTTGGCATCGTATCCAAATGTAGGAACCTTGTTGTCCTTTGACCATGCATTAAACATTGACATTCCCATTCCATCATTGTTAGAAACAACTACATCGATCGCATCTCCAAATGATGATGACCATGTTCCGATCGCATTTCCGGCTGTAGCTGCATCCCATGTTGCTCCGGCTGAGTTCTTCATCTCCTGTGAAGCAAGCTCTCTGATCGTGTATTCTTTACCATTTACCTCGAGCTTTCCATCCTGAACCTCTGCTACTTTACCGTCTGTATTAGTTCCTGCCGGTGTACTATCGATTTCACCGCCTTTATCAACACCTGTTCCTAAAGCCTTGCGGACACCTCTCGTTCTTGCGATGGAATCATTATGTCCGATGTCTCCGATTGCAAGTACATATCCGATAACTCCATCCCCATTTCTGTCGATCTTATCGATGTTTTTCTCGATATAATCCTTTACCATTTCTCCCTGAAGCTCAGCACCCTGATTAGCATCAAATCCTACATAATAAGTATCTTTGTTGAAATTGAGTGCCGTCGTATCAAGCTCTCCTGTTGAACTGTTTGATGGCTGACGGTTAAACCATACAAGTGGTTTGTCCTTGTTTGCTACATCAGATGCAGATGTAGTACTTCCACCATTTCCTCCGGTCTGTGTTCCCCCGCCTGATCCTCCGTCAGATCCACATGCAGCTGTTGAAAGTGCAAGAGCCGCCATCATCATAATCGCAACAATTTTTTTCTTCATATAGTTTTGTCCCCCTTTGTTTTGTTTGTAAGCTTAGTATACTGGATTAAAAATTTTTAAACCATAGAATATTTTTGGGTGAACATTAAAAATTTTATGTTTTTTCGTCATGTGGACGAAAATTTTCTATGTTTGCGATATTTTATTCGTTATTTTACTTATTTTTGTAGTGTTTTCGATACATTATGTTCATTTCTATATATAATCCGTACATTTTCAGTACTTATAAACGCTTTTTAGGATAAACGCTTTTTAGGTAAATTCTTTTTAGGATACACTCATAAAATTATTCAAAGCCTTGTATGATCTGTACGCTATGCACCGTTTTGCTAGTTATATTTGTGATTTTTCCCCGTTTTCCGCATATATTTTTTCAAAAAATATGCAGATACTCGATCAGTATCTGCACATTTTCTAAGTAATATTATGCATTAAAATTACAACATCCTATAAGATTACCACCGTTTCCGAGTTTCTTTACATTTATCGTCTCCACTTTGTCAATAGGTTGTGCGCAATTTATATGATTTGTAATTTTATTTGCTATCTGGTGTTTTCTGTGTTGTTCACTTGCTCTTACTTTTTTCTATCATATGGCTGATTTACTTAATTGATTCTGCATATTATACATATACATCAACCTTTTACTCCACCGGTTTCCATTTAGGATTCATAAGTAAGCACTTTTCTCTGAAAAAAAAACAATATCATCCTCCATCATGATCTTATTACACATAAGCTGAGCCACTCTTTTATTTCCATCTAGGAACATCTGTGTTCTGGCAATGAAACAAAACATCTCAAGTGCAGCCTCTAAACGATTTTTCATATGGGCAATTTCTTCAAGTTTATTTATGATAACTGTTTCCTGAGGTATCTCCGGAGCCCATGAGGTACCACCAATGGCAACCGGCACTGTTCTTATATTTCCTGCATCAAACGATAACTCTTCCATACAGATTTTATTAAGTTCACGCAAATACGAAATATTGTCAGGATAATCTATGTACTCTCCTGTCAAAAAATTATTCATATTCACCATCGATGGCAAATGCATGATTCATAGGACCGCTTCCTTTTCCAAGATCAAGCATGGCTTCGAGTGCGCCTGAAATATAATTTTTTGCGTGCCTTACAGCTGTTTCGAGATCTCTTCCTTTTGCCAGATTTGATGCTATAGCAGAAGAAAGTGTACAGCCTGTTCCGTGTGTGTTTGGATTATCGATTCGTTTTCCATAAAACCACACAGGTTCTTTCTCTTTCTGGAAAAGCAGATCATTCGCATCATTTAACTGATGTCCACCTTTTAAAAGCACTGCGCAGCCCAATGTATCGCAGATTATCTCCGCTGCTTTTTCCATATCAGCTTCTGTTTTTATGTCCATCCCTGAAAGCACCTCTGCCTCCGGAATATTTGGTGTGATAATTGTCGCAAGCGGCATTAATCTGTTTTTTAATGTGCTTATGGCATCCTCACTTATAAGTCTTGCTCCACTCGTTGCTATCATTACAGGATCTACAACTATATTCTTTGCATTATATTCTGTAAGTTTATCCGCAATAGTTTCGATAAGCCCGCTTGAAGAAACCATTCCTGTTTTTACTGCATCAGGGTAAATATCTGTAAAGATACTGTCTAGCTGCTCCGCTAAAAACTTCGGAGTCACCTCCATGATACCTGTTACCCCTGTCGTATTCTGTGCTGTCAGCGCAGTAATCGCACTCATTGCATATACGCTGTTTGCTGTCATAGTCTTTATATCTGCCTGAATGCCAGCTCCTCCGCTTGAATCACTTCCTGCAATCGTTAATGCTTTGTACATATAAATCTCCTTTTCCTGTTTATAATTATTTTTCTAAATCTGATTTGATGTTAATATACTTTAAAGTTATTTTTCATGAATCTGCATGTCGTATCGTTTATTATCAATCTGCTCCGGCATCATAAAGGCTTATCGACCTGTCCATATATTCAGCAATTGCCATTTGCAGCTCCTGGTGATCATTCGCATACAGGCTTTCAGCTATCCTGTTTGCAGTAGTTCTTGTGATTGCGCCAATCTGTAATAAATGTGATAGTATCTCACTTTTGTACACTGCTGCAATCTCTTTGTTTGGAATGGAAACCTCGCACAGATATGAACCATCACCTTGTAGCTCTTTCTTTGTTGTCTTGAGATATCCAGCCACCAAAAGCAGATTGTATATATTTCCACATTTCCATATCTTTTTGTCAGTAAAATACTTGCTTGTATCCTCGTCAGACAACTCAAAAATACACGAAACATATCCATATTCAAAGTCTTGCCGAATCTCCTCGGTCTGGTAAACAACGATACCAGAGGTTTTTTATCTAGAAAATATCAATCTATTTTGATATATTGCGGATGTTTTAGATTAGTCGCTATTCTGGTTTTCTATAAAATATACTCCATCTGGCGTTCCTTTGTCTTAAGCCCCATCTTCTCATAAAATTTCTCAGCAGATGTGTTTCCGCTCCATACATTGAGTGTGACCTCGTAGCAGCCAAGATGCTTTACCTCATTCTTTACATATTCAAAAAGCCGCTCTCCGATATGCGCTCCTCTGGTCTTTGCATCTACACACAGATCATCTATGAAAAGTGATGTAAACGGCACCATATTGTTGGAAAACGGCTGCTGTCTTATCTGGCAGAATGCGTATCCCATGCAGATATCATCATCACCTGCCGCAACATATATCGGCTTTGTATCGTCCTTTATCATCTCTGCAAGCTCTTCATTTGTATATTTTGTCGTTCCCGGAATAAAAATATCCGGTCTGATATCGGCATGGATCTGAAGCACCTGCTCTAACAATTCTATAAGTCTTGGTATGTCTTTTTCCTGTGCTCTTCTAATATTCATTTTTGAGAATCACGCTTTCTATTGTAGTTAATGTATAGTAAATCTCTTTGATGTTAAATATTGTTATAATTATTATATTATGTACATTGTAATGCAAAAAATCTGAAAAAAACAATATTTTGTATTTCAAAATAAATCCAGCATATTATCGAGATAAATGTGCTCTCTGACATGTATCTGATACTGTGGTTTCGTCATATAATAAAGCAGAAATTCAAGTATCATGGCACTTCCAAGCCCTCTGCCCTCTATTTTAAAATTGCTAAAGCCCATCGGCAGGTAAGTGTTCTTTATATCGTCTGTTCCGATAAATCCCGGATTTTCCATCGCCTTTGAAAATAGATATCCCTGGCCCGAATCAGGTGCCACGCAGTAATGCTCCGGGCAATCCTCGCCCAGATTTTTGCGGCTAACCGTCTCGTAGCATTTCTTCCTGTCCGTGCAGCCAAACCAGCAGCACTCATTGCACAAAAATTCTACTTTTTCCTTTTGATGCTGTGATAATGCTTTCAGTTTATCAAATGATTTGTTCAGCCTGAAATCCGGTACTACATAGCGGAAATCCTCTCTGTTTAGCTCATTTTCAAATTCACAGAAATCCGTCAGAACCTTAGTGGTTGAGGACACAAAATAAAAGTCAGGATAGTTTTCTTTTATGTAATCAAGCAGAATATCTGAGTAGATGATTATGCCGTTTCTACATTCTTTTATACTCTTGTTTATCCCACTCATATCATTATCGTTGTCTATGTGACATTCTATATCCTTATCGTTTCTAAAACTCTTGCCTCGCTCATTATCTCTGCCTATATCAAATATCCTGCACAGTTCGTTACATTTTTTATCAGAAAGATGCTCCTTAGTAAGCAATGAATTGCTAAAGGTAAGCCTCGCAGATATACCATATTCCTGCATCAGCTTAAGCACTTCTTTCGGATCGTGCTCTCCAAAACCGGTACGGCCTCCGCCCCATATACAGTCTACAGGTGCTCCATATATTGAGCCTATATCGCACCAGTCATAGAAATATTCCCGGTGCTTGCGGTATAGTGGGAGAAATTCTTTGTATAATTCATAAAATTCAAACAAACCCGGTAAGTGATAGTGTGCTTTCATTCTGACTCCTTATTTTAATCTGTACCAGACTCTCAACAGACTCTAGTATACTTCTCCCAAATGTAAGTGTAAATGGATTTTGCATATCGGTCTCCCATTTTTACTGTTGTTTACTGTTTTGAATCTGTTTTACTGTCTTTTACTGTTGTTTACTGTTTTAATTTTATTTTACTGTTTATGTCAAAATTACAAGTTTATGCTAATTTGCATTTTTGTAGTAACCGGTTGCTGTTATAAAATAGTTACTGGTCACACTGTTAGGCGTGACCAGTAACATAAAATAAACCCCGGAGCGTATTGTAGGCTTTTATAGCATATCAATATCACGCTCCGGGGTTTCTATTTACACCTGATTTAGTTTAAGAAATTCTGTATGATAACTTCCTCTGCCTCTTCCTCTGTAAGTCCGAGTGTACGGAGCTTGAGAAGCTGCTCGTCGTTTATCCTGCCGATTGCTGCCTCATGGATGATAGCTGCATCGATATTTTTTGCCCTGATTTCAGGAATTGAACCGACCTCTGCATGATCCATGATGATAGAATCACACTGGATATGAGCCTGGCATTTGCTGTTACCGATGGCATTCGGATGGAAGGTCTGGACTGAGTTTCCTTTTCCTACGGATCTGGAAACAATCTGTGCAGAGCTGTCCTCTCCATTTAACTGCACCTCGATGTTTGACTCCGCCTTCTGCTCTCCATCTGTCATGAGACGCTCTGTGACATAGAGCTTTGCGTCCTTTCCAAGCTCCACATTGGTCTCACGGACTGTAGAATCAACACCCTTTATCTGTGCTGTATCGAGAGTGAAAACAGAATTCTCACCCACAAATATATTTGTTACAGGGTTAAGCACTCTCGCACCTGTTCCGTTTCCCTCGCCGTAGTGCTTTTCCTCATAACGTACATTCGCGTTTTTACCTACATGGAAAGTGTGTATTCCATCATGTCTGCTCTCATTGCAGCCGCTATTGTGAATTCCACAGCCTGCAACTATCCTTACATCTGCGCCATCCTCCACATAGAAATCGTTGTATACAAGGTCTGTCATGCCTGATTTGCTGAGTACTACCGGGATATAGACAGCCTCTCCGTCCGTCTTTCCATCAATATAAATATCAATGCCGGGCTTGTCCGTCTTTTTCTTTATCTTGATGTGCTCACTGTCTCCGTGGCAGATCGATGTGCCGTTTTCACGCAGATTAAAGGCACCGGTCTGACTGAATTTATTATCATTTATGACGTCAAGTACGCCCTCTGTTACGTTGTCAAGCTTTACCATATTATGATCTTCCCTCCAGTCTCTCTACACATTTGTGACATTTCTGTACACCATTGAGATAAGGCAGCACCTCGTCCTTTGTACCGATTTTCTTGATTTCTCCGCCATCAATTATCATGATGCGGTCTGCCATATTGATGATTTTCTCCTGATGCGAAATCACTATGAGGCTCTGCTTTTTCTCAGTATGGATTTCCTCGAATTTCTGTATGAGCATTGAAAAGCTCCACAGATCGATTCCAGCCTCCGGCTCATCAAATATACAAAGCGAATGCTCCTTTGCAAGCACTGATGCGATCTCAATACGCTTCATCTCTCCACCTGAGAGTGTGCCATCTATCTGACGGTAAATGTAATCCTTTGCACAAAGTCCTACTGCGGTAAGAAGGTCGCAGCACTCCTTGTCAGAAAGCTCATCCTTTGCTGCGAGCTTAAGCAGCTTCATGACTGTCATTCCCTTAAATCTCGGTGGCTGCTGGAATGCAAAGCCTATTCCAGCATTTGCCCTGTGATTGATGTCAAGCTCTGTGATATCCTGCCCATCAAGTATGATCTTTCCACTATCCGGTGTCTGGATACCTATCAATGTCTTTGCAAGAGTGGATTTTCCGCCTCCGTTTGGTCCGGTGATGACAAGCATTTCTCCGTCATCCACCTGAAATGATATATTATTCAGAAGGCATTTCTTTCCGCCCTCATCATCTACATTAAGAGTTAAATTTTCCGCTTTAAGCACAATTTTCACCTCGTTTTTTATTTATGATACAGCTTCAAAATATGTTTTCCGCTGTTCCATCTGTTTTTCCATGCCATTATAACATAATAGTAAACGTTTACATAGCATAAAAGCCCTGGTATTCACTAAAATACATAGTGGCCCGGATGACAATTAATGATTTCCCGCACAGCCGTGCTTGTCCTCACCACAATGATGTTCTCCGCACGAATGACCATCCTCATGATCATGATGTGTACAATGAACGTCAGGATTGTATGCAAGATTGCCTTCAATGTATGCTTTTACAGCCTCATCCGCATCACCTGATACACCACCAAAAAGCTTGATTCCTGCCGCAGCAAGTGCTGCCTGTGCACCTCCTCCGATTCCTCCACAGATAAGTACATCAATATCTGCTGTGTTTAAGAAACCTGCAAGTGCTCCATGCCCCTGTCCGTTTGTATCTACGACCTGTGTGTTTACTATTTTATTATCTTCGATATCGTACACTTTAAACTGCTCTGTATGTCCAAAATGCTGGAAAATCTGTCCGTTTTCGTATGTTACTGCTAATTTCATTTTATCTTATCTCCTTATTTTAAATACAATTTATAATTATCCTTCTCCTTTGGCATTCCCTCGATATATAAGACGTCTTTGTATTTGTCCTTTAAATATTCGATCATCTGTCCGGCAATGCCCCAACCCTGATAGTCTGGATGCACAAGCACATAATGTATCTGCGCAAGCATTTCCTTTGTTCCACCTTCGAAATCATATTCTTTTATTTCATATACAATAATATTTGTCTTACATTGTCTTACTTTATCTAACAGATTTCTTCAAACCACTCTATCTGTGATAGTCACATTTCTGGCACTGTGTCATCTCATTTTCCACATCTTCTTTGTAAAAAATATCTGACCACTGACAGATACTTTGCAATATCGGAACAACCGAAGTTCCTTTTTCCGTAAGCGAATACTCTACTCTCGGTGGTATCTCATCATACGATTTCCTGTCAACTATTCCATCCGCTATAAGATCCTTAAGCGTTGCTGCAAGAACTGCATCTGTGATATTGTACAGCTCCTTGCGGATCTCACTGTAACGGAGTTTACTGTTTGCAGAAAGCACGCATATTATACGCGATTTCCATTTGCCGCCAAATACCGCAAGACCATATTCAAGAGGACATCGGATATCTTCATCTAATTTTTTTTTGTATTTTGCCATAAAAAATCACCTTCAAGTTATTGTCTTTGTTTAATTATAACTTGAAGGCAGACCTTTTTGAAGTAACTATGAAATTTATTAGTAAGTTTTAGATTAAATTATGTTACTGTTCGCACCTGACAGTGCGACCAGCAACGATTACAGCCCTTTATCACAGAGTCATCTCCGTCAAATTCGAGTTTTGCTACCTGCTGTGTAAAATGGCATTCATAAACACCTTTTCCATCTGCATATGCCTTTACCGCTTCTTCACCATATATTTCGCCCGAAACCATTGATGAGAGTTTATCAAATGCAGCCTGAGCATTTTCTTCACCGACCAGTTCCTTACAGTTATCAAGCCATGTCTGTTTGTATTCATCCGCAAGAATAACCGGCCACAGTTCCTGATATGATCCTGTCAGATCTGCCATAAGCTGTTCTGCGGCTGCCACATTGTCCTCGGATGAAGCCTCTGCTATTGCATTATATACATTATATGTGGTGTATATATCTCCTTACCTCTAATCATATAATAATCTACTATATGCACATAACCTGACAATAATTTGCCTAATGTCCAAACAGTAATAATTTAGTTACAGTATACATTATTTGACAGAGTTATCGATGTTTTTTCCCTTATAAAATTCGACCTGTTATTTGAAACAGCTCATTATTCTGCCTTCCAGAAAACCAATGAAAAATTTTATCATTTACGCCATTATTTTCTGCCGTAGATAATTCCCATTCCGCTTATCATCCATGGTGCGCTCACATAGCCCGGTATGAAATCCAGCTTCTTTTCGAGGTTTCCTATGTAATGGATTTCAGAAATTCCATCTGCCTTTAGTGACTCTACAAATTCATCCATATTTCCGTACAATGCTTTCTGTGAAAACATATCCTGAAATGAAAATGCGCCGCCCTTTTTTACCACGCGCAGAGCCTCTCTTACGACATCTCTTTTATCTTTTGCTGAATGTACCTCGTGGAACACAAAATTGCTTACTGCCGCATCAAATGTCTCGTCAGCATAATCCAGTTTCGCAGCATCTCCCTTTTGGAAAGTGATACGGTCGTAAACGCCCTCCAGCTTTGCATTTCTCTCGCACTGCTCCTTGGCATAATTCCACTGTGCTCCCCAGTAGTCCATTGCTGTGATCTTTGCCTTCGGAAATGCCTTTGCACATCTTATGGTAAGTGCTGCCGCACCACAGCCGATATCGAGCAGTTGTCCGTTTCCGTCCCACTCAAGATGCTCCACCAGATGTTTATGCACTCCAGCCATCATGTTGCCCTTTCCAAATGCAAACTTTTCATGACAGACAAACATATACACAGCCATAGCAAGCGTCAGTACACAAATCACTGCGCAGATCACTGCTGCCACAGGCACTTTCACGCACACACCACATATAACCGCTGCCACAAGAAAAACTGCCGCCAGCCCAAACAACATGTAAAGTGCTTTCTCAGGTACCCAGTTTCCGTAATTAGTTTTTTCGTTCATCATATAATCCTCCTATCTCAATATTCGAGCGCATTTTAAATTGATATATCAGACCACAAAATTTCATAATTTTAATTATCCATGCATAACTTTTCAATATACTCATATATGTTTTATTCATGTATACATTTCCAGCCATCTTAGCATAACAAATAATATGTTTTGTTATGTTTTGCAATAGAAAAAGCCCACCGCATCATCTGCGATAGGCTTCTGAATCTTCTTTTAAATATTTAATTAGTGAAATTGTTCCAGCATCGGCGTGTATGCCAATCTCTTTCGCCAGTCGGACTCTCTCTTTCACAGTATAATCTCCTTTTACCAGTTCCATATAGCCGCAAAGCCTCATGGCAACCAAAATCCTTATAAGCTCCGGATCAGGGCTTTTACCCATGAATTTTGTAAAATAACTTGTAAATGCCGCCTGCATCTGTGCATCGACCTGCTTCCGGAAACCCTCATAACGGCTGCCCCCGGATTTTTCCATCAGTATGATCACCTCCGCACGGTGTGCGGACAGATACTCCATCATAAGTCTCTCATTATCCTCCGCTGTGCCCGGATCATCCTCTTCCCTTTTAGCAAGCCCGCTGCACATATTCCTGTATTCAGCTATCACCGGATCTAAAATGGCTGCAAGCAGTGCCTCCTTATTTTCAAAAGAAAAATAGAATGCTCCTGTTGTAACACCTGCAGCTTTGCAGATATCTCTGAGATTTGCCTTGACATATCCCTTTGAAAGGAACTCCGCTTCGCCGGATTTTATGAGATTTTGCTCTGTCTGTTTTCTGCGCTCATCTTCCATAACATATGTTATGTTAGCATAAACTAACTCATCTGTCAAACCGGTCTATTTATTTCCCTTATCATTGAATACTCATTGCACAAAGTTCCGTCCTTCTGCCTTATAGCATTAAAATTTGTACCTGTAATCCTAAATCCCATTTTTTCATAAAGTGCTCTAGCTCTGCTGTTGCCCTCGATAAAATCTAATTCCATCTGCAATATCTTCGGATTGTTTTCTGCTATTTTTATCATTTCTTGAAACATTCTTGTTCCAATTCCCTGATTCCAGAATTCGCTCAGCAAGCCGATTGCTACACTTGCCCTGTGTCCGGTTTTCACACGGTTGTTCCACCAGACCATGCAATTTCCGGCAAGTTTTCCACCTACTTCACCAACTATCATTATTGTTTATTGTCATATTGCTCCTTTAATCTGTGTATTCCAATCCGAAATAATCCATATATGCTTTAAAACGATCCTGTGCTGTCAAACAAGTGTCCATCAGATATCCCGGTTCATTTTTCCATTCATTTAACCCTCTGTAATAATATTGCTTAATATCATCACTTATAATAAATGGTGTAATTCCATTTCTCAGACATTCCTTAAACATTATAAGGCGTCCGACTCGTCCATTTCCATCTTGAAATGGATGTATATTTTCAAATTTATAATGAAAATCAATAATTTCCTTTAGCGATTTATGCTTATTTGCATTATACTCTTTTAAGAGTTTTTTCATAGCTTTGGGAACATCAGACGGCTTTGTTGTCTCCTTTCCACCTACCTCATTTTCAAATCTCTTATAATCACCCACTGCAAACCAGCTTTTTCGACTGTCAGATGTACCTGATTTGAGCAGTAGATGAAGTTGTTTTACAAATGACTCACTCAGCATAAAATTTGCCATATCAATTACCTGATCTATGCATTTGAAATGGTTAGCTGTTTCCACAATATCATCTACTTTTATTGTCTCATCTGAAATACCAATTGTATTGGTTTCAAAAATATACCTCGTCTGATCATGTGTAAGCCTGCTTCCTTCTATATGATTGGAATTATAAGTCAGTTCTATCTGGACTTTATGATAAATTCCTCCAGGTATCCCGGCATCTTTTTCAAGCCGCAACCTCGCTAACAAATCCTTCGGTACTTTACCCTGCCGTTGCTTTCTTGCAGGTTTTTTTGCCGCCTCCGGTATTTTCCATGCATTTCCATGAAGTATGGCTCCCGGTATTTTCCCATTTGCACAATAATTCCTTACACTTCTATCAGATAAATTCCATTTCTTTGCCGCCTCTTTTACACTAATATATTCCATTTCAAATCCTCACTGATAAATATCGTCGGTATTATTATACAACAAGTGGCAAAATATATCCACTTTTTGTGTCATAAAAACGGATTATGTTTTGCCGTTTCCTATTTTCTTCCATAAAAAATCACTTCGCCCTCTTTATGGGATGCAACTTTTATCAGAGAACCGCAACCTTCTTTATCTGCATTTTTCCTCTTTTATCTCCTTATATTTTGAACGTATATTGTGTAAATATAAACCCGTAAACCAGAAAATATATGAAAGGCAATATCCTATTCTCCCTGCGCCTTCTGACATACGTTCACCTAACGAGTCAGGTAGCAGGCTAAGTCCGAGCAGAACCAGAATTATTGATATAACCTTCAGATGCTTTCCCAGTTTGTTGTAAATAGACAGTTCAATTTCGTCACAGCTAAATGCCTTTAAAAATACCAGAGCCGTAACGATCACTGCTATAAGCATTATCCAGTCTTTTTTATACTCGAATGTAATGAACGATACCACCATGCTGCTTATCAGAAGTGCGGCAATGCCAATAACTACCTTGACCTTAATATTAATTTCCGTTTTCATAATGTAAATGCCTCCTTTTGAATTTGTTATTATTTTACCATATTACGGCTTGTATACTCACATTAATTTGACTCCTGCATAAATTTATCAATAGTACCAACTTCCTATTGATTTTTATATTTTATCTGTGATACACTATCGACAATTAATGGTAGTTGCAGCTTAGACAGAGCGAGACGAAAGTTTCCCTCTGTCTATTTTTTTGTGCTTTTTACATATATGAACGGTTTCTATACACTTGCCCCCGTTCCGATCATTGCAGCTATCATAGTAATAACCACCAATTTTATTTTTATCAGGAGGATTTAAGAAAAATGCCAAAGAACAGATTTCAGGAAACAATTTTTACTATCATGATGGTGCTTGTCATGGTTTATGCCATGATCTGCTACAATATTGCCATTGAGACAGGTGGAATGAAGAATTTCGTATTTGGAGCAGCCTTAGGTGAATTTCCTATCATGATCGTTGCAGGTTTTGTACTCGACACTTTCATCGCAGGCCCACTTGCCAAGAAATGTGCTTTCAAGATCGTCACACCGGGAAAAGACAGACCTATCGCTATCATTCTTGCAATATCTATCTTTTCCGTATGGTTTATGTGCCCTATGATGAGCTTTATTGCAACAATTCTCTTCAATGGCGGATTTAATACACAGATGTTTGCTACTTACTGCCAGCTTACAGTAAGAAACTTCCCAATGGCTTTCTTCTGGCAGCTTTTTGCAGCCGGTCCACTCGTAAGATTCATATTCGGAAAGATTTTCCGCGAACAATAATTATTTATCTTAACTTCCTGCAATAATATGTACTCTCGGACTCTTCTAAATGAAGCATTCTGAGAGTACATTAAGATGTGGGAAATTTTTATATTTATTTTTTAATGTATTCTCCCCATCTTTTACAAAGCTTTTCAAAAGTCCACGCTGCATTTGCAGGACTTGTCGATGGGAGAATTACGGCTGCCAATCCTGTAAGCGGAAGCTGATACTTTTTGTAAAGCTGTCCTGCCTTATTTCCGTTTGCAATGACCTGCTTTATATCAGCCGTGTCGAGGATTTTTCTTATATCGGTCGGCTCTACATTTTTGATACTGCTGTCACTGGAACCCTTGATGTCACAGCTTTGTATGACATCCCATATAGCTATGTGGTTATTAAGCAGCATATGTTTTTTCTCATCTATAGCCTCCGGCACCGGTTCATCCAAAAGGTGCGCCAAAAGCTTCCAGAAACGGTTCTGTTTGTGTCCGTAGTAGAAATTGTTTTCCCGCGATGCAACGGACGGCAGAGTGCCGAGGATGAGTATGCGGCTGTTTTTGTCGTAGACCGGCTCAAAGGAGTGTGTTATGTGTTCGTATTCCATTATTGTTGATTACCTCTTATATCTGTAAATATTCAAAATTAACTACCAGTTCTATTCCAACACTTGCTGGAATTTTTCTTTTTAACTCCTCCTAATATATAAATTGTAGGGAATACACCACCTAACAGCCAGTTAGGATGTTTCCCTCTTGTTGCTAA
>CAJLRL010000024.1 GCA_905209075.1 uncultured Lachnospiraceae bacterium | reverse complement strand
CAGGAAACAGAAATGACGGAGTAAGTTACGGAAATTCTACAGCACCGGATAAGTTCACGATAGACATGACTATACCTGTGATCTCTGTTTCATATGACAACAACAATGCACAGAATGGAAACTACTTTAAAGAAACAAGGACCGCAACGGTCACGATAACAGAGCACAATTTTGAGAGCAGCAGAATGCAGCTTACAATGAGTGCGGCAGATAATGCAAATGCAGCGTCAGCTCCGTCTGTAAGCAGCTGGTCAGACAGTGGGGATACACATACAGCAACCATCTCGTTTGCGCAGGATGCTGTATACACATGGACAATGGCTTACACTGATAAAGCCGGAAACAAGGCGGCAGACCTTGAAAGCCAGAACTTCTGTATCGACCTTACAAAACCATCTGTAAGCATAAGCGGTATCACACCTGGCTCTGCAAACAGCTCACAGGGAAACATAGGGTTTGCGGTCGAATGCATGGACACAAACTTTGACACATTTACACCTGTACTTTCAGCAGTTGTATATGAAAACGGAAAATTTGTAAAGAAGACAGTTGAGGGAAATGTAACATCCATCGGAAACGGCCAGAGAGTCGAGTATGGAAACCTTGAGGAAGACGGAATGTATTCGTTCACATGCAGCGCCTCAGACAAGGCGGGAAATGTGTATGATACAGTAAACATAACAGATGCACAGGGAAACGCAAAGACTTTGAACCTGCAGGCAGGTGATGATCTTATGGATTTCTCAGTAAACAGGAACGGATCGGTATTTGCCCTTGATGATTATTCGATGGGAGTGGTAAATGACCATTACATACAGGAACAGACACAGGATATCGTGCTTGTGGAGACAAACGCAGATCCGCTTGTAAACTACAGTATACTGTTAAACGGAACGCAGCTTAACGAGGGAACTGATTATACGGTGGCAAGATCAGGTCAGGATGAAAGCTGGAACAGATATGAGTACCATATAGACAGGGATCTTTTTGAGGATGAAGGAGAATACAATATAGTCGCACAGTCAGAGGACAAAGCATCATCAGTTGCATACAGTGACTTAAAAAATGTAAACGTTGACTTCATTATCGACAAAACTGCACCGGTGTTTACAGTAAGCGGAATAGAAGACGGCGGAAACTACAGGGGAACATCAAGGGATGTGACACTGATGCCTAAAGATGACGGCGGAAAGCTTGGCAGGGTGAAGGTGACGATCCTTGACTCAGATGGAAATGAGGAGGAAGTCGTATCAGACCTCAGTGGGGATGAGCTTACAGACTACCTCAGTAAAAACGATGGAAAAATAAGATTCAGCATACCGGAGGGAATCAATAAGCAGGTGGCAGTATTATGCGCAGACTGCTCAATCGGTGCAGACGGAAGCACAAACGTAAAAGCATACAGCTATAAGGGGATAACAGTATCCTCAAATGCATTGATACTGTTCTTCGAGAATAAGCCGTTATTCTACGGAGTAGTAGGAGGAACAGGAGTGGCAGCTGTAGGGGCACCATCGGTAATGCTCTTTAGAAAGAGAAAGCTTTTAAAGCTTGCAAAGAAAAAAATTAAAACTAAATAGTTCGTTATAAACACTAAATTATAGTGTAATAAAAATATACTTCATGGTATAATTACAAATAGTATTTTTGTAATTTACCATGGAGTTTTTATTATGTCATTACAATTTATCTTAGGCAATTCCGGCAGCGGAAAAACAGAATATATATACAGGAAAATAGTTAAAGAGGCGGCAGAAGATCCAAAGAAGGATTATCTTGTTATCGTGCCGGAACAGTTTACAATGCAGACACAGAAACAGCTGGTAAGGCTTTCTTTAAACCATGCCATCATGAATATTGACGTGCTTAGTTTTAAGAGGCTTGCGTATCGTGTGTTTGACGAACTGGGAATAAAAAATGTAGAAGTTCTGGAGGAAACAGGAAAAAATCTTGTTCTTAGAAAGATTGCATCGGACAATGCAGCAAGGCTTGGTGTGATGAAGGCAAATATGAACCGGATAGGATATGTAAGCGAGGTTAAATCACTTCTGTCAGAGTTTGTTCAGTATAATATCAGTCCGGCGGAACTAAAGCGCCACATTGAAAGCGGCAGACTCTCAGAAAATTTAAGGGCAAAGCTTTCGGATGTCCTTATCATGTATGAAGAGTTTAACCGGTTTATGGAGGAACGCTATATTACTGCGGAGGAGATTTTAAATGTACTTTCAGATGTCGCAGAAAAGTCTGAAATCCTAAAGGATGCGGTGATATGTTTTGATGAGTTTACGGGTTTTACTCCGATACAGAATGAGCTTATGAAAAAACTTCTTGTGGTATCAAAAAAGATATATGTAACTCTCACCATAGATTCTGATGAAGATATGTTTCATACAAAAGGTATGCATGAACTTTTTTATATGCCTAAAAAGACGATACAAAGCCTGCTGAAAATGGCAGATATGCTTCATGTAGATGTTGAAGACGCTGTTATCCTTAATGATAATCACAGATTAAAAAATGCACCGGAGCTTTTATTCATGGAGCAGAATCTTTTTAGGAAGAGGCAGAAAAAATATAATGAAATCCCAAAGGATATACACATAGAGTGTCTTAAGGATCCAAAGGATGAGCTTGTCCGCACAGCCCAGAAGATAAATAAGCTTATAAGACAAAACGGACTCAGATATCGTGATATAGCGGTTGTTACAGGGGATGTTGGTATTTATGATAATTATATCGAAAGCATTTTCGGCAAATATGAAATTCCATATTTTGTAGATACGACAAAAGAGATACTACTTCATCCTTTTATTGAGTTTATAAGGTCAGTGCCGGATATTATAGAAAAGGATTTTTCGGCAGAGTCGGTTCTTAGATTTTTAAGATGTGGCTTTTGTGATATAGAAACAAAACAGATCGATACACTCGAAAATTATCTGCTTGCAACAGGCATACGAGGCAAAAAAGCATGGATGCGTAAATGGGTGCGCACGACGAGAAACAAAAATGCATTTGATCCACAGGCGATGGATGAACTCCGCATAAAGATCATGGATATCCTTACACCTGTGTGGGAGGCATATATGGCGTCGGATGTTACCGTGGAGGATTATATAATGGCTATATATAATCTGTCGGTTACTCTAGATATTCAAAGAAAGCTTGCACTTAAAGAGCAGGAATATTTAAGTCTTGGAATGCAGACTAAATCAAAGGAATATGGTCAGATATACCGTATCATCATGAAAATCTTTGAAAAATATGTCGTGCTCCTGGGCGATGAGAAAATGAGTGTAGCGGAGTTTACCGACATCCTTGATGCAGGACTGGATGCAGCGGAGGTGGCTGTAATTCCGCCGGGATATGATACAGTAACGATCGGTGATATTGAAAGGACGAGACTTACAGATATAAAGGTAATGTTTTTTATAGGCGTAAACGATGGTGTCGTTCCAAAAGCGGCAGGACGCGGAGGAATAATATCCCAGTATGAAAGACAGCAGCTTTGTGACATGGATATAGAACTTGCACCCGGAGCGAGGGAGCAGGCTTTTATCCAGAAGTTCTATCTGTATCTTAATATGACAAAGCCATCAGAGCAGCTTCATATAAGCTACAGCAGGATCGATGGTTCGGGAAAATCAAGACAGCCGTCATATATAATAGGGACATTTCTTTCAATGTTTCCTAAGCTTTCGGTTCATAATATCGAAGATGCCGGAATGTTATATGAGATTTCAACACAGCAGTCTGCACAGATGTACCTGATATCGGCTGATACAGATAAGAGGTGGTATGGGCTGGCGAGAGCGCTTGAACTTACAGATCCGGATGAAATTTCAAAGTATATCAACGCAAAATTTGAGCATTACAGTAATGATCCAATAAGTAAAAATGTGGCACAGGCAGTATACGGCAGGAAAATAGAGGGTGGCATAACAAGGTTTGAACAGTTCTGCCGCTGCGCATATGCACATTTTTTGAATTATGGGTTAAAACTAAAGGAGCGTGAGGAGGGAGAATTTTCGTCTCTCGATATTGGAAATATCTATCATGCTGCACTTGAGCGGTACAGCAGCAAGCTTGAGGCTGGACAGGACGACTGGTTTACAATAAATGATAATGACAGGAAAAAACTCACAGTGCAGGCTATTGAGGAAACAATAGAGGGCTATCCGGGCATGGGAGAATACATGACTGCACAGAATCTGCATCAGATAGAACAGATGAAAAAGGTTTTTGACCAGACAGTGTGGGCGCTTACTGTTCAGATAAGAAAAGGAAGATTTATCCCGAAGGATTTTGAGGTCGGTTTTTCACAAAACTTAAGATCAGATGCAGGGGAAGTCTCATTAAAAGGACGGATAGACAGGGTTGATCTTTTTAAGGATGACGGTAAGCTTTATGTAAAAATACTTGATTACAAGTCGGGCAATACGGCATTTGATCTCGTAAAAATATATTATGGTACGCAGCTGCAGCTTGCAGTATATATGGACTGTGTTCTGAGGCAGAAAGAAAAAGAAAATCCGCTTCTTGAAGTGATGCCGGGAGGAATGCTTTATTATCATATTGATGATCCTGTTATAGATCTTGGGGATGATACGCCAGACGATATGATAAGTGAGGAAGAGATAAATACCATGATATTACGCCGTCTTAAACCGGACGGACTTATAAATTCAGATGAAAATGCATATCGTGGAATGGATACAGATTTTGAAGGGGCTTCGGATGTTATACCGGTAAAGCTGAAAAAGGATATGACACCGGATGCCTATTCAAAAGTCGCATCAAAAGAAGAGATAGACATAATCTGTGATTATGCAGGTAAGAAGTTAAAACAGATCGCAGATGATATATATAACGGTGATATTTCGGTAAACCCTTTTAGTTCCATAAAATCAGACAGTTGTGCCTATTGCGCATACCAGCCGGTATGCCGTATAGGTTCTAAGCTTCCGGGATTTGTGGGAAGAAGTATGCCAAACATGAAAAAGGATGAAGTGATAGACCGGATGAACACAGACATCCATAAGAAATAGACAAGGAGAATTGCGTTGGAAGTCAGATGGACCAGTGAACAGCAGAAAGTAATAGATTACAGAAACAGGAATATACTTGTGTCGGCGGCGGCAGGTTCAGGAAAAACGGCTGTTCTGGTAGAGAGGATCATAAACAGGATAGCAGTCGACAAAAATCCTATAGATATAGACAATATGCTTGTGGTTACTTTTACAAAGGCGGCTGCTGCAGAGATGAGGGAACGTGTAAGTCTCGCAATAGACAAAAAGAGACTTGAAGATCCTGAAAATGAGAACCTTATGAGACAGTCAACACTTGTACATAATGCACTTATCACGACAATAGATTCATTCTGTCTTTTTGTTGTACAGAATCATTTTTCAGAGATAAATCTCGACCCGGATTTTCGGATAGGAGAAAATGGTGAGCTTACGCTTTTACTTAAAGACGTGATGGATGAGGTATTTGAAAAAAATTACAAGAAAGGTAATGAGGCTTTTCTTACTCTTATAGACACATATTCAAAGGGTAGAAGTGACAATGCCGTAAGGCAGATGGTAGAGCAGATATATAAAGTTTCAGCGAGCAGTTCATGGCCGGTAAAGTGGATAGAAGCGCTTTCTGATCTATATGATATAGATGATCCCCAAAAGCTTAATGGATCAGACATAATAAATGATATAACACAGTATTGCACAGCCATTCTTAAAGAGATAAAGGATCAGCTTGCCGAAGCATATGAGCTTGCGGATTCTGTTGCGGGACTTGAGAAGTACGCTGCGACAATAGCGGATGATTTGAGTATGTTTGATGGACTTGACGAGGTATCTGATTTTGCATCGCTATGTGCCTTTGCAGATGGGATAAAGATGGGAAATATTGCTGTTATAAGGAAATTTGATGGTGATGCGGCACTGAAAGAACGAGTAAAGAGCCTTAGAAATGCAGCAAAGGATTCCATAGCAAAATTAAAGAAAAATTATTTTTCAATGGATATTGAACAGATTTTTAAACAGATAAAAAGACAGAAACCATATATAGATGAGCTTATAAGACTGTCGCTTGAATTTTTGGAGACAATGGAATACAAAAAAAGGCAGAAAAAAGTATTTGATTTTTCGGATATAGAGCATTTTGCACTTCAGATACTTATAGATAAACAGACTCTTCTTCCGACTGCGACCGCACTTGAATTTAAGAAGCAGTTTGAGGAGATAATGATTGATGAGTATCAGGACAGTAATCAGGTTCAGGAAGATATACTTTGTGCGATTTCAAGAAATGATACAGACACGCCAAATATGTTTATGGTAGGAGATGTAAAGCAGAGTATTTACAGATTCAGACTTGCAAAGCCTGAACTTTTTATGAGTAAATTTAATAGCTATTCAATAGATGAGAGTAAAAACCAAAGAATAGACCTGCATAAAAATTTCCGGAGCAGAAATCAGGTTATTGATTTTGCAAATGATATTTTCTATAAGATCATGTCTAAGGATCTGGGAAATGTGGAATATGATGATGATGCGGCACTCTATGCCGGCGCTGCTTTTGAAAATACCCAAAATACGGATGAAGTCATGAAACCGGAAATAATGCTTATCGATATGAAGGATGAAGACTTAAGCCGTATAATAGAGGATGAGGATGGAGACAAGGTAAAGATAGAGGCTCTTATGATCGCAAACAGGATCAAAGGATTTATGGAAAATGGATTTGTGACTGACAAAAAGGATAATAAACCCAGAAATGCCAGATATTCGGATATCGTTATTTTATCAAGAAGTATCGCAACATGGGGTAATACAGTGGCAGATGTATTAAAGGACTGCGGTATCCCGGCACATGTAGAGTCATCGACAGGTTATTTTTCGTCATATGAGATACAGGTCATCCTTTCATTTTTACAGATACTGGATAATCCTTTACAGGATATCCCGATGGCGGCTGTACTTAAGTCTCCGATAGCAGGATTAGATGATGAAAAGCTTGCACAGATAAGTGTAAACCACAGGGATGTGTCGTTTTCGCAGGCGGCACTTATAGAGATGGAGGAGGAGGATGGAATGCTTGCCGGGTTTGCAGCATTATATAATAAGCTGCATGCTGCTGTTCCGGATACGTCCATCCACCGGCTTTTGCATATGATCCTTGATGAAACCGGCTTTGACAGATATGCAGCAGCGATGCCGGCAGGCAGACGTCGTATACAGAATATAAACATGCTTATTGAGATGGCGGTTTCCTATGAAAAGACATCGTTTAAAGGGCTTTTTCACTTTATACGCTATATTGCGATACAGCAGAAATATGAGATCGATTATGGTGAGGCTGATGTATCAGGTGAAAATGATGATGTTGTCCGTATTATGACGATACACAAAAGTAAGGGACTCGAGTTTCCAGTCGTGTTTGTCTCAGGGCTTGGCAGAAAATTTAATCTGAGAGAAACAACAGAAGATCTTGTGCTGCACAGTGATATGGGGCTTGGTCTTATCGAGCGCACGCAAAATCCAAGGACAAAGCGCAGGTCACTTATAAGATCTGAGATCGAAGGCAGGATAAAAAGGGAGAGTCTTGGCGAGGAGCTTCGTGTACTTTATGTAGCATTGACCCGTGCAAAGGAAAAAATCATACTGACCGGAAGTTTAAAGGATGTATCTAAGTCATATGAAAAGTACCGCGGAAATATTTTAAAAGGAAAGCCTATAAGCTTTGCGCAGAGGGAAGGGGCGGCCTGCTATCTGGACTGGATCATACCGGCACTGCTTTCATATCCCGATAAATATACTATTTCAACGATAGATGCTGATGAATTTGCAAGCCGAATTGCACAGGATCTGGCAGACAGTGACATATCAAGGATGCAGCTTATTGAAAAGATCAGGCAGGCAGATGAAAATGAAGCAGGAAAAATAGCAGATGGCTTTTCATATGATTATCCATATGCAAAGGATATAACGCAAAAAAGCAAGTACTCTGTCTCTGAGCTTAAGCGTGATTCCATGACAGAAAAATATGGGCAGACACAAAAAGAAGCAGAGGAAATGGATTTCCTGGCTGAAGATACAGAGCCATATGTGCCTGATTTTGCAAAGAAAAATGAGGCTGTTTTTATTGAAAGCGATGTAAATAAAGGGGCGCTGCGTGGTACAGCGGTGCATAGAGTTATGGAATGTCTTGACTTTAAGGGCGCACTTGATATAAATTTAGATTATGAAAAACAGGCATACGGATATGTGGTAAAGGATATTTCGCGTATGCTTGATGAAAAACTCATAACAGATGATATGAAAAAACTTGTAAATCCATCGGGAATAAAGGAATTTCTAATGTCTGATACAGGACAGAGGATGGCAAAGGCAGATGCGCAGGGCAATCTCTTCCGTGAGAAACCGTTTGTCATGGAATGTGATGGTGTGCTTGTTCAGGGAATTATCGACGTTTTCTGGATAGAGGATGACAAAATAATTCTACTCGACTATAAGACTGACAGGGTGGACAGCGCAGACGAACTAGTCACAAAGTATAAGACGCAGTTACTTTATTATGCTGATGCGCTTTCAAGGATTTTCTCAACAGAGGAAAAAACATACAGGGCGGATGAGATGCTTATTTATTCATTCCGCCTCAGGGAGGTTATAAAGATTTGAGCAGAATAATTCTTGCTTCGGGATCGCCGAGGCGCAAGGAACTTTTAGAGCAGGCAGGACTTGATTTTGAGATCTGTCCTGCCAGATCAGAGGAAGTGATCACGGCATCTGTCCCATCAGAGGTTGTTGTTGAACTTTCAAAGCAGAAAGCTATGGAGATAGCCTCCATGGTTACAACATATGAACAAAATCACAAAGACATAACCACACCATCGGATATAATGATCATCGGTGCCGATACTATTGTTTCGTATGAGGATAAAATACTGGGAAAGCCCAAAGACGAAGATGCTGCAAAAGAAATGCTTTCAATGCTTTCGGGAAAAGTGCACAGTGTATATACGGGAGTGACTATAGTATTGATCAACAAACAGATGCGTGCAGGGATCCACAGTTTCTTTGAAAAAACAGATGTCACGATGTATGACATATCGCAGAAGGAAATAGACAGATATGTAAAGACAGGGGAGCCGATGGATAAGGCCGGTGCATATGCGATACAGGGAAAATGTGCGATCTACATCAAAAAGATCGATGGGGACTACAACAATGTGGTAGGTCTGCCTATATCAAGGATTTATCAGGAACTTTTAAATTTAGGGATTGATTGGTATAATTTTTAAAAAATGGAGGATTGATCATGTACGAGTACGATGAAGAGGTTTTAAATACATTTCTGGAGAAACAGGCACAGCTTTTTTCGGAGGAGGTTGCGCAGACACCTGAGGCGGCAGAAGAATTTTTAGAAGACTGCATGGCTGTAGTATGTGAGGATATACATGAGGTCAGAGATTATTTTGAGGATGCCGGCTCAGATATATCAGGTATGTCAGATGATGAACTTTTAGATCAGAGCGAAGTGTTTTCGATGCCAAGTGGCAGATTCCTTATTGTAGAGGGATAATTTATGAAAAAGATACAAAAATCAATGTTTTTGGCAGCAGGCATATCCTTAATGTTAAGTGGATGCAGTATAGTAGAAAAGCAGATCGTATTTGACGTAAATGCAGCAAAAGGGCACACGGTTTTTTCCATAAATGACACAAAGTGCAATATAAAAGAAGCCAATATATATCTATGCAATTATAGGAATTTATATGGCGAGGAATATGGAGTAGATTTATGGGAGTGCAGCCAGCAGCGATCTGATCTGGAAAGTTATATAAAGGACGTCACAATAGATGAGCTCGTAAGGGTATACTGCATGGATATAATCGCAGAAAATAAAAAAATAGCATTAAGTGAGGATGAAAAGTCAAAGGTGGATTCGGCAGCAGATGAGTATTATAAGTCACTTACGGAAGATGAGATCGACTACATGGGTGTCGGAAAAGCCGATATAAAAAATGCATACAAAAATTATGCAGTGGCGCAGAAATTATACACTTCACTTACCCAGGGAGTAAATACAGAGGTAAGCGATGATGATGCAAGGGTGGTACATCTCGAACAG
This sequence comes from uncultured Lachnospiraceae bacterium, assembly GCA_905209075.1. Taxonomy (GTDB): domain Bacteria; phylum Bacillota; class Clostridia; order Lachnospirales; family Lachnospiraceae; genus Roseburia. The sequence goes on along the minus strand of CAJLRL010000024.1, from coordinate 25,605 downwards.
ATTTATGTGACGAATAGTGATACTGCGGCAGCCGTTGCACAGAAGCTTGGTGCTAATGAGAATTTTGGAACTCTGGCGAATTCATATAATGAAGCAGCTTCAATCGATGTTTATGCTGCCAGGGGACAGCTCCCGGAAGAAGTAGAGGATGTCGCATTTAATATGAACGATAATGAGATTTCACAGATGATCACAACAGATAACGGATATTATTTTATTAAATGCGTATCCAAGCTCGATCAGGAAAAAACGGATGAGAACAAGACGGATATTCTTGTGCAGAGAGAGCAGCAGCAGTTTAATTCTGATTATAACGAGTTTATGGAGAGCGCCCGGTTTGATCTGAATAAGAATCTATGGGATGATGTGTCGATCGCAGATCAGACAGGCATACAGACAGATTCTTTTTTCGCTGTGTACGATAAATATTTTAATGAATGAGGTGAATATATATGAATTGGGAGTTTGACATTTTATATGCCATACAGAGTATAAGAAATCCTGTCCTTGACAGGATTATGGCAGTTCTTTCAGATATTGGTAATTATGGCATTTTATGGATTGCTGTTGCAGCAGTACTTGTTATATCCAAAAAGTACAGATCAGGCGGGCTTCAGATGTCGGCAGCGATCGTACTGACATTTATAGTTGGAAACCTTATACTAAAAAATGCATTTGACCGATTAAGGCCATGCCAGATAGACGAGACGATCCATCTTATAGTAAAGATACCATTTGATTCATCGTTTCCATCAGGACATACGATGAATGGAATCACAAGTGCGGTTTCACTTATGTATATAGATAAGAGGATGGGAATACCGGCATGTATACTTGCATGTGCGATAGCATTTTCACGAATGTATAATTTTATGCATTTTCCAACAGATGTATTGGCAGGAGCTGTGATAGGAGCTGTGTCAGCAGTATTTATGAACTGGTTTTTCAGAAAATATGTTTCTGCTAAAGTAAATAACTAAGCCTTCCCACAATAGGATGCGGGAAGGCTTCTATTTAAATTATTCTATTTGGATCATTTCTATTTGAACTGTTCTGCCTGAACTGTTCTGCTTGAACTGTTCTGCCTGGATCATTTCTGTGTGAGTGCGATCATGATATCATTGCTTCGTTTTACAAATTTAGTCATCTGGTCTACACCAAGAGGCTGGTTTGAAAGCATTGCAAGATCATAAAGCTGCTCAGCAAACATAGGAACATTATCAGAGTCTTTGTTTTCAAGTATATATTTTACAAGTGTGTTGTTTGCATTTAGTGTAAGTGTCTGGTCTGCGGCAAACATTGATGGATCCATTCCACCCATTCCGCCCATAGAGTACATCTTCATCATATCCTGCATACGTCTGCCCTGCTCTGAAAGTGTAAGTACAGATGCGATATCAGCGTTCTTTAAGCTTTCAACTTTTACAGTAAGCTTGTCGTTGTTTAAAGCCTTCTTGAATACTTCTGATAAAGAAGCGGAAGCCTCTGTAAGATCAGTAGCGTCATCTGATTTTAATGAATCTGTAACATCGGCATCAATACGCATGAACTTATAATGTTCATTTCTCTGCTCAAGCTGTGTGATAAATGATGTGTCGATATTGTGGTCAAGGATAACGGCGTTCATTCCCTGTTCTTTAAAGAGTTTGATATACTGTCCCTGCTGAACTGTATCTGTAACGTAGTAAACAGTATTTTTTTCAGGCTCTTTGTTCTCATCTGTTGTCTCGGCAGAGTCTGGAGTCTTGTCATCTGCTTCCTTAGAGTCAGCTTCTTTAGAGTCAGGATCTTCTACAGGGGCAAGTAGCTCTGGAAGAGTCTGGTATTTTTCATTTATATCCTTAAAGAGAATGTAGTCATTCATCTTGTCACAGAATTTCTCGTCCTTTAAGCAGCCGAATTTGATGAATGGACTGATGTCATCCCAATATTTTTCGTATGATTCTTTTTCGGTTTTGCACATTCCGATAAGCTTGTCGGCAACTTTTTTCGTGATGTATTCTGATATTTTCTTTACGAAACCGTCATTTTGTAAAGCGGAACGTGATACGTTAAGAGGAAGATCAGGACAATCTATAACACCTTTAAGAAGCATCAGGAACTCAGGAATAACTTCTTTTATATTGTCGGCGATAAATACCTGATTGTTATAAAGCTTTATAGTTCCCTCGATAGAATCATATTCTGTGTTTATCTTAGGGAAATATAAGATACCCTTTAAATTAAATGGATAGTCCATGTTAAGGTGGATCCAGAAAAGAGGCTCTTTATAATCTAAAAATACTTTTCTGTAGAAATCCTTGTAATCATCATCAGTACACTCGTTAGGATTCTTTGTCCAGAGTGGAGTAGTATCATTAAGAGGAACAGGACGTTTAACAATCTTAAGCTTATCTTTTGCAGGGGAAACCTCTACGATCTCCTTTTCACCCTTGTCGTTTTCCTTTTCTTCAGTTTTTGCATCCTCATGGATTTCTTCGACTACTATATCTGTATCCCTTTTATCTTCTTTATCGATCTCTTCATATTCCTCAGGTGCATTTTCCTTTGCGAGATAAATCTCTGTAGGCATGAAAGAGCAGTATTTTGAAATTACTTCACGGGCACGGTATTCGTTGGCAAACTCGAGGCAGTCTTCATTTAAATAGAGAGTGATCTCTGTACCGACATTGTCCATGTCTCCGTCTTCCATATCGTACTCAGTGCCGCCATCACATGACCAGTGGACAGGTGTAGCACCTTCTTTATAGGAAAGAGTATCAATAGTAACCTCATCAGCTACCATAAAAGCAGAGTAAAAACCAAGTCCGAAATGACCGATGATCTGATCATCGTTTGATTTATCCTTATATTTTTCTATGAAATCAGTAGCACCTGAAAATGCGATACGGCTTATGTATTCTTCAACCTCATCAGCTGTCATACCAAGACCGTTATCTATGATCTTTATTGTCTTTTCCTCAGGATTTACAAGAACCTGGATTTTTCCCTTATAATCAGCAGGAAGAGAATACTCACCCATCATATCCAGTTTTTTTAATTTAGTGATGGCATCACATCCGTTAGAAATAAGCTCACGATAGAAAATATCATGATCTGAATATAACCATTTTTTTATAATAGGAAAAAGGTTATCACTGTCAATTGAAAGATTTCCATGTTTTTCTGTCATATTTTACACACTCCTTAATATTAATTACAGCGGTTACTGTAAAGAAATATGTAACCGCACGATCCAATCTAATAAATATATTAAAGCGCAGCTGTGTAAAAGTCAATAAAAAATTAGCACTCTATAGAGAAGAGTGCTGACAGAGAACGCAAAACGCCTTAAAATAAGGCAAAACGATAATTATAAAATATTCATAAACAAGAAAATGCTGGACAGAAATAGTGAAAAATGCTACGATTAATAGAAATTATAGATGAATTCATTGATATATAAAGGAGAAATTATGTTACAGACAGGTATTAAAGGTATAAAAGAGATAACAGTTACACAAGATAAAACAGCAAAGGCCATGGGAAGCGGAACGCTTGATGTTTTCGCAACGCCGGCCATGATCGCCCTTATGGAAAACACTGCATATGAGAGTGTCGCATCAGAACTTGAACCGGGAAGCGGAACAGTTGGTACAGCTTTAAATGTCAGACATGTATCTGCATCACCTGTCGGAATGAAGATAAAATGTGAGACAGAACTTACAAAGGTTGACGGAAGAGCACTTACATTTTCGGTAAAGGCATATGATGAGGCAGGTCTTATCGGTGAGGGAGAGCATGAAAGATTTATAATATTTGAGGAGAAATTCCAAAAGAAGGCAGATGAAAAAGCAGATAAGACAGGACGTGCTTAACTTTATAGATAAATTTTCTGACAGTGCAATATCAGCATATTCGGGACAGTCAGCATTTTTTCTTATGCTGTCATTTTTCCCGTTTATGTTGTTTTTCTTTTCACTGCTCAATCTGACTCCGCTTACGGAAGCAGATTTCGTAAAATGGACTCAGACACTTGTCCCGGAATCATTTCATGACATAATAGATGGGTTTGCGAGTGATGTATATGCCAGCGGAAGCGGACGTATTTCGATAACAGTTATCACAGCAATATATTTAAGTTCTAAAGCATTTATATCCCTGCAGAGAGGACTTGATGACATGTATCAGGTCAGGACGAGAAAAAACTTTATATTTATACGGCTTTATTCAATATTATATAGTATTGTATTTGCCATAATACTGATATTGATGCTTGGTTTTTTGGTTTTTGGAAATAATGTCAGGGATAAGCTGCTAAGAGCAATTGGGATTTCAGGAAACGCCGGAATTATCGGAAATGTCGTGGATTACAGAATGATAATATGTATCCCGGTGCTTATCCTGTTTTTCTGGCTGTTATATATTTTCCTGCCAAATCGTATCCAAAGAGCCGTATATCAGCTGCCAGGGGCTGTATTTTCGGCAGTGACATGGATAATATTTTCGGGTATTTTTTCTATATATGTAGATAAGTATAATAATTATGCGTCATTTTATGGTACAATGACTACTATAGCACTCATAATGGTATGGCTGTATGGATGTATGTATGTGTTATTTTTAGGTGGATTGATAAATGCTACATTTGAAGAACGCATAAAAAATAAAAAGATCACAGAAAAGTAATTATTATAAACATGCAAAAGCATATACTATTATAAACTTTAGAGGTGAAAATAAATATGGAAAACGAAAAAAAGATAATAATAGATGACCTGGTTTCGGAGATTTTAAAGGATTATCAGGATGATAAGGTTATCAATCAGCAGGCTATTTTTTCACAGCCGGATAAAGATTCAGTAAATGATCTGTTACAGAAGCTCATAAAGATAATGTATCCGGGATATTACAAGGGAACGAGTTTCCGGTTTTACAATCTTAACAGCCAGATAGCAGTGCTGCTTGAGGATATAATGTACAACCTGCATAAACAGGTAAGGCTTGCCTTGCCGCAGAACCCGTATAACCGTAAGCTTTCAGAAGCACAGCTGGAGGATAAGACACAGGAAATATGTTATCAGTTTTTTAAGAAGATCCCATCTATAAGGGAGCTTGTAGAAACAGATGTGGCGGCCTTTTTTGACGGAGATCCGGCTGCATACAATTATAACGAGATCATATTGTGTTATCCTGGACTTCTTGCAATTACGACAAACAGGATCGCACACGAGCTTCATCTTCTTAAGGTGCCGCTCATCCCGCGTATGATGACGGAATACGCACACAGCAAGACCGGAATCGATATTCATCCGGGAGCGACCATAGGAAAGAACTTTTTTATAGATCATGGAACCGGAATAGTAGTGGGAGAAACTACTATAATAGGAGACAATGTAAAGGTTTATCAGGGAGTTACAATAGGAGCGCTTTCTACGAGAGGCGGTCAGAAACTAAAAGGTGTGAAGAGACATCCTACTATTGAGGATGATGTGATAATTTATGCCGGCGCATCTATTCTTGGTGGAGAGACAGTTATCGGAAAGGGTGCTGTGATAGGAAGTAACGCTTTTATCACATCTTCTATCGAGGCAGGAGCGCGTGTAAGCATAAAAAATCAGGAGCTTTCGATAAAATCGGGGGATAAGAGAAATCTTGTCGCAAGCGAAATGGAAACAGATACAAGCTGGTTTTATATAATTTAACAGAAGTTTTAATGACGGATAAAGAGACATCAGGTTTACAGATCTGGCGATTTGTGAATCAGATGTCTCTTTTTAGTACACATTTTGCAAATGGTTTGGATAAACTATAATCGGTTAAATTATACTACAAAAAGTTATACAAACCTATAACTGGTTAAGTGACACTATATTTGGTTAAATTGCACTACGCAAAGTTGGATGAAACTACGAAACGTTATACATGTCTACAAAGTGTTATAAAAACCTATATTTAGTTATTGACACCGATAAAAAGTTAGAGTATACTAACGTCCGTAAGAAAAAACAAATGATTTTTTTTATCATTATTGCGTATAGTGAAGTAATTGAAATTATGGAAAAGAGGTTATAATGATGCCATTATCAATGAGCCCGGCAGGGGAGACTATGACAATTAAAAAAATTGGTGGAAAGGAAGAAGTAAAGCTTTTCCTTGAAAAATTAGGATTTGTTGTAGGCGGAGACGTATCAGTAGTATCAGAAGTATCAGGAAACATGATCGTAAATGTAAAAGGATCACGTGTTGCGATAGGAAAAGATATGGCAAACAAGATTATGGTCTAATAAAGACGCTTTAAGCATTTTATGGTTTAAAGTTGATATATTGTAATAGTATGCTGACTTTAAACTGTAATGATGTTTATATAAATATTAAAAAAGGAGTAATTGACATGAAGACATTAAAAGAGGCCAAAGTAGGCGAGACAGTCAAAGTCGTTAAGCTTACAGGTGAGGGTGCAGTCAAAAGACGTATCATGGATATGGGCATTACAAAAGGTGTTGAAGTCTATGTTCGAAAAGTGGCACCACTTGGAGACCCTGTAGAAGTAACGGTAAGAGGTTATGAATTATCTCTTCGAAAAGCTGATGCAGAAATGATTACGGTAGAGTAAATTTTTTTGTTATCTAGTTAGCACGTTCGAACTATAAGTAGTTTTAGGTAACGTGGCTTATATCTTCAAAAAAGTACAGTACACAATAATATCAAAATAAGGAGAATATAAAAATGGCAGTAAAAATTGCTCTTGCAGGAAACCCGAACTGCGGTAAGACAACACTGTTCAATGCCTTAACCGGCGCAAACCAGTTTGTTGGAAACTGGCCTGGTGTTACAGTTGAGAAAAAAGAGGGAAAGCTTAAGGGACATAAGGACGTTCGTATCGTCGATTTGCCAGGTATCTATTCACTTTCTCCATACACACTCGAGGAAGTTGTAGCAAGAAATTACCTTATAGGCGAGCAGCCTGATGCGATCATAAACATCATTGATGGTACAAACATCGAGCGTAACCTGTATCTTTCAACACAGATCATCGAGCTTGGTATTCCAGTTATCATGGCAGTAAACATGATGGATCTTGTAAACAAAAATGGAGATCAGATCAATATCAAGACACTCGGCGAGAAACTCGGATGTGAAGTTGTTGAAATTTCAGCACTTAAAGGAACTGGTGTCCAGAAAGCCGCTGAGAAGGCTGTAGCTCTTGCAATGTCAAAAAAATCAGCAGAAAGAGTCCATCACTTTGACGAAGCTGTTGAGGCACAGATTACTTTGGCAGAAGATAAGCTCGGTTCAATGGTTCCGGAATCACAGAAGAGATTCTTCGCAATAAAGCTTTTGGAGAGAGATTCAAAGATTGACGAGCAGCTTAAGAACGCACCGGATGTTGAGACAGAGATCAAGGCACTCGAGACTGAATTTGATGATGATACAGAGTCTATCATCACAAACGAGCGTTATACATATATTTCATCTATCATCGATGCATGTGTAGTAAAAGCAAAGAAAAAGGATAACCTTACACTTTCAGATAAGATTGATAAAGTTGTTACAAACAGATTCCTTGCACTTCCAATATTTGCTCTCGTAATGTTTATTGTATATTATGTATCTGTTACAACAGTTGGTGCAATTGTTACAGACTGGACAAATGATGTATTATTTGGTGAGATTATTCCACCTGCAATCGAGAGCGGGCTTAACGCAATCGGATGCTGGGATTGGTTACAGGGACTTATCCTTGATGGTATCGTAGCCGGTGTTGGTGCAGTACTTGGATTCGTACCACAGATGCTTATTCTTTTCATCTTCCTTGCATTCCTTGAAGGATGCGGATACATGGCAAGAATCGCATTTATCATGGATCGTATTTTCCGTAAATTTGGTCTTTCAGGAAAATCTTTCATCCCAATGCTTATCGGTTCAGGATGTGGTGTTCCTGGTGTAATGGCTTCTCGTACGATCGAGAATGAGCGTGACCGTCGTATGACGATCATGACTACAACATTTATTCCTTGTGGAGCAAAGCTTCCGATCATCGCACTTATCGCCGGTGCATTTTTTGATAACGCAGGCTGGGTAGCATGGAGCGCATACTTTGTAGGTATTGCAGCGATCATCTGCTCTGGTATAATATTAAAGAAAACAAAAATGTTCTCAGGAGATCCTGCACCATTCGTAATGGAGCTTCCTGCATATCATCTTCCTACAGTAGGCAGCGTACTCCGCAGCATGTGGGAGCGTGGCTGGTCTTTCATCAAGAAAGCTGGAACAATCATCCTTCTTTCAACAATCGTGCTTTGGTTCCTTATGAGCTTTGGCTGGGACAACGGAGCATTCGGCATGATCGATCAGGAGACACAGCTTAATGAGAGTATTCTTGCAAAAATAGGTTCAGCTATTTCATGGATATTCGCACCACTTGGATGGTGTAATGATGGTGAGGGCTGGAAGATGGCAGTAGCAGCTATCACAGGTCTTATCGCAAAAGAGAACGTAGTAGCAACTTTCGGTATGCTTTACGGATTCGGAAGCGAAGTAGCAGAGGACGGACAGGAAGTATGGGGAAGCCTTCAGGCAGCTATGCCGGCTATTGCAGCATATGGATTCCTTGTATTCAATCTTTTATGTGCACCTTGCTTCGCAGCAATGGGAGCAATAAAGCGTGAGATGAACAACACAAAATGGTTCTGGTTTGCGATCGGATACCAGTGTGGTCTTGCATATTTAGTAGCACTCTGCATATACCAGATCGGTTCACTGTTTACAGTCGGAATTTCTGGAATAGGTTCAGTAATTGGCCTGATCGTTGCTATTATAATTGTGATAGGATTCTTCTACTTACTTTTCAGACCGGAAAAGAAAGCAAACAAATAATCCAAAAATGGAGGGATTATAAATGATAGGTTCAATAATTATTTTAATAGTACTTGCAATAATTGTGTTCTTTATTGTGCGTCATATGATACACAATGTAAAGAATGGTAAAGGACTTGATGGCGGTTGCGGTGGTGACTGCTCGAAATGTGGTGGCTGTCATTGATCCTTCTTTATAGGAGATGAAAATGTCAAAAGAAGTATTGGAACAAAAGGAATTGATCGTTGAAAAACTCAAAGAAAATGGTTGCCGTATAACAAAGCAAAGACTCATACTTCTCGACGTTATTTTAAGTCAGGAGTGTGGAAGCTGCAAAGAAATATACTATCGTGCATCTAAGATAGACGATTCTATAGGAACTGCAACTGTATATCGTATGATAAATACTCTTGAGGAAATAGGTGCGATCAATCGCAAGAATATGTATAAAGTAGAAGTTTCATAAACGTAAACTTAAGGCAAAACATAAATTTCCCCGCACCGGATTTACATCTGTGGCGGGGGAATTTTAAAAGAAAAAATTATTGATAAAAATTATCGTAAACCGTTAGGCATATTATATTTTCAATAAATTAAAGACCAGGGTAGACATTTACACTTCAAATTAGCCTTGAATAACCAACAAATCGGGTACTATAATGTAAAAAACGCACAAAAATATGTGTACTGTGCGTAAAAAGATAAAGAAAAATATAAAACACAGGAGGAAAATATTATGTCATTTAATTGGAAAGCAACAGGATTATTCGCAGCAGGAGTAGCATTCGGAACAGCAGGAATCAAAGTTTTATCAAGCAAAGATGCTAAAAAGGCATACACACACTGCACAGCAGCAACACTTCGTGCTAAAGATTTCGTTATGAAAACTGTAAACACAGTGCAGGAAAATGCAGAGGATATCTACGCTGAGGCTAAGAGCATCAACGAGGAGCGCGCTGCAGCAGCAGAGGCTAAGGCTATCGAGGATGCAAAGGAAGAAGAAGCTAAAGCAGCTGCAAAAGAAGCTGAAAAAGAAGAGACAGCTACAGAGGAAAAGACAGAAGAATAATCATAACATAAAGACAGAGGCAGCATATGAAATTTACAATAAAGCATGAGTCGAGAGGGCGTATGCGTGTTCATATGGAGCAGTATCGCATGTCATATGAGCAGGCTGACACTTTACTCTATGTAATTCATAATCATAAGAATGTAACATTTGTAAAAGTATATGACAGAACGGCCGATGCTGTTATAGAGTATGTCGGGGACAGGGAAGAGATAATAGATCTTCTCCGCCATTTTCACTATGAAGATGCCGATGTGCCAAAGACTGTTATCTCTACATCGAGCCGCCAGCTCAATAATTCCTACCAGGAGAGAATGGTAGGAAAGATCGTATGGCATTATGGCAAAAAATTGCTGATGCCTGTCCCGATAAGGACAGTGCTTACGATCGGCAGGTCGGTAAAATATATCGGAATGGGACTTAAATGTCTGTTTAACAGAAAGATAGAAGTGCCGGTACTTGATGCGACCGCCATTTCGGTATCACTTATAACAAGAGACTTTGATACGGCTGGATCTATTATGTTCCTTCTCGGAATAGGTGAGCTTTTAGAGGAGTGGACACACAAGAAATCAGTAGGAGATCTTGCCAGAAGCATGTCCCTTAATGTAAGCAAAGTATGGCTTAAGACACCGGAAGATCAGGAAATCCTTGTGGAAGCTTCCGAAATCCAAAAGGGTGACCGGGTAGTAGTTCATATGGGAAATGTCATCCCGTTTGACGGCGAGGTAGTAGATGGCGAGGCGATGGTAAACCAGGCATCGCTTACCGGAGAATCCGTTCCGGTTGCCAGAAGTTTTGGAAACACTGTCTTTGCAGGAACAGTTGTCGAGGAGGGCGAACTTACTGTAAAGGTAAAAGCCATCGGAGGCAATAACCGCTTTGACCAGATCGTTACCATGATAGAAGAATCGGAAAAACTTAAATCCGATCTCGAGGGCAAGGCAGAACACTATGCAGATAAGCTTGTTCCATGGACGTTAGGAGGAACAGCTCTTACATATCTTCTTACAAGAAACGTTACAAAAGCAATGTCTATACTTATGGTTGATTTTTGCTGTGCACTTAAGCTTGCAATGCCTATCTCTGTACTCTCTGCTATCAGGGAGGCAAGCCTTTACAATGTAACAGTAAAGGGTGGAAAATTCCTTGAGGCGGTTGCAGATGCGGACACAATTGTTTTTGACAAAACGGGAACGCTTACAAAAGCACGTCCTACGGTTGTAGATGTAGTTACATTTACAGATAACTATACTGCAGACGATATGTTAAAGGTCGCAGCATGTCTTGAGGAACATTTCCCACATTCTATGGCGAAAGCCGTTGTGGATGCGGCAGCCAGAAAGAATCTTATGCATGAGGAAATGCACACGAAGGTTGAGTATATAGTAGCGCACGGGATCGCAACTTCAATAGATGGAAAAAGGGCTGTTATAGGAAGCTATCATTTTGTGTTTGAAGACGAAGGCTGTGTAGTCCCACCGGGAAAACAGCAGCTTTTTGAGGAGCTTCCTCTTTATTACTCACACCTTTATCTGGCGATAGAAGGACGGCTGACAGCAGTTATATGTATAGAAGATCCGTTAAGGCCTGAGGCTTCTGCAGTTGTCAATTCGCTTAAAAAGGCTGGAATAACGAAGGTTGTCATGATGACGGGGGACAGTGAAAGAACTGCTTCTGTGATCGCAGGAAAAGTGGGCGTTGACGAGTATTATGCAGAGGTTCTCCCGGAAGATAAGGCATTTTTTGTAGAGCAGGAAAAGGCAGCCGGAAGAAAAGTCATAATGATAGGTGACGGAATAAATGATTCGCCGGCATTATCTGCGGCAAATGTAGGAATTGCCATAAGTGACGGAGCGGAAATCGCCCGGGAGATAGCTGACATAACAGTCGGATCGGACGACCTGTACCAGATCGTTACACTTAAATATATAAGCAATGCACTTATGAAACGTATAAAGAAGAACTACAGGCAGATAGTTGGATTTAACTCGGGTCTTATTGCACTCGGTGTGGCAGGAGTGCTGCCGCCGACAACAACGGCTCTCTTACATAACAGTTCAACGATACTTATAAGTTTAAACAGTATGAAAAATCTCCTTGAGTAGGTGTTTTTTATAAAGGCAGTTTATGGGACTTATGCATTTAATCTATATCTAAAAGTTCCATGACTGCTTTTTTTTTATGCCGCAATATGCTATTATAAGGTGATAAAAAAATAGAGGAGAATCATCATGAAAGAAACAAAATCAAGGGGCAGCTTCTCCGGAAATATCGGTTTTGTCCTTGCAGCAGCAGGAAGTGCAGTGGGACTTGGAAATATATGGAGATTCCCATATCTGGCAGCAAAGGACGGCGGAGGACTGTTTCTCTTATGCTACCTGATATTAGTACTGACATTTGGATTTACACTTCTTACCACAGAGATTGCGATAGGACGAAAGACGAGACAGAGTCCGCTTACCGCTTATGGTGTCATACACCCAAAGGCGAAAGGGATAGGCATACTTGCATGTCTTGTACCTGTCATCATTTTGCCATATTATTGTACAATAGGAGGCTGGGTGCTTAAATACTTTGCCATATTTATGACAGGAGGAGGCGGTTCGGCTGCAGAAGATGGCTTTTTTTCAGGTTATATTTCAAGTGATATTGCGCCAGTCGTTTTCGGGATCGTCTATCTGGGACTGACAGCTGCAGTTGTTATAGCAGGAGTAAATAAAGGAATTGAACGCTTCAGCAAGGTGCTTATGCCGATCCTGTTCTTTCTTATAATAGGCATATCGATATTCTGCCTCACACTTGACTATACAGATGCATCGGGCACCACAAGAACCGGACTTGAGGGACTTAAGATATATGTAATACCGGATTTTTCGGATATTACTTTTAACAAGATATTTACAGTGTTTATAGACGCACTGGGACAGCTTTTTTATTCAATCAGTGTTGCCATGGGAATAATGGTAGCATATGGATCATATGTAAAAAAGGATGTAAACCTCATGAACTCGATCAACCAGATCGAAATATTTGATACTCTTGTTGCGTTTTTTGCAGGCCTTATGATCATCCCGGCAGTTTTTGTGTTCATGGGACGCGATGGAATGTCAGCCGGAGCAGGACTTATGTTTATATCTCTTCCGAAAGTATTTTATGCTATGGGACCTGTGGGAAATGTTATAGGATTTGCATTTTTCCTTATGGTTACATTTGCGGCGCTTACATCATCCGTTTCCATTATGGAGGCCATAGTTTCGAGCATGATGGATAAGTTCCATTTATCCAGAAGAAAGAGCGCAGTGATAGTTACGATATATGCGCTTATAATGGGAATAATAGTGTGTATGGGATACAATAAATTATACTTTGAATTTAAGCTGCCAAACGGAACAAAAGCACAGATACTTGATGTAATGGATTATCTGAGCAACAATTGTCTTATGCCGCTTGTTGCCGTTCTTACATGTATACTTATCGGATGGGGTGTAAAGCCGAAGACGATAATAGACGAGGTTACAGAGGGTGGATTCAAATTCAGGAGAAAGACATTATACATTATAATGGTAAAATTTATAGCTCCTGTAATGCTTGTTCTTCTGCTGCTTCAATCACTCGGAATAATCAAACTATAAAATGATCAAACTATAATAAGATCGGCAATAAGATCAGAAATAAGATCAGCACATTACAGAAAAAAGATAAAAAATATACAAAAAATATACAAAGATATTACTAAAAAAAGACATTTAGACAGAAAAGCTTCTTTCTAAATGTCTTTTTTATTTTTGCCTGTAAAAATACTGGACTTTTATACTAAAATGGTGTAGTCTTATTTAGTCATAAGTAAATATATAGCTATAACTAAAAGAGGAATATACGAAATGGAAACAGTAACTACATCTACAAATAAGGAAGTTGAAATTGACTTATTAGAGTTATTTCAAGTTATGTTAAAGCACTGGAAGAGTCTTATTGCATCAATGGTGCTTCTTGCTGCAATTTTCGGATTGTTCACGAAATTTACATTTACACCGGAATATGAAGCGGCATCTGAGCTATACGTGCTGTCGAAGTCGACATCTATAACAAGTCTTGCAGATATCCAGGTTGGAACAAGCCTTACGAACGATTATGAATATGTTATCACCGGAAGGACGGTATTATCTACAGTTATCAAAAATCTTGGACTTAAGGATACATATGAGGAGCTTAAAGCGAGAGTCACGATCGAAAATCCGACAGATACCAGAGTGATAAGGATTGTCGTAAACGACAATGACATAGAACAGTCAAAACAGATCGCAGATGAGATCGCAAATGTTTCATCCGCATACATAGCTGACAACATGGATCAGGCACAGCCTAAAAAGATCCAGAGTGCATATGCATCAAGCAAACCGGTAAACAATAATATACTCAGGAATACACTTATAGGTGCTCTCCTTGGATTGCTTCTTGCAGCGGGACTTGCAACAATACAGTACCTTTTAGATGACTCAGTTTCAAACGCGGATGATCTTGAAAAGAAGACTGGAATGAAAGTACTTGCCTCACTTCCACTTGAAGATACGGTTGAGTATGATGGCGAAAAGAAAAAGAAGAAAAAGAAGAAGGTTGTATAAATATGGAAACAGTGATCATAAATCAGATAAAGAAACAAAGCTATACAATGAAAGAATCCCTTCGAGCTCTAAAAACAAGCATAAGCTTCAGTGGAAAGGGGATAAAATCGATCCTTTTTACAAGCAGTGTGCCGAATGAGGGTAAAAGTACAGTTGTAATGGATCTGGCACGTTCTATGGCAGATTCCAAAAAGGCGGTGCTCATAGTCGATACTGATATGAGAAAATCAGTACTCGTCGGCAGATTAAGAGCCCAGGTTGAGAGCGGTGGAACGATTTATGGACTTTCACATTATTTATCAGGTCAGGTTTCACTTGATAATATCGTGTATGCGACAACCATACCGCGTGTATTTATAATTTTTGCCGGACATGAAGTGCCGAACCCGACCGAGCTTTTAGAGTCAAAAGAATTTGCGGAGCTTATAAAATTTGGAGAGGAAAATTTCGATTACGTATTGGTGGATACACCACCTACAGGGGCGGCGATAGATGCAGCGGTTGTAGGTAAAAACGTGGATGGTGCAGTTGTAGTTGCCGCACAGAATGCCACAAGCAGCCGTGCGATAATAAATACCAAAAGAACACTCGAGGATTCAGGTGTCCGTATACTCGGTGCAGTCCTTAATAAGGTCAAATTTGAGGGAAGCAGATATGGCGGATATTACGGATCTTATTATAAGGGTTATTATGGCGGATATGGCGGATACTATGGACACTATGGACATGATAATGATGATGATGAAGATGAGAAAGAATCGTTAGATTTTGTTGATGAAACAAAAGCTGATAAAGACGAAGAAAAGAAGATTCCGGTTAAAAGCGGCAGTAAAAGAACCACAGGAAAAAGACCTGCAGGAAAAAGAAACGAAAGCAAAGCTGATGGTAAGACGAACCGTGAGGGATAAATATGGACTTTAGAAAAAATGGTGGGAAATATCTGGTAACGATCGAAGTTATAATTCTGATAATAGTCCTGGTATTGGGTGTTTTGCATTTTATAATTCCGGGTGGAAGTAAAAACAAAACGTCAGCAGATGGAAAAAATAATGCAATATCAGGGACAGAATATATCTGGAGTGCGACAGAAACCGGTTCTGATACAGAAGCAGGACAGACCACAGCGGATGCGGCAGGAAATACGGCTGTTATCCAGGTGGATGAAAACGTTGCACAAGCAGAATTTTCAGAAGCGGTAGAGCAGAAAATCGCAGAAATGTCAGTGGAACAGAAGGTGTGCCAGCTTTTCATCACAAGGCCTGAGGAGGTCACAGGTGTGACACAGTTTACGCAGGCAGGAAAGAAAACACAGGAATCACTTGCAGCATACCCACTTGGCGGATATGTATTCGGAACTGGCAACTTTAACGGTGTCACCGCAACCAGAAATATAATGGCAAATATCAATAAGTATGTAAACACACAGAAAACTATCCCTATGTTTCTGGCTGTAAACGAGGCGGGCGGAGATAATTCACCGCTTGCAGCAGGAAATGCTTACGAGGTGCAGCCGGCTATGTCCGGTATAAAAACAGCAGAAGAGGCCAAAACAAGCTCAGGTAAGATTTCGGAATACATGAATGAAAGCATGCTCAATATGAATTTGGCTATCCCTGTTTCTACAAGCGGCGAATGTGCGGCAGCATTTGTGGATACATATGATGCAGCCGGAATATATACGGCAGCCGGAATATTTCCGGGAGAAAATGTAAGCGATATAAAATCGGCTGAAACCAATTACAAAGCAATCACACAGACAGGCGTCAGCGCACTTATCGTAGGAAACTACAGCTGTAAAAATCTTACAGGCGATGAGACAATGCCATGCAGTGTTTCAACAAAAACCGTCGGATATATAAGAAACAGCCTTGGATATAACGGTATAATCATGACTGCTGATCTTTCGGCCGGAGTATCAGGGAATTACAAGGCAGACAAAGCGGCAGTTTCGGCAGTAAAAGCCGGCGTTGACATGATATATGTCTCAACAGGCTTTGCAGATTGCTACAATGCAGTACTTACCGCAGTACAAAGCGGTGATATCTCACAGGATATATTAGACCAGGCAGTCGGAAGAATCATCACATGTAAAATGGGAGAATAAATATGGCTGACAAACCTAAAAAGAAATCAAATGTTTTTTATTTAGTATGCATAGCTGTAATGATTATCAGCATAGCTTATGTGATCTGGTATTTTGCAGGTCACAGTAAAAGGATATCGGCAGAGGAAAATAACAGTGAGACACTTCAGTATGCTGTCGAAAATTCCGGTACATACCAGAATGTGACATACAACGGAAAGTCATATACATATAACAGAAACCTCAAAACAATGCTCTTTATGGGTATTGACCAGCATGATGAGGCCGGAAGCTACAGCTACAAGGGAACCGGCGGCCGTTCGGACTGTATGATCCTTTTCATAATGAATGAAGCGGACGGCACAGCAAAAATGCTTGAGATCTCCAGAGACACTATGACAAAGATCGCTGTGTATGACACAAAGGGTGAATATGCACTTGATTCGACAATGCAGCTTACGATGCAGTATTCGTTCGGCGATGGAGCCAACAAAAGCTGCCGCCTTACAAAAGAGGCAATATCGAATCTTTTACATAATATTCCGATAGATGAGTATTTTTCTATGAATATAGATGGAATAAAAGTTTTAAATGATGCGATCGGTGGTGTTACACTGACTGTTCCACAGGACTATACAGAAATCGATCCTGAATTTAAAGAAGGTGAGACGATCACACTTGATGGAGAACAGGCAGAAAAATATGTGCGGAAGAGAGATACCTCTGTCACGGGCAGCAATGACGGGCGAATGGAAAGGCAGACACAGTACATAAAAGCACTTTTCTCACAGATGAGGCAGAAAAATGCCAGCGAGGAAACATACGAAAAGCTTATGGATGCAGGATCGGCATATATTGTAACCGATATGCAGGCAGAAGATGTATATAACTTCTCCAAATTCGATCTCGATGACAATGACCTTAAGGTTCCGGGAGAGACAAAAAAAGGTGAATTCAACGACGAATACTATGTCGATGAAGATGCATTACAGAAGCTTATTATAGAATTATTTTACGTTGAAAATTAGTTGTTCCATGAACGCTATTTTTAAATAAACAATCAGATATTTTTATAGGAGGTAGTCCAATGAAGAAATTAGCAGGATTATTTTTAGCTGCTACATTAACACTTAGCATGACTACTGTTGCATTTGCTGCACCAAGTAAGAGCACAACTGTCTCTGACGGTACAACAAAAGAAGGCGCTACAGTAAGCCACGTAATTACAGAGGATGTACAGAAAACTGCCGGACTCGTTAAAGACGAGAAGACAGGAAAAGTTACATTATCAGATGAGCAGGTAAGCAAAGTAGAGGAGGCCATCAAGGTTTCTACAACAGACGCAGAGTCAGTAGATGTAAAGGTACTTGACGTATTTGACGTACAGGCACCAGCTGATTATGTAGAAGGTAACCCAATCGACATCACATTAGATTATGAGTACACAGACGGAATCCAGGTTCTCCATTTCCAGGATGGACAGTGGGTAGTATTACCTACTAAAAAAGGAGCTGACGGAAAAGTTGTTGCTACATTCACAAAATTCTCTCCAACAGCTATCGCTACAGTTGTAGTTAACAGCAAGAAGACAGAAGAGAATGTAACACCTTCACCAGTTGTTACACCATCAGATAATAACAACACAATCGTTCCTTCAAACACAACAACAACAGATAACAATGCAATCGCACCAGCAGATAACAGCAAGACTCCAGCTGCAACACCAGCTAGCACTGCTAAAACAACTGATGGTACAAAGAATGCTGACGCAACAAAGAAGACAGGTGATGTAAACACAACAGTTTACGTTGCACTTTTAGCTGCAGCAGCAGGCGCATGCGCAATCGTTATCAGAAGAAAAATGGCTAGATAATTAGCCACTTTATGCTCTGGAACACTAATTTTCAAATGGAACACTTTTCAGAGTTCTGAAAAAAGCAAAACCTCGTCCTATGTGCAGCATGGGATGGGGTTTTCTTTAGGTGCCGCAGGAAGAAAATTATTTTCTCGTTGATTGAAGATGGAATTCTACCATGTTATAAAGAAGCTTGCGCTCACTAGGTAACAGTTTACTGTATAATTCATTGAACTCATCCATCATATAATTTTTAGTGGTTACTTTAGCATCGCTAACTAAATCGGCAATATCGCAGTCAACAACAGATGCAATCGAAGCAAGCATTTCAAGGTTTGGTTTTGTGATGCCACGCTCGATCTGACTTATAAAACCGACGGAAACATCAAGCTTTTCGGCTAATGCAGCCTGTGTAAATCCACATTTGTTTCTGTAATCTTTTATTCTTTTTCCTATCAAAATATAGTCTACAAGCATAGATATCCTTTCTTTAGTTATAGCTTTTACTTTAATTTTGTATATTATTACTAATTAATAAAGATAGTCACGGCTAAAAAACATAGTAATGAGTATTGATAAATTTAGCTATCGGTGTTATTATTTAGTCTGTACTAAAAATACAGACATAAATATAAGTGATGGGTAATAAGAGGGAACATTATTATCTGACGAAAATGTGAAAGTTTAGTGCAATGGAAAGATGAAGAAAGAAATGGTAACGGAAGATGAATTCAGATAGTTTAAATTCAAGTAAAAAGTATTATTATAGATATTTTTGCATGCTGATTACGTCAGCAATAGCTACATCATCTTTTGGAATAGTCTGGTATAACTTCGTAAAAGACAATAATGTCACAGGTCATTTACTTGGAACCGCAAATCTTGGAATGTCACTTGGCATATATTGGATTTTATTTATACTCATGGGAAGATATCTCCGAGCATTCAAAGTAGGCGTTGACAGAAAAATGAATATGATAATTGCGCAGGTACTTACCGTATTTGTGATCGCTATTTTTGAAGTTTTTATATCACTTGCAATCACAGGGCAGTTTAGATTTTTCTGGGCTCTTTTGTTTAGATATATTCTTATGGCATTAGGGCAGGGGATAGTACTCGGCCTTATAATGATTCCTATGGTAAATGTTTATCGCAGGATATTTGCTCCATTAAAAGTGCTTGAAGTATATGGAGAATATATTAATGGGCTTTGCGATAAGGTCAGCAGCAGAAAAGATAAGTATAATGTCGCAAAAGTAGTCAATTATAAGGATGGACTTCAAAAGGTATATGACGAGTTTGATAATTATGATGCAATCCTTATAAATGATATACCAAGTAAGGAAAGAAATGAAGTACTTAAAAAATGCTATGAAAAGGATAAACGTGTGTATTTCACACCGAAAATATCAGATATCATAGCAAAAAGCTCAGAAGAAATAAATCTTTTCGATACACCATTATGCTTATGCAAAAATATAGGACTTTCGGAATCTCAGTTATTCTGGAAACGATTCTTTGACGTATTGGTATCAGGAATGGCACTAGCTGTCTTAAGTCCACTTCTTATAATTGTTTCAATAGCAATCCATTTAGAAGATGGCGGCCCGGTATTTTTCAGGCAGGAACGTGTCACATTAAATGGAAAAAGATTTATGATACTTAAATTCCGTTCAATGATTGTGGATGCGGAAAAAGATGGCAGACCACATCCGGCTGGAGAAAAAGACGATAGAATAACAAAAGTCGGAAATGTAATAAGAGCAACCAGAATTGATGAATTACCACAGCTCATAAACATATTTAAAGGGGATATGTCGATCGTTGGACCAAGACCTGAACGCTGGGAACACGATGAGATGTATGCAAAAGAAATACCGGAATGGGCACTCAGACTTAAAGTAAAAGGTGGACTGACCGGATATGCGCAGGTGTATGGAAAATACAATACAACGGCGCTGGATAAGCTGAAATTGGATCTGTATTACATAACGAATTATTCGTTGGTGCTGGATATACAGATAATCTTTGAAACAATCAAAATTATTCTTAGAAAAGAAAGCACGGAAGGCTTTACAGAAGAAAAAGGAAAAGAAATGCATGATGGAATAAACGTTATGCAGAAAGAACTGGTACAGGAAGAAAAATGAAAAGAATGTTAATGATGGCTACAACAGCAGCCATGATCGAGCAATTTAATAAAAACAATATCCTTATATTAGAAGAAATGGGATATGAGGTTCACGTTGCCGGAAACTTTAAAGAAGGTAACCCGATATCTGAGGAAAGGCTGGAACAGTTCAAAGAATGGTTGACTCAGCATAATGGAAAATGGTTTCATATACCATCGACTAGAAAACCTACAGATATAAATAATGTAAAAGCGTATAAGCAGATAATAAATCTGATAAAAGAATACAAGTATGAATTTATACATTGTCATACTCCGATAGGATCTGTGATTGCAAGATGTGCAGCACATAAGACAAATACACCGATTATATATACTGCACATGGATTTCACTTTTTTAAGGGAGCACCATTGAAAAACTGGTTGATATATTATCCGGTTGAAAAGTTTTTAAGTCGTTGGACGGATGTATTAATTTTAATAAATAATGAAGATTATAATAGAGCAGGGAAATTTCATACAAGATGGATAGAAAAAATTCCTGGAGTAGGAGTAGATACAAAGCATTATAGAGAATGCAATATAGATCCTATTCAAAAACGAGAAAGTCTTGGCATAGACAAAGACAAATTTATTTTACTGTCAGTAGGAGAATTACAAAAAAGAAAAAATCAAGAAGTGGTTATAAAAGCATTGGGGAAACTTAAAAACAAAAATATTATATATTTAATAGTTGGAAAAGGAGAATTAAAAAATGAATATGAGCAGATGATACAACAACTTGGACTGAAAGACAATGTGAGATTACTAGGATATAGGACTGATGTTGAGGAGTTATGTTATATTGCAGATTGTTTTGTACATCCATCTATTAGAGAGGGATTGGGAATTGCACCATTAGAAGCTATGGCAAGTGGTTGCCCTCTTATATCTGCAGATATTAATGGAATGAAAGATTATACAGAAAATGGAAAAACGGGCTATTGCATAGATCCAAAATCTATTAAAGAAACAGAGAATGCAATAAACAGAATGTATATGGATGAAACTTTCAGAAAAACTACAGGGCAGTACAATTTAAAAGTTGCAGAAAAGTATGATGTACATAGAAGTAATGAAAAGATGAAACAGATATATAAGATATTTATTCAAAATAAGGGAAATAAAAATGATTAGTATTATAGTGCCAGCGTATAATGTGGAAAATTATATTAAACGATGTATAAAAAGTATTTTAAAACAAAGTTATTTGGACTATGAAATTATAATTATAGTTGATGGCTCCACCGATAAAACATTTGATATAGCGACAGAAATGTCAATGATGGATAAAAGAATAAGAGTATTTTATAAGGAAAATGGAGGATTATCATCAGCAAGAAACTTTGGACTTAGATTAGTAAGAGGAGATTATATTTTATATGTAGATGGGGATGATTATTTATCTGATAATTGTTTGAAAAATCTAATAGATGAAGCCAAAAGAACAAATGCAGATATTGTATGCTTTCCATATATTAAACTATATAAAAAACAATATAAACGTTATTTATTTGATGAGCCAAAAGTATTTGAAACAGATGAAGTAAAAAATACTCTATTAAAAAAATTAGTTGGACCATCAGATAAGGAATTAGCCAATATAGCAGAATTAGATATATTAAATACTGCATGGGGGAAACTTTATAAAAGTGAAATTGTATCCGGAATAGAGTTTGTAGATACGCAGATTATTGGACCAGAAGATTGCTGGTATAATATATTAGTTTTTTATAGATGTAAGAGAATATCATATATAGATAGTTGTTTTTATTGTTATGAAAAAAATAATATAGGGTCATTACTTCATACCTATGATAATAATTATTTTGAAAAAAGAAAAAATTTTTATAACTTAGTATTAATGTTTATGAGTAATAATAAATTAAATTTTCAAAAGAACTTATCGAATAGAATTGTGCTAGAATTTTTTTCTAGTCTTAAAAAAATTTGTAATTCAGATTTGAAAAATTATCAAAAATATTTAGAGATACAGAAAATTTTAAATGATAGTATTTATGAGAATGCTATATCAACTTTAGAATATAAATATTTAGATTTTAAAGGTGTTATATTTTGGAATTTGTGTAAAAAGAAAAAAGCTAGAATATTAGTTTGCATAATGAATTTTATGTTATTGATATGGAGAATAGAATGAAAAAAATTGTATTTATAATCCCCTATTTTGGTAAGTTTAATAATTATTTTCAACTATTTCTTAATTCTTGCCAATATAATGCTGACTTATGTGATTGGATAATATTTACAGATGATAGAAGTAAATTTGAATATCCGAACAATGTATTTGTTCATTATACAGAATGGGAAGAAATAAAAAAATATATATCAAGCAAATTTGAATTTGCGATTGCTTTAGAAAAACCATATAAGTTATGTGATTTTAGAGGTGCATATGGATATATATTCCGGGAATATATAGGTAATTATGAATTTTGGGGATATTGCGATGTGGACTTAATTTTTGGAAAAATGTCTGACTTTTTAACTAATGAAATATTGGAATCATATCAAAAAATATTTGATTTAGGACATTGTACAATTTATAGAAATTCTATTACTAATAACCAGATATTTAAAAGTGAATTAAATGGGAAATATAGATATATAGAAGTATTTAGTAACAAGAATAATTGTTCATTTGATGAAGAATATAATCAAAGTATAAATTCTATATTTGAAGCCAAAGGTATTCCGATTTATAATAAATCATTTGCAGCTAATACATATACAAAGACTTCAAATTTTAAATTAACTTATATGAATGATTGCCATAATGATTATAAAGTTGAAAGAAATATTCGAAATTTCTTTGTTTGGAATCATGGACGGATAATACGGTATATAAAATGTAAAAAAAAATGGGAAAAAAAAGAATATATGTATATTCACTTTCAAGCTAGACCAATGAAAGTAAGACTAAAAGACAAAATGTGTAATATTTATAAGATTATCCCCAATTCATTTGATGAATTGGAAATAGAGGAAAAGTATTTAGAATTAAATGAAGAACTAGATAATATTAAGTTTAAACATATAAATTTACATTATTTTATTCTTAGAATAGGTAATTTGTATAAAAAAATAAGGAAAAAAATAGAGCATGAGTATTAGTTTTTTTGGAATTTTTACTGTAATTATATTCATTATAGGACTGATGTTAAAAAAATCAAAAATTGTATCATTTATACAGATTATTTGGTTATGGATTATTATGGGGTGGAATTCTGGTGGGATGGATTTTAATGGAAATGAAATGATATATTTTCAATCTGGAAAATTAAATTTTTCAGGTTTTTCAAGTGGGTGGCTTTCGAACATAATCACTTTTATATGTCATAAATTTGAATTGTCTTTTATTCAATATAATATATTAACAACAGGAGTGGCACTTATAATATTATATTTCTTAATTATAAGTGAAACGGATAGACCATGCGTTGCTATAGATTTGTTTTATTTATATCCATTTTTAGATTCCTTAGTACAAAAAAGATACTTTTTAGGAATGATATTTATAATTTGGGGTATTCATTTTTTGATTAAAAGAAAATATGTAAATTATATTGTATGTGTTCTTTTAGCACTAGGTTTTCATTTCTCATTTTTAATATTTTTTCCATTGGTATTTATTCATTGGTTTAATTCGAAAAGAGAAAAACATATACTAATTGTCTGTGCGGTTTTAGAATTGTTAGTTATTACACAAGGGACAACGATTTTAGAACATTTTTTTCACTAAGTAAGTTGCAATATTATATTTTTGACAGTTCTTATTCGTCAAAAGTTATTGGGGTAGTATATGCATTATGGCTTATGACAGAAATTTTTGTTGTAGATAAAATGCTAAAAAATTTGGAATCAAATACGCAAACGGATTTTGTAATAAAGCTTAATAAAATATTTTTGATATTTGTGCCAATGTGCTATTTTGAATCCGCATATCTAAGATATTATAGGGTAGTCATTATTTGGACATATATTATTATTTGCAAATGTAAAAAAGGAATGTTAATAAATGACAAAAAATTGTTGGTTAATGCTCAAAATATATATCTATGGATATTTGTATTAATGCATTTAGGGGTTAATTATATAATTTATTATAGTGCACAATATGGACTAAAAGGATATTTAGATACGGTCATAACTAATAAACTGATATATTAATTATATTGTACGAGGAGAATACATATGATAACAGTTATTATCCCTGCTTATAATGCTGAAAAATGTATAGATAGATGTATACAAAGTCTTATAATGCAAGCAAATTCCAAATTCAAGGTGATTATAGTAAATGATGGTTCTTCAGATAGAACGCGTGAGATATGTCATAAATATTTAAAGAATAATGATTATATCAATTATATAGAACAAAAAAATATGGGAGTAGGAGCCGCAAGAAATACTGGCTTAGAACTCTGTACTACGTCTCATGTTTGTTTTTTGGATAGTGATGATGAGTTCCCAGCAAATGCAATAGAAATGATGGAAAAAGAAATTGAAAAAGCAGAATTAGTTATTGGAGGAATATGTAAAAAACAAAAAAATAAGGAAAAACTTTTTATACCTAAAAGAAAAATTTTAAATAAAAAAATAGATATAGATAAAAGTGTAATTGAGGATATGTATTTTATAAATAGTGCATGTGGAAAAATATATAATTATGATGTTATAAAATCTAATAATATTAGGTTTAGTAATATGCGTTATGGTGAAGATACAGAATTTGTATATTCATATTTAAAATATATTAAAAGTGTATATTTTGTATCTGAAATTTGGTATTGCGTTAATGTTACGGAAAATTCAGCGTCGCTAAAAACCATTCCTTATGTATGGGAATGTATGAAAAATTTATATGAAAAAGGAATAGAAATTGATAATAATGAGTATTTGTCACAAATGCTATTATTAAGATCTATAAAAACAACGCTATTAGT
>CAJLRL010000023.1 GCA_905209075.1 uncultured Lachnospiraceae bacterium | reverse complement strand
AAAAGGATGTCCTTTTTTCGTTGAAAGAGCCCCATCCGGGGCTCAAAGTTCGAGCGTCTCCGTTCCACTGCGGTCGGCGCAGAGCAGGTGTCCACCGGACACCTTGCGCCGTCTATCGCTTCTGTTCAACAAAAAAAGGACATCCGGAAAGGATGTCCCTTTTTCGTCGAAAGAGCCCCATCCGGGGCTCAAAGTTCGAGCATCTTCGTTCCACTACGGTCGGCGCAGAGCAGGTGTCCACTGGACACCTTGCGCCGTCTATCGCTCTTGTTCAACAAAAAAGGAAAGATAAAATCACAGCAACGACTTGACAACCATCTCACATTTATGATAGCTTATAAACAAATATTAGGGAGTAGTTCACATCAAGGATACGATGTTGTGCTGTTCGTCATCACGCCAGCCGGGTGGATATACATCAGAGGCTGACCGGGCAGTGCACTTTTTATGGAGGAACGAGACTTTTATTGTACTTTTTAGTGCAATAAGAGTTTCGTTCCTTCTTTTTTTGTACTGAAAAGCGATGCTGATAATAATTGTAGTGAAAAGGAGAAAAGTATGCAAAATGAAAAAAAATACTGGAGTTATCCGGAGGCTGAGATCCTGAAATGTTTCAAAGTCACAGAAGATGGACTCACAGAGGAAAAGGCAGAGGAGATTTTAAATGAAAAAGGCGAAAATGTACTGAGGGAGGGAAAAAAGAAAAGCATATTGCAGGTATTTCTGGGACAGTTCTGTGACCTGCTTGTTATCATTCTAATCGCAGCAGCAGTGATATCAATGTTTTCGGGTAATGTCTCAAGTACAGTTGTGATCCTTGTCGTACTTGTGATGAATGCTGTACTTGGAACGATTCAGCATGTAAAGGCAGAAAAATCACTGGAGAGCTTAAAAAAACTGTCATCCCCTAATGCAAAAGTAATAAGGGGTGGGGTAAAAAAAGAATTACCATCGCAGCAGATAGTTCCGGGTGACATCATAATACTTGAGGCGGGGGATATGGTAGTTGCAGACTGTTATATTCTTAACAATTATTCGCTGCAGGTAAACGAAAGCTCACTTACCGGAGAATCAGTAAATATAGAAAAAAGTAAATGTGTACTCGATGAAAATACGGCACTGGCTGACAGGATAAATATGGTATATTCAGGAAGTCTAGTTACATACGGAAGGGCTGAGGTTGTAGTTACAGCTACAGGTATGGATACAGAGATAGGGCGTATAGCAGATCTTATGAATCTTTCAAAAGAAAGAAAGACACCGCTTCAGGAAAGTCTGGATAAATTTTCAAAGAAGCTTGCGATACTGATAATCATAATTTCAATTATAGTATTTGCACTTGGGTTATACCGGCATATGCAGCTGCTTGACGCACTGATGTTTGCTGTAGCACTTGCAGTTGCAGCGATTCCGGAGGCGCTTGGTTCGATCGTCACGATAGTGCAGGCTTTTGGAACACAAAAAATGGCAAAAGAAAATGCCATAATAAAAAATCTTAAGGCAGTTGAAAGCTTAGGATGTGTATCTGTTATCTGTTCCGACAAAACAGGAACATTAACCCAGAATAAAATGACAGTCCAGAATCTGTATGCTGATGGAAAGGTTTTTTCGCCGGAGGAGCTTGATACAAAAAACTGCGTTCACAGATATCTTTTATATGATGCGGTACTTGCAAATGATTCTGAAGTCGTAAATGGAAAAGGAATAGGAGATCCGACCGAGTATGCGCTTATAGAAATGTGTCAGAAGATAAAGTCGGATGATGGGAAAATATGCAGGGATGGCAGAATAGACGAAGACATCCTAAGAGAAAAAATGCTCAGAATAGAAGAAATACCATTTGACTCAGATAGAAAGCTGATGAGTGCAAAGCACAGTATTGATGGGATTGATACGGTTTTTACGAAAGGTGCTGTAGATGTTCTTATTGATAAATGTAAGTATGTAAGCTATTCAGACGAAATAAGGAAAATGACAGCTGATGAGAAAGAGATCATAAGAGAGCAGAACAGGATATTCTCAGAAAATGGACTCAGGGTGCTTGCATTTGCATATAAAGAAATGACAGATAAACTCAGCATAGAAAAGGAAAATGGATTTACATTTTTAGGGCTTATATCTATGGTAGATCCGCCAAGGGAAGAATCCATAAAAGCTGTCCAGAAAGCAAAAGAAGCGGGAATAAAAACTGTTATGATAACAGGTGACCACAAAACGACAGCTGTTGCAATCGCAGAAAAAATAGGGATATATTCCAAAGGTGACATAGCGCTTACCGGTGCACAGTTAGATGAAATATCAAACGAGCAGCTTGCTGAAAAAATAGAAAAAATATCTGTTTATGCCAGGGTTTCGCCGGAACATAAGATAAGGATAGTGGATGCATGGCAGAAAAAAGGAAGGATAGCTGCTATGACCGGAGACGGAGTAAACGATGCTCCAGCCTTAAAAAAGGCTGATGTAGGCGTTGCTATGGGCATAACCGGTACGGAGGTAGCAAAGGATGCAGCAGCTATGGTGCTTTCAGATGATAATTTTGCAACGATCATAAAAGCGGTTGCAAATGGAAGAAATGTATACAGAAATATAAAAAATGCTATCCTGTTTTTACTGTCAGGGAATACGGCTGCGATACTATGTGTGCTTTACACATCGATAATGGCACTTCCGGTTCCGTTTGCTCCGGTGCATCTTCTTTTTATAAATCTGCTTACAGATTCACTTCCGGCACTTGCGATAGGGATGGAACCGGCAGATCCCGGACTTTTAAAAAATAAACCGCGTGATCCATCTGAGGGGATTCTTACAAAGGATTTCCTTGCAAAAATGTTTTCGCAGGGAGCACTCATCGCAGTGGTTACTATGTGTGCATATTATATAGGCTACAGCCAAAATGCGGCTATGGCATCAACGATGGCATTTTCAGTGCTTACTCTTGCCCGGCTGTTTCATGGATTTAACTGCAGACGCAAAGAATCAATATTTAAAATTGGATTTTTATCAAATAAGTACAGTATAGGTGCATTCATTGCAGGAACGTTTTTGCTTTTAGTTGTTTTATTTGTTCCGGTAATGAGCAGCGTTTTTTCAGTCTCAACGCTTACCACAGGAAATATGGTTAAAATACTGGGACTTGCGTTTATCCCGACAGCAGTGATACAGATTGTGAAAATGATTGGTGAGGGCAGAAAATAAGATGATAGAAGATATTTCGTTTACATATTTTATTCAGCAGATGAGCGCGGAACCGGCACTTTTGATATCAGTTGTGCTTACACTTGGAGTTATCTTTGTAAATGGGTGGACAGATGCTCCCAATGCGATAGCAACATGTGTTTCTACAAGGTGTATGGATGTTGGAAAAGCAATAGTTATGGCGGCGGTATGCAACTTTTTAGGTGTCCTTGTAATGACACTTATCAATTCAAAAGTTGCTATGACAATAAAAAACATGGTAAATTTCGGGAATGATAATGGGGCAGCGCTCATAGCGCTGTCTGCCGCAATGGCGGCGATCGTGATATGGGCGGTTGGAGCCTGGTATTTTGGAATCCCGACAAGTGAAAGCCATGCACTCATAGCAGGACTTACAGGAGCAGCTATCGCAATATGCGGAGGAATTGACGGCGTAAATTTTAAGGAGTGGCTTAAGGTCATATATGGGCTTATATTTTCAACTATTCTCGGCTTTGCGGCAGGATACGCTGTGTGTAAAGCTGTAACAGTGATTTGTTACAGGATGGAAAGGAAAAAGGCAAATGATTTTTTCTCAAAGGCACAGATAGCAGGTGGTGCTGCGATGGCATTCATGCATGGTGCACAGGATGGACAGAAATTTATGGGCGTGCTCCTGCTTGGACTTTTTCTTGTAAATGGTTCTGACTGCGCAAATGCAACAATACCGGTATGGATGATGATCTTGTGCTCTGCTGTGATGGGAATAGGAACATCAATAGGTGGAAAAAAGATAATAAAGGCTGTGGGAATGGATATGGTAAGGCTTGAAAAATATCAGGGCTTTTCAGCTGATCTGTCAGCTGCGCTCTGTATATTTATATCAACTATATCCGGAATCCCGGTAAGTACCACTCATATGAAAACTACAGCGATAATGGGCGTTGGAGCTGTAAAACGAAGATCAGCAGTAAATTTAAAGGTTGTAAAAGACATGACTCTGGCATGGGTGCTTACATTCCCGGGGTGTGGAATAATAGGTTTCCTTATGGCTAAGCTGTTTTTACATATATGTTTTTAATAGATCAGGAGAAAAACAAAATGAAAAAAAAGAAGGACGAGTTTTATTTTAAAAATTTATATACATGTGCACAGATTTCACTTGAAGCAGCTAAGTATTTGAAAAATATACTTATTTCATTTGATGCGCAGAAAATGGATGAAAATCTTGCTGGAATGCATGAACTTGAGCAGAAAGCAGATGCAAAAAAACATAAAATGATGAAAGCACTGGGAAAAGCGTTTATAACGCCGATCGAAAGGGAAGATCTCGTAGCGATAAGTAATTATCTTGATGATATAATGGATTCGATAGAAGACGTGCTCATTGAGATACATATATGCGGCATAGATGAAATAAGAAATGATATATTAGAAATGATTGACCTTCTAACGGAAAATATTAGCGCACTTATGGATGTTTTATCGGAATTAAAGGATTTTAAACATTCTAAGAAAATAGAAGAATATATCATACGGGTCAATGAGCTCGAGGAGGAGGGTGACCGGCTGTACGTCAGGAATATGAAAAAATTGTATGATAATAAGGATGCATGGCTGGTGGTATCGTGGAGAAGTATTTATGCAGGCCTCGAAAACTGTATGGATCAATGCGAGCATGCAGCTGATGCTGTTAGTATGGTAATAATGAAAAATTCGTGACCAGAATATATTTAATACGGAAATGGTATTTACAAATAGCACATTTAGAATTAAACTATATATTATAGTAAAAAAGTAACAGATGATTATAGGTCTGGGGATGTGTATATGAAATATATGTATGGGATAATGGTCATAGCAGAAACGTTTTTTATACTGTTGTGCGCAATAAAATCTACTAGGAAAAAAGAAAAACTTGGCAGGAGTGTGTGTATATATGAGTGGGTCGCCCTCATGTGTGCGGTGGTATTTGTGCTGTATAATTATATTCCGGTGGTATGGGCGGCAACTTTATTTAAAGGTCTTATACTTGCCATGTTTGACTGGCTTCTCATATTTTTACTATTTTATACGCAGTACTATACGAATGTATATGGTGGAATAAAAACTGTAAAGATAGCAATGTGTGTGTTTGCAGTATGCGATACGGTTGCATTTATAGCAAATACATGGAATCATAAAATTTTCAGTGTGGAATTTATAAAAGAAAATGTTATACATATTGAATTTGTAAAGAACAGTTTCTGGTATCAGGCACATTTTTTATTTTCATATGCGACAATAACACTGTTGATTTTTATATATTTTTATATGATAGTAACGTCGGCACGTCTTTATAAGCTTAGATATACAGTTATAGCATTTACATTATTAACAGGCTTTTTATGTGATATCGCTACAATAAGATTAGATTGTATGTATGATGTCCCTATGCTTATATATGGGATAATGTCGGTTATGATATATTATCTTACATTTATATATGTTCCAAATGAACTCATAGAAAATATGCTGTCGGTTATTGTAAAAGATATGTTTAACGGAATCATATGCTATGACAATAAGGGAAGATGCGTATATTTTAACGAACTCATTAGTGATATATATGGAGACCATTATGGTTACGAGGATTTTGAAAAGATATATGCACAGTGGATCAACGATACAAGCCGTAAGCGTAGTGACTATATGAAGTTTGATTCTAAGTTTGAAATAGATGGAAAAACAAGATATTTTGACATCTCATACAAAAGAATATATGACGAAAAACATAGACCACTGTGTGATTACTTTATATACATTGACAGAACAGACATGATACAGTCACTTGAAAGGGAAAAATATAAGGCGACACATGATGGATTGACGGGACTTTTGACAAGGGAACAGTTTTTTATTGACACACACGAGCTTATAAATAAATATGCAGGTATGAAATTCTGCATCATATACAGTAATATTAAGGATTTCAAGTTTGTAAACGAGCTTTTTGGGATTGAAAAAGGAGATTGTGTATTAAAGAGGCAGGCACAGATAATAAAAGAATGGAAGTCTGACAAAATGTTAAGTGCCAGAATACAAAATGACAGATTTGCAATGTGCATACCGAAAGATGATCTATGCGAGGATGATCTTATAGAGGCAGTAAAAATGATGCAGGAAGAGTTTGCCAATACATCATTTCATCTGCACCTTTTTATCGGGATTTATGAGATAAGTGATCGTAATGAGTCTGTAAGCATAATGTGCGATAAGGCAAATATTGCGGGAGATACGATAAAAGATAATTATGAAAGCTGTATAGCATATTATGATGAACATTTACTTGAAATATCAATAGAAGAAAGACGGATAATAGGTGAATTCGATATGGCACTTGAACGTAAAGAATTTGTCATGTTTTTACAGCCGCAGGTAGATTGTGATGGAAATGCATATGGAGCGGAGGCATTAGTCAGATGGCAGCATCCTGACCGGGGACTTCTTACACCACAGAAATTTATAGAAGTACTTGAAAAGGCAGGACTTATATATAAGCTTGACCGCTATATGTGGGAAAGGGCTGCTGAAAAATTATCAGAGTGGAAAAAAGCAGGATGGGAGAAATATCATATATCTGTGAATATCTCAACAAAAGATTTTTTTATGATAGATGTTTATGAGACTTTTACGCAGCTTATCAGAAAATATGATATAAATCCTGAAAACCTTAAGCTGGAGATAACAGAAACAGCACTTATGTCAGATTTTGAAAAGAATATGGAAATCTTAAAGCGCCTTCAGGCATATGGCTTTAAGATAGAAATAGATGATTTCGGAAGCGGATATTCATCACTAAATATGTTAAAGGATATAAGTGCTGATGTCTTAAAAATCGATATGGGATTTTTGAGAGCTTCTGAAAATGAATCAAAAGGACAGGATATTTTAGAGAGTATAATAAGTCTTGCAGGAAAACTCGGAATGGAAGTGATTACCGAGGGAGTTGAGAAAAATTCGCAGCTTCAGATGCTTAAAATGATGGGCTGTAAGATCTTTCAGGGATTTTATTTTTCACGGCCTATATCTGTTGAAGAGTTTGAAGATAAATATTTGAAAATATAGATCAGATGTAAAGTTGGAGAAACTATGGAACCAAACATAAATACTGAGCTGGCAAAAGAACTTGTACTGGAAGCCCGCAAATGTTATCAGAATAAAAATGCCCAGGATGGGCTTATATTGCTTGAAAAAGCAAAGGACATATTTATTGGAGCCCGGGATTATGAGCATTATATTGAAGCTGAAAATCTTATGGGTGTGATTTATAGTACCGTGGGAAATGATTCAATGGCGATCGATATATATCTGGACTGCCTTGAGCTTGCAAGGAAGAAAAGACTTCACCAGTATATGGCAATAAGCTTTAATAATATAGGATCAAGATATCAGGCTCTGGGGCAGCATGATAAAGCTATAGAATATTTCCTTAAAGCTCAGGCTGAAATGTACAAAGACAGGATACCTGGCAGAGAACAGCCAGGCTCATTGCTGCTGACATTGTACCTTAATATACAGGAGTCATATGGAAGGCTTGGTGAATATGACAAGGCGCTTAAATATCTTGAAATGGCTAGACCCATTATGGATAAAGGCGAAAATAATGACGAGTACAGATTCTCTTTTGATGTCATGGAAGCCTTTTTTAAGTGGCATACAAATAAATATGACGAAGTATATAGCACTATGGATAAGCTTATGGAAGAGGCGCTCGAGAGCGCAAATTATATGGATTATCTGCAGGATTTCAGGATCATGTGTGAATTGCTTGAAAGCATGGAAGAATATGCTAATTGGGAGAAGATCCTTACAGCGATAGAAGAATATGCGGATTCATTCAACTATGTGAATGCTAAAATGTTTTCTGTTGAAATGTGGATGAAATATTATAAGGCAACAGGTAACAGTGAAAAATATAAACAAAAATGTGTAGAACATGCTGATATTTATTTTGAAATGCAAAAAGATGAATATGAAGACAGGATAAGAAGCCTTGATCTTAAAATAGAATTGCAGCAAAAAGAAAAGGCAAGAAGGCTTGCTAAGCACCAGTCGGATATTGATCTGCTCACAGGTGTGTATACGAGAAGAAAATTAAGGGAGGATATTAAAAAATTAGAGCGCAGCGATGAAATACTTAATGTATGTATTGGCATATTTGATATAGATTATTTCAAAGAAAAAAATGACACTTACGGACATATATCAGGTGATGAATGTCTAAGACAGGTATCTTCGGTCATAAAAAAATGCGTAGGCGGATATGGAAGCACATACAGATTTGGAGGAGACGAGTTTGTTGTTATTATCCGGAAAAATGAATATAACATTATCCAAAATATAGCTTCAAAAATCAGAAATGAGATGGTAAAGCTTGCAATCCCAAATCTCAATTCAAAAGTTTCGGATATCGTAACTTTGTCAGCCGGGTTCAAGTGTGGGACAGTCGGAGAAGGTAATACAGTAAACGAACTGCTGGATGGAGCTGATAAGTGCCTTTATACAGTAAAAAGAAGTGGCAAAGACGGATATAAAATAGAATTGTAATGCATGATGCATATTTTTGACGCCAATAAGTGAAAAAAATTCATCATATAAGTGAAATAAAATACACTCTTTCACTTTACTTTGTCGAAGTAAGTTATATAATGTAACAAGAGCCGCCGGGAAATGGAATTTTCCGGCAAAGTATTCACAAAGTTTTATAGGAGATAATAAGATGAATCATGGTATCGAGATAAGATGGCACGGAAGAGGCGGTCAGGGAGCAAAGACAGCTGCACTTCTTCTGGCAGATGTTGCATTTAAGACAGGAGCTTATGTACAGGGATTTCCTGAATATGGTCCGGAGCGTATGGGAGCACCGATCACAGCATATAACAGGATCAGCAGGGATGAGATAAGAGTCCATTCAAATATTTATACACCGGATCTTGTTGTAGTTGTAGATGAGACCTTGCTTGAGTCCGTGGATGTTACGGCAGGACTTAAGGAGGATGGGGCAATAATAATAAATACAGCAAAATCAAAAGAAGAGATCATGCCGCATTTAAAAGGGTACAAAGGTGATGTATTTACTGTTGATGCCAGAAAGATTTCGGTTGAGGCACTTGGAAAATATTTTCCAAATTCACCTATGCTTGCGGCAGCTGTTGCAGTTACAGGTGTTATGAAAAAGGACGAGTTCATTCATGAAATGAGAGCATCTTATAAGCATAAGTTTGCAAAGAAACCGGAAGTTATAGATGGAAATATGAAAGCTCTTACGATGACATTTGAAGCATTAGAAAGTGACCTTTCACAGAATCGTGAGTGTGCATAAAAGTGACAGACAACCGGGAAATACCGCAACGCTGTAAAAGATAAAAAATATGTGGGATAAAACTTATAAGAGATAAAACATATACAAGATAAAATATATACGAGAGAAAGATTTAGCTATGAGAACAGATATAAGTAAAATAAACGAGAAAACGCCTCATCAGGGGCTGACAGAAGGACTCATGCTGTTTGCAGGAGGAACATCAAAACAATTTAACACAGGAGAGTGGCGTACAAATACACCTGTATTTGATAAAGAATTGTGTAAACAGTGCCTTTTATGTGCCCCTGTATGCCCGGATGGAAGTATCCCGGTAAAGGATGGGAAAAGGACTGAGTTTGATTATGATCATTGCAAGGGCTGCGGAATATGTGCAAATGTCTGCCCTTTTGGTGCTATTACGATGAAGGAGGGCAAATAATATGGCAAGGAAAGACCGTTTATCAGGAAACGAAGCAGTTGCATATGCAATAAAACAGGTAAATCCGGATGTAATGCCTGCCTTCCCTATAACACCTTCTACAGAGATACCACAGATGGTGTCTACATATATAGCAAACGGACAGATGGATACAGAGTTTATTCCTGTGGAAAGTGAGCATTCATCAATGTCTGCTACAATAGGAGCAGAGGCAGCAGGAGCAAGGAGCCTTACAGCGACATCATCGGCAGGGCTTGCACTTATGTGGGAGGAACTTCTTCTGGCAGCAAGTAACAGAATGCCTTGCGCACTTACGCTTGTAAACAGGACACTTTCAGGTCCTATAAATATAAACTGTGACCATTCAGATGGAATGGGAGCAAGAGACACTGGCTGGATACAGATATATGCAGAGAGTAATCAGGAAGCATATGATAATTTTATCCAGGCTTATCCTATCGCAGAAGATCCACGTGTCCATCTTCCTATCATGATCTGCCAGGATGGATTTATAACAAGCCATGCGGTTATGAACATTGAGCTTTTAGAGGACGAGGAAGTAAAAGATTTTGTCGGAGAATATAATCCGGAAGAATTCCTGCTAAATCCGGGTAAACCTGTTTCAGTCGGACCTTATTCGGTATCTAATTATGCTATGGAAGCAAAGAAAAATCAGGAGATCGCTCTCGAAAATGCAAAAGAAGTGATCCTTGAGGTGGCAGAAAAGTTTGAAAAAATTTCAGGACGCAGATATGGTCTGTTTGAGGAATATAAAACAGATGATGCAGATTATATAATGCTTCTTATTGGATCAGCAGCGGGAACCGCAAAGCAGGCTGTTGATGATTTAAGGGCAAAAGGGAAAAAAGTAGGAGTCATCAAGCTTCGTGTGTTCCGTCCATTCCCGGCTGAGGAATTGGCAGAGGCTGTAAAAAATGCAAAGGCTGTTGCGATAATGGACAGATGTGAAAGCTATAATGGAAACGGAGGTCCATTGGGCAGTGAAGTTATGGCAGGGCTTTTCAGGAGCAAAGTTATGATCACCGCAGTAAATTATATTTACGGACTTGCCGGAAGAGATTTTACGGTAAACGAAGTTTACGATATATTTAACGAGCTTGAGGAGTGTATAGAAAATGGTACAGAGCCGGAGCAGTTTAAGTATATTGGTCTTAGAGAGTAATAACAGGAGATAAAAATGGCGAACTACAATTTAAAAGAATATATGAACAAACCAGAGCGCTTAGCCCCGGGACATCGTATGTGTGCAGGATGTGGAGCAACGATCGGTGTAAGAGCGGTGTTAAGAGCCTTAAAGGAAAAAGACCAGGCGGTTATAGGAAATGCAACAGGATGTCTGGAAGTATCATCATTTATGTATCCATACAGTGCATGGGAGGACAGTTATATACATAATGCATTTGAAAATGCAGGTGCCACCATGGCAGGTGTGGAGACAGCATACAAAGTATTAAAGAAAAAGGGAAAGATACCGGAGGATGTAAATTACAAATTTATCACATTTGGTGGTGATGGTGGTACATACGATATCGGTTTCCAGTCACTTTCCGGTGCAATGGAAAGAGGACATGATATGGTATATGTCTGCTATGACAACGGAGCATATATGAATACTGGAATACAGCGTTCATCGGCTACACCTATGTATGCGGATACAACAACTACACCTGTAGGAAAACAGTCTGACGGAAAAATGCAAAATAGAAAAGACCTCGCAAGCATTATCGCAGATCATGATGTCCCATATGTAGGACAGACGACATTTACATCGGATTTTAAGGATCTGCATTTAAAGGCAGAAAAAGCCATATATACAAATGGGGCATGCTTTTTAAATATCATGACACCATGCCCGAGAGGTTGGAGATATGATCCGGCTGATATCATGAAAATATGTAAGCTTGCAGTAGAGACATGTTACTGGCCTATGTTCGAGGTAGAGCATGGCAAATGGAAGCTTACGTATGAGCCAAAAAAGAAACTTCCTATCGAAGACTTTTTACGTCCTCAGGGAAGATTCAAGCACTTATTTAAGAAAGGAAATGAGCATCTTATCGAGCAGTTCCAGGCTGAAGTGGACAGAAGATGGGAAGATCTGCTCTATAAATGTGCACGTTAGATCATAACTTAAACTTCCTGCAGTTTTAACTGTATAAATAAAAGAGGTAAAATATGACACTACTTACTTATCAGGTATTTAAGACAGTTGCAGATATCGGCAGTTTTCACAAAGCTGCCGATATTTTAGGTCTTACACCATCTGCGGTCAGCCATACGATTACAAATATGGAAAAAGAACTTGGATTTACTGTTTTAAGCAGGAGCAAATCAGGTATCTCTCTTACAAATTATGGTGAAAAAATACTTCCATATATAAATGCTGTACTAAACAGCGATGAAAGTCTGCAGCAGATGATAAATGATATGAACGGACTTCATACCGGAAGGGTAAAGATAGGAGTTTTTTCAAGCGTGTGTACATCATGGCTTCCGGATATAATGGACTCATTCAGACAAAAATACGAAAATATAAGCATAGAAGTCTATCAGGGAACATATGATGATGTGGCAGACTGGATAAAAACAGGAGTGGTGGATCTCGGGTTTTTATCATTATCAAGTGCAGGGGATATTCCGATCGAACCTCTTTACAGGGATCCGCTTTTATGTGTGCTCCCAAAGGGGATGGGAAAAAATAATAGTAGTGAATACATGAAGGTTGAAGATATGCAGCATATGTCATTTGTAACGCAGAGAGAATCTACAGATGCTGATATCCAGAATTTTTTGAGGGAAAATAATCTGAAAATCCAGTCAAAATACCATGTAGTGGATGATCTTTCCACGATAAGGCTTGTAGAAAAAGGCTTCGGGATATGCCTGATGCCGGAGCTTGTAATGCATGATATTCCATATGAGGTTGATACATATAGACTCAAACCGGATGCAAGCCGTGTGATAGGAATTGCAATTTTAAATAGAAATTTAGTGGCGCCGGCAGTCAGAACAATGTATAATCATATTGTAGAGAACTATAAACAAGAGGAGTTCTATAAAGAAAGGAAGCTGCCATAGGCAGCAACAGGAATAAGCAGATATGACAGATTACATATTAAGTTGTTGTTCAACAGTAGATCTTACAAAAGAACATTTAGATTCAAGAGATATAAAATATGCATGTTTTCACTATGAGCTTGATGGAAAGCAGTATCTTGATGATTTAGGACAGAGTATGCCGCTGTCTGATTTTTATAAGGCAATGGCAGATGGAGCCATGACAAAAACTTCACAGATAAATGCAGAAGAGTACGAAGCATATTTCAGGCCGTTTCTTGAACAGGGCAGGGATGTCATACATCTTACCTTAAGCTCAGGGATTTCCGGTACGATCAACTCAGCCAATATAGCAAGGGACGAACTTTTAGAAGAGTTTCCAGATAGAAAGATATACATAATAGATTCACTTGCGGCATCATCAGGTTATGGTCTTTTGATGGACAAACTGGCAGATCTTCGTGATGATGGCATGGATATAGATGAGCTTGCAGCATGGGCTGAGGAACACAGGCTGGAAGTTAATCACTGGTTCTTTTCGTCGGATCTTACTTTTTTTATAAGAGGCGGCAGAGTTTCAAAGACGGCTGGATTTATCGGTGGCGTTCTTAACATATGCCCGCTTTTAAATGTAAGCAATAAGGGTGAACTTATCGTGAGGGATAAGATCCGCACAAAGAAAAAAGTTATAAAGGAATCGCTGGTTAAAATGCAGCAGCTTTGCAAAGATGGTGCTGATTATTCAGAAAAAGTATATATATCACATTCCGCATGTTATGAAGATGCAAAAGCGCTTGCTGACCTTGTGGAGGCAGCATTTCCAAAGATGAAAGGAAAAGTTCTTATAAACGATATAGGTACAACGATAGGAAGCCATACCGGACCTGGAACTGTTGCATTGTATTTTTGGGGAAAGAAGAGAGTTGATTAAGTTAGAAAAAATCAAAATTGTTGATAAAATTTCTATTAAATAATAAAATAAATCAATAAAAGTGATTAAATTTAATCATTCAAATATAAAACACTTTCTGATATAGTCATTATATTGAAAAGAAATGAAAAGAGGTCTTGTATAGTGAAAGGTTACGACAAATATGAACGCGGTTATTTTATGCCGCCTGAATGTACATATGATTGGGTAAAGAAAGAATATATAGATAAAGCGCCATTATGGTGTTCGGTTGATCTGCGTGATGGAAATCAGGCACTTATAGAGCCTATGAACCTTGAAGAAAAGCTTGATTTTTTTAAGATGCTTGTAGATATAGGTTTTAAGGAAATCGAGGTAGGCTTCCCGGCTGCATCTGAGACAGAATACAATTTTGCCAGAGCACTTATAGAAAGAGACATGATACCTGATGATGTTACTATACATGTGCTTACACAGGCAAGGGAGCATATAATCAGAAAGACATTCGCAGCGCTTGAGGGAGCACCGCAGGCAGTTGTGCATCTTTATAATTCCACATCTGTCGCACAGCGTGAGCAGGTGTTTAAAAAGTCAAAAGAAGAAATAAAACAGCTTGCGGTTGATGGAGCAAAGCTTTTAAAGGAGCTTGCCGAACAGACAGAAGGAAATTTCAGATTCCAGTACAGTCCTGAGAGCTTTTCAGGAACAGAAGTCGATTATGCAGTTGACGTATGTAATGCAGTACTTGATGTATGGCAGCCAAAGGCAGACAAAAAAGCTATCATAAATATTCCTACGACCGTGGAAAACGCAATGCCGCATGTTTTCGCAACACAGGTAGAATACATAAATAAACACTTAAAATACAGAGATGGTGTTGTGTTGTGTCTCCATCCGCACAATGACAGGGGCTGTGGAGTTGCAACAGCAGAACTTGGAGTCTTAGCGGGAGCAGAGGAAATCGAGGGAACGTTATTCGGAAATGGTGAAAGAACAGGAAATGTAGACATAGTAACTCTTGCGATGAATATGTTCTCACATGGGGTTGATCCGGAGCTTGATTTTTCTGATCTTCCACATATCAGGGAAAAATATGAGCAGTTTACAAAAATGCATGTATATGAGCGCCAGCCATACGCAGGAGACCTTGTGTTTACCGCATTTTCCGGCTCTCATCAGGATGCTATCTCAAAGGGTATGGCATGGAGAGAGGAAAAGAAACTTCATAAATGGTCAGTTCCATATCTTCCGGTCGATCCAATGGATATAGGAAGAACATATGAGGCTGATGTCATAAGGATAAACAGCCAGTCTGGAAAGGGTGGAGTTGCCTACATCTTAAAACAGAATTTTGGTATTTCTGTTCCTGATAAAATGCGTGAGCAGGTAGGATATCTTGTAAAACAGGTTTCAGATGAAGAACAGAAGGAACTTTCACCGGAGTGGGTACACAATATATTTATGGAGAATTATGTTGATTACCAGCCATATTTTTCTATTCCAGAGTGCCATTTCAAGCAGACTAACGGAATATTTGCAGAAGCTGTGATCCTTCAGGATAACAGTACGCGTAAAGTTGATGCGAATGGAAATGGAAGACTCGACGCAGTATGTAACATAATAAAACAGTATTTTGCGATCAGCTTTGAGCTTACAGTATATGAAGAGCATGCTCTTTCACATGGCTCATCATCAAAGGCCATGGCATATGTAGGCATCACAAATGACAATAAAATGTACTGGGGTGCCGGATGCGATGAGGATATCATAAAAGCTTCCATAAGAGCTCTTGTTGTAGCAGTAAACCATTTCCTTACAACAAAAAATGATAATTCTGTCAAAGATGAAAGATATATCGCAATGCTTAATTTTATACAGGCAAACTATAAGACTGTATCACTGGCAGATATGGCAGAGGAGTTCCATCTTACTGAGCCATATATTTCCAAGTATATAAAAGAAAAATCAGGAAAAACTTTTGGCGAGCTTGTCACAAATGCAAAAATGAAAAAGGCACGTACACTTCTTCGCAACAGCATAATTACTGTAGAAAATATCGCATATGAGGCAGGATATCAGAATGTAGAGCATTTTAACCGCCAGTTCAAGAAAATATATGGAATGACACCTCTTGAATATAGAAATGCTAATTAAAAAAATAAATATAGGCTCTTGCCATATAGATTCGTAATGGGTATAATAGTACTAGAATACTAAAAACTAAAAGTATAGGTAATATTGTGAGGAATTTAGAATGGCAAGAGTATTAGTATGTGACGATGCCACCTTTATGCGAATGACACTTATAAGAATATTAAAGGAAGGCGGTCATGAAACAGTTGGTGAAGCTTCGGACGGCGAACAGGCAGTAAACAAGTACAAGGAATTAAAACCTGACATAGTACTTATGGATATAACAATGCCTGGGAAAAATGGACTTGAAGCGACCAAAGAAATTACAGAATATGACAGTAGTGCAAATATTATCATGGTATCTGCTTTGGGACAGCAGTCAAAGGTTTTTGAGGCTATTGCAGCCGGCGCAAAGGATTTTGTGGTAAAACCATTTGAACCGGATAAGATAATAGAGTGCATAGCAAAATATGTATGATCTGATTACACAGGGGGCTTTGAATAAAAGGCTCCCTTTTTGTGTACAATGTTGAATAAAAGGAGGAACATAATGAATAAAGTAAAGACTAATCCAAGAAAAGCGGTAATGGTAGGTTGTGGTTTTGTCGGTTCAGCATCAGTTTTTGCACTTATGCAGAGTGGATTATTTTCGGAAATCGTACTTATAGATGCTGACAAAGATAAAGCAGAAGGTGAAGCTATGGATATAAGCCATGGAGTTCCTTTTGCCAGACCTATGAAAATATATGCAGGTGACTATGATGATGCTGCAGATGCGGCTATAATTATAGTTTCGGCTGGAGCAGGACAAAAGCCAGGTGAGACGAGACTTGATCTTGTACACAAAAATGTCGCTATTTTTAAATCAATAATACCTGAGATCGCAAAAAGAGGATTTGACGGAATACTGCTTATTGTGGCAAATCCGGTTGATATACTTACACAGGTTGCCCTCAAATTATCGGGACTGCCGGAAGAACGTGTTATAGGTTCAGGAACAGTACTTGACAGTGCAAGGCTTAAATACCAGTTAGGCGAACATCTTGCAGTGGACAGCAGAAGTGTACATGCATTTATAGTTGGAGAGCATGGCGACAGTGAGGTCGTTGCGTGGTCATCTGCGAACGTATCGGGGGTTGAGCTTAGCAAGATGTGTGAGATGAGAGGACACTACCAGCACAAGGAAAACACACAAGAGATAGCTGCCAAAGTAAAAAACAGTGCGTATGATATTATAAATAAGAAACATGCCACATATTACGGAATTGCCATGTCGGTAAGGAGAATATGCGAGGTTATAATGAGAGATGAAAAATCCATACTTCCGGTATCGCATATGATGCATGGGGCATATGGAATAGAAGGTGTTGCACTAAGCATGCCGGCGATTGTAGGAGCCGGAGGCCTTGAGGCAGATATCCCTATTGAATTAAGTGGGGAGGAAGCTTTAAAGCTTAAAGAATCAGCAGATGCATTAAAGGAAATAGTTGACTCCCTCGAACTGGATTAAAATGTTGCTGGTCACACTGTTAGGTGTGACCGTTACTGTTCACACGCAAGCTTGACACTGCGCTGTCAAGCTATGCGCCATAGTGTTAATTATTGAGTGATTACAGCCCTGCCTCGTAGAGGCATTTTAAATGGGCTGTAATCGTTACTGTTCACACCTAACAGTGTGAACAGTAACTTGAAATTATAATCGATAGAATCTAAGCCCAAAAGTACTATGAATTTAAAATGGATTGTAGTATAATTAATATTCAGAGATACAACAAAAGTTAATGGGAGGATTTAAGATGCAGGAAAGAAAAAAAATCACACAGGAATTCCTCACAGGAGAGAGAGCTTTGTTTAAAAGTGACGGGCTTGATATATATGATACAATTTTTGATGATGGAGAATCGCCTCTTAAAGAGAGCAAAAATATATCACTGACAGGATGTTTTTTCAGATGGAAATATCCACTGTGGTATTGTGAAAATATAACAGTTTCGGATTGCACATGGTTTGATATGGGCAGAGCCGGAGTCTGGTATACAAACAATATCTCAGTATGTGATTCGATAGTCGAGGCACCAAAGAATTTCAGAAGGTGCGATGGGCTGAGCCTTGTAAATGTCACATTCCCGAATGCACAGGAGACATTATGGAGCTGCAATAATGTAGAAATAAATAATGTGACTGCTAAAGGCGATTATTTTGGAATGAATACCAATAACTTAAAGATCAATAAGTTTTCACTGGTAGGCAATTATTCATTTGATGGCTGCAAAAACGTAGAAGTACATGATTCAAAACTTATATCAAAGGATGCTTTCTGGAATACAGAAAATGTCACGGTATATGATTCTTTTATAACAGGTGAGTATTTAGGCTGGAATGCAAAGAATCTTACACTTATAAACTGTACGATAGAAAGTCTTCAGGGGCTTTGTTATATAGATAATCTTGTGATGAAAAACTGCAAGCTTATAAATACTACATTAGCATTTGAATATTCGAGTGTGGATGCTGATATATGCAGCAAAGTTGACAGTATTATAAATCCATCAGGCGGAACGATCCGTGCAAAAGAAATCGGAGAACTTATTATAGAAAAAGATAAAGTTGATCCGGAAAAAACAAAGATTATCTGTGAAGGAAAATAAGGTGTATCAATATGTATGATTTTGATGAAATCGTGGACAGACGGGGCAGCGGTTCTCTTAAGTGGGATGTAGCAGATGATGAGCTTCCAATGTGGGTAGCCGATATGGACTTTAAGACCTGCCCCGATATAATAGAAGCAATATCAGAAAGAACCCGGCATGGGATTTTTGGATATTCAATAATTCCGGACGAGTGGAACAGTGCTTATGTAAGCTGGTGGAAAGAAAGACATAATTACGAGATCGATCCGGAAAGCCTTATTTTCTGCACAGGCGTTGTACCGGCGATATCTTCGTGTGTGAGAAAACTTACAACACCCGGGGAAAATGTAGTGATACTTACGCCGGTATATAATGTATTTTTTAATTCTATATTTAATAATGGTGTAAATGTGCT
Source organism: uncultured Lachnospiraceae bacterium (assembly GCA_905209075.1). Taxonomy (GTDB): domain Bacteria; phylum Bacillota; class Clostridia; order Lachnospirales; family Lachnospiraceae; genus Roseburia. The sequence goes on along the minus strand of CAJLRL010000023.1, from coordinate 18,637 downwards.
CCAGTGTCCGCTTAAATATGAAAATTATGAATATTCCATAGATTTTGGCAGATTTGAAGAAGCTGTCGCAGACCCTCAGACAACACTACTCATATTCTGTAATCCGCATAATCCATGTGGCAAAATATGGGATAGACAGACACTTGCAAAAGTGGGAAGCTTATGTAAAAAATATAATGTAAATATAATATCTGACGAGATTCATTGCGATATTACACAGCCGCAAAAAGAATATGTGCCATTTGCGTCTGTTTCGGAAGAGTGTGCAGATATAAGTATTACATGTATTGCACCAACGAAATGCTTTAATATGGCGGGCTTACAGACCGCTGCGGTCATGGTTCCAAATCGTAATCTGCGCCATAAAGTATGGAGAGCATTAAATACAGATGAGGTTGCAGAACCTAATGCTTTTGCTATAACGGCTGCAGTTGCGGCATTTACTAAAGGACAGCATTGGCTTGATGAATTGTGTAAATATCTGTGGGATAACAGACAGTATGCAGAGCAGTTCATTAAAAACGAAATTCCTAAGCTTAAAGTTATAAAAGCGGATGCAACATACCTTATGTGGGTTGATTGTGGCCGCATAACTGATGATTCGGTAGAATTTACGGAATTTATCCGCAGGAAGACGGGTCTGTATATATCAGATGGTGCCGAATACGGAGATGCTGGCAGGAAATTTGTAAGAATTAATCTGGCATGCCAGAAAAAAAGGCTGGAGGATGGCATGAACAGATTGAAAAATGCTGTTAATGCATACGAAACGGAAGTTTAATGACTGAAATTTAGTAATGTCTGTGACAGCAGAACATTAAAATTGAAGGAGCATGGATAGATGGGAAAAAGTGATTTTTCATTTGATGAGTTTTGCAGAGTAATATCAGAGTTTTCTTCGTGTATGGATGATTATCCATATGTTATTGATTTAAAGAATGACAAATATTTTATATCGGAAAAAGCATTGCAGCGTTTTGCGATACCAAGCAGCCTGTTTACGGATGTGATGAATACACACAAAAAATTTGTGGATGCCCGTGACTATCAGTTACTTGCAGAGGATCTTGAAAAATTACAGACAGGAAAAAAGAATATACATAATCTTGAATACAGATGGCTTGACAAAGAAAAACGCCCTGTCTGGATAAACTGCAGGGGACGTGTGCTCGCAGATGACGATGGGATACCGGAATTCATGATCGGATGCATAAATGAGATAGGACTTGAGGCGAGGGCTGACAATATAAGTGGATTTTTACAGAGCATTGCAATGAGAGATTATATTGCAGATGCTGATAAGATGTCAGATGTCGGTTTTATTTTAAGGATCGGAGTAGATGGTTTTAAAAATATAAGTGAGTCGTTTGGAAACCAGTATGGCAATATTGTCTTAAAATCTGTTGCAGATTGTATAAGAAAATGCACAAATGAAAATCAGGTTGTATATCATATCGTGGCAGATGAGTTTATGATATTAGATATATCCCGGAAAAGTAAGCTTGACAGCATATATGAATTATACAGAAACATAAAAAGAGAACTCGAAATGGAAATCGAAAAAAATAATTTTGAGGCGGTATATACGATATCTGGTGGAATAATTTCCGTAAAGGAAATGGAGAATCCGGAATATGCTGATATAATGAAATATTCAGAGTTTGCACTTGGCGAGGCAAAGAACAGGGGAAGAAATCAGGTGTATGTTTTTGAACAGGAAGATTATGATCTGTTTCTTAGAAAAAGAAAGATCCTTGCACAGCTCAGAAAATCTGTTGGAAATGATTTCGAAGGATTTGATCTTGTTTTTCAGCCTATAATGACAGCAGGGGAGGATGGTGTGAAGCTTTATGCAGCAGAAAGCCTGCTCAGGTTTACTACAGCAACTGGAGAATTCATATCTCCTATGGAGTTTGTGCCTCTGCTTGAGGAGAGCGGACTTATCATTCCTGTTGGAAAATGGATACTGGACCGGGCTGTTTCGATGTGTAAGAAGTGTCAGGAATATTATCCCGATTTTAAAGTCTCTATTAATCTTTCATATGTGCAGATACTTAAGAGTGCGATTTTAAATGATGTATTTAATTCTATCGCACAGTATGGCATAAAACCGGACAGCATAATAATGGAAATGACAGAGAGCGGATATCTTGAGGATACAATGATCGTAAAAAGAGTATGGGACAGCCTTAAGAAGTTTGGGGTACTCATTGCAATCGATGATTTCGGTACAGGATATTCTAATCTTTCAAGTATAAGCCGTCTTACTCCTGATATAGTAAAGATCGACAGAGGCTTTACCGTAAAGGCGTTAAAACATAAATATGAAAATCAGCTTATGGAAAATATAATAGAACTCGTACATAGCATAGATCTTAAAATATGCCTGGAGGGTGTTGAGACAAATGAAGAGCTTAAAGAACTAAACAGGCTTAATCCTAATTACATACAGGGATATTATTACAGCAGACCATGTAAGAGACAGGAATTTTTCGACAGGTTTATTTTACACAAAGAAGAAAAAGCTGCATCCGCCTGCAATTAATGGCAGACAAAAAGACCGATGATCAGTCGGTCTTTTTTTGAACATTTAAATGGCTGTAACGTATAATTAATATCGTCTATAAATAAATATCATGTATACGTATTTTCTGATTCGATAGTTAGTATACACTAACATTTATTAGTTGTCAACAACTATATTGTTATGTTACAATATCCCTACAAATTAATTTATAGAGCAGGGGGACCTAAGATGCACAGCAATGAATCATCAGAAAATTATTTAGAGACTATACTTGTACTTAGCAAAAAACTTCCGGTGGTACGTGCCGTTGACATCGCTAATGAGCTGGGATTTAAGAAATCGAGTGTAAGTATCGCAATGAAAAATCTCAGGGAAAAGGGAAACATAGTTGTAAGTGATGCAGGCTTTATCACACTGACAGAGTCGGGAATGAGTATTGCTGAGATGATATATGAAAGACACGAGCTTCTTACGGATTGCCTTACAAGGCTTGGTGTCGATCCGAATGTAGCGGCAGAGGATGCATGCCGTATCGAGCATGTTATAAGTGCAGAAAGCTTTGATGCAATAAAAAAACATATATCAAAGGGTTGAATCAAAAAGACTTGTAGAGTATAACTCCACAAGTCTTTTTGCAGGATTTTAATCAAATAAAGTAAGGAAAGAAAAGAAAATGAGAAAAATTTTAACTTATCTGAAGGAATACAAAAAAGAATGTTTTTTTGCACCACTTTTCAAGCTGCTTGAAGCTTCGTTTGAGCTTATAGTTCCGCTTGTTATGGCTGCAATAATCGACAGAGGTATAAGTGGTGCGGATCATCCATTTATTTTCAGGATGGGAGGGGTTTTGATACTGCTTGCAGCAGTGGGCTTTGCAAGTGCTGCCACGGCCCAGTATTTTGCTGCAAAAGCGGCAGTCGGCTTTTCAACAAAACTAAGGCATGTGCTGTTTGAAAAGATAGAAAGTCTGTCTTTTTCAGACATGGATACCGTTGGAACATCAACACTTATCACAAGGATGACGAGCGATATAAATCAGGTACAGTCAGGAGTAAATCTGGTCCTTAGACTTTTCCTGCGTTCTCCGTTTATAGTATTTGGAGCCATGGTAATGGCGTTTACGGTAAATGTAAAAGCTGCGCTTGTGTTTGTTGTAACTATACCGCTTTTATCCATCGTTGTTTTTTCAGTAATGCTTGTTACGATCCCTCTCTATAAGAAAGTGCAGAGCAGGCTTGATACGGTATTGGGGCACACGCGTGAAAACCTTGAGGGTGTGAGGGTCATAAGGGCTTTTAATAAGCAGGAGAGTGAGATTGATTCATTTAATACAGATAATGAGGCGCTCACAGCGATGCAGATGCTTGTCGGACGTATTTCAGCCCTTACAAATCCAATTACCTTTGTAATTATAAACTGTGCAACACTTGTAGTTATTTTTACAGGTGGAAAGCAGGTTTACGGTGGAGTGATCACACAGGGTGAAGTTGTTGCGCTTGTCAATTACATGTCACAGATACTTGTGGAACTTATAAAGCTTGCAAACCTTATTGTCCAGGTTACAAAAGCGGTCGCAAGTGGAAACAGGATAGCGGATGTCCTTGCGATAGAGCCATCGATAAAATCAACAGAATCCGGAAATACTCCTGCTAAAAAGGAAAATTGCAGCGAGGTTGTATTCGAAAATGTATGCATGACCTATGCAGGGGCATCAGAGGAAGCACTTACGGATATTGATTTTTCTGTTGAAAAAGGACAGACGATAGGAATAATAGGTGGAACAGGTTCAGGTAAATCAAGCCTTGTAAACCTTATCCCGAGATTTTATGATGCATCAAATGGTACAGTAAAGGTACAGGGGCATGACGTAAAAGAATATCCTGTTGATGAATTAAGAGATAAAATCGGTGTGGTAATGCAGAAAGCAGTTCTTTTCCATGGGACAATAGCTGAAAACCTTAAATGGGGAAAAACGGATGCAACAGAGGAAGAAATGTGGAAAGCTTTGGAAATTGCGCAGGCTATGGATGTTGTAAAAGGAAAAGAAGGCGGACTTTCATATGAGATTGAACAGGGAGGAAAGAATCTGTCTGGAGGTCAGAAGCAGAGACTTACGATCGCAAGAGCGGTTGTAAAAGATCCTGATATACTGATCCTTGATGACAGTGCTTCTGCACTTGATTTTGCAACGGATGCAAAATTAAGGGCGGCACTTAAAAATATGCATGGAGATAAAACTATCTTTATAGTATCTCAGAGGACTTCATCTATACAATTTGCAGACAAGATCATAGTTCTTGATGACGGAAAGATAGCCGGAATGGGAACTCATGATGAACTCCTTACAAGCTGTGACACCTACAGGGAAATATATGATTCACAGTTTAAAAAAGAAGAAAAAAAGGAGGCAGTGTAAGATGAAAAAGGCGAAGGCAGGTACATTTAAAAAAGTTTTAAGCTACATGAAAAGATATATTCCTGTTTTAGTATTTTCACTTGTCCTATCAGTGATCACAGTGGCACTTACACTGTATTTTCCAATACTGACAGGACGTGCGATAGACCTTATCGTGGGAAAGGGTGATGTTGACTTTGCTGCGATGAAAGTAATTTTACTTAAAGCAGCAGTAGTTGTTGTCATTGCTGCATTTGCACAGTGGCTTACCAATATATGCAATAACAGGATGACATATAATATCGTAAGGGATATAAGGCATGATGCGTTTTTAAATATAGAAAAGATGCCTCTGTCATATATAGACAGTCATTCACATGGAGATATGGTGAGCCGTATAATAGCTGATGTTGATACATTTTCAGATGGTCTTCTGATGGGATTCACGCAGCTTTTTACAGGGATAGCAACGATAATAGGAACACTCATTTTCATGCTTACGATCGATGTAAAAATTTCAATAGTGGTTGTACTTATTACACCATTATCATTGTTTGTGGCAAGCTTTATAACAAAAAAGACATATTCTATGTTCCAGCTCCAGACAAAGACAAGGGGAGAACAGACAGCACTTATAGATGAAGTGATCGGAAATCAGAAGGTTGTCCAGGCATTTAATCATGAGGATGAATCGTTAGAACAGTTTGATGAGATAAATGAAAGATTGCAGAAGTATTCGCTGCGGGCTATATTTTTCTCAAGTCTTACAAATCCTTCAACGCGTGTAGTAAACAGTATAGTGTATGCAAGCGTAGGTGTTTTTGGGGCGGTATCCGCAATTGCAGGCGGGATAACAGTCGGACAGCTGTCGTGCTTCCTGTCATATGCAAATCAGTATACGAAGCCATTTAATGAAATCTCAGGCGTTATAACGGAGTTTCAGAATGCACTTGCATGTGCTGCGAGGATTTTTGAGCTTATAGAAGAAAATGTGGAGATACCGGATGAGCCGGATGCGATTGAACTAAAAGAGGCGGACGGAAGAGTAAATATAGAGGATGTTTATTTTTCATATGTGCCGGATAAGAAGCTTATAGAGGGATTTAACCTTAATGTAGAGCCGGGACAGCGTGTGGCGATAGTAGGACCTACAGGATGTGGAAAGACAACGCTTATAAATCTTCTTATGAGATTTTATGATGTTGACAGCGGCACAATTTCTGTTAGCGGACATGACATCAGAAAGATCACAAGAGAGAGCCTTAGAAATAATTATGGAATGGTGCTTCAGGAAACATGGCTTAAAAATGGAACGATAAAAGAGAATATCGTAATGGGAAAGCCGGATGCGACTGATGATGAAATAATAGCAGCGGCAAAAGCATCACATGCACATAGCTTTATAAGGCGTCTTCCTAAAGGCTATGACACTGTTATTTCAGAGGATGGAGGAAATCTTTCACAGGGACAGAAACAGCTGCTATGCATTACAAGGGTAATGCTGTGCCTGCCTCCTATGCTCATACTTGATGAAGCAACTTCATCTATTGATACGAGAACAGAGATAAAGATACAGAATGCATTCCTAAAGATGATGAATGGAAGGACTAGTTTTATAGTAGCGCATAGACTTTCAACTATAAGGGAAGCTGATATCATCCTTGTGATGAAAGATGGAAAGATCATAGAACAGGGAAATCATGAATCACTTCTTAAACAGAATGGATTTTATGCAAATCTGTATAACAGCCAGTTTGAATAAATCAGTATTGTCTGCACTTTTCAGTGTTATGCAGCAGACAGTGTGAAGCAATGATATGTATCGTTACTGTTCACACCTAACAGTGCGACCAGCAACGATTACAGCCCATTTAAAATGCCTCTACGAGGCAGGGCTGTAATCACTCAATAATTAACACTATGGCGCATAGCTTGACAGCGCAGTGTCAAGCTTGCGTGTGAACAGTAACTAAATATCAGATAAAAAATGAGACATACGAATGATTGAGGTGATTCCCCAAATGATCTGTATGTCTCATTTTTTTGTTCTTTTATTGTGCCTGTGTGCCATCGTCAGGCTTTACATATGAGTAAGCATTTGACATTTTTGCAGCATTATTTGTAAGCGTTACAGGCTCCCTGTAATAAGCTATTACAGGAGTTCCGGTTTCGATGTTTTCAAAGATCGTTTTGGCAATATCCGGTGGAAGATTTATACATCCGTGGGAGCCGGCTGTCTTGTAGCGGTCGCCGCCAAATTCGGTCTGCCAGCTAGCATCGTGCAGACCGATATTGTAAGCAAAAGGCATGAAATAGTTTACTGCCGAACGGTAAGTCTCACCGACAAGGGTTGCATCTTTTTGCTTGTATACAATCTTAAACACGCCATCTACAGAACCATTATCTGCGCTTAGATTGCCTGAAACGATATCTGATTCAAGAAACAGACTGCCATCTTTATAAAACCATAAGTGCTGTTTTGTGTAATCAATTTCAACATATGTGTTTCCTATATCGTCAGGAGTACGCTGCTTTGCACGCTGTTCATATATAGGCTCACGCTCAACAGGAGCTCCTCCGGCTAAATCCTGCTTTAATTGTTCAGTCTCCTTTGTTTTACTTATGACCCAGCCGTAATCACCGCCGCCGATGTTTACGACATCACCGGATGAGGTCTTAAAGGCTCTGACATCAGCATATGTATTGTAAGTGGAGGCGAGGTGCTGTACATATTTGGTAAGCCTTTTATCATTGAGAGATACGGAAAAGTCATCATTGATAGTAAGCATATCTGCTATATCTTCCGATGTTAAATTTTCATCGGCACCATCGATATCATAGTGTATGGTAGAATTCATAAAATTCTGGATCTGGCTTACACAATTTTTAATGACATCGCTATCTTTTGTTATTTCGGGACGCACGTAGCAATCGTCGCTTAATGTCACCGATGTTTCTGCATCATCAAGTGCAGTTTCGATTTCTTTAGTTATCTGATCTGCAACAGGTTTATTTCCAGGAACCTCATCAATTATTTCGTAATTTTTGTTTTCTATTTTTACATCTGCGTTTACAGGCTCTTCAATATAATCGTCATTGAAAAGTGACAATTCATTTATTTTTGCGGCGAGTGCAGCTTTGTCATATGTGGCAGATGCACTTATATTGTAGCGGTGCGTTTTGAAAACATTAGCAGGCCATGCAAAGCCATTTTGTTTTTTGAGAATCTTTTCTTCTTCACCGGAAGGAACATATCCGTATGAAAAATCCTTGCCGGTCAATGTGAATTTATTTCCTTTCCTGTCAGTTACAGATAGCATATAATCTTCACCCAGCTGCTTGTTTCTGTCCACTGCATAGGAAGAAGTTTTAAGACCGCATTTTACAGTACCGATTTTGGTATCCGGATAGTAGTGGAATGAGAAAAAGAGCGACATTCCCAGATATAGCGCCAATAAAACTCCGACTATTATAGACGGAATGAGAAATTTTTTCATTAGTAACCTCCGCTATTTTAACATTTACGTAAATGAGAAACATCCATATAATCAGGAATTCCGTTTTTGTATGATACATTTACCTCTCCCTGGATCAGAGGGCGCAGATATTCGATCAGTTCCGGATTAATATCATTTCCGTCATCGTTTATCCATTCACGAGGAATAGATTTTGCTTCGTTGGCAATCTCTGAAATAGGTGAATACGAATACTCAATGGTGTAAGGGGCATTTGATGTCCTTTTAATGCAGACCATTGAGCCTGTTATGCCGGATGAAGCAAGTTCGACCCCTTTATTTCCCTGTTCGAATGATTCTGTTATATCGGTAAGCGAAGCAAGGTGTGCAGCGCAGCGCTGCAATACATTTATTTCTACAGAACGGACTTTTACACCGATATGTTCTTTTACAAGAAATTCAAGAGCCTTTCCGGCACCACTTAACTGCTGGTGGCCGAACTGATCATTTGAAGCCTCTGATGATGTGACATAAGCACCGGATGCGTCATGAATGCCCTCGGATACAGCAACTATTACATTATTTGTTTTTGAAAGAGCCTCTTTTATATCAGAAATAAATTTTACCGGATCAAAATCGACTTCCGGAAGATAAATAAAATGAGGCGCAGTGTTATAATCATTTCTGGCAAGTGCAGCAGCTGCTGTGAGCCATCCGGCATCACGACCCATTATTTCAACTATTGTCACACTTTTTACAGCATATATAAAAGTATCATGGGCAATCTCAAGAAGAGATGATGCTACATATTTTGCAGCAGAACCAAAACCTGGTGTGTGGTCTGTCATGCAAAGATCGTTATCAATTGTTTTTGGGATACCGATTATTCTGATATCACTTTTTATTTTGGATGCATAGTCAGATAATTTTAAAACGGTATCCATCGAATCATTTCCGCCAATATAAAAGAAGGCTTTTATATTAAGCTTTTCAAACTGGTGGAAAATAAATACATATGGTGAATCATCATCTTTGTAGTCTGGCAGCTTGTGGCGGCAGGAACCTAAATACATGGCAGGTGTGGTTTTTAATTTCTCTATAGACTCTTCATCAGAGAAAATCTCCGAAAGATTGAGATAATCCTCATTCAGAATGCCTAAGATACCATTGACTGCACCATAACAGATGTTGTATTCTGTTGAATTGGCAATACCGGAAATAACACCGGCAAGACTAGAGTTTATAGCAACTGTTGGGCCGCCTGACTGGGCGACAATGCAATTAGATCGATTCATTGATATTCTCCTTATTGTATAGATGACATCTGTAACTATCCGCTGTGGAATAGCTACCAGCATCTTTAAATTGTAGTATCAAAACAAATATTGTGCAAGAGGCATTTTATGAAAAGAAAAAATATGTATGAAAATTGTAACCTGTGTCCGAGAAAATGCGGTATAGACAGAACAGTTGGAAAAAGAGGCGCATGCGGGGCAGATGAAAAAATTAAGATAGCAAGGGCGGCACTCCATTTCTGGGAGGAACCATGTATTTCGGGAGAGAATGGCTCAGGGGCTGTTTTCTTTTCAGGTTGTCAGCTTCACTGTGAATTTTGTCAGAATAAGGATATATCTGATTGTGCAGCGGGAAAAACAGTGGATGCCGGACGGCTTACAGAAATTTTCCTTGAACTTAAGGAACAGGGAGCGTATAACATCAATCTTGTGACACCAAGTCATTTTGCACCATCAGTAATAGAAGCCCTGGAGGATGCAAAGCGGCAGGGAATGGATCTTCCGGTAGTTTATAATACAGGAGGATACGACAGCGTTGATACGATAAAGCTTTTTGAAGGCATTGTGGATGTTTATCTGCCGGATTTTAAATACATGGATGAAAATCTGGCATTGCGTTTTTCGGGAGTAAAAAATTACCCGGATGTTGCCAAGGCAGCAATACGTGAAATGGTAAGGCAGCAGCCCAAGGCGGTCTTTGACGGCAATGATATGATAAAAAGCGGAGTTATAGTAAGACAGCTGTTATTGCCAGGGCATGTAAAGGATGCTATGCATATACTTTCGTATCTGCATGATACATATGGAGAGAAAATATATATAAGCATGATGAGTCAGTACACTCCTGTGAGAAAATTTATAGAGCATACGGAGCTTAACAGAAAGGTTACTAAAAGAGAGTATGAACGATATATACAGTATGCTATGGATATAGGAATAGAAAACGGATTCATTCAGGAAGGTGATGTGGCGGAGGAAAGCTTTATACCAGAATTTAATGGATATGGAGTATGAAAAGTTAATGTAAAAAGAAAATTTTACTGGAAATTGTATTATGGATGTAGTACCATGGTAATGGAATAGAAATTTAGTGATGCAAAGAGGAAACGATATGGAGAAAGAATTTCTGGGGCAGATATTGATAGAGTGTCCAAATACGATTTTCCAGGTATACATAAAGGACGAAAGTGAATTATCGCAGATAGAGATTTTTATGAATAATATAAAACATATAAAGGGAATCAGTGTAAATGATATATATAACTGGTGCAATCGTCATAAATTTTCGTATAAAACCAGTTTTAACTATGATAAGCAAATGAATATTATAAAGACGATCAGAGCGTACTGTTTTTATTTTAAAAATAAAATAAAAAATAAAAACATGATTAAATGTTCTGCTTCGTAAATAGGAGGAAAATGAGATACCCTGATTTTTTGAAGGATAATGGAAACATAGGGTTTGTTGCGCCTGCTTTCGGATGTGCATCAGAGCCATATAAAAGTGCATTTGATAACGCACTAAAGAAGCTGCATGCTATGGGATTTGGTACACATGAGGGAAGCAACTGCCGCATGGAGAAAGGTATTGGGATAAGCAATACTCCGCAGAAGTGCGCAAAGGAACTTATGTATGAATACACCAATCCACAAAATGATATACTCATGTCGTGCGGTGGTGGAGAACTTATGTGTGAGGTTGTTCCATATATTGATTTTGAAAAAATAAAAGCAGCCAGACCAAGGTGGTTTATGGGATATTCGGACAATACTAATTTCACATATTTGTCAGTAGTGCTGTCTGATACAGCAGCAGTTTACGGACCATGTGCGCCGGCGTTTGGGATGGAGGAGTGGCATCCGTCCTTATATGATGCGATGGATTTTCTGGGTGGCAGAAAGCTTAAATTTTCAAACTATGACAGCTGGGAGATAGAAAGCTTAAAGAATGACAAAAATCCACTTGCCGTTTACAATACTACAGAAATGTCATGCATAAAGCCGTCGGTTGATGGTAAGATCAAGATTTCAGGAAGAGTTATCGGAGGATGTCTGGATTGTCTTTCAAATCTTATCGGGACAAAATTTGATAAAACTAAAGAATTTTGTGAAAAGTACAAAGAAGATGGTCAGATATGGTTTTTAGAAGCCTGTGATTTAAATCCGGTTTCAGTAAGACGGGCATTATGGCAGCTTAAAAATGCCGGATGGTTTGAAAATGCCCGTGGATTTCTTTTTGGACGGTCAATGCATTTTGGAGAAGAAATGTTTGGGATAGACCAGTATAATGCGATTACAGATAGTCTGGAAGATCTTGGTGTGCCTGTTATAATGGATCTTGATATAGGCCATCTGCCTCCGATGATGCCAATCGTTGTTGGAGCACTTGCAGATACAGAGTTTTCTGATGGAAAATTTACTATAGAATATAAACTTTCGTAGCACAAAAAACTTATTATATAAACAAAAAAATGTTTTTGTGCGAGAAAAAGTATGGTACAATAGGACTATGATTATAGGAGGTCATACATGAAAAATAACAAAAGAAAATCAACGGTACTTATAAAACTTTTAGGACCTGTCATAGCATTGGGGCTTTTGACAATGATCACGGCAGTTGTTGGGCTGCAATCAATGATAGCAGTACAAAAGGCCAGCAAAACGGTATCAGGAAATGGATTCAGGGCGCTTATATGTTTTGATGAGATAAATAAAGACTTTATCCAGACTCAGAAGTATTGTCTTGCAGTGTGTGGGGAACCTGATAATGAGGGTCTATATGAATATGTAGTAGGGCAATTGAAGGAGTTCCAGTCTGATGTTGCTTCATATGAGGAAGAGCTTCTTGCCATGGACGATTATTTTTCGGATAGTGACATAACAACAATGAATGCCGTCTTTTCAGCGATGGATAATGCCCAGCAGGAGACAGTTGAGCTTATGACAAAAGCTATGTCAGGAGACAAGGATATAATTTCCGAAGCAAATCAGGTAATGCAGGAATGGAGTACAAATATAGGCGATAATCTGGATACACTTATAACAAGCAATGATGAAGTGATAAAGGCTAATGTTGAAAAACAGGAGAAGATATATAATGCCAACAGAGCTACAGCATTTGTATTGATGGGTATATCAGTTGTTCTGTTTATTATCACGGTCGTTGTTGCTGTAGAGACGATTGTAAAACCTCTGCGCAGACAGAATAAACAGCTTTCAGATATAATTGACAATATAAATAACGGAAAAGGTGATCTGACTATGCGTGTGGATGTTAAATCGCATGATGAGATCGGACAATCTGCTATAGGAATAAATCACTTTATTGAAACACTCCAGAATATAATGTCAAAGATAATCAACAATTCAAATGTGCTGGATGGTGTGGTTGGAAAGGTGGCAGAGAGTGTTAACTCATCAAGTGACAGCGCAAATGATATTTCTGCGATCATGGAAGAGCTTTCTGCGACAATGGAAGAAGTGTCTGCTACAACAGGTGGTGTAAGCTCAAACACAGCTTCTGCCGAGGAAAAAGTCAAAGACATGGCAGAACAGACAAAAATAATCTCACAGTATGCCCAGGAAATGAAAGGACGTGCTGTAACATTGGAACAGACGGCAAATGATAATAAAAACAGTACATCACAGGTTATAAATGATATAACAGGAGAACTTAACACGGCGCTTGAAAACAGCAGAAGTGTAGAAAAGGTGGCTCAGCTTACAGAAGATATTTTAAGTATATCAAGCCAGACAAATCTTCTGGCGCTTAATGCATCTATAGAGGCAGCAAGAGCAGGGGAAGCAGGAAAAGGTTTTGCAGTGGTAGCTGATGAGATAAGACAGCTGGCTGATTCAAGCAGGGAGACTGCAAATAATATCCAGACTATAAACGAGCAGGTTATAGAGGCTGTAAATGGTCTTGTGAAAGCTTCAGAAAGAATCATAAGTTACATAAACGAAAATATTCTTCCGGATTATGAAGCGTTTGTCCAGGGAGGACGGCAGTACAGTGAGGATGCAGTTCATATTGATGATTCTATGGCAGAATACGAAAAGAGTGCAGAGGAAATACTGTCTACGATGATAGAAATCACTGATGCCATTGAGGGAATAAACAAAGCTGTTGAAGAAAGCGCAAATGGTGTTACAGATGCGGCTGTAAATGTGGATTCACTTGTACAGTCTATGTCAGAAGTACATGGAAAGATGGAAGAAAACAGCAGCGTGGCTAAAAATCTTAAAGATGAATCTGCAAATTTTGTAAATGTATAATAGCTATATTGAATGCTCCTTTTGGATAAAGTATCTTAAAGGAGTATTTTTTTATACTTTTTTCATTGATACAAAGATAAGATTCCATTATAATTAATAAGAAAAAGCTGACGAATGGAGGTTTCGGTTTGAAACAGTATACAGGTAAAGCTAAGAAAGCTATAGACTTAGCCACACGTATATCAAAAAAATTAGATTATAATTATGTCGGAACAGAACATATACTCGCAGGTCTTATAAAAGAGGGGACAGGTGTGGCAGCACAGGTGCTGAGTGCAGATGGTGTTGATTACGATAAACTTATCCAGATGATAAAGGATCTCATTTCTCCGGGTGAAGGTGTTGCGATGGCAGAAAAAAGCGGTATGACGCCCAGGGCAGAAGGGGTTCTTGAAAGGGCACAGGAGATAGCAGAGCATTTAGGATATGATGAAGTTGGAACAGAACATATACTGATGGCAATTATTTCGCAGGGAGATTGTGCAGCGGCACGACTTCTTAATACAATGAATGTCAATATGCAGAAAATGTATGTGGATATCTTGACTGCAATAGGAGAAGATCCTGCCAGATACAGAGAGGAACTACAGAAAAGCAGGGCAGGAGCATCACAGACACCTACTCTTGACCAGTATTCAAGGGATCTTACAGAGATGGCAGAAAATGGAGAGTTAGATCCTGTCATTGGAAGAGATAAACAGATGTTAAGGGTTATACAGATCCTGTGCAGACGTGGCAAAAATAACCCGTGCCTTATCGGAGAGCCGGGAGTAGGAAAAACAGCAATAGTTGAAGGTCTTGCACAGAGTATAGTAAACGGAACGGTTCCTGAACTCATAGCAGGAAAACGTCTTGTGTCGCTGGATATGTCAGGTCTGGTCGCAAAATCAAAATACAGAGGTGAATTCGAGGAACGAATAAAGAAAGTCATTAATGAAGTTATCGCTGATGGAAATGTGATTTTGTTTATAGATGAGCTTCATACTATAATAGGTGCAGGCGGAGCAGAGGGGGCACTGGATGCTTCTAATATTTTAAAGCCTGCGCTTGCAAGAGGCCAGCTTCAGGTGATAGGAGCTACAACAATAGAAGAATATCGTAAATATGTGGAAAAAGACGCAGCGCTCGAACGCAGATTCCAGCCGGTTACAGTCGAAGAACCTAGTGAAGAAGAGGCAATAGAAATATTAAACGGACTTAAGAGCCTGTACGAAAAGCATCATCATGTCACGATAACGCAGGAAGCTGTTACGGCGGCAGTAAAGCTGTCTGTACGTTATATAAACGACAGATTTCTTCCGGATAAAGCAATTGACCTTATGGACGAAGCGGCTGCTAAGCTTCGTCTTGATAATTTTGACGCATCAAACGATATGAACAGATTGAGGAATGAAAAACAGCTTCTCCAGGATGAATTTGAGGAAGCCCTATCGGAGGATGATATAGATAAAGCAAGGCTGATAAAAACGCAGATTGAGGATGCAAAGACCAGATTAGATAAGGCATACAAAAAGAATATAAGGAACCGCAATAGAAAAAAGCCTGTTCTGGGGGAGAATGAGATTGCAAGAGTAGTATCAGGCTGGACAAAAATCCCTGTTACAAGGCTTACAGAAAATGAAGCTGAAAAGCTGTCAAAACTGGAAAATACACTTCACAAGCGTGTTATCGGACAGGAGGAAGCTGTAAGTGCCGTGGCAAAGGCTGTAAAAAGAGGACGTGTAGGCTTAAAAGATCCGGCAAGGCCAATTGGTTCATTTCTGTTTCTAGGACCTACAGGAGTAGGAAAAACTGAGGTCGCAAAAGCTCTTGCAGAAGCTGTATTTGGAAATGAAGATGCGATGATACGTGTTGATATGTCGGAATACATGGAAAAACATAGTGTATCCAAAATGATCGGTTCACCGCCAGGATATGTAGGACATGAAGATGGTGGGCAGCTAAGCGAGAAAGTAAGACGAAATCCGTTCTCAGTCATATTGTTTGACGAGATCGAAAAAGCGCATCCGGACGTGTTTAATATACTTCTTCAGGTATTGGATGATGGCAGGATCACAGATTCACAGGGAAGAACAGTGGATTTCAAAAACACAATAATAATTATGACGTCAAATGCAGGTGCGTCATCTATAATAGAACCTAAAAGACTTGGGTTTGGTGATATGTCAGATGAAAAGCAGGATCATGAACTTATGAAAAATAATGTCATGGAAGAAGTGCGCAGAATATTTAAACCTGAATTTTTGAACAGAATAGATGAAACGATAGTATTCAGGACTTTAAATAAAGATGATATGAAAAAGATAACGGCACTTCTTATGAAAGAACTCGTTAAACGGGCAGAAGACCAGCTTGACATTGAACTGACAGTAAGGGATTCCGCAAGAACATATATAGTAGAAAAGGCATACGATAAAAAATACGGAGCAAGACCATTAAAACGAAAGATTCAGGATGAGATCGAAAACAGGCTTGCCGAAGATATAATAAATGGCAGGATAAAACGTGGAGATAAGGTTATTGTTTCGACTAAAAATAAACAAATTTCGTTGACTGTTGAGGCAGAATAGACTTATAATTAATATGATTAAAAGGTCAAAAAAGTATCATTAATACATTAAAAGATGGCTACGGGAGGATAAAAATGGCTGCAATAAGTGAATTAATCCGTATTGAGAATAATGGAAAACTCAGTTTCGGAGATTACACATTAGCTTCAAAGGCTAAATTGGACAATTTTGAAAAGGATGGAGATATATACAAGGTAAAGACATTTAAAGAAATTACTAAGCTTGAAAAAAATGGCCTTTTTGTATATGAATCGGTACCTGGAACAGCAGTTCATGATTTTTATGAAACTGCTCAGACAGTAGAGTTTTCTGTAGAAGGACCAGAAGATGCACAGATCACACTGGGGCTTGAGGAAGAAGCTGAGTATGAGATAGATATAGCAGGGACATCAGCAGGAACAATGAAAACAAATCTTGGTGGTAAGTTAAGTCTTAGTGTAGAGCTTGAGGATGCAGATTCTGTAGAAATTAAAGTGACACGTAAATAAACAGAGGTTGTTCAAAAAGGTCCGGATAAAACCGGATCTTTTTGTAATATAAAGGAGTATAAAATGGCAAAAGGTAAGATGACAATGTTTTTTTGTCAGGCATGTGGTTATGAATCGGCAAAATGGATGGGGCAGTGTCCTGCGTGCAGGGAGTGGAATACATTTGTAGAAGAAAAAATAGATAAAAAATCAGTAAGTTCATCTGGAAAAAGGACAGACGATAAGAAAAGCGCACAGCCTTTACCTATTTCAAAAATAAAGGCATCAGAGGAGCTTAGGTTAATAACAGGGATAAAAGAACTTGATCGTGTGCTCGGAGGAGGGATTGTAAAGGGATCACTGGTGCTTGTCGGTGGAGATCCTGGAATAGGAAAATCAACACTTTTATTACAAATGTGTAAAAAAGCGGCAGAGCAGAAAGTCCCAGTTTTATATGTATCCGGTGAAGAATCTTTAAATCAGATTAAAATGAGAGCAGAGAGAATAGGAAACTTTACGGATTCGTTAAAGCTGTTATGTGAAACAAATCTTGATATAGTTGGAAATGTAATAGAAAATGAAAAACCATCTATTGTAATAATTGATTCTATACAGACTATGTATAGCGATGAGGTGGCATCTGCGCCGGGGAGCGTGTCACAGGTCAGAGAGGCTACAGCTGTTCTTATGCAGATAGCAAAAAGGTTTGATATATCTATTTTTATTGTAGGACATGTAACAAAAGAGGGCGCTGTGGCAGGACCACGTACTTTAGAGCATATGGTGGATACAGTGCTATATTTTGAGGGAGACAGGTATGAATCATACAGGATACTGCGTGGTGTTAAAAATCGTTTTGGCTCAACAAATGAAATTGGTGTATTTGAGATGAAAAGCGAGGGGCTCGTGGAAGTAGAAAATCCATCTGAATATATGCTAAGCGGCAAGCCACAGAATGCGTCAGGTTCGATAGTTGCCTGCTCTATTGAAGGAAGCAGACCGATCCTTTTGGAAATACAGGCATTGGTATGCCACAGCTTTTTTAATAATCCAAGACGTACAGCAAATGGTACAGACTATAATAAGGTAAATCTGCTTATGGCGGTAATAGAGAAAAGACTCAATATCCAGTTGTCTGATTGTGATGCCTATATTAACATCGCAGGAGGGATAAAGATGAATGAGCCGGCCATAGATTTAGGAATAGTTCTTGCAATCATTTCAAGCAGGTTGGATATAGTCATAAGCGATAAGACGATATGCTTTGGCGAAGTTGGACTAAGTGGTGAGGTGCGTGGTGTCAATATGACAGAGCAAAGAATTATGGAAGCAGCTAAAATGGGTTTTGAAACGTGTATTATGCCTAAGGTATGTATGGATTCGTTATCACGTATAAATGGAATAAAAATTGTAGGGGTAAGTAATTTAAAAGAAGCGGTGGATGCAATAAGAAAATAGTGTATGTTGAATATAAAAATCAGACAATTTAGACAATTTAGATAATTTGGAAGAAAAACCGCCGAATTGCGTCTTTAAACAAATGTCGAATTTTGCGTTGACATTGTATAAGGGAGGTGGTATTATAACTAAGCTGACTCGTGAGGCACATTGAATTGTAGATCTCCGATAGAACAGCAAAAAGAAATTTTAAAA
>CAJLRL010000022.1 GCA_905209075.1 uncultured Lachnospiraceae bacterium | reverse complement strand
TGCTGGAGTAACGACAAACAGCCGCTGGATGTTTTAAACATCCAGCGGCTGTCTTTTATTCCATATTTAATTAATTAAAACAGATCTACACGACCGGAAAATTTGTCATTAATGACATAATATGCAGAATATTCTTCTGGCTTTATGTAAATGCTTACCTTCTTAATTGTGGAAGCCTTATGTCCTTCTGATATGAACTGGGCTTTTACTCTCTCCTCAACAACAACTGTATCAACTTCATTATTCTGATACTGTACGATCAGCTGTGGCTTTACCTCTGCAGCTTTTGCAGCAGCCTTTACTACAGTTTTCTTAGCTGTTGTTTTTGCCTCAGAAGCCTTCTTTGTCACAGTTTTCTTAACTGCTTCAACCTTTTTGTCCACTTCTGTTTTTTTAGCTGTCTCTACTGCTGATTCTTTAACAGGTTCTACTGCTTTTGAAATTTCTTCAGCTTTCTTTTCAGCTGCTTTTGCAACTTCCTTAACTGTCTCTGCTACCTTTGCTTCTGTTGCTTTTACACTAGCTTTAACTACTTTTTTCTGCATCATAGTTTCCTCCTCATGCACAACTATTCACATACTAAAAACTTTTCAATTGCAACTAATGCCTCTTGCTCATCCTCACCCTTTGTAACGATGTCCACGGACATACCTTCTGAAGGATTAAATGCCATAATTCCCATTATGCTCTTTGCATTAATCTTTCGATTATCACTCTCCAATGTAATTTCGCTGTCGAACTTGCATGCCACTTGAACAAGCTCAGCAATTGGATTGTCATGACCTTCAGAAACATTTGAAACGACAATACTTTTCTTACTCATATGTTCTCCTTATAATCAAGCCTTTTCATACTTTATTACTATAGCTCATTATCCATTTCTTTTCAATGCTTTAGCATATTTCTGTTAAACTTACACTAACATATATGCTTTTTAATTAATAAATCTGTCATTATTACAATAGTATACTATTTCAAATATGTTATAAAATGATAGCCCCCACTATAAAACATGGCATCTGCATCCTTAAAACTTATAGATTCTGTTTTGTCAGTATCAGGATTATAATAATATAAATATCCATCTGATGTGTAACCTGTAACAATAACCGCATCGTTATTTCCTGTCATCGCAAAAACCGGATTTCCCTGACTTACATAAAATAATATTTCCTCTGTGTCAACACCCTGCAGGTCAAGAACATTTGCATCTGCAAGGTTTGACCTTAATATATCTACACCCTTTTCTCCCGAGTTAATAAGTTCTGTGACACTTACCGATACGTCATTATATCCAAGCATGGCGCTTATAGCCCTTATCAATGATGATGAGCCCTGGTCTGTTACATTTGCAGTAATATTTTCAAATGGCGAAACAGCATTTTTTCTGGCTCTCATCCATACATACTGCTGCTTTGAATCAATAACAACACCAAGTCTGTCATTCGCTTCTTTTATTGCATCTGATATGTTATCTGTCGCAAGTGTAACATCACCTTTTTCATACACATAATATCTTTCTATAGCTTCATCTTTTTCTATATCGACAGTATCATCCCTGTCCTCTATAATGTCCTGTCCGTACAATAGCTTTACCTTGGATGTATCTATTTCTTTAGAAAATGTAATCTGCATAACTGATAGTTTCTGTTCGTCACCTGCTGTGGAAATATATACTTTATCCGATTTATCTGCCTCACGGTTCATTATCGTATCACTTCCTGATGCGGTATATACTCCGTTAGATGCAGCGATCAGGTTTACATTTATTGTATAATCATCTATTGCTATACTATCAACATACCCGCTTGCCGGTGTGTATTCTTTAAGCTGTGTCTGATCTGTGACATCCATTATGATAATACTGTGCATAGGAAATGTAGTATTTCCCGCCGCATCTGATATAACATCTGCTGCATTTGCCACTCCATATATAAAATCATTGCCGATGAAGCCAAGAGGTCTTAGATACTGGTCATCACCTTTGTTTATCTTTATAACTTCCTTTGTTTTCAGATTCATGACACTCAGTTCTGTTGTCGAATACTGGCTGTCAACATCAACCCATGAAAAATACTGGTTATCGTATGATGTTGCGTAGCATCCCGCCTCAAGATTTTTAACAATTTTTTCTACCTTAAGACTATCCAGTTTGATCTCATATACATTTCCTTCAAACATGAGATAGAGGATCCCATTCTCGTTTACATATAACAGTTTTCCCATCTCCGCCTTCAGGACTTCATATGACGACTTGGAAGGAATAAATGCTTCCTCCTCTATAGTATGTGCAAGGCCATCATAATGATATACGCATGTACCCACTTCGCCCTCATGGTTTCCCCTGTTCATGTATCCATACACGATAAAATCTATACTTCCTGCTTCATCCACTGAAACTATTTTTATATCGTGCTGGTTCCAGTTTTCCCGGATATCAATCCCCTCCGGACTTCTAAAGCTGAATACCTTCGTCAATTCATTGTTTGTCTGATTATACGAAAAAAGATCTCCCTGCTGCACAAAGGCAACAACATTTTCTGCTTCATTTGTCTTATATTCTACTGAACCATCCCTTATTCCCAGCATAATATTTGTTGGATCTTTTGCAAAACTATTCTCACTGTTAAATATCTGATTCATTGTCCTTTCATAATTGAGTACATACATTCTTGTATCTGTCGGTCTCAATCTGAAGTATTCCTCTACATTATAATACTCTGTCTCTCCACTGTCTGTCACATGTGATACAACATAATCTATCGTTATAACATCATATGAATCATTTATTTCCTTGAAAGCGACAGATGCATCCCCGTATTGCTCGCATGCAAAATCTCCCCAGGTGATCTGTTTTGACGAACTGTTAAGGTTCACATAATTTAATGTATTTGTATCACCTGTCGTACTCTCCATATATGTCGCAACAAACGTTTTTCCATCGTCAGCAAATGTTTCGTCATGAAATTTAAGTGCAAATTCAAGTGATTGTTCCGCATTGTTTCCACTACATTGCATAACTCTCGAATAATACTTTATAGTTTCATCACCCGACTGCAGCTTAAATATTATGAGATATTCTTCATCTTCGTTCAAAACATTTGGAATAGTTATCGAAGAAGTAATATGGTTATCAGCCACATTGTAATCCTTAAGCTCCTCTTCTGCCACAAGCCTTTCAGAGTCCATGCTTCTTATCTGGTATGAAATATCATCTATACCCATAGCATATGAGGCGATAGATATATCAAGCTTCCTGTCACCTGCAACCGGTATTATAGAATCCCGCATAAGCTTTTCATCCATATCATCTACATAGCCATGCGCCTGATCTATCAGATTTCCGCCGCTGTAAAAACTTATAACAGGCAGCCTCGCTGCTGCCATTGTCGTCGTCATATCCTTGTTTCCCTTGTTTGTTGTTATCCCAAATAATATAATTGCCACAATAAATACTATAACAAGTACTATTGGTTTTATCACTTTTTTGCTCATATCTGCGCCTTATTATCCTATCATAATCACCAAAATCTTCTGTATCTGCGAAATCTGCACCGCCTTCTGCAGATTTCATTGTCAAGCAGTATCCGGGTCAATGAGCAAAGGATACATTTACTGCTTTGCTCACTCATAAACATTCCTGATATTCTTTCTGCCTCAAGTGCTATCATCTGCCGGTCCGGTTCCTCATCATAGATCGGACTACCCTCATATTCAAGTTCGTCACAGCGTCTTTCTACCGCAGATTGTATCATAGCTACTTCTTTCGGATAAGATTCTTTTACCCTGATCAGATCTTTTTCGTATTCGTCCTCATTTTTGTAATATTCCAAAAAGGGAAATGTTCTATAAAATGGTACCATAAACGTCCCCATACCTTTTATTATTTATTGTATGCAGACATTCCATATTGTTTACAATAATGTAATTTTTTACCACATTATCTGCAAATATAATGACGATATAAATACCACAGCTCCAGCTATCTTTAAGCCTGATATCTTTTCTTTTAAAGAAACGCTTGCGATTATCATCATCACCAAAAGCGATACATCATATATATATGCTGCATAATTTCCTGCAAGCGCTGCTGCCCTAGAATAAAAATCTTCTGCTGCCGGTATCGCAAGAGCTGACAGTATCAGAAACACTCCATCAACAAACGACATATTCCTGATTTTTTTCATGCCACCTGTTGCAAATGTAACGATCAAAAGAACTACCATCCCTATGACAATGCATATGAATTTTACTACATATTCGTCAATTTTTCCAGCACCATACTTTACCAGTAAATCCGCTGTGCTTATAAGAATAGCCGATAGAACAGCATATGCAAGCCAGCTGCTTTTCTTTTTTCCACCTGACTGCATCGTTATAACGACTGTTCCTAATACCATAAGTCCCATAACAACCCATTGTTTGATATCAGGCTTTGTTCCAAAAACAAAAATTGCTGCTATACCTGTAATAACATAATTGCATTTCATAATAGGGATTGCATTTGTCGCCTCTCCCTGATCAAGTGCCCTAAAGAAGCATACTGCAAAAAATCCGGCTGCTGCTCCTGCTAATATTATAAATATCCAGCTTTTCTGTTCTATATAGCTATATTTATAAGCTGTTATCCTGCCGCTTGTCCTTATAAAAGTTACTATTGCATATGTGATCCCCACAACGCATCCAGCCAGTGCAGGATCAGTCTTTTTTGTACCTGCTTTTGCCAGAACCGGTGAAACCGCTATGAGAAACGTTGCTATACACGCCCATATAATTCCTGTCATAATAAATCCTCTGTTTTATTTCAGACGAACCCGGTACATCAGGCTTTTTCCAGTCTGATATCCCGGGTCTGAAATTTTATTCATGTGTTAATTTGTTGTATTTGAAGCACTGCCGTCTGCTGTACTTTTGTCAGTTGTATTCTGATCTGTCTGGTTCTGGTCTGTTGTCTGCTGAGTCTGCGAGGTCTGGTCAGCCGTCTGATCTTCTTCTGCTTGTCCTTCCTCTGAATCGATCTGGTCTGCATGTTTGACGTATTCAGAGCTTACATATCCTGTCTGTCCATTATAATCAACCTGTGTCCAGCCATTATCTTCTGAAAGAAGCTTAAGCTGTGTACCCTCCTTTAAGATAGCAAGGATCTTCGCATCTTTATTTCCCTGTTCTCTCAGATTTACCGAACCCGTCGTGATTACATAGACATCCTGCACGATATTTTCTGTATTCTGTCCGCCTACAACATATGTATTATCATCTGTTGTCGTCTCTGATTCACTTACTATTGCAGCCGGTTCCTGTTCATCCGGACCACCTGAATGCTTTGAAACAATAACAAATATCACTGCTGCAATAACTGATATTAACGCTATACATATTGCAAGGAAGATAATTCTCGCAATGATCACATCTTTTCTATGGCTTGGTTTCATAATAATCTCTCCATTTCATTTTCGCTCCGCTAATTATATCATATTCCCTCTAAAATAAAAAGGGGTCTTACAGTACTGTAAGACCCTTTTATTTCGAGATGTTAATACAATGTTATATTTTACCAATAATTTTTTATGCTACTACTGCTTCCGCTGAACATTCCTAATGCTGATTTGATCTCAGACACAACTCCCGGGCAATAACACTCAAGTCCGATCGTAAACATTATTATAAGTGCAATTATAACAAATATAAGAATTGCTGCTGTAATAAGGTGGACTAATAAGTTATCACTCTGCTCTGATACTACAGGAAGCGCTTTTACAATCGCTATAAATCCCCAGATATTTATTATAAGTGAGAATACTCCTCCCCATAAAGGATTGATAAGTATAATTATAAGTGCAACTACCATAGCTGGTGCAATAACTATAGATCTTACAGATGCAAGACAGAGTGCATTCTTAAATGTCATATTGTTTTTTGCAATAAGATTAAATCCTAAGAGAAGACCTGCAAGCATTATGCTGAATATAGCAGAAAGAAAAAGTGTTCCGAAAAATACTTTTACATATGTAACTCCTACTGAAGATCCTGCAAATTCTGCAAGATTTGCAAGTGAGCTTCTTGCTTCAAATACCATTCCAAGGATCACTGCAAGTACAGCCTGGACCAAAAGATATCCGATCGCAAGCGTGAACTTTCCAGACATAACGTACTCTTTGCCTGCTGTGACAGGTTTTTTCCAGACATTAAGTGCTGTGTTAAAAAATTGCTTGAAATAGTCAGATGCGGCCGACTGCTGTGGTGCCATCTGCTGATACTGCTGCTGATATTGCTGTGGTGGTACCTGCTGATACTGCTGCTGTGGCGACTGCTGATACTGCTGCTGTGGTGCCTGCTGATACTGCTGCTGTGGTGCGGCTGACTGCTGCTGTGGTGCGGCCTGCTGAGCCGGATCTATCTGTGGTGCTGCCCCCTGACAATTACAAACTTCACCATCTGCTAATGGCTTTCCACATTTAGTACAAAAATTTCCCATTTTTCTTTCCTCCTGATATTAAAAAATATAATTAGAACCAATTATTGTAAGATATTGTTGTAGGTATTGAGTATCCATTGGCAATAATCCATTTTCCATCAACATATTTAAGAAGCATATCTGTGCTTCCTGATGTGGACGCAGATCCGTTTTTAAGACTTCCTGTCCACCAATCTGTCGTCAATCCTGTATTTGCATCATCATATCTGATAGAAATCGAAATAAATACTTCCCCCTCTTCTATATATACAGATTCTACATCTGCCTCTACATTTGAGAGCGCAACTCCTGTAATTCCATCATCTTTTGCATATGCATAAAATTCACTGGCAAAATAATTTTCATATTCGTCTTTAGCATCCTTTGCTGCATCATCAGTAAAAATATCTTTTATGGAATTAAATTTCTGTCCTGTTGATGCTGCATCAATAATCTGTTTCATATAACCATATGCTGTATCAACAATTTCTTTCTGGGAATCCTGATCTATTTTTATAGAATCCACAGTATAGTAGTCTTCATCATACTCTACATCATATGTTCCTTTTGAACTCTCAAAATCTCCTGTTTCTATATAGAAAGTATGTGTTCCTTTAAACAGCTTATCTATTGTATATGTTGTGTACGAATCTGTATCTTCATCAATATACTTCTCTGGTACCTCAACATCATCGATATATAAAGTTGTTCCGCTTGGGACCTGGACAGTAAAATCACTTACAGTATATGAATCAGAGCTTATTTTCCATGAATCAAATAATAAAAACTGCTTGCTGTCTTCTTTATTCATGGAAAGCTCCAATTCATCATCCGATGATGCGCCACGTTTTCTGTATTTTATCACAGCATCCGCTGCGATACTGCTTTCACTGGCTTTTACCGTGTATTTGTTTACTTTTAGTGTATCTGAACCATTCACCGCCTTTACAAACATATCTTTATTTATAAAGTCAGACTCCTCCATATCCATCATATCATAGGCAACGTCCCAGTCTCCATTTATTATTGCCTTAAAGTAATCTGTTGCGACATTCTGTGCACTGAATGTATTTTTTCCAACAACAAAAAATACAACTATAGAAGCTATAAATGCGACACTTAAAATTCCAGTTACAACAGCCAGTTTGTTTACCTTAAATGGTTTCTTTGGCGGTTTCTGCTTCTGCACAGGTGCATAATACTGCTGCCCCGGCGCCTGATATTCCGGCATATTCTGCTGATTTGGCATCTGTGGCTGTCCATATATATTTTGCTGTGTATACGGCTGTGACTGAGTCTGTTCACCTGCCTGTACCGACTGCTGAGGTTGAACCTGTTCCTCTGGCTGCACATATGCCTGTGGCTGAACCTGCTCTTCCGGCTGTGCGTATGCCTGTGGCTGAACCTGCTCCTGTTCCTCTGGCTGCGCGTATGCCTGTGGCTGAGCCTGTTCCTCTGGCTGCGCATATGTCTGAGTCTGTTCTTCCGGCTGTGCATATGCCTGTGCCCCATTTTGAACTTCTGCCTGTACAAGTTCAATATCCGGTTTAAAATCATTATCTACTGGTGGTACTACTGCCTTGTCTTGTAATTTAGTACCGCAAGATCCACAGAACAGTGCATCGTCATCATTCTTTGTTCCGCAATTCGGACAAAACATATTTATACCTCCTTATTTTACATCATATTTTAATTGATTATTTTCCTGATAGATTCTGATAAACTCTGCGTTTTTCTTTTCGAGATCACTCAAAGAATCATCCGTTGCGGCTGAATTTACAGTATACCAGCTCTTTGTAGCAAAATAATCGTTAAGTTCTTTTGAATCAAATACATACCCATATCTTGCGTATATCTCATTACGGGCATATGTAAGTTCCTGCGCTGTAAGCCCAGAGAGATCTGCATCCGTAAGTTCTGCTGAATTGCTTGTCGGAAGTATATAACCATTTGGATCATCCATTTTAGCTGATCCTGTTGTAGTCTGTGTTCCGTCTGCAGCCTTTGAAGCATAATCATCAAGCTTATAGTCTTCTACAAAATCTACCTCTGTCCCACTATCAACAGCTTCCACAACTGATGTATCGCTCTGTTCTTTTGCACTCGATGAATGACCACCCTTCATTCTGACCAAAACAGTAAGTGCTATAACAGCAATTGTAAGAATCGCAAGGACTATAATAATAGGTACAAATACCTTATTACTTTTACTATTGCTTTTTTTCATAGTAGCTCCTTTCCAAAATCTTTATCAGGCAAAATGCCTAAAAGTATTTTAACAGATTTTATTATATTTTTCCATACAAATTATAAACACTTTATAAACTTATAGCATTCCCACACACCATGTCTTATACTTGTGGTAAGGTAACGTCCGGGGCAGCTGCGCAGCCTGCCTGCGTATAGTCGTTGCCATAACAGAGTATATGAAGTCAATAATTCAGACCGGAGGTAAAAATGGAACATAAAACAAAATTTAAGGATTTATCATTTAAAGGAAAAATTGATTATATATGGGATTACTATAAAATCCCGATCGCCGCAGTAATTTTTATACTTATTTTTATTATTTCGTTTATTCACGAAAAACAATCCCAGAAAGACTCTGTACTTGATGTTTTGTGTGTCAATTCACAAAGCGATGCCGATACAACAGATATCATGAACAAATTTCTGTCAGATAACGGATATGACACATCAAAATCACAGATAACATTAAACCAGAATATTATGCTTGATATAAACAACAGCACCGATTACTCACAGATTGCCGCACTTACTGCATACTACAATGCAGGCGAATATGATATAAGCATTCAGGACAAAGATACTTTTGACCACTTTGCCCCTGGCGGTGTCTATGCAGATCTAAGAGATTACTTATCCGATGACATACTTGAAAAATACAAAGACAGCATATTATATATCTCTGATGAAAACAGCAGCGAAAAATATCCGTGCGGCATAAGTCTGTCATCTGATAATTGCACATTACTGCAAAAAACAAATCTGTATGACAGCTGCATACTAAGCATCTGCCATACAGATTCAGACAAAAAACTTGTAAAGTCTTTTTGCAAATATATCCTGCTTTAAATTTATTAGCTATTTTTATTGGCTATTTCTTTAGTTTCATCAGTCCACCAATATAAAGTAAGAATGCGCTCAGCGTAAGCGCTATAAATGAATCCCGTGCATATTCCCATATTACCCAGTACGGAACCCCTATTATTACCGGCAGAATCAGAATAGCTGTCGGTAATAACAGATGAAGGAATATATTTATGATCATATTTCCTTCTGTATTTCTCTTCCATTTTCTGGCTCTTATTATCTCAACTATCCCCACAAGAACAAGTGCTATATATATAAGATTAATTATCATATGGCTGTCTTCATATGCATATGGATCAAGTTCTTTTGCTGCATGTCCGAGCAATGTGAGCATAACCTTGTTTGAAATCTGATCCATCAGATCATTCGTGACCAGATAATCGTTCGTATCAGCAAGGATAACGATCCCCATATCACTTTCTGGCAGAAGATACATGCTTGACATATAATTCTGGGCACGTCCTGAATGGTTAAATACCGGCTCTACATACTCATCCGTATACAGCCATCCCATTCCATATTGATATTTTCCACTCTTTTCAGTCGGCACCCTGTTATATAACATAGTGCTTATTCCCTTTTCAGATACAACACCATAGCCTCCGCGCAAAAACATCTGGAGATATTTACCCATATCAGCTGCACTTGATGTGATATATCCGGCAGACTCTGTAGCCCATGAATCCTCATCCGGGAATTTAGCTGCTGATGGAAGATTTACTCCAAAGTAATTTCTATAACCCTGTATAAGTCCATTTTCCTTAGCTGTTCTTTCATCTGCGGAAGTATTGTACATACCAAGCGGCTTTAAAATATTTTTTGTCAGATATTCATTATACGTCTCACCTGTAACAGACTCTATAACTTTTCCAAGCAGATCATAATTGATGTTTGCATATGTATACTGTCCATTTTTGTTTACGATCTTCGCATTTCCAAGATGCTGATATACACCAAGACCGCTTGTGTTGTTAAGCAGCTGGCGTATCGTTATTTTCTTTGCATCTGACGGATCTTTGAAATATTTTTTTGCATCAACATACCTGTCAACAGTATGTTCAAGCCTTAAACTTCCTTCTCTCGAAAGCTTCATGATGCATGATGCTGTAAAAGACTTGCCAAGTGCTCCGACAACAAATGGAGTCTGTGAAGATTTACACTTTCCATAATTATCAGAAAAAAGTATTCCTTCCGAATCGACCACCATAACAGAAATTCCGGGAACCTTATAATTTTTCACAGCTTCATTTAATATATCATTTACCTCTGTGTACTTATCCGCATAATTATCGTTTTCCATTCTCGGCATAATATCCACAAAAAATCCTGTGAATACCGCCATAAAAGCGGCAATAAGCATAGCCCTTGGGATCGTTCCAAAATAATATCTGTAATTCTGATATGATTTCGGCGCAAGCTCTTCGGTTCCATCTATCCACACTTTTTTATTATGAGCATACCAGCCGCAATCAATTACAAGCACACATACCAATTTTACTATCACACATAACAAAAACGAATATATGAATCCTTTTGCAAAGCTTCTTGCTCCTGCAAACCACATCATAACGGTAAGAAGTACAACCGACAAAATATAAAATGGCAGCCTCTTCAGTGTCTTTTCCTTTTCTGTAAATATCTTAAAATTCTTTCGGCGGTATTCACGTTTTCTTACCACTTTTTTTTGCAGAACTTTTGGCATATCCTGAATTTTCCATTCTGGTTTTGTCTTTATTCTCCATATTAAAAGGATAGCAAAAAGAATACTGCAGCATACTATTTCAATAACTAAAATCATTTCTAATCACCCTGTTTAAATTTTTTACATTTACAAATATACTACATCATCCAATTAATGTAAATCGGGTATTGCAAGTCCTATAAAACTTACAATACCCGATCATATACCACACTCTCTAATAACCTATTTAACTAAATTAATTACTGTCCGTAATATGCGTTTGCACCATGTTTACGGTAAAAATGCTTCTCCTTTATACTATCCGGAGCTGGCTTTACATCAGGATTGATCATCTCTGTGTATCTTGCCATCTTTGCCACTTCCTCTAATACAACCGCATTGTGTACAGCCTCTGCTGCATCTTTTCCCCATGCAAAAGGTCCATGATTCTGGCAAAGCACAGCCGGTGTGTAAACAGGATTTATATTTCTTGTCTCAAATGTCTCTATTATAACTTTTCCAGTATTCTTTTCATATGCCTCATCTATCTCCTCTTTTGTGAGATTTCTCGCACATGGGATAGGTCCGAGGAAATAATCAGCATGTGTTGTTCCATAAAGCGTGATATCACGTCCGGCCTGTGCCCATGCAACAGCTTCCGGTGAATGTGTATGCACCACACCTCCGATGTCCGGATACTTCTTATATAATTCAAGATGTGTCGCTGTATCCGACGATGGCTTATATTTTCCTTCTATCTTGTTTCCATCCAGATCCATAACCACCATATCATCCGGTGATAATGCATCATAATCAACTCCGCTTGGCTTTATCACAAAATACCCTGTTTTCCTGTCTATTCCACTGACATTTCCCCATGTATAAGTGATAAGTCCTCTTCTTGGGAGTTCCATATTTGCTTCATATACCTGTTTTTTTAATTCTTCAAGCATTTTTACCTCTCCTTTTATAATGGCAATGCCTCTACCATGTCTTTCTGTGCTTTGATTGCTGCTTTATAGCATGCTATATATTCATCAAATCCTTTTACATCTGCCGGGTCAGGCTGCATTACTGTGCCCTTCTCTCCATGGAATACTTTCCCTGAAAGGTAATCTTCTAATGCTTCGCCTTCTGATCTATTTACCATGTATGCTGCAAGAACTGCCATTCCCCATGGTCCGCCTTCTCCTGCTGTCTCCATGACAGCAACAGGTGCATCCATTGCTGCTGCAAGTATACTCTGTCCGACACCCTTTGTCTTAAAAAGTCCTCCGTGTCCATAAAGTGTATCTACTTTTACCTTTTCTTCTTTAAAAAGAATATCACAGCCGATCTTTAATGTAGCAAGGCTGGCATATAGATGTGTACGCATAAAGTTTGCAAGATTCATCTTTGCATCCGGCTTTCTGGCAAACATAGGTCTTCCCTCGTTAAGCCCTATGACAGGCTCTCCTGAAAACAGATTGAACGCAAGAAGTCCTCCGCAGTCCTTATCTCCGGTCATGGCATTATTGTATAATTTACCATATATGTCGTTCATATCGATATCCATTCCAAACATCTCTGAAAATTCTTTAAATAGTCCAATCCATGCATTAAGATCAGATGTACAGTTATTACAGTGAACCATGGCAACTGCATCTCCTGACGGAGTTGTTACAAGGTCAAGTTCTTCATGGACAGCACTTAATGCCTTTTCAAGTACAACCATTGCAAATACTGATGTACCGGCTGATACATTACCAGTTCTTACCGCAACAGAATTTGTCGCTGTCATTCCTGTACCGGCATCTCCCTCAGGTGGTGCAAGCGGTATGCCGCCTTCAAGATTTCCACTGACATCAAGCTTCTTTGCTCCCTCAGCTGTAAGAGTTCCTGCATTTTCTCCTGCAGTAAGCACTTTTGGGAGAATTTCTTCAAGTTTCCAAGGATACGCTTTTACATTATCCAGTGCATCAAATTTTTCCAGCATTTTTGCATCATAATTTCTGGTTGCTGAATCAATAGGGAACATTCCTGAAGCCTCACCGACTCCCATAACTTTTTGTCCTGTAAGCTGCCAGTGGATGTAACCTGCAAGTGTAGTAAAATAGTCGATTTTTTTAACATGTTCTTCTTTATTAAGTATCGCCTGATATAAATGTGCAATACTCCATCTCTGCGGGATATTGAAATCAAATACTTTTGTCAGTTCCGCAGCTGCTTCACCTGTTATAGTATTTCTCCATGTCCTAAATGGCACCAAAAGATTTCCTTCCTTATCAAAAGGCAAATATCCGTGCATCATTCCTGATATTCCGATCGCAGCCAGTTTTGTTATTGTAACAGAATATTTTTTCTTTGCATCATCTGCCATTTTTGTATAACAATCCTGAATTCCGTTCCAGATCATATCAAGACTATATGTCCATATTCCATCAACAAGCTGATTCTCCCAGTCATGTGCTCCTGTTGCGATAGGATTATGCTCCTCATCGATAAGCACCGCTTTTATTCTGGTAGAACCAAACTCAATTCCCAATACCGCTTTACCATTTTCAATGGTCTGTTTTGCATCTGCCATAGTATAACCTCCAGCTTTTCTTTTATATATACATATTACATTATTTTACATAAAAAGTAAATAAAAGAAAACAAAAAAAATAAAAAGCAAATAAATAAAAGTATGAAATTGCTTTATTATTACTTTATTATGCTTAAAAATGTTTTTATGTACATATTATACAATGCTTATGCCATATAGTCACTTCAAATTTTAATTGCAATAATCCATTTTATGTGCTACGTTTAAAAAGTATAAAAAGTAAATAGAGAGTAAAGTTTTTGTCAATTTATGACTACGGAGGAAATTATGAATATCTACTCAATATTGCAGCTCTGCGGCGGACTCGCCTTTTTCCTGTTTGGAATGCATGTTATGTCAGGCAGCCTCGAAAAACTTGCGGGAGGTAATCTCCAGAAAATCCTGAAGGGATTGACCTCTAATCCGGCGAAGAGTCTTTTTTTTGGTGCGGTGATCACTATTGCTATCCAGTCTTCATCAGCACTTACCGTCATGCTTGTAGGTCTTGTAAACTCTGGTATCATGGAACTCGGACAGACTGTCGGTGTTATCATGGGCTCAAACATTGGTACAACCCTTACTGCATGGATCTTAAGTCTTTCAGGTATCCAAAGCGAAAGCATATTTATTTCCCTTTTAAAGCCTGAAAACTTTTCACCTATCGTTGCACTTATCGGTGTGATCATGATAATGGGTGCCAAAAGTGAAAAAAAGAAAGATGCCGGTGTCATTATGGCAGGGTTTGCAGTGCTTATGTATGGTATGCAGCTTATGAGCGGTGCTGTTTCACCACTTGCTGATATGCCTGAGTTTACAAGTATTCTTACCACATTTAATAACCCTCTTATAGGTGTTCTTACGGGTGCTGTGTTTACCGGTGTCATCCAGTCATCCGCTGCTTCTGTCGGTGTGCTTCAGGCACTTGCAATGACAGGTGCTATTTCATACGGAATGGCTATACCTATTATCATGGGTCAGAATATCGGTACATGTGTGACAGCTCTTTTATCATCGATCGGTGTAAGTAAAAATGCCAAACGTGTTTCCGTTATCCATGTAAGTTTCAATGTATTTGGTACGATCATCGGGCTTATTATTTACTATATCTTAAGGTATGGTGCAGGCTTATCCGTTTTTGATGGAAGTATATCAGCATTTGCGATCGCTGGTTTCCACTCTGTCTTTAACGTAGCAACAACTATTATATTACTTCCATTTGGAAAGTATCTCGTAAAGATCGCACAGACCGTTATACCTATACATGATGAAAAGTCAAATGGAGCATTCCTCGATGAAAGGCTTCTTCTTTCACCAGGACTTGCGATCAAAGAATGTCTGGAGAAAACCTCTGACATGGCTGAGCTTGCAAAAAAGAGCTTTAAAGCATCCCTTGATCTCTTTGACAAGTATTCTGATACACAGTTTGAAGAGATTACCGCTATGGAAGAACGGCTCGATTTCATGGAGGATCAGCTTGACACTTACCTGATACATCTTTCAGGCAAAGATACATCAGAAACAGGAAGCAATGAAATTTCAAAAATGCTTCACGCTATTAACGATTTTGAACGAATAGGCGACCATGCCATTAATCTTGCAAAGCTTGCAAAGCAGGCAGATGAAAATAATTATGAAATTTCAAAATCCGCAAAAAGTGAAATTTCTGTATTAAATAATGCCTTAAAAGAGATCCTTGATCTTACTGTAAATGCATTTAATACTAATGACGAGAACATAGCATTCAAGGTTGAGCCTCTTGAGCAGGTTATTGATGATCTCACAAAAGAAATCAGGAATCATCACATTGCCCGGCTACAGAAAGGCAAATGCGACAGCCGGCTTGGCGTATTCCTTACTGATTACGTTACTAATTGTGAACGTGCATCAGACCATTGTTCAAATATAGCTGTCTGCCTCATTCAGACAAAGAATTCATCATTTGAGACACATGATTATCTCAATGAATTAAAGGCCGGCCATGAGCCAGCATTTGTCGGCGAATTCACAATGTTCCACGACAAATACACATTAGATGATTTTTCTGATAATGATTCAGATAAATCAGCCAAAAAGGATACATCCAGAAAAAATGAAACTAAGAAGGATGTTACAAAGAAAAAAGACAAAGATCATAAAGATAAAGATAAAGACAAAAACAAAAAATCTAAATAATCCAAAAATACAGCCGTATTACGAATAAGCTTCATAATACGGCTGTATTTATTACAGGGTATTATTTAATGATATTATTTTCTGGAAATAAAATGCCTTACTATAGTATATAAAACAATTATCACAGCAAATAAATATCCTAACACCCCAAGCGCCGGTATTCCAAGAATCCTTGGCTTCATATCTGTTGTGCAGACTATGCTTGAGCTTATAAGAAGTGCCATAACCCACAATCCCATCACGATATTTCTGACAAGTCTGTGAAGCAGACCTGACAACTGATCTGAAGAATGCATATCCAGATTTATCCTGGTCTGCCCTCTTTCGTATTCTTCAATAATACGTGCCAGCTGTTGTGGCAATGTTATCGCTCTGTGCGCAGATTTATACAAAGTCTTTCCTGTATTTTTAAATTCACTCTTCCAGTCAAAATTCTGCCACATCTGTTCCTTAAGTCTTGCCGCAGCAATCTCGACCATATTTATAGATGGTGCTATATCTGCAAGCACACCTTCCATCTGTGTAAGTCCTCTTGCAAGCATTGTAAATCCATGTGGCAGGGCTATTTTGTTTGTTTTCATTATTTCCATGAGCTCCTGCATAAACACGGCAACGTCAATCTGTCCCATCTCCTGATTGCCGTATTTGTCAATGAGCATACGTATATCCTTATAGAGTCTGGCTGTATCAGGTTCTCCTCTGAAATCCCCTACTGCAAGCACTGCATCCTGTATCATTCCGATATCATTCAAGGCAATTCCGGTCACAGCTTTTCCTATTTCTTTTTTGTCACGCTCTGAAAGCCTCCCCATCATTCCCATGTCCATCCAGACGATTTTCCCGTCTCTTATATGGACATTGCCAGGATGTGGGTCTGCATGGAAAAATCCATCCTCAATAACCTGCTTTATATAGTTATCTACAAGCTTACTTCCTATCTCATTTAGGTCATATCCATCTTTTTGCAGATTTTCCTTGTCATCTATGCGGTATCCATCTATATATTCCATGACAAGAACACACGATGTTGTGTATTCTCTGTATAAACATGGTGTTGCAGCAAATACGATGTCCTTGTTGTTCCTTGCAAACTCTTCCATGTTCGAAGCCTCTGTAAGAAAATTCATTTCTTCCTGTGCAACCGCCCACATTTCATCAAGCACCATATCAAAGTCGACGATTCCTTTTATCGGCACCGGTGGAACAAGCCTGACCGCTTTATGAAGCATTGTGATATCCCGTGACATTATGTCATGTATGCCTTTCCGCTGGACTTTTACTACAACTTCATCACCATTTTTCAATACAGCATAATGCACCTGTGCTATAGAAGCTGCCCCAAGTGGTTTTTTATCTATCCTGGAAAAGATCTCATTCCATTTACAGCCAAATGATTCATAAAGAACTTCTTCCACCTGTTCAAATGGCATAGGCTCCACATCGGAACACAATTTCATGAGTTCCTCACAATATTCCTTTGGCAGGATATCAGAATGTAATGACATTATCTGACCAAGCTTTATATATGTTGGCCCCAGTTCCTGTAATATAAGCCTTAGTTTTTCAGGTGTAAGCCCCTGCGTAATCTTATATTTTTTGAGAACTGAGGTCATTTCCTTTAAACGGCTGTTCATCTTTATTCACTTTTTGTATCAGCAGTCACAGTTTTTTCTGCTGCACCCTCAGCAGCATCTGTATCGTCCGTATCTGCATCCTTTGAAGCATCATCCACATCTGCATCCTTATCTACTTCCTCATTTTCAGGCTCTGCTGCATCTTTTTCCTGCATCTGGGAAATTTTGTCCTTTAAATCAGCAAGCTGATCCGGTGTCATATTGCCGAGCAGCTCTTCAAGCTCCTCACCACTCTGTGGCTTAACAGAGACATTCACATTATTCTTTATAGTATTTTTAAGATTATGCTTTAATTCTTTATTTAACACCTTTCCCTGCTCAACAGTAAGCTCACCTCTTTTGACCATCTCATCCAACACATCTTTTGACTTCTCTGCTGTCACTGCAACTGTTCCAATGCCTGCAAGTAGTATTTTCTTTAATCCTTCACTTAATTTCTCCATATCAATTACCTCCGTTTTATATACATTTTTATATTGAATAGTTACCATATTTCATAATTATATTTTAACACCCTCGCACATAAATTCAATTAACAAACCTAAACTTTTAATAACCTATAATCTGTAAAAGCTTAGGTACAAATATAATAAGACCTGCTATTGCAGCCATTATAGCTGCGATAAGTACAGCACCTGCCGCTGTATCCTTTGCTATCTTTGCAAGTGGTTGCCGCTCTTTTGTTACGAGGTCAACTACAGATTCCACCGCCGTGTTCACCAGTTCAAGTGCCATAACAAGCCCAAATAATATAAGGCAGATACACCATTCAATCTGCGATATTTGAAAAAGAAATCCTGCTATGACCACAAGTACAGTTGCACAACAATGAATTTTCATGTTTCTCTCGTTTTTTATACATGTGGATATTCCCTCAAATGCGTATCCAAAGCTCTTATGCAATGGTGGTTTTTTATTATGTATCATGTATCCCCCTTATGCATCTGATCTCGAATATGAGTTTTTCATACTGTTGCTTAGTTCATATAATACTTTATCAAGGGTTGCTGCCGCCTCTTTTTTTGCCATAGCTGCAATTGCATTATTGGCTTCTATTTTGAGCATCATCCTTCTATCCTGGTCATTTTCCCTTTCAATTGCAATATCATATCGGTTTATAAGTTCGTGAGCTTTTGACATTACTGATAAATTATATCTTTCAATATGAAAAACTGATTTCGAATAGGAAGCATCTGCCATAGCCGCAATCATCCTGCTTGTCCAGTAAAAGTTATCGGTTGATACTTCTTCTGTCGTATTTGCCAGATATTCCGGAGTCTCATACACATCCGAGTAAAATGGCAGCATCACATTAAACGCATTTGATCCAAATGCTATCCATTGGATCGCTTTGCACGAAGCAGTCCTGCCCGGCCTTATCTGTATAAGCGACATAAAATCTGTCCTGTTTATTCCAATAGACCTGTAGGCACCACTCATTGATCTATCCCCGTATGAAAGATATGGATCATATGGTGTTCCCTGGAAATGTGACGAAAGCAGATATTTGATATCCTCCGGCGTTATCTTTTTTTCCGGAACCATACACCATGGGATATTATCCGATACCGGAGTAAAGTCTGCATTTTCCCCATCCCATTTTTGGCTGTGAGGATTTAAATATCTTTCCATATACCAGGCTCTCGGAGTATTGTATACATGATCTGAATCATCATGGCTTCCGAACGCATCCCTCGGATTTAGTTTTCCGTCGCAGGAAAGATCCAGATGATTGATTTTTACAAATTCCCTCATGTCCGATGAACACATAAATTCTCTTTGTTCACCAAATGCATCGTCCATATCAAATTCATCTATTCCAAGCTGGTTTGGCATAACAACATATGCATTATCCGGCACCCTTCTTGCTATCCAGTGATGCCCTCCTATCGTCTCAAGAAGCCATATCTCATCTGAATCCTGAAAAGCTACCGCATTCATCTCGTATGTTCCATACAGTGTAAGCAGCGATCCGAGCCTTTTTACACCTTCTCTTGCACTGTGTATATAAGGCAGTACCAGAACAACTATATCTTCCTCTCCGATTCCACCCGGCTGCATGGCATCATCATTCTCTGCCGGCTTGTACTCGACTAAAGGATCTGCTCCAAGCACTCTTGGGTTTGAAGTGATGGTTTCTGTTGCAGTCATTGCAACCTGTTCCTCATTCACACCGCTTGCCGCCCATATTCCTTCACCTTTTACTGCGTTCGGCACACATGTATATCTCATCGGGTCATCCGGCAGTTCTATTTTTACATGGGATATAACGGAATTATAAACTCTCGGCTGGTTTATTCTGTTTACGACCGTAAATTTTTTGGGGGTAAATCCTCCTGCCCCGGAATCGTCATTTCGCGCTATCATCGTTGACCCGTCATACGATGCTTTTTTACCTACTAAAATTGTTGTACAAGGCATATATAAAACCTCCTGCTATATATTCGTTATCACTATTATATTACTGTCCCACATAAATTAAAAGATTTAACTCAAACTTGTCACAATAAGATATTTGAAGCTTAATGATTTAAAATTTTGTCTTGACGAATCAGTACAGGAGTGCTATAACACAGTTGAAACAAGAGAAACGAAACGCCATTTAAACTGAATAATGACATTCCGCAAACATCCCTATGTTATCAATTTTTGTATAGACGGAGGAAAAGACAAATGACTACTTTAAAAGTACAAAAAAGAGACATGGAAACAAAGGCTAAAAGACTTAGAAGGAATGGATATGTTACCGGAAATCTTTTCGGCAAAGAGTTCGAAGGCTCTATCCCTCTTAAGATTGAGAAACAGGAAGCAGAACGTATCGCCCGTGAGTGTCCAAAGGGCAGCCAGCTTTATGTAGATCTGGATGGAAAACAGTATGATGTACTGATGAAAGAACTCGACTACGATTCAATGACACGCCAGATTATCGAGATGGATTTTCAGGCACTCGTAAAGGGTGAAAAAGTCCACTCTGTTGCCGAGATCGTTCTTCACAACAAAGAGATGGTTACTGAAGGTGTCTTAGAGCAGCTTCTCGAGGAGATTTCTTATAAAGCTACCCCTGATGCGATCGTAAGTAAAGTCGACATTGACTGTGGCAAGTTAAAACTCGGTGACAGTGTAAAGGTCGGTGATCTTGATATGGCTAAAGATAAAAATGTAGACATACACACACCTCTTGATACTACTATCGTTCGTGTAATAGCATCACACAATGATGTAGCAGACGATGAGGATGAAGAAGCTTCTGACGAAGCCTGATCGCAACTTTTTGCAGGATTGCCTGCTTAACTGTACAAAAAAACTATTAAACATTACTTTGTACACCAAAAAATGTGCGCCTTATGTGGCGCACATTTTTATTGTATTTCTATGGAAATAATTCCACCGCTTATTATATTATCTTCTGAAATATCTCCATTGTATGTAACTGTAACCCTGGTTCCTGCTTCAATTTCCCTAAGACCTGACGGCTTCTTTTTAAACAAAAATTCATAATATGTGCCATCGTCTGTGAGCAGGACAAACTCTGCCTTTTTAATAACTTCTACACTTCCTGTAAGCTGTTTTTCATCGCTTACAGCTCCAGTATCATTATACTGTTCATTATTTTCCTGAATATCATTCTCTTCTGTGTCATTATCTTCAGTATCATTCTCCCCAGTATCAGAGTCCGGTATTTCAGAACCAGTCTCCTGCTCTGCTTCGATCATTGATGCTGCAGCATTATCATTTGTCACATACTTAATATTTTTTTCTATTGTCTGTTCGGATGAAACATCGTCCCCTGCTCCACAGCCGCTTAAAATGCTGATGCATACCATAATAACACACAAAAAGGCCTTCTTTTTCATTATTTTTATGTTCTCCCTGATTCTTTGAAGGTTACTGTTCACACCTAACAGTGCGAACAGTAACCTTTGAAATTCTAAAAAAGGATACCACAAAACCATAGAAAAAAAATTAAGAACTTTTTAAGATTGCATTGTATTTTAATAAAGAGGTGCTAAAATATTATTACTAAACTGAAAGAAGAATCAATATGAATACAAATAACTCCAATCCACATATATACAGTAATCTGGATTTAAGAAAGCTGCTTATCCCTATTATAATTGAACAGCTGCTTTCTTCATTGATGGGAACCGTGGATACCATGATGGTAAGCAATGTCGGATCTGCGGCTATCTCAGCAGTCTCTCTCGTCGATTCGATCAATATCCTTGTGATACAGGCACTTTCTGCCCTATCAGCTGGAGGTGCTATTCTTTGTTCACAGTATCTGGGAAGCAAAAACCATGATGGCGCCAACGAATCCGCCCGTCAGGTTCTTTTTGTCATGTGTTTTTTATCCGTTGCACTTTCAATGTTCTGCCTTATTTTCAGATATCCTCTGCTCAGATTTATTTTTGGTGCGGTGGATGCTGATGTAATGAAAAATTCACAGACTTATTTTCTGTTTACACTTTTATCATTCCCGTTTATCGGTCTTTATGATGCCGGTGCTTCTATCATGCGTTCCCAGAATAACAGCAAAAATCCGATGATCATATCTGTAATTTCAAACTTTATGAATATTGCCGGTAATTCCATCCTTATCTTTGGATTTTCCATGGGTGTTGGGGGTGCTGCCATTTCCACTTTGATTTCACGTATATTCTGTGCGGTGGTTGTTATCTGCCAGTTAAGACGCAAAAGTGAACCAATATGTATAAAAAATTATTTTTCCATCCGTCCAAAATGGAATCTGATCAAAAAAATACTGCT
This sequence comes from uncultured Lachnospiraceae bacterium, assembly GCA_905209075.1. Classification (GTDB taxonomy): domain Bacteria; phylum Bacillota; class Clostridia; order Lachnospirales; family Lachnospiraceae; genus Roseburia. Next base: position 18,396 of record CAJLRL010000022.1, on the reverse strand, counting down.
CATCGGTATCCCATCCGGAATCGAGAACAGTATGTTCCAGTTTGGAAAGCTCGCAATACAGTCAACTGTTTCTACACTTGGAACTGTTGCGATAGCTGCACAGGCAATGACAAATATACTTGAAAATCTAAATGGTATCGCAGCTATAGGCATTGGTATCGGTCTTATGACAGTTGTCGGTCAATGTCTTGGAGCAGGACGGAAAGACGAAGCTATATATTATATAAAGAAACTTTCATGGATATCAGAGATCGTAATTATCGCAAGCTGTCTTATTGTGTTTGCTCTGACAAAACCTGTAACTATGCTGGGTGGTATGGAAAAAGCAAGTGCAGATCTGTGTTTTAATATGATGACTTTTATAACCATTGTAAAACCTATATGCTGGGTTCTTGCATTTATCCCACCTTATGGTCTCCGCGCTGCCGGGGATGTGAAATTTTCCATGATCACATCATGCTGCACAATGTGGCTGTGTCGTGTAAGCCTATGCATATACCTGTGCCGTGTATGGGGATTTGGACCTATCGCCGTATGGATCGGTATGGCATGCGACTGGACACTCCGCTCAATAATTTTTACGATACGCTTCCATTCACGCAAATGGCTTAAACATCATGTAATTTAATTTATTCTACCGTTTTTCCCGGTTTTGGATCCATATTCATGTAGAGAGCGACTCCACCGGCACAGATACATACAGCAAGCGATGCCGCTGCCACAATATATCTTACTACAGGAATTTTTTCTTTTTTTGTTCTTCCTGCCATGCCATCTGTTTAAGGTTTTGAACAAATTTTTTATTTTTATTCTGATATCATATTTGAAATAAAAGGAAGAATATTGTATATGGCTGTCGTCCTTCCATGACGATCATGGTCTTCGTCTGCCCCTATTCCGTATGCACAGTTAACTCCATCCTCTCCCGGCATACCGAATTTAAACATATTTCCCATTGTCTGCATATCACTGACCTGATATTTTACAACATCATATGCAAAATCCTCTGTTCCAGCTTCAGAGAAAATGAAGAAATCATCCGGTCCATATCCCTGCTTTTTAATTGCGTCTGCCATATATATACCACTGTTAAATTTATTGTCATTTTGCGAAAGCAGATTTGACCAGTAAAATGAGCCTGAAAGCGGAATAAAATATCTGAAATAGTCCATTGAGTCACATATACGGTAACTTGCAGTCACACCTCCCATGGAAAATCCACAGAATATTCTATGACATCTGCTTTCTGTGAGATCTTTTGCATCTATATTTTTTGCAAATGTGCTGTATTTACTTTCCACAGCCGGGATTATATCGTTTTTTAACTCTTTTCCGAACGGCTCAAGCAAATCCCTGTCATAATTGTCTGTATCTTCGTCTTCATTATTATCATAGTAAGTCATACTGACTGCAATCATAGGTTTTACATATCCGTCTTCTATGAGATGATCAAGACAATTTTTTGTATAATTCGGATCGTCCGGTGAGCCAAGCCACGTGTTTGCACTTCCTGTATGTCCGTGAAGCATATAAATTATGTCATACTCCTCTTCCGGGTTATAATCATATGGTGTATATACCACTACATACTTAGTCATCTCTTTTTCATCATCGTCATAATCTTTTGTTTCATATTCTAATGTATCAAGTTCCCCCTGCTGATCAGCCGGATCAAGATATGATTCAGGCACACTTTTTAAATCCAGTGATTTATCTGACTCATCAAGATAAGATATCGAATCAACCGGTGATGGAACCTTTGGAGTGTGTTTTTCTTCCACTTTCGTATTTTTTTCTGCTTTTATCCTGTCTGCTGAATCAGTATTTATTTGATAGTATGCAAAAACACAGCATCCGGCAATCGCCAGTACAGCAATCATTATTCCTAAAAGTTTTCGTAATCGCATATTTAATCCTCCAATTTTATATAATGTGCTCTCGGAATCTTCTAAATGAAGAATTCTTAGATAGATTTTTGATATACAATAACATTTTCGCAGTGCCAGTCACTAAGGTATACATCGAATTGCATGCCAGTATGCATCGATGATACCTTTTGCCTCTTTAATCATACTATAGTATTTAATAATATACACATATGCATTGTCAACAACAAACCGGGTTTTAACGTATTATAAAAAAAAATATTATTGTTGACATAAGTCTATAATCATATTATGCTCATACAAGTATATTTTTATAATGTACTCCCGGAATCTTCTAAATGAAGCATTCTTAGATAGATTTTCGATATACAATGACATTTTCGCAGTGCGTACATGGTATGTACGACGAGAAAATAGATGCAGTATATCGGAAATATAGCCAGAATGCTTCGTTTGAAGAAAATTTCGAAAGTACATTTTATGTAATGTGAGGAATAAATATGCAGATTCAATTATCAGAACATTTTACATTCAAAAAATTATTACGATTTGTACTTCCATCCATAGTAATGATGATTTTTACTTCTATATATAGTGTTGTCGATGGACTCTTTGTCTCTAACTTTGCAGGTAAAACTGCCCTCGCTGCCATAAACCTTATCGTACCGCTCCTCATGGGACTTTCTGCCCTAGGTTTTATGATCGGAACAGGAGGCAGTGCGATAGTTGCAAAAACACTTGGTGAAGGAAAAAAGAAAGAGGCAAATGAGTATTTCTCAATGCTTATCTATATAACGGCTGTCGGCGGCATAGTGCTTTCAATTATAGGAGCATTTCTCACTCCCACAATAGCTTCCATGCTTGGTGCAAAGGGACAATTACTTTCAAACTGCACAATGTATGCACGGATTTCTTTCATTTCCATGCCTGCATTCATGCTTCAGAATGTATTCCAGAGTTTTTTTGTTGCTGCTGAAAAACCTAAACTCGGACTTAGTGTAATCGTGGCATCCGGTGTTACAAATATCATTCTTGATGCACTGTTTGTCGGAGCTTTTGGGTTCGGACTTGCCGGTGCTGCAGCTGCTACAGTATGTGGGGAATTGCTTGGCGGTATTATTCCTATAATATATTTTTCCAGAAAAAACAGCAGCCTGCTTCGCCTATGTAAAACCAGGATCAATATTTCGGTTTTTATTAAAACATGTATAAATGGTTCATCTGAGCTTATGACAAACCTCTCAAGTTCAATCGTAAATTCACTTTATAATGTCCAGCTTATGAAATTTGCCGGGGAAAATGGTGTTGCAGCGTACGGAACGATCATGTATGTCAATTTTATTTTTGTTGCAATATTTTTCGGTTATTCAATAGGAAGTGCACCTCTTATAAGTTTCAATTATGGTGCCGGCAATCACAATGAATTAAAAAACCTGTTCAAAAAAAGCATGACTCTTGTTACGATCTGGGGAATACTTCTGGCTGTCATCTCACAGATTATTGCAATGCCGCTTGCAAGGCTTTTTGTAGGATACGACAATGAACTTCTTGCCATGACACAGGAGGGATTTAGGATATACTGTCTTGTTTACCTGATAAATGGCTTTAATATTTTTGGCTCGGCCTTTTTTACTTCATTAAACAATGGTATAATCTCTGCTATAATATCTTTTTTAAGAACACTTGTATTTCAGATCGTATCAGTTATAATACTTCCTATAATATTTGGAATAAAAGGAATATGGTTTGCCGTGATCGTTGCAGAAATGTTTACTTTATGTTTTACTGCCGCATTTTTGATAAAACAACGGCATAATTATCATTATGTATAGAATGTGAGGTTTATTATGAGAATTCTTATTACAGGAACAAGTTCAGGCATAGGTAAAGCTATTGCAGAAAAATTTTTAAAGGAAGGACATGATGTCATTGGATTTGATATAAAACCAGCTTCCATAACACATTCAAAATATACCCACATATGTATGGATATCCGTGACAAGGCAGATTTTCCTGAATTTGCCCCTTTTGATATCGTGATAAACAATGCAGGTGTCCAGAATTCCGATGATATAGATGTAAACTTAAAAGGGACAATTTCAATTACTGAAAAATACGCTATCCATCCTGATATCCGCTCTGTACTCATGATAGGATCCTCCAGCGGCCACACAGGCTCTGAATTTCCTGAATATGCTGCCAGCAAGGGCGGAGTGCTTGCATATGCAAAAAATATTGCTCTTCGCATTGCAAAATACGGTGCAACATGTAACAGTCTCGATTTCGGTGGAGTTGCCACCGAACTTAACCGCCCTGTTATGGATGATGAAAAATTATGGAATCAGATTATGGAACAGACCCCTTTAAAACGCTGGATGGGTGTTGATGAAGCTGCTGACTGGGCTTATTTTATGACTGTTACCAATCGTTTCTGCACTGGTCAGAATATACTTATAGATGGTCTTGAAGCCGGTAATGCACACTTTGTGTGGCCTGAATAAACTTATTTCTACAATGAATAATTAACGTATCTGGTAACTTTTTTTAAGTTTATATATAAAAACCATGCGGTTTAAATAAAGCTGCCGCATGGTTTTCACTCCAAAATATCATTGGAATTTAACTATATTACTGGATCTCAAAATCAATTGAAGCAATTTTTTTATCATTTACATTCTTATTTGTCACCTCAAATGTAAGGTCTGTCTGGTTTTCATAAAGCACCATGATTTTATAAATTGCTGTTCCGTCATCGTTTTGCTTATAAATTCCACCATATAGCCATTGCAGACAATTTCCATCAGTATCGACAACTGCCAAATCAGGGTCATTGTACGGATCATTATATGGTTTCTTTGCAAAATCAGGTGTTTCAACTGTAAGTACAAGTCCAGCCTTTGTTTTTACAACATCACATACCTTTACCCCATTATCTTCCTTGTTGATCTGATATGTCACATTTGCAGAACGGTCTACTGTAACAGGGAAACTCATTTTCCATTCTCCGTCTACCTTTCCTGTACTCATGTATTCACCGTTTTCATCCCACTCGTCATCCTTATAACCGATCAGATTTTCCATAGCACATTCAACTTCAAGTGTGTCCTCATCTGCAAATGATTCTTCATCTGTGTCTCTGCCAATATCCATCAGATCTATTTCACCTGATTTTACGAATGTTCCATCTGATGCTTTTTCAAATGACATCCTGACTCCTCCGGGTTCTATTCCATTTACTGTTACCGTATCACTTCCTTTTCCTGCACTTATAAAGTCAGCCTGATTCAATTCTTCGTTATCTGTCTTTAATACTGCTGTATAGTACACAATGTATCCATCACAATAGATATCTGAAATAGACACATTCACACCATTTACATCTGCGCTCGTATTGTAGTTTTTGTCCTGATGCTTTGCAGTTTCCTCCTGAGCCGTCAAAGATCCTTCTGCAATCTTTTCATAAATTTTTGTTTCTTTCTCATCTTTTGTTCCCTGACGGTTTTCTATGAGTTTTCCTATTGTGCTGCTGAATAAATCCTTCGCCATTGCAGGATTTGCTGCTCCTGCTGCCCCTATTACCACAGCACATGCGGCGGCGGCTGCCAGAGCTGCTTTTCTTATATTTTTGCCTGACTTGTTGTGTTTCTTTATCTTCTTTAATATGCGCTTCTGCTTTTGTGCTTTATCAAATTCTGTTAATTCCATTTTTTCGTATTCATCTTCATTTATTTTTACATCGTTTAACATTTCATAAATATTTTTTCCCATACTCAGGCACCTCTTTCTTCTAATACATTTCTGCGCAGCTTCTTTCTTCCGCGTGAAAGCCTGTTATATATGACTTCCTGCTTTATCCCGGTCTCGCAGCTTATCTGCTTCATGCTTTTTTCTTCCACATATAGTTTGTAAAAAAGTTCCCTGTCCTGTGGCTTTAAGCATTCCAGCATTTTTTCAACTTCTGAATCGATCTCTTTTTCTATCATTCCGGCTAGTGCATGGTCTTCCTGCACGATCACCGCATCTTCAATATTTACTGTCTGAAGTTCCTTGCGATAGCTCCTCAGATAATCAATCGCCTGATATTTTGCCACCGCAGCCGCCCAATTCCGAAACGTACTCTTGTTCTCATCAAAGCTTTCTATGTTCTGCCAGATCTTAAGCAGAACATCATCAAAACATTCTTCCTGCTTTTCTGGCAGATAAAAGAGATGTTTGCGGATCACCGACATAATCAGTCCTCCATACTCATCAATGACATAGGCAAGCGCCTTCTCATTGTGAAGCCGAAGCTGTTTTATATAATTTTTTTCTCCTATTTTCATAAGTTCCCTATCCTTCTCCATCTGCCTTATCGTGCCGATGGCTTCCCTCGATGCATCTGAGTTGTTATGTAATTACACTTTATATTACGAACTTTTTTAATATATTCTATCAAAAAATAAAAATGATCGTGAAAATTCTTTTTAGTAATCCATCATTTTCTGATATAACAAGTTAAAAGAAAGTTATTATATATATTGCAACTTTGTATGGCATCATCTAAAATACTAATGACTAACTTAAACTTCCCACATTCTATTATGGCTATGTGCCGTCAACATTGTGCATGTTGGAAGTTTTTGTGACTAACTTGTAATCAATAAATATCCATAATTAACTAGGAGTACTATGAAACACATTTTCCCTAATCATTATAATGAATTTCACTGCATAGCTGACAGATGCACTATAACCTGCTGCCAGGAATGGAAAATCACAGTCGATGATGACACAAACCGAAAATGGAAGAAGATTTTACCACCCGATACCATATCAGATAAAAGGAAAAATTTAACCGCATACACCTGTAAAAAAGATGGTGCCCGCGTGATCGGGTTAGATCAAAATCACCGCTGTCCTTTTCTTTCCCAGGATAAATTATGTCATCTGGTAACTTCCTATGGGGATAGTGTGCTATCTGAAACGTGTACATTGTTTCCTAGAGAAATCCATGAGTTTTCAACGCATACTGAAGCTTCACTCATGCCATGCTGCCCGGCTGTTATTGACCTGTGGTGTGAAAAAAATATTGAATTTCCAACAGTCTTTTCGATCGTGGATCATTCATCTCCAATGTTTTTAGTCCGTGATAATCTGATCAAGTTATTACAAAATAAGAATCTTTCTATTGAAGAAGCCTTATTTGAAGGATTCTATATTTTATTGGAATTATATAAAAATCAACCCGTTACCATCTCACAGATAAACGAGTATTTTTCAAAGCAGACTCTTTTTGATCTCCATTCAGCTCTGGCAGATATCAATGTTCCTGCTGATGATACTTTTACAGAGTGCAATGAACTGCTTCAGGATCTTGCGGTAAATTATAGTAAGGAAGGATTGTATACAGGATTTTTGCAGCCAATATTAGCTGAAGCTGAAAAATATCATAAAGGAACTTTTTCACCGGATAAACCAGATGACAGGCTGACCGATAGCGGTACCGGCAGTGAACTTTCTGGAATCTGGAATTTATTTTGTGATATGATCACCGATCATGATATAGTCTTCCGTAATTTTCTTTCCAATGAACTATTTTCAGATCTGATAATCCCTGGAAGTAGTTCCAAAATAATTGAACATATGGTAATGCAGTATCAATGGATCATTATGGAATACACGGCTATACGGCAGAGTCTTTTCCTATGGTGCAGTATTGATCCCAAAAGCCCGCTTACTTATGAAACTGTGCGCAACTATATAGTAATAATCTCACGCATGACAGGCTATGATGATGGTGATATACGTACTTATCTGGAAAACAGCTTTGCAAAGCTCATATGGGATTGGGGATATGCGGCATTGATCATTGGGGCATAACTTAAAAAGGATGCACTACGGTAACTTCTACATTACCTTGGCACATCCTTCGTATTATTATTTTTTGCTATTCTTCTTAATGACAGCTATGGCTTCCACATCCATGCTCGCCACATGTATGTCCTTCCCCGTGGCTGTGCTCGTGATGAGAACACTTCACATCCGGATTATACTCAAGTGTTTCATTGATAAAAGCTTCTACCGCTTTATCCGCATCTCCGGAAACTCCTCCGAAAAGCTTAATACCGGCTGCCGCTAACGCTGTCTGTGCACCGCCTCCGATTCCGCCACAGATCAAAACATCTGCGTTCAATGCATTAAGAACTCCTGCCAATGCGCCATGTCCGCTTCCATTCGTATCTACTACTTCTGAATGTACTACTTTTCCTTCCTCTACATCGTAAATCTTAAATGTCTCTGTGTGTCCAAAGTGCTGGAAAATCTGTCCATTTTCATATGTTACTGCTATTCTCATGATACCTTCTCCTTTTTCTGCTGCATATTTTTTGTAAATTTCCTGTTTGTAACAGCCTCCAAAGCTACAGTTGCTGCTCTGACCGTCACAAATTCTGAAATCCCCACCCTCGATTCTAAGTGGACGTCCTTCAATGAGTGCATCTGCTATTTTCTTCCTGGCAGTCTTAGTTGAAATTTCTAAAAGCCTGTCTATCATCAGTTCTACTATAAATAGACCCATGGATTAATGTCAATGGGAAAATAATTTGCTTTAGCTTTCTATATCTCTATCTCCAGTGAAAGCGGTGTATGATCCTGTCTCTCCCCGGAATCCAGCATACCAGACGAAACCACCTTATCCTTGATACGGTCGCTTACCAGAAAATAGTCAATTCTCCAGCCCGAATTATTGATTTTACTGGTTTTGACTCTCTGTGCCCACCATGAATAAACATCCTTTACATCTCCATGAATATAGCGGAAGGTGTCCACGAATCCCTTTGACAAGAGATTTGTAAACCCCTCTCTCTCCTCATCTGTAAAACCTGGCGACATATGATTTCCTGCCGGATTTGCGAGGTCGATTTCCTCATGTGCCACATTAAAATCACCACAGGCAATGACCGGCTTTATCTGGTCAAGCCCGCTTAAATAATTGGCATACTGGATATCCCACTCCTGTCTTTCCTTGAGACGCTTCAAGCCATCTCCTGCATTAGGTGTATACACATTTACGAAATAAAAGTCATCAAATTCCAATGTGAGCAGTCTGCCCTCGTCATCCATTGTATCTGGTGCTCCAATCCTTGGACAGGATTTCTTTGCCTCCATTCCTGCCTTATAAAGAATCATGGTTCCTGCATAACCTTTTCTTGCCGGCGGCATAGAGCTGACCCACTCGATATGGTAGCCTGCAAAATATTTTTCCAGCTCCTCTATATGCTTCTTTGAAGGACCAGTGGCTGGAAGCTTGGTCTCCTGTATTGCAACAAGGTCTGGATTTTCTGCCTTGATTGTCTCTAATACATTTCTGGATAATACCGCTCTTGCTGATTCGGATGTCAGGGCAGCATTGATGGAATCGATGTTCCATGAGATAAATTTTTTCATAGCATTATGTCCTTTTGTATTTTATTTCTATAATGGAGTGTCCATTCTTATTTTAAATTAGCTGGTTATATTATAATATACTATCCCACTCTTGCTTAAATTCTTCAAGGAAATTTTCCATAATATCATGCCGGTGTTCGGCGATTTCTTTTCCAGTCTTTGTATTCATCATGTCTTTGAGCAATAGCAATTTCTCATAAAAGTGATTGATACTTGTGGAATCTTGATTTTTCTGATACTCTGTCCTATTCATTTGAAGCTTAGGTCCTATCTCCGGGTTATAAATCTTTCTCCCCCTGCTGCCGCCATAGGCAAAGGTTCTGGCAATGCCTATAGCACCAATAGCGTCAAGCCTGTCTGCATCCTGCACGCACTTTCCCTCTATGCTGTCAGGGATTACAGAATCAGTTCCTGCAAATGAAACTTCATCTATGATTTTGCATACCCTTTTAATCGTCTCAGCATCTATCCTGTTAGCTTTCATAAAATCAACTGCGTTTTGCTTAGTGGCATGAGTCTCTGGGAAAAGCTTAATGTCGTCCACGTCGTGTAAGAGTGCGGCTAGTCGAACTATGTTTAGGTCTGCGTTTTCCTGTTTGGCGATTTTAGTGGCAAGTTTGTATACTCTAAGGGTGTGGTAGTAGTCGTGACCACTGGAATCCCTTGAGAATATTTCTTTGACAGAAGCTGATTCATTTGTTGTCATGGATCCTCCACTCTGCTTCTTTGAATCCCACAAGTACTGTATCTTCATCTATAAGTATCGGTCTCTTTACAAGCATTCCGTTGGTTGCAAGCAGCTTTAGCTGTTCATCTTCACTCATTGTAGGGAGCTTGTCCTTTAGCTTCATTTCCTTATATAAAAGCCCACTGGTATTAAAAAATCTCTTGAGTGGGAGACCACTTTTGGCATGCCATTCCTTTAATTCTTCGTAGGATGGATTGTTTTCTGCAATATTGCGCTCCATATAGTTTATGTTTTGTTCTTCCAGCCATTTTTTTGCTTTTTGGCAGGTTGAACATTTGGGGTAACATAAGAATAACATTTTGACCTCCCTTTTAACCTATAACATCACTCTTTGTTTCATTTAAATAAATATATTTTATTCATGATTTTAAGCCAAAAACAAGACCTCATAGAATAGTTTTCCCGCTCTACAAGGTCTTTATTTTATTCATTCCCTGGCTATAGATTTTTTCCCCTTGAGGATAAAAGAGATTGCCTTGGGATATCTATATCACTCAAACTCGCAGAATCTAGTTTGATTTTGGCTATTTCAATGCAGTTATCTATACTGTTTTGTATTGATATTCCGTATCTTTTCCACACATTATTTTTCGTTTCACATATTTTTACTACCAATCCAGTACCATTGCATTTTTTCATTATTGTGTGTAGTTCCAGTGGCTTACAGGTTGGTTTGCTATTCACAGAATAATATTCTGTCGGTTTGCTTGTCCACCTATTGAAATTATAATCTCCGGACGATGTTTCTGCAACAAGAAATTTTGAGGTACTAATGGATAGCATCATTCTTTTCCATATCATTCATCAATTTATCAAAGTCACTTTCATATAGTGAATCCTGTATAACTCTGTATTTCTCAAACTCACTTTCTGCAAATTCCTTTGCAATAGCTGCTGTTACTTTTCCTTTATCCTGAAGTACATCCGCATCATTAAATCTAAGAAATGCGTCAAGCTTTGTTTTCCAATCTTCCATAGTCATAGGAATATGTCTTCGTGCCTGCCTTGTTGCATAATCAAGATACATTGTCACAATCTCATTTAATTCTGCAAGTTCTTCTTTTTCTAAGTAGTTTTTTGCAATTGACACATCTGTTTTTACTATTTTACCATCCGGCGCATTTTTCCATGATTTAAGTCCCATATGTTCCTTATTATGATCAGTTCTTGCCACTATCACTTCTGCCGCTGTATTACCATGAACTGCATAATGCATCTTATTCTGTACTGTTGCATAAAACTCTCTTGTCACCTGTGAATTCTTATCATAATCAACTGCTGTTGCATATATATCTGTAATTTTCTGGTAAAATCTTCTCTCACTTGCTCTGATTTCCTGAATCTCAGCAATAAGATGCTCAAAATAATCTTCGTCGAAAATCTGTCCATTAATCAATCTGCTTTTATCAAGAACATACCCCTGCTTTGTAAATGTATCCAACACTTTGGTTGCCCATGTCCTGAACTGTGTTGCCCGTTCTGAATTAATGCGATACCCCACAGCAATAATAGCCGCTAATGAATAGAACTTATAATTGTATGTTTTCCCATCATCCGCAGTTTGTGCAAATTTTGCACAAACTGAATTTTCATCTAATTCTCCCTCTTTAAAAATATTGCTCAGATGTTTTGTAATCACACTTCTATCTACATCAAAAAGCTGCGAAATTGCTTTCTGCGTAAGCCATACATCGCCATTCTGAACCCTGACTTCTATTCCGTCTTCTCCTGCATCTCGTGTGAAAACTAGAAAATCCACAGTGCTATTTCTTATCTGTAATTCTTTGCTCATAAAAGCATTCCTTTCTCTAGATTCTATCAATACATCTCTATAAAACATTTTCCCCGGTTTCTTTCAAATATCAAGAAGGGAATTTCTGCTTTTGCCAGCATACTATTATTAACTGGAACATATTCATAATTTTCAATATCTGGTATACACTTTATAGCTTTCTTTTTATCTATACCATATAGATTATTTTCACTGCTGTTCCATAAAGCCTTAATCTTCAAAACAACACATTTTGTTTGAACCATCACCTTATATTTTTCAAGCCTGCTTTTTTCTATCTCCTTTGATTTATCACCATAAGAAATAGTAATATATCTGGAATTGGATTTTATAATGCGAACATCTCCATTCCTTACTGCCTCTTTAGGGAATCCCAAATCTTCAAAAAAGCCATCATAATCTGTAATGCATTCTGGGAGTTCCATTTTGACTGCATAACAACTATTTATAATATTCTGTATACCCTTATCATCAACCCTGAACATATAAATATTCCATCCCGTGCTATCGCCATCATCATCTAATATTGGAATAGAACCATAAGGATTAAACATATGTAAATTAGACAAATCACCTTTTGTTGGCTTTTTAAATTTGACTATTTCAAATGTTATGCTCATAAATGTTCTCCTTTTCCGTCGCTTTTTTCGTCACTTTTTTAGCGACGAATTATTTTATACATCTTGCTTTTCGTCATTGCAAACTAACTTCTTATGCCCAAACAATTGTTTTAACAATTCTTTTGCGCTAATGGTTAGAACTGCGATTAGTATCTATGTACCTGGTAAAATCAATTACCTTTGCAGGCTTTCTCTTAGTAGCAATCCCTAGTCGTTCCATGTCTAATTTAAAAAGTTCACTCGGATATCCATACGCATCAAATCCCTCTGGCTGGCAGATATCTCTGTTCAGATACTCACTAAGTTCCCATTGATACTTTGCTTCTTTCTCCAGCTTCTTACCAAAATACTGTGCATCCATTACCATTCTGTTAATGCCACCAACCGATTTCCTACCATGAGTTTTTGTTACAGTTGTATCGCCTGACATTTTAAAATACTGCCCTATCTGTTCCTCGGAATATCCCATTTCCTGCATCACGCCATGAATCACACTGCGGATATACATTGTATAGTAATTCCAGTTTCTTGGTTCAATATCTGTCATTGCTATTGTATAACGATTACTGGCATTCACAATAAACAAGACATTTCTTCCTTTTATTTTCGTCAAATGTGTGTCCCAGCAGAACACAAGTGAAGCACCTTTGCTTTCTTCAATCTTTGTTGTTTTTAGTCGATCTTGAACTGCTTTTGTTGCACCAATCTCCATATGTATCACCTGCTCATCTCAAGTATTCTTTTTACTTCATTCTGTAATTCATCACTAAAGTCTGATAAATCATTATATGTAATTACTTTCAGTCTAATGAGACGAACAATATCCCATATTACCTCTGATTTTTTCAGTTCCATGACAACTCCCGGATGACGTTTATCTTCTTTTATCCGTTTTTCAAGTTCCCAGAATTTCTCTGATGCAAGCTTTTTATCATCACCATCCTTCTACATTAAACAAGTGCCTATTTACATCACATGGGTAACAAAGCTTCTTTTGTAATTCCCTTTTCTTCCAATTGTTTCATTATCACATTTTTTAATCTTGCAGGAATGACCACCTTTACCAAAAAATTACCTCCGTCCAATTCTTTAGGAGCTTCCGGCTCATTCGGGCACAATATATTATTCCCCGCATTAACACTTGTTCTCATTTTATCAATCGGAGTTTCAAATTTCACACCACAAACATATAAACACCCTTTTTGTCTTTGTATTCTCATATTTTCCAAATACGGATTACGTGGTTGCATAATCATAAAGCCGTGGTCCAAATAAGAAACTAAATCAGTATAGAAATCCTTTTTATAAGTATAATTATCTTTCAATTCTGGATATTTCTGCAAAAGTATCTCTGCATATTCACTTACACTTATACGTTGCTTTTTAACATTAACAAGTTCACACTGTATCTTTATTCTTGTCCATTTAGGATCATACGGCGAATATGACCATATAAATATAGCCGCATCTTTTTCAATATTTTCACAACAAGCAAAAAACAATGCTACATTTATATCCATTGTAAAGTCAATTAATCTTGTAGCATGTATATAATGCTGATTATATGCCATTACTTCAAATAGTAAATCTCCATATTCCGATATACTCTCATCCACAGATGTATCTCTGCATATACTTGGAGTGATTTTCCAAGAAGAATCACTTTGTCCTCTATAAAATGCCTGTAAGTAAGTTCGTTCATCACCTGGGTCACCTCTACCTGATCTTGGTAAATCATAGAACGAATTATAATCATTTGCAATTTGATATATCTGCGAAATATCTTCTACCATAATTTCCTGATAATCATATTTTTCTTCAAAATCTGACATATAGCCACCTCTGCTAAAACTTGCTAAATCAATCGTAACGCTCTATCAATCATTTTATATTCTTTTCTACTTATTATTGGCATATATACATCAATATAGTTATTCTCCGCCCATTGAAGTATCTCATCTAGATCAGCATACATCTCATTCTCTTTTTTACTATGTAACATACGATTATTGTTATTCTCAGCAACTGTTTCCTGCTGTCTACATCCAATATATATTTCTCGTGGCAAAACAAAATCTTTTATTATTCCTGATTTTCCAATATTAATATCATCTTTTATTACTATCCGCCATTCCTTTTCATGAATCCACTCATCTGACTTGGTTAATGTATTAGCCAATATATTTTTTTCAGAACTATCTTCTCTGTAGAATATTAATTTATCACTATAGATTACCGGCATACATTGGTATTTCTTAACAAGCTCATAAAGGTTATATCCTAAACATATTCCCTTGTGATCTGCCGCATAATATCCCCACATAGGAAAGGAATTATTAACTTCAGAAAAACAAGCAACAAATAATGAACTTCTCAATGCTTCTGTTTTCCTATTTTCAGTTTCCTGTCTCATATATGTTTCCATAGCTTCTTTTCTCTGGCTCTTCGGATAACTGGCTTTCAATCCGCAATCAACTGTAACTAAACAATCATATGGATCGTTGAAATTAAATGCACTACTTAACCATAATTGATGATTTTCCAAATTTCGCAAATCCCTATTCAAACCTCTGCTATAGCGATAAATCATTTGAGTCTTATCAATATTATCTAATATCACATTTCTTGCTTCTTGCATATTATTTAATGAAATCTGCTCTTTATAATCTGAAAACCATTCTTTGTTCATACACTTAGTCTCCTTTTATAATCTGTCTCATCCAACCATCATAAAATCTTTTGCAATTCAGGTTGAATGAGACCCGTTTAAGTTAAAACTTTGCTTTTCCTTCCATAATATCTGTCCCTTTAAACACAAACACAAAATTTTAAAAGTATCTATTTCACTATTCTTTATCATTTTGCTTCAATACTCCAAATTAGTATATTAGAATCATCATTAATCATGGTCTTTATACTATATATTTTGTATAATTTCCATCATAACTATTACAATACCATTCCCACTTTGTTACTCTCTTAGTCATATTTAACGAATTAATTGGGTCACTTATAAAGCAAATCTCAATATAGTTATCACTTTGATTTACAATTGCAAGATAATATTTTTCCTTATATTGTACCGCTGCTGAGAACTCATTATTTGTCATTGAAAATGGAGCCCCTATATTATCAACGCTTTTCACTTCAAAATACTTATGTGTTCCATCTTTAGTTATTACCTCTATATCATATCCAACATTTTGTGCAGCTACATCTAAAACATTTGCAATTTCATCAAAACCTCTTAATATCTCAATGGTATTTTCCTCAACGGATCTCCATTTCTTTACATTAGATGCTTTACTAATTCTTTTCACTCCTAAATCAAGATTATTTTTTTTATATGAATCTTCGCATTCGTCATTAAATTTAAATGCATAATTTATTCCCATTTTTTTATAAAACTGTTCAACAAAAGATTTTGAATCCACTTTTTCTATTACAGCCAAATTAAAACTTTCTTCTACCAATTCTTTACAATCATAATCATTTAAACTCTTAACACCTGATTCAAATGAAATTATATTAGCATTATTAAAATTATATAATGTACTTTTTTCTAAACCTAATCTTGATCTGTTAATAATTTCAGATAATACACCAATTCTTGTTTCTTTAGATAGCACATTTTTTGCCATAGTATTTAATATTATATCTATGTTTAATATATGCACTCCTATCAATTTAGCAAATTTCATAATACCTTTAATATCTAATTCAAGTTCATTTCCGATTCCAACAATATCGTTTATTTCGCATATTATCTTAAAATCATCATTTGTCATCCACTGTGGTTGAAGAAAAACGCCACCTAGATTTATGTTGTTTAACAATACTATATTTTGTGATTTTTTTATTATTTTTTCAACCAAAATATCACTTATTGTATTGCCTTTTATAGTTCTTAATGGATCTAATGATGCCTGTCCTAAAATGTTTATGATACCATATATATCCGTTTTTTTTTGCCAAATAGGCTCAATTATTTTACCAAATAATTCTACAACATTATTAATAGTATCTGTTGTCTCTGTATCTAATACTATTTTTGTTCTAGATGGATCAGTTGAAAAGTCTCCATTTATTTTTAATGGAATATTTACTCTATTATTTGTTGGCATAAACGAATGAAAAACTGCTTCATTCTCTCTTGCCATAACAGTCTCATTATCATAATACTTAAAAGCTATATCTGTAACATTATTTTTAGAATCATTATATACAAGCCAATTTTGATTATCTTCTGTTCCAATCAATTGAACCATTTTTATATTATCTTCAATTTGATTATTTCTTGTTAAAAAAACATTTTCTCTAGATTTACTATCAAAAATGATTTCTTTAATATTTCTTAAAAAGAGCATACAACTTGAATCAAACATTTCAATTTCATCTAGCAAGCAATTATTATTCACTTCAAAAATAAAAATAGTTGTATATTCATTTCTTAAATATTCATAAATATATTTAATATATTCATTTCCTTCAAAATTATGTGGAATTCTAATCAGCGGCACATTTTCTGCCTCTGGTATCTCCTTTTGCGTTAACATCTTTGAAAATGTGGCTTTTATATCTCCACTATATAAATGCACAATATTTGAATAATTTACAACTGATTTAAATCCTATACCTCTATATCCAATTGTATTATTCTTTCTATGCTTAGTTGACGCTCCACTTCTACATAAGGCTTCCAAATCTCTTTCATCAAAAGTTCTTCCATTATTTGCAACTAAATATACTTGTTTCCGAATTTCCTTTATTATTAATTTACTAGCGCATGCATCATCAGCATTTTGTAAAAGTTCAATTAAAGATCTCCCAGTGTAACTTTCTGAAATATATCTTTCCATACTTGCTAAATCACTCATCAAAATTGGAGATTTCTTCGCCTCTTCTAAAAAAATGTCATGTATCTTTTCAACAATTTCCATATTAGTTATCCTCTTGTTGCAAATATTCTACACTTAACCATATTAAAAGCTAAATTATCTTCATTTAAATACATATGTATAGTATCATATCCCGAAAATTCATCTGCATCTATAGTATTATCGTTTGAAAAAATAATTGTGCTATCTTCATCATAAAAATTTGCTTTAATGGCAATATCCTCTGTTAACTTTTCTCCTGGTGTCAGTGCTAATTCTATTAATAGTTCCATCCAACCATTATTCTCTTGTATCCCACAAAATCCATACCCTATAACTTGCAAATTAAATTTATCAAATGTCATTTCCAATATTTCAATACTTTTATTAAGTTGTTTCTGAATCATTTCTTTATCAATACTTGCCATATATTCTTGTCTCCTTTTAGGTTATTAATAATAAATAATTATTTTTAATAAATAATATTATCATATAATCTCCAGTAATTCATCTTATTTTTATGTCCATTAAACTATACTAATTTCAAATACTTCTGGTAAACTAATATTTTGCAAAAGAATCACCTCCCTCTGCCCCTATTCCACATCTTATCTTCTGCTTTATCTTTACCAACATCTCTGCTAACTGCTTCATCATAAATCCTCTGAAACTCCTCATAAAGCCCATCTCCATCCAGCTTTATCCCCAGTCGTTTCATTACATCCGAGAACAACCTTATGCTTCCACTTACATCAGCAATATCAAATCCGAATATATCTGCCTTAACAGAATCACTGACATTCTCATAACCTCCTAGCTCTGATATTCTCCTTACAATCCAGCCAACTTTGACCATAGGCTCTTTTTCTTTAGGTTCCACAAATTCACTTTTACCTTTTACATCAGTCTCTTGTTTTCTCGCACTATCAACTTGCTCCCTCTGTCTGCCTATTTCATTCTGATTATTGCCTGGATTCATTACCTCAACATTTACATCAGGCTTAACAACTGCTGCCGCCACTTTCTCAACCTCAGTATTCTCTTCCAT
>CAJLRL010000021.1 GCA_905209075.1 uncultured Lachnospiraceae bacterium | reverse complement strand
CAAACGTCCACCGGACGTTTTGCGACATCTTCCGCATTGCATTAAAAGGAATGTGTCAAGTCATAGGAAAAATATAATCGAAAGTAATGGAAAAGAGGATAAATTATGATAAGGAAAATTGTAAGTGGAAAAGGTATTTTCGCTAAAAAGGCACAGCCTGCAACTGAAGCTGATAAACAGGTGGTGACAGACCTTTTAGATACATTGCGGGCAAACAGTGAAGTGTGTGTAGGAATGGCTGCAAATATGATAGGTGTAAATAAATCTATAATTGTTGTATCAGCGGGACCATTCCAGTTTGCGATGATAAATCCTGTTATAACAAAAAAATCCGGTGAGTATAAAACGCAGGAGAGCTGCCTGTCACTTATAGGGGTAAGACCATGTATCAGATATGATGAAATTGAAGTTGATTATCTGGATCAAAACTTTAAACCACAGCATGGAAAATATACAGGCTGGACGGCACAGATAATCCAGCATGAAATAGACCACTGTAACGGAGTGGTAATATAGCATAAAAAAACACTTTCCATATGCAAAACCTTGTGCTATAATGGAGGAACGAATTGGAAATTTTAATGATACGATATTAATAGTATCAGTCTAAAAGGAAAAGGAGAAAAATAT
Source organism: uncultured Lachnospiraceae bacterium (assembly GCA_905209075.1). Lineage (GTDB taxonomy): Bacteria > Bacillota > Clostridia > Lachnospirales > Lachnospiraceae > Roseburia. The sequence continues at coordinate 44,934 of CAJLRL010000021.1, read as the reverse complement.
GAAACACGTAAAGACATTAAATACAAGAAAGTTACAGAATACAATTAAAAAAGGCGGCTGTGGAGAGTGCCAGACTTCTTGCCAGTCAGCATGTAAGACATCATGTACAGTAGGAAACCAGACTTGCGAACAGTACAAATAACAGAGATTTAAAAAGTGTGCGTTAGGCGCACACTTTTTTGCTGTATAGGTTTGGTGTATAGAAATTAATTTACGATCAACAGAGAGTTATAGAAAGAGAGGAATATTGTAGTGGTTCATCAGTATAAGAACAACGGCTATAATATTGTCTTAGATGTCAATAGTGGTGCCATTCATGTTGTAGATGACGTCACATACGATGTTATTGAAATGTTCGAAGAACATTCAGCTAAGGAGATTATTGAAAAGTTAGAGGAAAAATATCCTAAAACGGAGATAGAAGAGGCAATAGAAGAGGTAAATGAGTTAAAGAACAACGAAGAACTCTTTACCGAAGATGTATATAAAGAGCGCATTATAGATTTTAAGAAGAGACAGACAGTTGTAAAAGCACTCTGTCTTCATATAGCGCACGACTGTAACCTTGCATGTAAATATTGTTTTGCAGAAGAAGGCGAGTATCATGGAAGAAGGGCTTTAATGTCGTATGAGACAGGAAAGCAGGCATTAGACTTCCTTATTGCAAATTCAGGAAGCAGGAGAAATCTCGAGGTGGATTTCTTTGGTGGAGAGCCGCTTATGAACTTCGATGTTGTAAAGCAGCTTGTTGCATACGGCAGGGAGCAGGAGAAACTTCACGATAAACATTTTAGATTTACACTTACGACAAATGGTGTACTTTTAAATGACGATATAATGGAATTTGCCAACAAAGAGATGGACAATGTAGTGTTAAGTATTGATGGTCGAAAAGAAGTCCATGATAATATGCGTCCATTCAGAAAAGGTGCGGGAAGCTATGACCTTATAGTTCCTAAATTCCAGAAATTTGCTGAGAGCAGAAATCAGGATAAATATTATGTAAGAGGTACATATACACATTTCAATACCGATTTTTCAAAAGATGTGCTTCATCTGGCTGATCTTGGGTTCAAGCAGATATCTGTTGAGCCTGTAGTGGCACAGCCTACAGATGCATATGCGTTAAAGGAAGAGGATCTTCCGGTATTATTTGATGAATATGATAAGCTTGCAGCCGAGATGGTTAAGAGAAACAGACAGGGAAATGGATTTAACTTCTTCCATTTTATGATAGATCTTGAAGGTGGTCCTTGTGTATACAAGAGACTTTCAGGATGTGGCTCAGGAACAGAATATCTTGCAGTTACACCTTGGGGAGATCTCTATCCATGTCATCAGTTTGTAGGAAACGAAGATTTCCTTATGGGAAATGTCTGGGATGGCATAAAAGCCACAGACATCCAGGATGAATTCAAATGCTGTAACGTATACGCAAAAGAAAAATGCCGCAACTGCTTCGCAAGATTTTATTGCAGCGGCGGATGTGCAGCAAATTCATATAATTTCCATGGAACTATCACAGATGCGTATGACCTTGGATGTGAGCTGCAGAAGAAGCGTATTGAATGTGCTATAATGATAAAGGCAGCTGAGGCTGACAGCGCACATTAATCATTGTTCGAGGGGCAGCGGATCTAACCGCGGCTTAATATATAAAACAGGAAGGTAAGGCGAAAATGAAAAAAGGAAAGGCAGTCGTAATTCTTGTATTCATACTTGCATGTGTTGGATTTTTTGGCTGGTATGGAACAACAATAATTACTGACACAGAAAAAAAGCAGGAAGCAACTGCTGACGGCGAAGATGTTTCTGAGAAGAAATTCCAGAACATTAAGCTTGGTCTTGATCTGTCAGGAGGTGTATCGATCACTTATCAGATAAAGGATGAAAATCCTTCAAAGACAGACATTAAAGACACAATTGCAAAACTTGAGGAACGTGCCGGAAGCTACACTACAGAGTATTCTGTATACCAGAATGGTGATGACCGTATCACTGTAGAGATACCTGGTGTAGATGATCCTAACGAGATCCTTGAGGATTTAGGAAGCCCGGGATCACTGTATTTCATATCACAGTATGATTCTGACGGAAATGCTAACTACACAGCAGACAGCTCTGTTGATGGTGGTTACAAGTTAAATTATGATATCCAGAAACTTATCGATAATGGTTCGGTAGTTATGGATGGAAACGATGTAAAGAGTGCAGAAGCCACTTATCAGCAGGAGTCACAGACTTCTTCACAGGAGCCGGTTGTAGAACTCAAACTCAAAGATGATGCAATCGATAAATGGGGTGAGGTTACAACAGCAGCCAAAGAAAAAGGTCAGTCTATAGGTATCTACTATGATGACCATTTCATCAGTGTTCCTACAGTAAGTGCTGCGATAACAGATGGAAACTGCGTGATCAACGGAATGAAAAACTATGATGAGGCAACGCAGCTTGCCACATTTATCCGTGTCGGTGCAATCAATCTCGAACTTGAGGAGATGGAGTCAAACGTAGTAGGTGCACAGCTTGGAAGCGCAGCTCTTACAAATGCAGTAAAGGCCGCAGTTATCGGTCTTATACTTATCATGGTATTTATGATCGTATTCTACGGAATACTTGGTGTTGCTGCATCTGTGGCACTTTGTATTTATTCAACACTTACAGTTGCATTTATTTACTGGTTTGAAATTACTCTTACGCTGCCGGGTATCGCAGGTATTATACTTGGTATCGGTATGGCGGTCGATGCAAACGTAATCGTATTTGCACGTATCAGAGAGGAAATCTCAGCAGGAAAAACAGTTTATGCAGCGATAAACGAAGGATACAAAAAGGCATTATCAGCTATCCTTGATGGACAGATAACAACATTCCTTGCAGCACTTGTTCTTATGATCCTTGGATCAGGTACTGTAAAAGGATTTGCATATACACTTATGATTTCAATCATCCTTTCTATGTTTACAGCACTTGTTGTTGCAAAATATATAACAAGAGCTCTTTATGCTGTAGGATTTAGAAAAGAAAAACTTTATGGTAAAGCTAAAAAGAGAAAACCTGTCAAGTTCATCAAAAACAGGGTTAAATACTTTATTATTTCAGCTGTTATCATTTTAGCGGGTATTGTCGGAATGGCAGTACACGCAGCAAACGGAAGCCATGCATTAAACTACAGTCTTGAGTTTATGGGCGGAACTTCTACAACTGCTGATTTTGGAAAAGAGTACACTGCTTCAGAGGTAGAGTCAGATATAGTACCTGCTGTATCAGATTTACTTGATGACAAATCTGTACAGGTTACAACTGTAAGTGGAAGCTCAAAAGTAACATTAAAGACGCGTACACTTTCACTTGAGGAAAGACAGAAACTTGAAGATTTACTTACAAGCAAGTTCAATGTGGATGATTCTACTATCGAGTACCAGAGTATCAGCTCAACAGTCAGTGGTGAGATGAGAAAGAATGCTGTAGTCGCTGTTATCGTTGCATGTATATTCATGCTCCTTTATATCTGGTTCAGATTTAAAGATATCAGATTTGCGACAAGTGCTATCCTTGCACTCGTACATGATGTGCTTGTAGTTATAACAGCATATGCACTTATCCGTATTTCTGTGGGAAGTACATTTATTGCATGTATCCTTACGATCGTAGGATACTCTGTAAATGATACGATCGTTATTTTCGACCGAATCCGTGAAAACCTGCATGGAATTAAAAAGACAACACCACAGGATCTTGCAGATATTGCAGATGAGTCACTCACACAGACACTTTCACGAAGCATTAATACATCACTTACAACATTTATAATGGTATTACTGCTTTACATCCTTGGTGTAGCATCTATCAAAGAGTTTGCACTTCCACTTATGGTAGGTCTGTTATGTGGTGCATATTCATCAATCTTTATCGCAACAGAGATCTGGTATGTGATGAAGCTTCATCTTGGCAAAGGAAAAATTGTTAAAAAAGCTGAAAAGAAAGCTAAATAATTCCAAAACCAGGAAATAATCCAGATAAAATATAAAAACCATCGGAAACATCTGATCATGTCTCCGGTGGTTTTATTTTGCCGGTTTGAAAACTTGCAGGCATAGTATGAAAATGGTACAATATACTGAACAAAGATTCGAGGAAATGAAATGGAAATAGTATTAGTTTATTTACTTATAATGAATGTTGCCGGTTTTGCGGCTATGGGAATAGATAAATACAAGGCAAAAATGAGAAAATGGAGAATTCCTGAAAAGACATTGTTCGGACTGAGCCTTCTTGGAGGAAGCGCCGGAACGTGGGCAGGAATGTATGCATTTCATCATAAGACCAAACACTGGTATTTTGTCAAAGGAATGCCGGCGATATTTTTTATACAGCTTGTGATACTTAGCATACTATACAGACAGTATTATTAGATAAGGAGTCAGGATAAATGGCGTTTTGTCATCTTCACACCCATACCGAATACAGTCTTTTGGATGGGTCGAACAAAATAAAAAATTATATAGCGCGGGTCAGGGAGCTTGGAATGAACAGTGCTGCCATAACTGATCACGGAAACATGTATGGAGTTGTGGAGTTTTATAAAACAGCAAAGGCAAACGACATCAACCCGATAATAGGATGTGAGGTTTACGTGGCACCAAATTCCAGATTTGACAGGGAATTAAGCCATGGCGAGGACAGGTATTACCATCTTATTCTGTTAGCAGAAAATAATAAAGGTTATGCAAACCTCATGAAAATAGTGTCGATCGGATTTACAGAAGGATACTATTACAGACCGAGGGTCGATTTTGAGACTCTTGAAAAGTATCATGAGGGGCTTATATGCCTTTCGGCGTGTCTTGCCGGTGAGATACCGAGATATATTGTAAGAGGGCTTTATGAGGATGCAAAGAAAATAGCTGAAAAATACAGGGATTGTTTTGGAAAAGACAACTTTTTTCTGGAACTTCAGGATCACGGCATAGACGATCAGAAACTTGTAAACCAGCAGCTTATCAGGATGAGCCAGGAACTGGGGATAGAGCTTGTATGTACGAACGATGTGCATTATACATATGAGACTGATGTGGAAGCACATGATGTGCTTCTTTGCATCCAGACGGGCAGGAAGGTTTCTGACGAGGACAGGATGCGTTACGAAGGTGGACAATTCTTTGTAAAAAGCGAAGAACAGATGAGAAAACTGTTCCAGTATGCGCTTTCCGCTGTTGAAAACACTCAGAAAATTGCCGACAGATGTAATGTAACACTTGAATTCGGAAACTATAAAATCCCAAAGTATAAGGTTCCTGATGGATACAGCAGTGCTGAGGAATTTCTTACAGAACTTTGCGAAAAAGGATTTGAAGAGAAATATACCGGCTGTGGTGAGTATGGGAAAGAACAGCTTAAAGAAATCCATAAGGATATGGAATATGAGCTTGGAATAATAAAGACGATGGGATTTATCGAGTATATTCTTATTGTATGGGATTATATAAACTGGTGCCGGACCCACGACTGCTGGGTTGGACCGGGACGAGGCTCTGCGGCGGGAAGCCGGGTATGTTACTGTACAGGAATTACTGATATAGATCCGGTTAAATATAATCTGCTCTTTGAGAGGTTTCTCAATCCAGAGCGTGTGTCAATGCCTGATATTGACGTTGATTTTGAGTATGCTGAAAGGTACAGAGCTATAGAATATGTCCAGGAAAAATACGGACATGATTCAGTTACGCAGATAGTCACATTTGGAACGATGGCGGCACGCGGGGTTATAAAATCAGTCGGAAAAGCACTTGATTTTCCGTATGCCGAGACTGACAGACTGGCAAAGATGATCCCACAGGAGCTTAATATCACAATAGATAAGGCACTCCAGATGAACCCGGAATTTCGGGGCATATATGAAAGTGACAAGTCAGTCCATGATATGATAGATATGGCAAAGAAGCTTGAGGGGCTTCCAAATCATACATCAGTCCATGCGGCAGGAGTTGTTATTTATCCGGGAGTCGCAAGCGATTATGTTCCGCTTGGCAGGGCAAATGACGGCAGCCCTACAGCTGAGTACAACATGGTGCAGCTTGAGGAACTTGGACTTTTAAAGATGGATTTCCTTGGTCTTAGGACACTTACAGTGTTAAAGGATTCCGTTAAAAATATAAAAGCATCAAAGGGAATAGACGTTGACATAGATCACATAGACTTTAATGATAAAGGAACACTTGATTTTATAGGGACAGGAAAGACAGAAGGAGTATTCCAGCTTGAGTCTGCGGGAATGCAGAACTTCATGAAGGAGCTTCATCCGCAGAACTTTGAGGACATAGTAGCCGGTATATCGCTTTACCGTCCGGGACCTATGGATTTTATCCCAAACTATATAAAAGGAAAAAATAATCCGGGGGCGATATCTTATGTAACGCCTGAGTTAGAGAGTATACTTGAACCGACATACGGATGTATAGTATATCAGGAGCAGGTAATGCAGATCGTACAAAAGCTTGCCGGATATACGATGGGACAGGCGGATAATATCCGTCGTGCCATGAGTAAGAAAAAACAGTATGTTATAGATGCTGAGAGAAAGAGCTTTGTTTATGGTGATCCGGAACGTAATATAAAAGGCTGTGTCGCAAACGGGATTGATGAGAAAGCGGCAGACAGTATTTATGATTCGATGGTGGATTTTGCTAAATATGCTTTCAACAAATCCCATGCTGCGGCATATGCCAAAATAAGTGTCCAGACTGCATGGCTTAAAAATTATTATCCGGTTGAATTTATGGCTGCACTTATGACTTCTGTAATAGACAATTCTACAAAGGCAGCAGAATACCTTTACAGCTGCCGTGCAATGGGGATAAAGGTGCTGCCTCCTGATATAAATTGTGGACAGGGAGAGTTTACAGCTGAGGGAGATTGTGTAAGATATGGTCTTTATGCGATAAAATCGCTTGGAAGACCCGTAATAGACAACATAATAGAAGAACGCAGCATAGGTGGAAAATACCGCACGCTTACAGATTTTATAGAGCGCATGTCAGACCGCGACATAAATAAACGTGCTATAGAAAACCTTATCAAAGCAGGGGCATGCGATACACTTGATGGAACAAGAAAGCAGATGACACTTGTATATGCATCTATTGCAGATAAGGCCGCACATGACAGAAAATCCACAATGGCAGGCCAGATGTCTTTGTTTGACATGGTATCGGACGAAGAAAAGAAAGAATACGAGATCAGATATCCTGATGTAGGGGAGTTTGATAAAGAAGTTTCCCTTGCCTTTGAAAAGGAGGTTTTGGGAATATATTTAAGCGGTCATCCACTTGAAGAATATATGGATAAGCTTTCAAAAAATGCCACGGTAAATGCCATCGACTTTGTCAGGGATGAGGAGACACAGGCAGTTAAGGTTACGGATAATTCCCATGTGGTTGTAGGTGGAATGATCGCAGCAAAGACGATCAAGTTCACAAAGAACAACAAAGCTATGGCCTTTATCACGATAGAAGATTTAACCGGCTCTGTCGAAGTTATAATATTTCCACGGGACTATGAACGCTATCAGCGGTATATAAATGATGATGCAAAGATTTTTGTAATAGGAAGAGCGACGGTCGAGGACGAACAGAATGGAAAAATAATCTGTGAAAGGATCATTTCGTTTGACGAGACGCCAAAGAGCCTGTGGCTGAAGTTTGAAAACATGGAAGAATACACAAAGCACGAAAGCACTATCATGCAGCTTCTTCGTTCTTCAGACGGAAATAATGATGTAGTAATATACATTTCAGGCACGAAACAGATGAAAAAGCTTGGAAGAAATTTTACAGTAAATGCGGATACGGAACTTGTTGGAAAATTACAGGCTGTGATCGGTACAGAAAATGTGAAAATAGTTGAAAAGAATATTGAAAAAAGTTAACGAAACAAGTACAATATATAGGGATTAGACTAAATGATAATTTTTTAACATATGGAGGTTATACCAATGGCAAAAGAGATTAACACAATAGGTGTACTTACAAGTGGTGGAGATGCACCGGGAATGAACGCAGCTATTCGTGCAGTAGTTCGTCAGGCTCTTTCAAAAGGAAAAAAAGTAAAAGGAATCAAGAGAGGATATGCAGGACTCTTAAATGAAGAAATCGTAGATATGGATTCTAAGAGTGTATCAGACACAATCTCACGCGGCGGTACAATCTTACAGACAGCCAGATGTAAAGAATTCGTTACAGCAGAAGGACAGCAGAAGGGTGCTGAGATCTGCAAGAAACATGGAATCGATGCGATCGTGGTAATCGGTGGTGACGGATCTTTCCAGGGTGCACAGAAGCTTGCAGCACTTGGAATCAACACTATCGGACTTCCTGGAACGATCGATCTTGATATCGCATGTACGGATTACACGATCGGATTTGATACAGCATGTAACACAGCTATGGAAGCAATCGACAAAGTCCGTGACACATCTACTTCACATGAGAGATGTTCAATTATAGAGGTTATGGGACGTGGTGCTGGATATATCGCATTATGGTGCGGTCTTGCAAACGGATCAGAGGAAATCTTACTTCCAGAGAAATATGATTACAATGAGGAAGCTCTTATCGAGAGAGTTGCCCATGCAAGAGAGCTTGGAAAACAGCATTACATAATCATCAACGCTGAGGGTGTAGGACATTCACAGAGCATGGCAAAGAGGATCGAGGAAGCTACAGGAATCGAGACACGTGCTACAATTCTTGGACATATGCAAAGAGGCGGAAGCCCATCATGTAAAGACCGTGTATATGCTACAATCATGGGAGCAATGGCAGTTGATCTTCTCTGCGAGGGTAAATCAAACAGAGTTATCGCACACAAGGATGGCGAGTTTGTGGATTTCGACATTGATGAAGCACTTGCTATGAAGAAGAACGTAGATGAGTATATGTATGACATCTCAAAGAGCCTTGTATAGTAGAAGCTGATGTATAATTATTTTAATAAACATATACAGTTACATTATATAAAGTAGGAAAGTACCGGAACATCATACGCAGCTTGTTACATCAGGCAGGCGCATTGGTTTCCGGTATTTTTAATTCAGATAAAGGAATAAATATGATAAGCAGTACATCAAACCAGCAAATTAAAAATATACAGAATCTGATGAAAAAGGCAAAAGAGAGAAAAAAACAAAACGTTTTTATCGTCGAAGGCCCTAAAATGTGCTTTGAAGCACCTCATAAACTGCTGAAGGCGGTGTATGTTTCAGAATCATTTTATAAAGAAAACAGATATGCTAAAGAATTAAATAGTGTGGAGGCTGTGACAGAAGTGGTATCAGACCAGGTATTTAAGACCATATCGGATACGCAGACACCACAGGGAATCATGGCAATCGTACAAATGCCAGAATACAAATTAGAAGATGTAATAAATAAAGAACAGCCACATATACTCATTTTGGAGAGTATACAGGATCCGGGAAATCTGGGAACAATGATCAGAACCGGAGAGGGTGCCGGAATAAGCGGCATAATAATGAACAAAACTACAGTTGATATATTTAATCCGAAAACGGTGAGAGCTACAATGGGGTCATTGTACCGAGTGCCATTTTTTATAGCAGAAGATCTGACAGAAGCTATAGCAAAGCTCAAAGAAAATGGAATCAGATTATATGCGGCACATTTAAAAGGTAAAGTGTCTTATGACAAGCCGGATTACACAAAGCCGTGCGGATTTTTGATTGGAAACGAAGGAAATGGACTGTCGGATGAAATTGCAGATCTGGCAGACAATTATATAAAAATACCTATGGCCGGTAAAGTTGAATCTTTAAATGCGGCTATATCTGCGACACTTCTTATGTATGAGTGCAGCAGGCAAAGAAGGAGAGGGCATGAGGATCTGGTTTAAGATATTTAAGGATACACATCTGCTTAAAGAAGAAACAATAGAAGATGAAAGCACAGATACCAGAACGCACAAGGTATTTAATGCGCTTGAGGAGGCATGCTTAAGGTTTGATCTTGCAAAGCCTATATGGCTGCCAAAAAATATTGCGGAATTTAAAAAAAGTGGAAAAACCCGTTTTGCAAAGGACAGCTTTGTGGAAGATATAGATTTTGACTATATGGAGATCCACGTCATTGAAGAAGACTAGGAGGGGCACATACATGGAAATAACTGAGGAAGTTACAGAAGGTATAGACAGCTGGGAAACTATGATGTTTTTATATAATTCGGCACTCAAGGAGGTCGGGACAAAGCTTGAGATTTTAAATGATGAGTTTGTGCATATTCACAACTATAATCCTATAGAATACATCAAATCAAGAATAAAGACACCTGAAAGTATAGTAAAAAAGCTAAAAAAGGGTGGATATGAGAGCACGATCGAAAATATGGTAACATATGTAAAGGACATAGCGGGAATCCGTATAGTATGTTCTTTTACATCAGATATATATAAACTGGCTGAGATGATAGGAAGACAGAATGACCTGACTGTGATCTCGGTAAAGGATTACATGAAACATCCCAAGGAGAGCGGATATAAAAGCTATCATATGATAGTTTCCGTCCCGATTTTTTTATCAAACAGGGTGGTTGACACAAAGGTCGAGATACAGATAAGAACGATCGCAATGGATTTCTGGGCAAGTCTTGAACATAAGATTTATTATAAATTTGAGGGAAATGCACCAGAATATATAAGCCGTGATCTGCGTGAATGTGCGGAAATCGTATCAAATCTCGATGCAAAGATGTTATCCCTTAATCAGGCAATCCTTGAGGCAAAAGAAAAGCAGGAGGAAGCTTTACATAAAGATGAACATAATTAATGTAGAAAATATAACAAAGTCATATACAGGAAGGAAGCTTTTTGCTGAAGCTTCCTTTTATGTGCAGGAGCACGAAAAAATAGGAATCATCGGCATAAATGGGACAGGAAAATCTACTCTGTTAAAGATCATAGCAGGACAGGAGGAGCCGGATGAGGGCAAGGTGACAAAGGCAAATCACATAGTGATAAGTTACCTTTCACAAAATCCTGATCTTGATCCGGACGGAAGTGTTATAGATGAGGTCATGAAAAAAGTAAAAACCACAGAGCTTGATGAACATCTTAAATGGAGCCTTGAAAGTGACGCAAAATCGCTGCTCATGAATCTTGATATAACGGATTTTGAGCAGAAGACAGGTGAGCTTTCAGGAGGACAGAGAAAGCGTGTTGCACTTGTAGCGGCAGTATTAAAGCCATGTGATGTATTGATCCTGGATGAGCCTACAAACCATCTTGATTATGAGATGGTAGAATGGCTTGAGGATTTCTTGAGAAAATTCCGGGGGGCTATAATCATGGTTACACATGACAGATATTTCCTTGATAGTGTGTGCAACAGAATTGTTGAGATCGACAAGGGCAGTGCCTACAGCTATGATACAAACTACAGTGGTTTTCTGGAAAGAAAAGCAGCGCGTGAGGAGAGTGAGCGTGCTTCAGAGCGTAAAAGACAGTCCATACTCAGGAAGGAAATCGAATGGATGCAGCGTGGGGCAAGGGCACGTTCCACAAAGCAGAAAGCGCATATCCAAAGATATGAGGCACTCCGGGACCAGAAAGGTCCCATGACAGACGGAAAAGTTGAACTTTCATCAGTTTCGTCAAGAATGGGACGTACCACGATAGAGCTTTCCAACATATCAAAGTCATATGGAAATATTATCTGCGTGGATGATTTTTCGTATATCTTTTTGAAAAATGACAGGATCGGTTTTGTCGGAAAAAACGGCTGCGGAAAGACAACGCTCATGAAGATGATCGCAGGCTTTGTTGAGCCGGATTCTGGTGAGATAGAAATAGGACAAACTATAAAAATAGGCTATTATGGACAGGAGATATCCATAGATCCGGATATAAGGGTTATTGACTATATAAAAGAGGCTGCGGAATATGTGAGGACAAATGACGGCCTTGTATCTGCATCAGCGATGCTTGAGAGATTTCTTTTTCCGCCGGAGCAGCAGTATAGTCCTGTTGGAAAGCTCTCGGGTGGAGAAAAAAGGAGACTCCATCTGCTCCGTGTTCTTATGACGGCACCGAATGTTCTCATAATGGACGAGCCTACGAATGACCTTGATACGCAGACGCTTGCTATTCTTGAAGATTATCTCGACAATTATGAGGGGATAGTCATAACGGTATCGCATGACAGATATTTTCTTGACAGGATCGCAAGAAGAATATTTGCATTTGAAGGAAATGGCCGGATCGTACAGTATGAGGGCGGTTACAGCGATTATATGGCAAAAAGGCCGGAGCCTGTCAAAATGGGAATGTTGGGCAGTACAAATGAAAAAAACGATATAGATGAAAGCAACGGAGCAGAAAAAGAACAGACATCATCAAAGCAGACGTGGAAGCATGAGAAAAAAGTGAAATTTTCTTACAATGAAAAGCGTGAGTATGAGACAATCGAGGCTGATATTGAAAAACTTGAAAACCAGATAGCAGAGCTTGATGAGAAGATCATGAAAAATGCTAGTGATTTCGGTAAGCTTAATGCACTGACAAAAGAAAAGGATGAGGTTGAAGCGGCACTGTTAGAGAAGATGGACAGATGGGAATATCTCGAGGAGATAGCCCAGCAGATAGAATAAATAATATTCTATCTGGAAGGCTTTAATTTGTTGAACAGGCTCTGTGGAATACCGAATCCAAATAATATCCCAAGAACTATAGCTCCGGCATATTCAAAGGTTTCCATAGCTTTCTGTGATGACATTGCAGAGTCACTGATGAAAAGATAGTATGCAGTATAAAATATAGCAGATCCCGGCACTATAGGGAATATTCCGGTAAGAAGATACACGGTTACAGGAGTTTCCCGTATGACTGCGAAAATCCTTGCAAAGATCGTAAGGCATAAGGTTGCGATAAATGATGAAAAAACAATACCCATATCAAATTTCATGAAAACGGAATATATTATCCAGCCTAATGCACCGGTAAAGCCGCAGAAAGCAAGTTCTTTTTTCGGAACCGAAAATAATACGGCAAATGCTATTGTGGCAAACACGGCCACGATAAATTGAACAACTAGATCCATCTTAAAGACCTCCGAAATATCTTATTACAATGAGTGGGAGACATGCGCCGACAGCAATACAAGCAGCTGTGATTACGGCATCTAACAGATGGATAGTACCTGAAAGATAGTCTCCGTTGTATATATCCCTTATGGATGTGGTGAATGCAATGCCGGGAACGAGAGGCATTATTGCACCAATTATTATCTTGTCACGTAAAAGACCAAAATCCATAATATGGTTTCCTATAGTTGAGCACAAATATGCCAGTATAGCTGCAAAAAGGCTTGCAAACATATTTGTGATGATTCTTGAAAATTTGTTTTTCTTTAAAAGGAACAAAAACTGCTGTTCCAGTAAGCCTATCATAAATGCACATATGGAATCTATTATCCCACCGCCAAACATATAGCAGAAGCATCCGCTTCCAAGTCCACAGCAAAGCACCTGTATATATTTTGGGTAATCAGGAATATTTTTGCATTGCTGAAGCAGATCCCAGGAATCTATAAGTGAAACTTTATGGCTGCATATATCGCGGGCAAGCTGGTTTAAAGCTGTGATCTTGCCGAGGTTTACGGATCCGAGTGGAACATGTCTTACAATACTGCAGGCATCATCCCTGTTTTCGTTTGCGCTGGCAAATATTCCATTTGAGAGAACATAAACATCGAATTCCTCTACATCATATGAATTTAAAATATGGACGACAGTATCCTCAACACGGTATATCTCTGCGCCATTTCTAAGCATTGTATCGCCAATCTCAACGGCAAGCGTTAGTATTTCTTTTGTGTATGCCATGTTATACTCCTATATAGTTACTTTTTATACCATAAACAATTTAGTACGAAATTCACAGACTGTCAATCAGATATTTACCTGCCACATATGTTCCTCAGAGGCTCCCCATCTGAACAGCTCTTTTGTCTGTTCATCGTGTTCGGAAAGCACCTCATAATTTCCAAGAAGGTGGATCAGATATTCCTCCTGTCCATCTGAGGCAGTGACGTTTTTAAGCTGGTTCTGGACTTCTTCTAAGAGCTTTTCAGGCTCCATATCTTCATCTACAGAAAGGTTAAAGAGCTTCTTTGTAAGTCCGGCTGCATAATATAATTCATAGTTGCTTACGATTATCGATTTTTTCCTCAGACATTTTAAAATTACACTCTGTCTTGCAATTGAAGTTATCATATCAACATATCCTTTGTTTTATTTAATCCATGCGCATCTGCATGGATATAATTATATCATATGTGTAAGCATATGATAAGACTGCGGCTTTAAGAGGTTGACTGAAAATGATAAAGAAAATAATAAAGGCAGCCTGCCATTTTTCCGAGAGCCATTGAGATTACCATAAGGCTGAGTCCTGTGCGCAGATTCATGCGTTTAAAAATTATAGGGAAAGTATGCAGGATCTCTGCGAGTGCTACAGCGATAGAGCCTACAAAAATGCCGACACAGATGCCATATATTGCTATAAGCCATTTGATCTTAGAACCAAAGCCAAAGCTTCCCGCCATTATGGATGATAAATTTCCCCAGATGACACCACAGATCATTACATTTTCTACAAGGATTATGCTGTTTATTTTGCAAAGCCTGATCATTCTCGGAATTACGCCTATCACCAGTACAAATGCAAAAACTCCGGCAGATACGCCACATCCGGCCAAAAGGGCACAGATAGACATGATTATCTTACTAAACATTTTGTTTTTCCTTTACTTTGTCAATTATAGTATCATAGGTGTCTTTATTATGTTTATCCATCTCAACCTGTATGGGGGTGACATCATCAGAAAGCTTCTTTTTGCCGATGTGATTAAAAAACAGTATTATTCCAACGGCAAGACCGATTGCGTAGAATATTTCAAGTTCACTTATTTCAGGCTTAGCGGTTCCGGTCATCTGTGTATAAAAATGCTCAAAAACTCCTGTTATGGAAATATCGTTGTTGAATGCCATGATCGTAAATGCAGATCCAAAGAAGATCAATACGCAGACAAGAAAAACTTTTACCCCCTCAGGAAATTTATTTTTCCGGGGAATTTCGTATTCGACAAGTATATCTGGAGCACCGAAGTTTATTATCTGGGCATTGGGAAATTCCTTTGTGATTCGTTCAATGATATCTATCATCTGTATAACTGCCTTTTTCCCGATTATGTTATCGATGACAAGTCCTCCGATCTGCGCAGCCACCTTTGTATCCTCACAATAAATGCTGCCGATATCACGCACACATACCTTTCGCTTCTGCAGTGTTTTATGCTGTTCGGCACGCAGGTAAATTAAAATGTTTTCCATAATACACCTTCCTTAAATAGTATTGGTAAAGTTCCGGTTCTCTTATGAGTATGGATAGATTTTCCAATTTTATACAAAAGAATGTAAACTTTCAAAACCAGACAGTTCCATCAACATTCCGCATGTTGGAAGTTTTAGTACCTTAGTATTTGTATAAAATACCGATGCAAAAACTGAAAAATATAGTGCATAGAACAATAAAAACAGGGCAAAAAGAAACAGGAAATTATTTGAGCATGGTGAAATTGTACAAAAACTATAAGAAACAGGTGAAAATGAATAAACGATTGCGTTTGTGGTAATTGTGCAAAATGCGATATTTACAAAACAAGGAATTATGTATTTTACATAAAAATGGGATAAATACATTGGGATTTATGTCAATTGAATTGTGACAAAAATGTATATAAACTGTAAACATAACAATGCAACCGATTGCGCATAATATTCATAAGTATAGCAGATTTTGTGGATTACAGAAATTGTATATGAGATATGTTTATTATGAGGTCGGAATGGAGGGAAATATGACAGGAAAAAGAAAAGCAGGAAAACGATTATTTACGGTTCTTATGGCGGCTGCGGTATGCTTAAGCACTGTGAATACAGGAACAAGTCAAAACGTAAGAGCTAATGATGATACTGTAGAATCTACAGCCATAGAAAGTTTTAATACAATTGGAACTTTTGAAGATGGCAGTGATTTATCAAAATATGTACTGTCATCGGTGCCAAAGACGAATAAAATTAAAAATGCAGAAGGTGATGCGGCCGCTTACGGCAATATATATGATTTCTGGTCAGATGAAGCTATTTCATATACAATGACACAGACTATTAAACTTGAGCCGGGAAGTTACAGACTCACAGCTGAAGCTATGGGAGCTGCCGGCATGAAGGTTTATGTATATTTTGACGGAAAAATTAGTACAGATTGTGTTTCTGATCCTGGATGGAATTCATGGAAGAAAACGGGAGAAGAAAGCGTTTTTAATGTAACAGAAGAAAAAGATGTAAGTTTAGGACTATATGTTGATCTGCAGGCCGGGGCATGGGGCGATACGGATAATATAAAGCTTGAAAAAATTTCTGATACAGATGAAAAGAATGTAGAGGCATTGGATAACAAAGATGAATCCGGTGACTCAGGTGATAATGATAAAAAAGATGATACTGAGGATGATTCGGATGTAGTGATAAACAATGACATAACTGTAGCAAAAGTAAAAAATCTTTCATCTGATTTTATTATGGGAATGGACATCTCATCGGTCATAAGTGAATTTGATAGTGGGGTTACATACAAAGATTATGATGGAAATATGATAGACAATATCGATGATTTTTGCAGATTACTTAAAGCCAATGGTGTTACACATATCCGTGTACGTGTCTGGAATAATCCTTATGATGCGGATGGTAATGGATATGGCGGTGGAAATAATGACGTAGAAAAGGCAAAGGTGATAGCAAGTGCATGTGAGAAGGCAGGACTGAAAATGCTTGTTGATTTCCATTGTTCAGATTTCTGGGCTGATCCGGGTAAACAGCAGGCACCAAAGGACTGGAAAAATATGTCACTTGATGAGAAGACAACTGCTGTTAAAAAGTATATTCTGAATTCACTTAATGACATTGACCCTGATAAAAATACAGTAGCTATGGTTCAGGTAGGAAATGAGACGACTACTTCATTTGTAGGTGAATCATCAGTAGAAGGAATGTGTAAACTTTTTCAGTTAGGATCGGAAGCGGTAAAAGAATTTAACAATGATACAAAAGTAGTAATACATGTAACAAATCCGGAAAAGGGAAATGTAACGAAGTGGGCAAAAAATCTGTCTGATAATAATGTGGATTACGATATTATAGCAACCAGCTATTATCCATACTGGCATGGCACACTGGATAATTTAAAGAAAGAGTTTGAAACAGTAAAAACAACATATGGCAAAGATGTTATGGTAGCAGAAACCAGCTATGCATATACATTAAACAATTCAGATGGGCACGATAATACAGTACGTGCAGGAAACAATGATACAGCATCAACATGTACAGAGCCATTTACAGTCCAGGGACAGGCAACCTCTATAAGAAATCTTATAAATGCGGTAAATGAGGCTGGAGGACTTGGAGTATTTTACTGGGAGCCTGCATGGATTACAGTAGGTGATACAACCGGATTATCTGGCGAAGACTATGATAATAAGGTCGCCCAGAATAAAAAGATATGGGAAAGTAAAGGATCAGGCTGGGCTTCAAGCTACGCAGGAGAATATGATGCAAATGATGCGGGAAAATGGTATGGTGGATCAGCTGTAGACAATGAAGCCATGTTTTATTCTGACGGAACACCTACAGCAGGCCTTAAAGTCTGGAAATATGTAAGGACAGGAGCAAAAGCTGTTTCCTTACAGGTAGATTCAATAGAAAAAGTTTCAGGAGAGATATATATAAATGGAGATCTCAATTTGCCTGAAACAATAAATGTATCATATAGTGATGGAACAAAAGTGGCAGAAAATGTAGAGTGGGATTTAAGTGATGCAGATAATACAAAAACTGGCACATATGAGATAACAGGAACTGTTGTGTTTTCAAAAGAGATAACAAAAGGCGATTATGCTGGTATGAAATCAGCAGATATAATTTATACACTTGTTGTAAAAAATACGAACCTTGTAATAGATAAAGATGATGCAAGCTTTGAAAAATGGGATAATTTTAAAGCCGAAGGAAGTGGAATAGACAATGACTCATATACTAAAGGGGACAGTAAAACTGGAAAAGCATGCGTACACTGGTACAGTGCGACACCTTCAAGTGGAACTGTTACGTATAATAAGACTATTAAACTTGAGCCGGGAAAATATACATTTGAATATGTTGCACAAGGTGCAGATGGCGATGAATTAAGTGCAATAGTATTGGATGCAGATGGAAATATTATCAAGGAAGGTGAGGCAACAAGTACAATTGGTTGGAATAACTGGGTAAATCCATCAGTGACATTTACTATCGATAAGGAGACAGATGTTATATTACAGCTGGGAATAAACATTGTAGCAAAAGACAGTAATAGTGGTGGCTGGGGAACGGCTGATGATATGTATTTATATCAGCTTGAAAGTATAACTACAGATGATACAACAAAGGATGATGACAGCAAACCAGACGATACAAAGAAAGATGATGAAACAGTAAAACCAGACGATACAAAGAAAGATGATGAAACAGTAAAACCGGACGATACAAAAAAAGATGATGAAACAGTAAAACCGGACGATACAAAGAAAGATGACAGCACAGTAAAGACAGACGATGCAAAGAAAGACGACAGTACAGTAAAGACAGACGATGCAAAGAAAGACGACAGTACAGTAAAGACAGACGATGCAAAGAAAGATGACAGCACAGTAAAGACAGATGAAACAAAGAAGGATGACAGCACAGTAAAGACAGATGAAACAAAGAAGGATGACAGTGCGGCAAAAGCTGACGATACAAAAGCTGTAACAACTGATACTGAGAAGACAGATGATAAAACGGCAGTACAAAAACAGAATGATACCACAAACACAACAGAGGCTTCAAAAAAGAGCAAAGAAATTGTAAGTGAAAATGATTCAAAGATCGTTCTGGGAGATGTAAACGGAATCCTGCCGGCATCAGCAAAACTTTCAACAGAAAAGGTTTCAGATGAAAAAGTTATAAACAAAGTGACATCCCTTGTTAAAGACAAGATCAATGGTGTAAAAGATGTTGTAGTCTATGAGCTGTATCTGACAGATGGATCAACACAGTTACATCAGCTAGATGGAAAAGTCCAGATCACAATGGATATGCCATTTGACATTTCTGACAATGAGACGATAAAGGTTTTCAGGGTAGATGGGGATAAACTTATACCATGTGCTTCATCTATCAAAGATGGCAGACTTGTATTTGAGACAGACCACTTTAGTACATACGCATTTGTAAAAACAGCAGATACCCAAAAGAAAGATGTAAAAGCTGTAAGCGGCGGAGACAATGGCATGACTGTCGTATGGACATTTATGATTTTTGCAGGAGTATTAATAGCATTTTGCAGTAAAAAGAAAAAGATGAACTAATATCACAAAATATTTCGGACTTTTGCTTTGAAAAAACAAAGTAAAAGTCCGTGTTACTGTTCACACTGTTAGGTGTGACCAGTAACAAGTCCGTTTTTTGTTGTAATGGGATACTTGATATATGGCTAAAAAGTATTATATAATATCTGTATCTGTGAGAACAGATGTAGTGTCGGGAAGGCACAGGAGAGAAAATACACAGGAAACAGAAAAGGAGAAAAATATGTCAGGATCAGATGTTTATTTTACTTCGTTTAAAGCCACAGGCAATGAAAATCTTTTGCAGAAGCTGCATAGATTAATGAAAACAGCAGGTTTTGAAAATATTGATTTTAAGGATAAATTCACTGCGATCAAAATCCATTTTGGAGAATATGGAAATATAGCATTTTTAAGACCTAATTATGCCAGAGTGGTTGCAGATTATGTAAAGGAGCTCGGCGGAAAACCATTCCTTACAGATTGTAATACGCTCTATGTCGGCAGCAGGAAAAATGCCCTTGATCATCTTGAAACAGCATATGCGAATGGTTTCTCACCATATCAGACAGGCTGCCATGTTCTTATTGCAGATGGTCTTAAAGGAACAGACGAAACACTTGTTCCGATAAATGGCGAATATGTAAAGGAAGCAAAGATCGGTTCTGCAATTATGGATGCAGATATTTTTATTTCGCTTACACATTTTAAAGGCCATGAGACGGTAGGATTTGGTGGAACGATAAAAAATATCGGAATGGGCTGTGGCTCAAGAGCAGGAAAGATGGAGCAGCACTGCGAGGGCAAACCAAGTGTAGACCAAAGCCTTTGCGTTGGCTGTGGAGCATGTGGAAGGATCTGTGCACATGGAGCGCCTGTTATAAAAGACCATAAGGCATCGATAGACCATGACAAATGTGTCGGCTGTGGAAGATGTCTTGCGGTATGTCCGAAAGATGCAATTGCTGCCGATTATGTTGATTCTGTAGCAATGTTAAATTATAAGATGGCAGAGTACAGCCTTGCAGTCTGCAAAGACAGACCATGCTTCCACGTATCACTTATCTGTGACGTATCACCTAACTGTGATTGCCATCCAGAAAATGATATACCGATAATACCAAATGTCGGAATGCTTGCCTCGTTTGATCCGGTTGCGCTTGACCAGGCATGTGCGGATCTATGTAATAAGATGACACCTGTAAAAAATAGTATACTCGATGAAAACATAAGGAAAGACAGCTGCGGATGTCATGAAGATAATGAAGAACATGATCATTTCCATATGACACACCCGGATTCTGAATGGAAAACAAGTATTGCACATGCAGTAAAAATCGGACTGGGAACAAACGAGTATAACCTTATCGAAATATAATGACGATAAAAAATTCCTTAAAACGAATATGATAAAAAAAAATGGGCAATCTATCAAAAAGGAGGTTGTCCATTTTGAGTGTAAAATTTACAGAACAACAACAGAAAAGAAACGAGAAATATAATAAATATGTAGAGCATGTCACACCAACACACAGTCTTGCGATGAATATGTTTAAAGCTTTTATATTAGGTGGTATAATATGTTGTCTGGGGCAGTTGATCATGAACGTGCTTAAAGGGCAGTTTGGAGTAGATGCCAGTGAAGCACCGATCTGGTGCAGCATGATACTTGTGCTCATAAGCTGTATACTTACAAGTATAAATTTATATGCGCCGCTTGCAAACTGGGGAGGTGCGGGTGCACTTGTACCGATAACAGGCTTTGCAAACGGAGTGTGCTCATCGGCATGTGAGTTTCAGGTAGAGGGAATGGTATTTGGAGTTGGCTGCCAGATATTTAAAATAGCAGGCCCGGTAATTTTATACGGAATATTTTCCAGCTGGTGTCTGGGTGTGATATACTGGGTGGCAGGAATAATATAGAAAAAGGAGTTATGAAAATGCAGACAGGAAAAGCAATATCAATTCCGTCTATTTTAAAAGTCGGAAATGGAACATTAAATAAAATAGGTGAATATTTAAAGAATGAGGGTCTGTCACAGACAGTTATTTTTTTCGGAAACGGACTGATAGAATTATTTGGGCAGACCGTAATTGATTCATTAAATGAAAACGAAATAAAGATATTGGAATATAGCGAGATAGATACGGTCGATGTAGATGATATAATAACACTTGCTTTTTCCATACCGAATAAGGCAAAAGCCGTTATATCCATCGGTGGGGGAAAAGTTATTGATGCCGGAAAATATGCGGCATTTCTCAGAAATATACCATTTATAAGTGTTCCGACTTCAAGTTCAAGCGATGGATTTTCAAGCGCAAGTGCATCTCTTGTCGTACACGGGAAGAGAACGTCGGTTCCGGCGAAGCTTGCGCATGGTATAATAGTAGACACACAGATCATAAGAACGGCTCCGGAAAAATTTATATATTCCGGCATAGGAGATATGATTTCAAAGATCACAGCGATATATGACTGGATCTATGAAGAAAAATGTGGGTGTGGAGAAGTAAATGATTTTGCGGTGATGATCGCAAAAAAGGCTGTAAACAGCTTTGTACGCACACCATATGAAAGCATAAAGGATGAACTGTTTTTAAAGGAACTTGTTGACTCACTTGCAATGAGTGGTATTGCAAATGAAATTGCCGGAAGCAGTGCGCCTACGAGCGGAAGTGAACATTTGATATCGCATGCGCTTGACAAAATACTAGAGGTACCACAGCTGCATGGAATCCAGGTGGGGATCGCAACATACATAATGAGTAAGGTGCATAACCACAGATATGTAAGGGTGCAGACTGTACTTGCCGATACGGGATTCTTTGAATATGCAAAGACACTTAAAATGACAAAAAAGGACTTTTGTGATGCGATAGATCTGGCACCACAGATAAAACCACACAGACATACATTTTTGCATGAAGAGAAATACCGCACAATGGCAAAGCAGATAGTAAACGAAGACGAAATATTAAAAGACATACTTTTATAACGATAAACAGGAAATAAAATGGAAACGATAGCACATATACGGACAGGATTTTCTGAAAAATTCGGAATTCCGCGCCAGAGCGGACTTGTACCGGCCGCAAAAGGCAGGATATTTTTTGAAAAACAATACAGAAATCCTGATGCGATCCGTGGAATAGAAGAATTTTCCCATTTGTGGCTTATTTGGGGATTTTCTGCAAATAAAGAAAAAAAGAGCTCTCTCCTTGTAAATCCACCGCGCCTTGGAGGCAAGGAAAAAAGGGGAGTATTTGCAACCAGATCTCCATTCAGGCCAAATGGACTTGGTCTGTCATCGGTTGTGATTGAAAAGATTGAGATAGATAAAAAATACGGACCGGTTATCTGGGTAAGTGGGGTTGATATGCTGGATAATACTCCGATATATGATATAAAGCCTTATCTGCCATATGCAGATTGTCATGAGGATGCAGTGGGTGGATTTGCCGACGAACACAGATGGGATGAGGTGGATGTGCAATGGGACAGCATGGATATCAAAGAATGTATTCCCACAGAAACCCGCAAGGCTGTTGAACAGATCTTACGGCAGGATCCGAGAGCTTCGTACAATAAAAATGATGACTATATTTATGGAATGTCGTATAATGGATACGATATCAGATTTAAAGCTGGCAGAAATAAAATAACTGTAATCGGAGTATGCAGGATCGGATGCGGCTTTAAGAAGATAAAGTAACATAGGGAATATGATAAAATGGAGATCACATGGAAGAATTTTTAAAACTGGATATAAAGAAAAAGTTTTATTATTTTATGGTAATGGCAGCGCTTTTACTTATTATGGTTATCCCGGTTATAATGGCGACCACAGAAAAAAATGTGGAAAGCAATGATATTGTATTAGATGACAGGTGGACAGTTACAGTAAATGATAAAGTATATAAAGATGTCACATTAAGTAAATTCCGTTTTGATATGTGTGATCGTGGAGATATACTTACATTTGAACATGTCATACCACGATATGATACAATGGATGATCCCACGATCAATCTGTATTCGATCCATGCAGCTGTAAAGGTTTCTGTAGATAATGAGGTTATCTATCAGTATGGTCAGGAGCGCTATAAACAAAAAAAGCTGCTTGGATATGGCAGGCATTTTATTCCACTTGGGAAAAACCGGATGGGTAAAAAATTGATTATAGAAATGCATATATCTGAGAATAATGCATTTGACGGACAGCAGCCGGTTATCATATCAGATGGCATGAAGCTTATATCAAAGGACATTGCAGGGAAAAGGTTCAACCTTGCGATATCAATGTTTCTTATGGTATTTGGTGTGATAATAATGATTTTATCGATGCTTATGCTGAAAAGCTCGGTAAACTTTATACAGACATTCTGTATAGCAATGTTTTCATTTCTGGTCGGGTGCTGGACATTGTGCAATATGGATCTGATAGAGTATTTTGCACCGGATCTTCTGGTAAAGACATATATGGAATATATGACATTTTATGTTCTGCCGCTGCCGTTTACATATTATTTCAGGGACAGGCTTGAGAAAAAAGGATTTCCCAAATTGCTCAAAATATATTTCAAAGTGCTAATTATAGCAGAGATAGCTTTTGCAGTTTTTGCATATACGATGCAGTTTTTTAATATCATGCATCTGCCGTCATTTTTATCAGGGGCACATATTCTTATGATGCTGGCAATGCTTTTTATTGTGTTTATAAATATATGGGCAAGAAAAAAAAGCCAGGATAGTATAAATAGTGTCATGGTGGGATTTGCCATAGCAGTGATTCTTACCGTAATAGAGATTGCGCGTTTTAATATAAACAAATATTTTTTTGGCTTTTCCCAAAATGAATACAATTCTACGACGTGTTTTGCTGTGCTTATAATAGTCATTTCCATGCTTGTGGACTATGGAAAGAAAATTTCGCAGACACTATATCGTATTGCCCAGCAGCAGCTTTTTAAACAGATGGCATATATGGATGAGCTTACAGGACTTGCAAACAGACGAAAATGTGAGGAATACATGAAAGAGCTCGAAACGCATACGGAAAAGTATTGTATATTATGCTTTGATCTTAATCTGCTTAAAAAAATAAACGATACATATGGACATGAAAAGGGTGATGAACTTATAAAAAGGTTTGCAGATGTGCTCCGTGAGGTGTATAGTTTATATGGAATAACTGCAAGGACCGGTGGTGATGAGTTTGTGACGATACTTAATAATGTTTCAGTGCAGGAGACAGAAAAGCTCATATCAGATATGCTTATTCTTATAGAAACGAAAAACAAAGAGGAAGACATATTGAAACTGAGTACTGCTTATGGATATGCCATGAGTGACGAAGTTGCGGATTCAAATCCACACATCATATACAAGCTTGCAGATGACAGAATGTATGAATACAAAAAGAAATCCAAGATGGGTAGAAATGACTAGTATAGAGTTCTGCAAATAATTGTACTAGTGGTTAAATGTAAAGAGAGGAAGGAATCAATAATGAAAACAGTAGAGGATTATATCAGGACAATACCGGATTTCCCAGAAAAAGGAATAATGTTCCGGGATGTCACAAGCGTTCTGCAGGATGCAGACGGATTAAAGCTTGCAATCGATGAGATGGTAAAAAAGCTTGAGGAAACTGACTGTGATATAATTGCAGGTGCTGAGTCAAGAGGCTTTGTTTTTGGAATGCCGATCGCATATCTTATGCATAAACCTTTTGTAATGATCAGAAAAGCCGGAAAGCTTCCATGTGAGACAGTATCAAAAACATATGATCTTGAGTATGGTACAGCTACAATAGAAATACATAAAGACGCAATAAAACCAGGACAGAAAGTGGTTCTTGTGGATGACCTTATAGCAACAGGTGGTACAATGAAAGCAGCCGCTGAGCTTGTAGAGGAGCTTGGAGGAGAGGTTGTAAAAGCATTATTTCTTATTGAGCTTGCAGGGCTTAACGGAAGAGAAGCATTAAAAGGATATGATGTTGAATCAGTTGTAAAATATGATGGTAAATAAAAATATGAATAAATAGAAGGTCTTGTGTAGATACTGACTTAAAAGATCGCTGCCGGGTGTATGCCTGACAGCGGTCCGGATATAGAAAAAGGAGAGTCAGTATGAATCAGAGGATTGGAAAATGGAGTCTTCGTTTTTCGGAGGCTCCTTTTATTATCTCAGAGGCATCAATAGTTGGAACCAAGGAGGGCGGCGGACCTCTTGGCGGACTATTTGATATGGTCGGTAAAGATGATAAATTCGGACAGAACACATGGGAGGAGGCAGAAAGTTCAATGCAGGCAGATGCTCTTTCGATGGCACTCGGAAAAGCAAAAAGACGTCCGGAGGATATAGATTATGTATTTGCCGGAGACCTGCTCGGACAATCAATGGCGACAACATTTGGACTGGAGAAGTTTAAGATCCCGCTATTTGGAGTATACGGTGCATGCTCAACATGTGGTGAGACGCTGTCACTCGCAGCAGCATTTACAGCGGCAGGATATGGGGACTATATTGCAGCGGTTACCTCAAGCCATTTTGGGAGTGCCGAAAAACAGTTCAGGTTTCCCAACCAGTATGCAAACCAGCGTCCCATATGTGCTACCTGGACGGTTACAGGAAGTGGAGCCTTTATACTTTCAAAAAACAAAAAAACAGGAAAAGACGCAGACAAATTAAATGAGGAGTCAGATAAAAGCTATGATGTTATGATCGAGGGGATAACAACCGGCACAGTTGTAGATTATGGAATAAAGGATTCTATGAACATGGGAGCTGCGATGGCACCGGCGGCATGTGAGGTCATAGTAAATCACATGAAGGATTTTGGACGAAATCCGTCTTATTATGACTGCATAGTAACAGGTGATCTGGGAGAAGTAGGGCATACTATACTTGTAGATTTGTGCAGACAAAAGGGTGTGGATATAAGCAATGAACATGAGGACTGCGGAATAAAGATTTTCGATGCTGTGAATCAGAATACAGGATCGGGTGGCTCAGGCTGCGGATGTTCAGCCACAGTTCTGGCATCATACTATATCCCAAAGCTTAGAAGAGGGGAGCTGAAAAAAATATTATTTATCCCGACAGGCGCATTGCTTTCCCCGGTAAGCTTTAATGAGGGTGACACGGTACCAGGGATTGCACATGGTGTGGTGCTTGAGGCATGTGATAATAACAAGTAATATGTGTCACAGCATAGTGTAATGACTTGTCCATATTTAGCTAAATAGCAACATGCCATTACACTAGTGCGGTATCCCGCAGGTTAATGAAAAAAGCCGCAGTAAAAAGTTAAAATAAGTCATAAAGGATTGCAGGTGAAAAGAATATGGATTATATAAAAGCGTTTATTATCGGGGGCATAATATGTGCCCTTGTACAGATACTGATGGAAAAAACAAAACTTCTTCCGGGAAGGATAATGGTTATACTTGTGTGTACGGGTGTCGTGCTCGGCGCTGTAAATGTTTATGAGCCATTTGTAAAGTGGGCTGGGGCAGGTGCAAGTGTACCTCTTACAGGATTTGGAAATGTATTGTGGAAGGGTGTAAAAGAAGCTGTAGATCAGGAAGGATTTATCGGGCTTTTTAAAGGAGGCTTTAAAGCCTGCGCAGTTGGTGTGTCATCGGCACTTATATTTTCCTATATAGCAGCACTGCTCACAAAACCGAAATTGAAAAGTTGATCATTAAAATTTCTACGAGTGTGGCGTTGCTGGTGGCGCTTTTTCCCCCCCGGACGCCACCAGCAACAATAGGCTGCGTGAATTTTAAGTGAAAAATTATACAAAATGTATAAAATATGAAATTTAGGTTCATACTAATGTCAAATAAAAAAGGAGATCAAATATGATGAAGAAAATGAAGTATTTACTTTTACTCTGCCTGATTCTTTCAACGGTAGGTGCGTTTACAGCGTGTGGAAATAAAAAAAAGGACGTATCTGATACATCGATAGTTGAGAACGACAGAAATACGACAAATGATAAAAACAATGGTAAAAATGATAAGAACAATACAAATGACAAAAAGAATGATAATAACAATACATCAGGAAATGACAAGGATTCAGTGGTAGAGGATGTAGAGGATGCCGGCAAGGATGTGATAGATGGAGCCGGTGATGCCGTTGATGGAGCTGGAGATGCTGTAAAAGATGCAGGTGATGCTGTGGAGGACGGCGTTGACAATGTGACTGATAGTGTAGAAAATATGACAGATACTGATAACAATAACAGTAATAATAACAGCAATAAGAACAGTGATGCAAACAATTAATATCTGACTAAAACTTCCCACATCCTGTTGCAGCAATGTGCCGTCTGAAGATGCAAGGCCAGCACCAAAGGCGGCACCATCAACATTCTGTATGTGGGAAGAAAAAGATTACAGATAATATGAAATTAGCTGTATAAATGCGGCAAAGGCAAAAGCAGCAAAGACATCACTGATAAAGTGGACACCTGAAATGACTCTTATTACCGCAACAAGCATCGCAATTAAGGCAAGTACGATTCCTACATATAAAAATATATGGTTTACAGCAGAAACATTCATAAATGTAAAAGCTATAATAAAAGCAGAGTATACATGCCGGCTTGGAAAGGATTGACCTTTTTTATCTTTTGGGATAACGGGGGCAATCCCGAATTTTTCATATGGACGAGGTCTGTTTATCAGATAACGGAAAACGGACAATATAATAAATCCATCAAGTGGAGTGATGATTGAAGAGGCAAGCTCAGGTCTTTTTTGTAAAAATAAATAAATAAGCAAAGCAGGATACAGTGAAAAAATAATACTGGTACATAGTTTGTTTGATATAATAAGGCATTTTGCCAGTGCGGGGTTATTTTTGAAGATTCCTGTCATTTTGTTATATGTTTCTTTTTTCATAGCGATTCTCCATAAATTTTTATGTAAGCTTTCTGTACTTAAGCGGTGTCACCCCAAATTTTTCTTTGAAGGCACGGTTAAAGTATGACAGATTATCGAATCCGACCTCTGCAGCAATATTAAGTACAGAGCTGTCGGAGCTTTGTAAAAGCCTTGCCGCCATAGTAAGCCTGTAATCCTTGAGATAATTGATAAAAGATGTTCCCATTGTCTCTTTAAAATATCTCATAAAATGTGATTCGGAGAAGCCGGCAATCTGTGCGATATCTGAAACGCTTATTTTTTCAGCATAATTATTTTCTACGTGTTTTAGTACAAGCTTCATCTTGTCGAGAGTTTTCCTGCTTTTTATAGGACGCGAAAGATTACGGCATCTGTTGTCTAAAATGTAGAAAAATTCATAGAGCTTGCTTTTTATGTAAAGCTGGTAACCCTGCGGCATGGTCTTGCATATCTCATCGCAGGCATCGATCGGAGCAATGACATCCTCATAATACGGATAGACCGGTGTAAAAAGTGTGGGAACCGTAAGCTTTCCAAGGATCAGCGGTGTGATAAAATCATCCTTCGCATAATCTATGTTTCCGAGCATAAGCATGGATAGGGAAAAAATGATATTTTCGTATTCCATAGAATCATCCTTGTACTGTTCAATGGAGTGCAGCTGACCGGGAAGTATAAGCACTATACATGGTGCACTGACGTGATATTCGCTGAAATCGACGGTAACCTGTCCGCTGCCTTTTTTTACATATATTATCTCCATCTCATCATGCCAGTGCAGCGGGACACCCGAAAAATCAAGAGGGATCGAGCAGAGGTATGTATTATATGGAAATTTTAATTCCACATGTGTTTTTTCTTCGTGATAATTTTCATATTCTAATATATTCATAGTGCTATTTTAACATGTTTTTTACGGATAATCCACTAAAATAAACGAAAAATGATAGTATTGTGCAACTTTGCGGCTGTATATTGCAAGAATTGTACAATGTAATGGATTATACTTGATTCATCAAATGAAACAAAGTTTCTGTTCCACCTTACAGTGTGGACAGCGGCAAAAAGAATTTAAGCATGCTAAGGCATGTAAAACATGATAAAAAGATTTGGGAGGAAATCAAAATGGCAATCATGCAGGAAATTGAGACAAAACTTCAGAAAGGAATCAGCGTAAGCTCAAACGAGGAAGTATATTTCGCACTTCTTGACCTCGTTAAAGAGAAAGCAGAGGGAAAGGTTTCAAACAAAGGAAAGAAGAAACTTTACTACATTTCAGCAGAGTTCCTTATCGGAAAGCTTTTATCAAACAACCTTATCAACTTAGGTATCTATGATGAAGTAAAAGAGACACTTGCAAAGAACGGAAAATCTCTTGCAGAGATCGAAGAGGTAGAGCTTGAGCCTTCACTCGGAAATGGTGGACTCGGACGTCTTGCAGCCTGCTTTATCGATTCAATCGCAACACTCGGTCTTAATGGTGATGGTGTCGGACTTAACTACCACTACGGATTATTCAAACAGGTATTTGAGAACAACCTTCAGAAAGAGACTCCAAACCCATGGATCACAGAAAAGAGCTGGCTTACAAAGACAGATATCACATATCCGGTAAGCTTTGGTGGATTTACAGTACAGTCAAGACTTTATGATATCGATGTGGTTGGATACAACAATCGTACAACAAAGCTTCACTTATTTGATATCGAGTCAGTTGACGAGTCAATCGTGGGTGATACGATCGATTTCGATAAAGAGGACATCAAGAAGAACCTTACATTATTCTTATATCCTGATGATTCAGATGATAAAGGACGTCTCCTTCGTGTATACCAGCAGTACTTCATGGTATCAAATGCAGCCAGACTTATCCTTGCAGAGGCAGAGGCAAAAGGGTCTAACTTACATGACCTTGCCGATTATGCAGCAGTACAGATCAACGATACACACCCATCAATGGTTATTCCTGAGCTTATCCGTCTTCTTCAGGAGAGAGGAATACTTATGGATGAGGCTATCGAGATAGTAACAAAGGTTTGTGCATACACTAACCATACTATTCTTGCAGAGGCACTTGAGAAATGGCCTATCTATTTCTTAGAGAAAGCCGTTCCACAGCTTATGCCGATCATCCGTGAGCTTGACAACAAAGTACGTGCAAAGGTTTCAGACGAGAGCACATACATCATAAAAGATGGACTTGTACACATGGCTCATATGGACATCCACTACGGATATTCAGTAAATGGTGTTGCATACCTTCATACAGAAATTTTAAAGAACACAGAGCTTAATAACTTCTATAAGTTATATCCTGAGAAATTCAACAACAAGACAAATGGTATTACATTCCGTCGTTGGCTTATGTCTTGTAACCCTGAGCTTTCAGCATACATCACAGAGCTTATCGGTGACGGATGGAAGAAAGATGCAAACGAATTAGAGAAATTAAGCAACTTCTTAAACGATGATGCAGTACTTACAAAGCTCGTTGATATCAAAAACGAGAAAAAGACAGAGCTTGCTTCTTACCTTAAGACAACACAGGGTCTTGATGTGCCTGATAACTCAATCTTTGATATCCAGGTTAAGAGACTTCATGAGTACAAGAGACAGCAGCTTAACGTGCTCTACATCATCCGCAAATACTTTGAGATCAAAGCAGGCAAAAAGCCGACAACACCGATCACATGCTTCTTTGGTGCAAAGGCAGCTCCGGCTTACATCATTGCAAAAGATATAATCCATGCGATCCTCTGCTTACAGCAGATCATCAACAATGATCCTGAAGTCAGCCCATACCTTAAAGTATTTATGGTAGAGAACTACAACGTAACATTAGCTGAGAAATTATTCCCGGCTGCAAATATATCAGAGCAGATTTCACTTGCGTCAAAAGAGGCATCTGGAACAGGTAACATGAAATTTATGTTAAACGGAGCTGTAACACTTGGAACAAGTGACGGAGCAAACGTAGAGATCGCAGAGCTTGTAGGCGATGAGAATATCTATGTATTCGGTGAGGATTCACAGACAGTTATCGACAGATATGAAAGAGGAGATTACTGCTCTAAGGATTACTACGATAAAGATGAGAACATCAAAAAAGCTGTAGACTTCCTCGTAAGTGATGAGATGTTAAAGGTTGGTTCTAAGGAGAACTTAGAGAGACTTTACAATGAGCTTCTTAACAAAGACTGGTTCATGACATTCCCAGACTTTGAGGATTACTGTAAGACAAAAGAAAAAGCATATGCAGATTACGAAGATAAGAAAGCATGGGCTAAGAAAATGCTTGTAAATATCAGCAAGGCAGGCTTCTTCTCATCAGACAGAACAATCGAGCAGTACAACAAAGAAATCTGGCATCTTGAAGAGTAATCAATCTTATATTCGTCCTTCTAGAAATATATGGACCCCGGAAATTTTCCGGGGTCCTCTTGTATTTGGGCAGAGTAGAGGTTATTATAATATAGTAAGCCGCACGGCTTTTTGTATAATTTTTTATAGAAAGAGAACATTATGATCAGAAAATCTAAAATAACCGGACGTATCCTTGCCATTATTATGACTGTGGTGCTTGTATCAGCTTCAGTTTCAGGCTGTGGCAGAAGTGATAAGAAAAAGGATAAGGATGCATATAGACAATATGGAATCAATTGCATAGAAAATGGAAATTATGATGATGCTATTGAAGCATTTCAGAAAGCATTAGACCTTGAGGTCGGAAATGTCGGTGATGAGGAGATAGATATATGCTTTTATAAGGCAAAAGCCCAGTATTTAAGCGGAGATATAGATGGGGCGATAGAAAGCTACACGGCAATAATTGATTACAACGGAAATGCAGATGCCTATTATCTTAGAGGATGCCAGTATTTTGCACAGAATGATCAGGATAAGGGAATGGATGATTTCAAAAAAGCCATAAATAAAAATAATAAGAATTATGAGCTTTATATAGGAATTTATGAGACTTTGTCGAAATACGGCATGGCGGACCAGGGCAATGAATACCTTGCGGATGCACTTAAGATAAAAGGTGACAAGCCGGATGACTATATGCAAAAGGGCAGGATATACACTATCCAGGGAGACTATGAATCTGCCATAGATAATTTACAGAAAGCTATAGATGGAAAGCTTGTCAAGGCAAATTATTATATGGGAGAGGCATACTCAAAACAGGGCGATGGTGATAATGCGTCAAAATATTATCAGGCATATCTAGACAGCGGAGAGGCTGATGCGTATGATCTTTTCAATATGGGACAGTCGCAGATGGAACAGGGAAATTATGCGACAGCGATAACATATTTTGATGCAGCGCTTGATCTGGATGAGGTTCCAAACAAACAGGAGCTTATGAAAAATGAAATTATTGCATATGAATATTCAGGGGATTTTGCATCGGCTAAGGAATGCATGGAAGATTATATCGAGGAATATCCCGATGATTCAGATGCAGAAAGAGAATATCAGTTTTTGGAGACGAGATAATTTATGGCAGATAGTATAAAGATAGAAGATGTAGAAGAGAGAGTAATCCTTGTAGGGGTAAGTGAGCAGGACGGCGACGATGCGGATGATTCGCTCTTAGAACTTGCAGAGCTTGTGAAAACTGCAGGTGCCACGGTAGTCGGATCGCTTATCCAGAGAAGGGAAAAGATACATCCGGGAACATATGTGGGAACCGGAAAAGTTGCAGAAATAGCGCAGCTTGTGGAAAGCACAGGTGCAACAGGCATAGTCTGTGATGATGAACTGTCGCCGGCACAGCTTAAAAATTTAGAGCAGTACCTTGATACAAAGGTTATGGACCGGACGCTCATCATACTTGATATATTTGCAGCTAGAGCTGCTACAAGTGAAGGAAAGATCCAGGTGGAGCTTGCACAGCTTAAGTACAGGTTGAGCAGGCTTTCGGGACTTGGAAAATCTATGTCACGTCTCGGTGGAGGAATCGGAACGAGAGGCCCTGGAGAAAAGAAACTTGAGATTGACAGAAGACTTATAAACGACCGTATTGCACAGCTTCGCAGGGAACTTAAAGAAGTACAGCAGCACAGGCAGATAATCAGGTCGAGAAGAGAAAAAAATAATATGCCGGTGATAGCAATAGTCGGATATACGAACGCAGGCAAATCAACACTTCTTAACCATCTTACAGATGCAGATGTTTTAGAGGAAGACAAGCTTTTTGCGACACTTGATCCGACTACGAGGATACTTGACCTTCCGGGAAAACAGCAGGTGCTCCTTACGGATACGGTCGGATTCATAAGAAAGCTTCCGCACCATCTTATTGAAGCATTTAAGAGTACACTCGAGGAAGCAAAATATGCAGATATAATATTTCATGTTGTAGATGCATCTAATCCACAGAGAGAAAAACAGATGCATATCACGTATGAAACGCTTGATGATCTCGGAGTAAAAGACAAAAAAATCGTAACACTATTTAATAAACAAGATGCCAGAACGGATGACGAACCGCTTCATGATTTCCGTGCAGACCATGTGCTTTGCATTTCAGCTGCAAGGGATGAAGGGTTTGATGATATAAAAGCACTTATTGAAGAAATGCTTCGTGAAGACAAAATATACATCGAGAGAGTACTGTCTTATGATAAGGCGGGGATCATCCAGCTGATAAGAAAACAGGGAGAACTTGTATCAGAAGAATATGTTCCTGAGGGAATAGCCATAAAGGCATATGTCCCTATGGAAGTATATGGAAAAATAGATTAGCAGGCGATTTTTACAAAAGTTCTGTGGGCAGCAGGCTGCGTTTTCCGGAGATTACCTCGTTTGATGTATCTGTTATGTGTGCATATGCAGATTTTTTATCGCGTGCTATGATAAATGAAACAAGCCGGTTATTACTAAGGAGCAGAGTCTGTTTATCGTTGTTAAGTATAAAGCGCAGCCATAGCTTGCAGACGAGATCTTTGAATGATGTAAAAACAAGTGGAAGCAGCACATTGCCTGATATAAAAGCAAGCTGATGGTACAGATCAAATGTTTTTTCAACAATTTCTTCATTGCCGCAGGTATCATCAATGCTTTCGGATATAGTTTTAAGGGATAAAAGTTCATCGTCACTTGCATTATCTATTGCAAGACTGCATGCCATGTTTACGAGAATAATGCGCAGTTCAAGTATGGAACGTGTTTCATCCTTGGCAAGTGTGCCGCCATTATATCTTACTATGGATGAAAAGGTTTCGAGAGTTCCGTTCTTATAAAAGTTTTCTACGAAAGTTCCGATGCGGGGCTTTATGATAAGAAAACCTTTTTGTTCCAGTTCGGCGATACCGGCATTTACGACAGCACGGCTTACCTGCATGGATGAGGCAAGTTCACGCTCACTTGGAAGTTTATCTCCGACCTTAAGCTCACCGGAAAGTATTTTATTTTCTAATTCTTTTACGAATAAATCTTTTAATGATGGGGTTGAAATTTTTTGAAATTGCATAAATTGCCCTCCTTGAATTGGAAAGTATGTGGTATGTGGTCATACCACACACATACTA
Organism: uncultured Lachnospiraceae bacterium; assembly: GCA_905209075.1. GTDB lineage: Bacteria > Bacillota > Clostridia > Lachnospirales > Lachnospiraceae > Roseburia. The sequence goes on along the minus strand of CAJLRL010000021.1, from coordinate 9,977 downwards.
AATTTTATAATATTTCTATAAATTTAGCAATACCTTATGTGTAACCCCTCAAAATATATGTTAAAATATGATTATTAGAACTTTTTGCGTAAATTTTGGGAAAAGTTACCAATAATTACAATATAGGAGCAGTAGTATGGCATCAAATCAGCGTTCTATCCGTTGGGATAGGCTTGATAATACAGCAAATCTCTTTCCAAGCATAGCAGGGGAGAGTATGACAAATGTATATAGGATATCAGTAACCTTAAAGGAAGATATAAATCCTGAAATACTGCAGGAGGCACTTGATGTGGTACTTCCAAAGTTTGCAGGATTTAATGTGAGACTCCGAATGGGGGTATTCTGGAATTATTTTGAGGAGAATGGAAAAAAGGCGCCAAAGGTGCATGAAGAAAATACCTTTCCATGCAGATATATAAGACCGAACAAAAACAGAAGCTATCTGTTTAGGGTGACATACTATAAAAACAGAATAAATCTTGAAGTCTTCCATGTACTTACGGATGGAATGGGAGGAATAAATTTCCTTAGGGAACTGACATACCAGTATCTGCGAATGTCGTATCCGGCACTTGCTGAAATAAAAGGGGATCTGTTGTCAACGGAAACCTCATTAAACAGAGAGGATAGCTTCATCAAAAACTATAAATCAAGTAAAAAGAGCGGCTTTAACAGGCAGAGGGCTTATCTTCTTAATATGGAAAAACTTCCACACGGAGAATTTGGCGTGATGCATGGACTGATGCCTGTATCACAGCTTAAGCAAGTATGCCATAAATATAATGTTTCCATAAACGATTATCTGGTGGCATGCTTTGTGTGGAGTGTTTATAAGGAATGCTATCACGGAATGCCGGGAAATCTCCCGATACGTGTTGCGGTTCCGGTCAATCTGCGGCCGTATTTCGATTCGGTTACTACAAAAAATTTCTTTGTCATGATCTCGGCAGAGTTTACTCCGACGAAACCGACTTATACGTTTGAGGAAGTTCTTTCATGTGTAACAGAGTCGATAAAAGCGCAGATCTCAAAAGAACATTTAGAGGATCTTTTTTCCTACAGTGTGTCAAACCAGAAAAATATCTGGATGCGCCCAGTGCCGCTTTTTATAAAAAATATAGCGATGAAAGCGGTATATTCGCAGTCGGCAGTCGCAAATACGACTACTATAACAAATATTGGAAACATAAAGGTTGAAAAAGAATATGAGCAGTATATCAAGCAGTTTTATGCGTTTATCCCTATGTCAAAGGGACAGCCTATGAAAGGCACGATATGCTCATATAAAGATACGCTTGTATTTTCGTTTACATCTGTTTTGATGGATACGATGGTACAGCGCAGTTTTTTCAGAAAAATTGCAGCTGATGGGATAGAAGTAACACTTGAGACAAATGGAGAATACTATGAATAGATGTATTAAATGTAATGTGCTTATCGCAGATAATACGGACAAATGTCCTCTTTGCAAACATGTGGTTTCGCATATAGATGATTCAGATGGTGATTCGGACAGATATCCAAACGTAAGGGATGTATCGAGAAAGTTCAGGCTTTTTGAAAATATCGTACTGTTCCTGTCAATCGTGGCGGTTGTAGTGCTGTCTAGTACGGATTATCTTATGGATGGAGAAATAAACTGGAGCATAATAGTTTTTCTTGTATTAATTTATTCAAATGTGACACTCAGGCTTGCAATTATAGGAAAAAGCGGATATCTTTTTAAGACGATAAGTACATTTGTATTTACGGTGATCCTGTTATTCGGAATAGATCTTCTGACTGGGGACAAGGGCTGGGCGCTTACGTTTGTTTTTCCGGGAGCAATACTTGCAATGACTGCAGCAACTTTGATCCTTATGGTAATAAATCGCAGGAACTGGCAGAGTTATATGATGTTACAGATATTTCTCATACTCATGAGCATGATCGCAGTCATTCTTGCCGGAGTTAAAGTTATAACATTCCCATATCCTGCGTTTTGTGCGCTTGCAGCATCGTCATTTTTATTTCTGGGCACACTTATAATAGGTGATGTAAGAGCCAGAACAGAGCTTAAACGGAGATTTCACGTATGATAGGGTTTCACGGATTAAATAATTCATATATGTTTGAGGATGAACAGATAGGTACTTACAGACCGAAAATCGAAGAGATCATAAACAGAACACCAAAAGATCATAAGGATGAGGATCAGGAAGACTCGGATGCAGTAAGCCTTAAGGGGCGGATCGTCACAAATCTGATAGGGCATATAACAAATGATCTGGCAATTGGTAAAAAAATCAAATCGGGTGAACTTAGAAAGCGCTTAAAAGAACCAAAATGGAAAGTCCCTGACTGCTTCTATACAGAAGATATAGATATGGGCGATTTTACGATGAAGCTGCTTGGTTCAAAGGAAAATCCAAATACGGAGCGTGTGATCTTACAACTTCATGGCGGCGGCTATATGGGGGCAGTAAGAAATGCCTACTATGTGTTCGCCGGGCTTTACAACGAAGTAAGTGAGGGCTGCTGTGTACTTACACCGGATTACCGCGTTGCACCGGAACATCCATATCCGGCAGCACTTTTAGATGCGGTGGCAAGTTATAAATGGCTTCTTGATAAAGGATGGTTTGGCTCGCAGATAATACTTGCCGGGGATTCGGCAGGAGGTGGTCTTGCAATGTGTCTTACCATGTATCTAAGAGATCACAAAATGCCGATGCCAGCTGGCATAGTTGCCATGTCGCCGTGGACAGATCTTACAGCAAGCGGTGAATCGTATGAGACAAATTATGAAAAAGATCCGCTTTTCGGAAATACAAAGGATAGCCTTATATATGTAAATGACTATCCGGGAGAGCATGACAGGATGGATCCTTACATATCGCCTCTTTTCGGCAGCTTTAAAGGCTTTCCGCCTATGCTTATCCAGGCAGGTTCTATAGAAATGCTTCTGTCGGATTCGGTAGATGCGGCTGCCAAGGCGAGAAGCCAGGGCGTTAAAGTCCGCCTGTCGGTTTACGAAGGAATGTTCCATGTATTCCAGATGGGATATTTAAATATACCGGAGTCAAAAAGGGCCTGGTGTGAAATAAAAAAATTTTTACAAATTGTAAAGGAGGAAGAATAATATGTCAACACCACATAATGAGGCAAATAAGGGGGATTTTGCCAAAACAGTACTTATGCCGGGAGATCCGCTCCGCGCTAAATTTATCGCAGATACATTTCTTACAGATGTGCGTCAGGTAAACGGAGTCAGAGGAATGCTCGGTTTTACAGGAAAATACAATGGAAAGGAAATCTCTGTCATGGGCAGCGGGATGGGTATGCCAAGTATCGGTATTTACTCATATGAGCTGTTTACACAGTATGACGTGGATCGGATCATCCGTATCGGAAGCGCAGGAAGCTACAGCAAAGACTTAAAAGTTTATGACGTAGTGCTTGTAACAGGTGCGGTAAGTGAGTCGTCATACGCATATGTCCAGTCCGGATATGATAAAGATGAGACATTACCGTCTGAAAACTTAAATAACAGACTCCGCAAAGCAGCGAATGATCTCGGAATAGAAATCCGCGAGGGAAAGACACATTCAAGTGATGTGTTTTACAGACAGCCAAGCGATGCATCCCCTACATACTGGGAGAAGCTGCGTGATGAAAAAGGATGTATGTGTGTAGAGATGGAAAGTTTTGCATTATTCCACAACGCAAACGTTGCAGGAAAAGAGGCGGCGTGTCTTCTTACAATCTCAGACAGTTTTGTGGAGGATGCGATAACAACAGCCGAGGAACGTCAGAACTGCTTCACAAATATGATGAAGATAGCGCTTGAGATGGCTGAATAAATATAGGAGGATTTATGGACATCGATAAAGTCTCTGAAAAAACAGGAATAAAAAGTAAAGTGTTGCAGGAAATTGTTCAATTGGCAAAAGAAAATTGTATTGAAAAAGTAATTCTTTTTGGATCAAGAGCACGAGGTGATTTTAAAGAACGCAGTGATATTGATCTGGCATTTCATGGTGGCAACAGCACTAATTTTATTTTAGATGTAGATGAACTGACATCGACATTGCTGGAGTATGATATTGTGGATTTAGATAAGCCGGTTAGAAAAGAGCTATTGGAGTCTATTAAAAATGAGGGAGTAGTACTATATGAAAAAATTTGACAATTTCAAAGCGGCATTGGCTAATCTGAAGGATGTTTTTTCCTATAATGAGCCATATGGAAATGTAGAAATTGCTGGTATGGTAGGATTGTATGAGATTTGTTTTGAACAGTCATGGAAAGCAATGAAGGAAATATTGGAGAACTATGGTTATGCAGAGGGCGCAACCGGATCACCAAGAGCAATTTTAAAAACCGCATATAAAGCTGGAATGATCAGTGATGAAGGAATGTGGCTTGATGCACTTGTATCGAGAAACAATGTGACGCATGCGTATAATCAGGCAATAGCAATGGATATTATTCACCAGACCAAAGAAAAATATTATGATATGTTTATGCAATTGGAGAAAACGATAGAACAGAACTGGCTCTAAAATAAATATGAAGGGAGGCAGGACAATATGGCACTCATGACTGTATATCATGGTGGATATCAGGCAGTTGAAAAACCAGAGATACGAGTTAGTAGAAATACAAAAGATTTTGGTACGGGTTTTTATTGTACTGTTATAAAGGAGCAGGCACAGAGATGGGCAAGACGATATAATACCAAAATTGTATCAATCTATGATGTGAGATTTTTGGAAGGACTAAAAATTCTGGAATTTAAGGAAATGACAGAAGAATGGCTTGATTTTATCGTGGCATGTCGAAGTGGAAAAACGCATGATTATGATATTGTAATAGGAGCTATGGCTGATGATCAGATTTATACATATGTATCTGATTATATAGATGGCACCATTACGAGAGAACAGTTTTGGGTTTTGGCAAAGTTTAAATATCCGACACATCAGATTGTTTTTTGTACCGACGAAGCTTTAAAGTGTCTGACTTATAGAGGATTTGAGGAGGTGCACTAGTGGTTGGTCAAGGAAGAGAGTCACAAAAAGATAATGATCTTTTTTATACATGTGGATTAATCGAATATATTTCGCGTAAGACTAAAAATATTCGTGCTGATGTAGTAAATAAATTAGGAAAAGAAAATATTTGTAGGATTTATGATCTTGCTGATGTTTACCATTGTGATAATATTGATGCCGTAAGTGATGGATTTATCAAGGAAGCAGATATTGTTTCGGGTAAATTTGATAATGTATCAGAGTGTGGCTATGCGGTACCTTCACATTGGGATATAGGAAAAGTTTATAAGCGGCTTATAAAAATGGTGGCTGACTACGAACAAATAGAAGTGGTTGATGCACTAATAGAAGTATATAATTCTTTTATCAGTCCAAAGATAGATGACTACAACAGTAGTGTTTATTATGAAAATCCAAATTATATTTTTGAATGTTATAAAGAAAATGAAATGTTGTAACGAGTAACAATTGCAAATGCAGGAGAAGGAAAAACATCAGAACCCCATCTGGCAAGTCGATCAGACCTGCCGGGTGGGGTTCTTTTCATGTGGTGGAATTGGCTATATCAGAAAAATTTCCAATGATTGACCTGCATAGTAACCAATATGGTATAAACTATGCTGTCTTGCCTGTATAAAGCTGATAATACTTTCCGTGTTTTTCAATCAGCTCATCATGACTTCCTCTTTCGATAATACGTCCCTGCTCAAGTACCATGATACAATCACTGTTGCGCACAGTAGAAAGACGGTGGGCGATAACGAAAGTAGTTCTGCCTGACATAAGTTTGTCCATACCATCCTGAACGATTTTTTCAGTACGTGTGTCGATAGAGCTTGTAGCCTCGTCAAGTATTAAAACCGGAGGATCAGCTATAGCGGCACGGGCGATGGCAAGAAGCTGGCGCTGTCCCTGGCTTAAATTGGAACCATCACCTGTAAGTACTGTGTTATAGCCATCAGGCAGCTGTCTTATGAATGTGTCAGCATTTGCAAGACGGGCAGCAGCATATACCTCCTCATCAGTGGCATCGAGTTTACCATATCGTATGTTTTCCATTACAGTAGCGGTAAAAAGGTGCGTATCCTGAAGCACTATGCCGAGTGAATGGCGCAGATCAGCCTTTTTGATCTTGTTTATATTTATGCCGTCATAGCGGATCTTTCCGTCTGCAATATCGTAAAAGCGGTTGATGAGGTTTGTTATCGTAGTTTTTCCGGCACCGGTTGTACCGACAAATGCGATTTTCTGTCCAGGTGTGGCAAAAAGATTTACATCATGCAGAACGATTTTTTCAGGGACATATCCGAAATCTACATCATCAAATACCACATCTCCGGTAAGCTTTTTGTAATCGACAGAACCATCTGCCTGATGTATATGTTTCCATGCCCAGACGCCGGTGTGCTCAGAGGTTTCAGTGAGGATGCCGTTTTCATCTTTTGCGTTTACTAAAGTCACGTATCCATCATCAGTTTCAGGCGTTTCATCGAGAAGCGCAAATATACGGTCGCATCCCGCAAGAGCCATGACTATACTGTTAAACTGCTGGCTGACCTGTGAGATCGGCATGTTAAAGCTTTTATTGAAGGTTAAAAAGCTTGCAAGCTTACCGAGCGTAAGTCCGCCGAAACCGGAAAGAGCCATAACGCCGCCGGCAAGGGCACAGAACACGTAGCTTAAATTTCCAATCTGTGCATTTACAGGACCGAGCATGCTTGAATACCAATTGGCATTGAATGCACTGTCGAAAAGCTGTTCGTTTATCTCATCGAAAGCTTCTATATTTTCCTGTTCATGGGTAAATACCTTTACAACCTTCTGTCCGTTTAACATTTCCTCGATAAAACCATTTACACGGCCGAGATCATTTTGCTGTGCGAGAAAATAACGGCTTGAGAAACCGGCAAATTTCTTTGTCACATAGGTTGTTATAAGAACCATTATGATAGTAAGGATCGTAAGCGGTATATTTAATATCAGCATGGAAATAAACACACTCACAACGGTTATGGCACTGTTTAATATCTGCGGAAGACTCTGGCTTATTAGCTGGCGCAGGGTATCTATATCGTTTGTATATATAGACATTATATCGCCGTGCGGATGAGAGTCAAAATAACGTATCGGCAGATCCTGCATATGCGAAAAAAGCTCGATCCTCAGGTTTCTGATAGTACCCTGTGATACGTAGATCATGATTTTGCTGTACACGTAAGTACTTATAACACCGATCCCGTAGAAAACAGCAACTTTTCCTATAGCGGAAAGAAGCGGACCGTAATCAGTAGTTTTGGTTTTAAGAAGGGGTACAATATGATCATCAATAAGATTTTTGGTAAACATTGTTCCCTGAACGTTTGCGAGTACACTTATAAAAATGCAGATTACTACAAAAATACATGCAGCAAGGTAATTTTTAAAAATGAATCCCATAAGCCGGGCAAAAAGCTTTCCCGGATTTTTAAGTTTTGGTTTTGGCCCATGAGGTCCTCTTGGTCCTGGCATTAAGCTGCACCTCCTTCATCGAAATCACCGCCGCCGTTTGTCTGTGCATCATATACTTCGCGGTAAATTTTATTATTTTTCAAAAGATTTTCGTGTGTATCAAATCCATCGACACAGCCGTTATTCATGACAATGATCTTATCGGCATCCATGACAGATGAGATACGCTGTGCAATGATGAGCTTTGTCGTTCCCGGTATAGCTTTTGCAAATGACGCACGTATCTTTGCATCCGTTGCTGTGTCGACAGCACTTGTGCTGTCATCAAGAATAAGTACCTTTGGCTTTTTAAGCAGAGCCCTTGCTATGCAAAGACGCTGTTTCTGACCGCCGGATACGTTAGTTCCACCCTGTTCAATGTGTGTATCATATTTATCAGGGAAGGTCTCGATGAATTCATCAGCGCATGCCATTTTGCAGGCCTCTATACACTGTTCATCGGTCGCATCTTTATCGCCCCAGCGCAGATTGTCCAGTATGCTTCCAGAGAAAAGAACATTCTGCTGTAATACTACAGCTACCTGATTTCTTAATGTATCCATGTCGTATTCCCTTACATCGTGGCCACCAACGATGACAGAGCCTGATCCGACATCATAAAGCCTGCTTATAAGGTTTACAAGCGAAGATTTTGAGCTTCCTGTTCCGCCGATTATACCGATCGTTTCACCCGATCTGATCTCCAGGTTTATATCGGAAAGAATTGGAGTTTCAGATGATTTTGAATATCTGAATGAAACGTGATCAAATTTAATGCTTCCATCAGGCACATCCATAATAGGATCATCCGGGTTGTGCAGGGTACTCTCCTCATTTAAAACTTCGCATATACGTCTTGCAGAAGCAAGGGAGAGTGAGATCATTACAAAAACCATAGATAACATCATGAGATTCATGAGTATATTCATGCAATATGTAAGGAGTGCCATCAGATCTCCGGTTGAAAGCTCATTGCCGACAACCATGTGTGCGCCGAGCCAGCTTATGAGAAGGATACAGGCATATACTGTAAACTGCATGAGAGGGGTATTACATACTACAAGACTCTCAGCTTTCGTGAAGACTTTATAGATATTTTCAGCAGCCTTTGAAAAGCGTTTTTTCTCGTAATTTTCACGGACATAGGCTTTTACAACACGGATAGCTGATACGTTTTCCTGAACACTTTCGTTTAGCTCATCATATTTTTCAAAAGCCTTTTCGAAATATTTCATAGCCTTTGTAGAAATAAAAATAAGAAAACCTCCGAGTAAAATGACTGCGATAAGATAAATTGTGGCAAGCTGCGGACTTATAAAAAATGACATTGCCATGGCACATATGATTGATGCAGGAGCCCTCATAGCCATACGAAGTATCATCATAAATGCGTTCTGGATGTTTGTAACATCTGTTGTCATACGGGTTACAAGACCAGCTGTTGAAAATTTGTCTATATTTGCAAAGGAATATGTCTGGATATTTCTAAACATAGCCTTGCGGAGATTTTTTCCGAGTCCCATGGAAGCTTTTGAACCATATTTGGCACCAAGACACCCGCATATGAGAGCAAAGAGTGCAGCAAATATCATCCATATACCCATGACATATATATGATGTGTATCACCTTTGTTTACACCTTCATCAATGATCGATGCCATGAGAAGAGGTATGATGGTTTCCATTGCAACCTCAAGCAGCATAAAAACCGGAGTTGTGATTGCGGCCCATTTGTATTCTTTTATCTGGGCACAGATAGTTTTTACCATAATATTTGTCCTTTCTGAAAAAGTACTTGCATAAAATTAGTTAGTATGCTAACTATATTATAGACTGACATTTAAAAAAGTCAAGGAGGCGCTTTATAGTATGAAGCAATTTACACCAGATAAATATCTGGGTCACAAACTTGGCAGGATCCATAGAAATATAGATAGATATTTCGACCGGCATAAGGACGGAGCCGGTCCATGTCTGCCGAGGACACAGGGAATGATAATAGGCTTTCTTATGGATAATGTTGAAAGGGATATTTTTCAAAAAGATATAGAGGCACATTTTGATCTAAAGGGGGCAACCGTTACAAATATGCTTAAAAGTCTTGAGAAAAATGGTTTTATTATAAGAACACCGATGGAAAATGATGCCAGATTAAAGCGGATAACCCTGACAGAAAAAGCCTATGAGAGAGAAGAAAAGATACGTGACAACATAAGAACGATAGAAGGTGCAATGAAAAAGGGGTTTACTGACGAGGAGTACAGACAGCTTTTTTCGTACATCGATCGTGTAATAGCAAATATGGAAGAACTGAATTCGTAAAATTATCTGATATAGTTTTAACCTATAACATTGCGCAAATTTAAGTTTTGATTTGACTTAATTCATAACATTTATTAAAGTGTACCCTTTGTCAAGGACACTATGAGTTTTTCCTTTGCAGATTTCTAT
>CAJLRL010000020.1 GCA_905209075.1 uncultured Lachnospiraceae bacterium | reverse complement strand
GTCGCGCGTTACCAACTACGCCACTATCGCATTTATTAAGTTTGCTGTGCCACATGTCTCAAGCACGAGTTATATAATACAGTAAAAAATCATATCTGTCAACAGATTTTTTTATTTTTCTTAACAAATTTTTATTTATTTTTCCGCCCTGACTTTCCATAATGATGCTGGAAAGCCAGGGCTGTCAAATATCATATGGTACATATTAATTCAGTGCATCATATCCTGTTTCTTTTGTACGGATTTTCATCGCCTCGCGTATCTCATAGCTGAAAATCTTTCCGTCTCCGACTTCTCCTGTAAACGCAGCTTTCTGGATCGCATCTATTGTTTTTTTCTCCCATTCCTCAGAAGAAACAACTATCTCGAATTTGATTTTTGGGAGCATCACAACGTCAACTTCTGTACCTCTTACTCTCTTTTTATATCCTCTCTGTGTCCCACAGCCCATAACCTGTGAAACAGTTATTCCATTTACATTTATGGCATTAAGTGCTTCTTTTACATCCTCAAAAACTTCCTCACGCACTATTGCCTCAACCTTAATCATCATAATATGATCTCCTCTCTTTCTGCTATGAATCAAGTCCGTTGAATGTCGGATAAGCACTCTCTCCATGTTCCGAAATATCAAGTCCGATTTTCTCTTCCTTTTCATCTACCCTTAATTCAGTAAAGATCCTTACAATCGCAAGACATACAAGCGTTCCGACAATGGCAACTGCTATCGTGACAACAATTCCTATAATCTGTGCAACAAAAAGACGATAATCTCCAAATACAAGGCCATCCCATTTTGCAACATTGTTTATGGAATGTTTACCGAAAATACCCGTTGCGATTCCTCCCCAGATTCCGCCGATTCCATGACAGCCGAATGCATCAAGTGCATCGTCTATTTTAAGCTTACCTTTTAAGATTGAAATTGTAAAGCTGCATATTGGGCTCACAAGTGCTCCTATTATGAAAGCTGACCACATCGGTACAAATCCGGCTCCCGGAGTTATCGCAACAAGACCTACAACAAGACCTGTCGAAGCTCCTACAAGAGTAGGTTTCTTATCCTTTACCACATCAATAAGCATCCATGAAAGCATTGCGCTGGCGCTTGATACTGCCGAGGAAAGGAAAGCATGTGCCGCAAGTCCGTCAGCTGCAAGAGCACTTCCTGCATTGAATCCAAACCAGCCAAACCAGAGAATAAATGCTCCAAGCGCAACAAAAGGTATGTTGTGTACACGATATGCTGTATGCTCATATCCTTTTCTTCTTCCAAGTATAATTGCAAAAACAAGTGCACTCACACCTGAGCTTATATGCACAACGTTTCCACCTGCAAAATCAACTGATCCAAGCTCTGCAAGCAATCCGCCCTCACCCCATACCATATGTGCCATAGGATAATAAACAACTATTGACCAAAGAAGAATAAATATAAATAATGCTTTAAACTTAACTCTTCCTACAAGTGAGCCCGTGATAAGCGCAGGTGTTATCATTGCAAACATCATCTGGAACGCAATATATACAAAGTGTGGTATCGTTGGTGCATATGGTCCTGCATCACCCATTCCGATTCCATTAAGACCAAACCATCTGAAGTCACCGATTATTCCGGCATGATTTCCTCCGAATGAAAGTGAATATCCGAAAAGTATCCACATTACCACTGAAAGACCCATTATAAATGTGCATGCCAGCATTGTATTTACTACATTTTTTCTTCTTACCAGACCTCCGTAGAAAAAAGCCAGCCCCGGTGTCATAAAAAATACCAGTGCCGTACATATCATCATAAAAGCTGTATCGCCTGTGTTCATAACTTTTTTGCCTCCTTGGGATAATATAATGTAAAGTATGTGCGCACTTTATAATGACAAAAAAGCGCCAAAAGAATCTATGATTCTTTTGACGCCTTTGTCTTTTTCTGTATACTAGCAGAAAAAGATTATTTTTTCAAGTACTTTTTTTAAAAAATAAGGAATTTACTTATTTTCCTGAAGTTGCCTTAAGTCTTGCCATGGCACGGGCAAGAGATGCTCTCGAATGATAGTATTCATGGATACTCTGTTTCTGGCGCATCTGTTCCTCTGCTCTTTCCTTCGCCTCACGCGCACGGGCAACATCAATTTCTTCCGGTCTTTCTGCCGATTCAACCAAAAGAGTAACTCGGTTGTTTACGATCTCGACAAACCCGATTCCTACAACTGCATATTCCCAATTATCACTGCCTTCCGGCTGGAAACGCATTTCTCCGTCATTTACCGCGATTACCATATCCTCATGATGGGCAAGGATTTCCTTTTGTCCATCGTACTCAGGCACGATTATAGATCTGCATCTTCCAGAATAAAACACGCGGTTAGCAGCTATTATTTTTAAATAAAATGAATTTGAAGCCATTTGCTTTTCCACCTTTCAGGTCACAGGTCTTACTGCATGCTCTTTGCTTTTTCTTTTACGTCCTCTATTGTACCTACGTTAAAGAAAGCATTTTCCGGATACTCATCCATCTCACCATCGATAATAGCCTTAAATCCTCTGATAGTCTCCTCAACAGGCACATAAACACCCTGGATACCTGTAAAGTTTTCAGCTACATGGAATGGCTGTGATAAGAACTTCTGGATTTTTCTTGCTCTGTATACAAGAACCTTATCCTCGTCTGCAAGCTCTTCCATACCAAGAATTGCGATAATATCCTGTAATTCTTTGTATTTTTGTAATATTTCCTGTACTTTTCTGGCTACCTGATAATGCTCCTCACCTACTATGTCCGGCTCAAGTATACGTGATGTAGACTCAAGTGGATCTACAGCCGGATAAATTCCCTGTTCAACAATCTTTCTTGATAAAACAGTTGTTGCATCAAGATGTGCGAATGTTGTTGCCGGAGCCGGATCTGTAAGGTCATCGGCCGGTACATATACAGCCTGTACTGACGTAACAGATCCATTCTTTGTAGATGCGATTCTCTCCTGAAGCTCACCCATCTCAGTAGCAAGTGTCGGCTGATAACCTACGGCTGAAGGCATACGTCCTAAAAGTGCTGAAACCTCTGATCCGGCCTGTGTGAAACGGAAAATATTATCAATGAACAAAAGCACATTCTGATGCTTTTTATCACGGAAATATTCTGCCATTGTAAGACCAGTCTCAGCAACTCTCATACGTGCTCCTGGTGGCTCATTCATCTGTCCGAACACTAAGGCTGTTTTTTCAAGTACACCTGATTCTTTCATTTCAGTCCAAAGGTCGTTACCTTCACGCGAACGCTCTCCTACACCGGTAAATATAGAATATCCACCATGCTCTGTAGCGATGTTGCTGATAAGCTCCTGGATAAGGACTGTCTTACCAACACCGGCACCACCGAAAAGACCGATTTTTCCACCTTTTGCATATGGTGCTAAAAGGTCGATTACCTTGATACCTGTCTCAAGGATTTCTTCTGCTGGATTCTGCTCCTCGAATGTAGGCGGCTCTCTGTGGATTTCCCACTTCTCCTCTGTCTGAGGCTGCTCGCCTCCGTCAATAGCCTCACCTAATACGTTGAACAGTCTTCCTAATGTCTGCTCGCCTACAGGTGTAGTAATTCCGGCACCTGTTGCTGTTACCTCCATATCACGGGAAAGTCCCTCACTGGATGCAAGCATAATACAGCGGACAGTATTGTTTCCAATATGCTGTGCGACTTCCATCACACACTTTTTATCACCATTTAAAACTTCAAGTGCGTCCCTTATTGCCGGTAAATTCTCATCTTCAAATAAGACATCGACAACAGGACCCATTACTTGGATAATTTTTCCTGTTTTCATTAAAAAGCCTACTTTCTCTTCTTCTTCTGCGATTTAGCTCCGGCTATTACCTCTGTAATCTCCTGAGTTATCGCTGCCTGTCTCGCACGATTGTACAGAATGTCTAATTCGTTAAGCATATCGCGTGCACTTTTTGATGCCGCCTCCATTGCCATCATTCTGGCATTCTGCTCACACGAGTATGATTCTACGAGTGCTCCATATACAAAGCCAACAACATAGTTTGGTACAATCCTGTCCATAACAGCTTCCGGTGACGGCTTAAGCGCAAGCTCCTCACGCGGGATATCGATAGGGATCTGTACCTTGAAGTCTGCCTTTTTCAGAGGAAGTAACTGATGCATCTGCGCCTCCTCCTGAATGGCATTTATCATGCTTGTATATATGATGTAAACTTCATCGAGCTCTTCCTTTGTATAAAGTTCCAAAATCTCTTCAGCAATGTTTCTTGCACGGTTTAAGGTAGGATTCTGAACTGTATAATGGAACTGTTTTTCAATCTCAATTCCATGCTGCTCAAAATAATGTCTTCCCAGCTCACCTAATACAAAAAGCATATGGTTCGGATGATTTCTTAAGTGTTCTTCCGCAATTTTAAGGATATTGTGGTTATATGATCCGGCAAGACCTTTATCCGCCGTTATTACTATATATCCGACTTTTCTATCATCCACCGGTTTATCATCGTTGGATTTGAAATATATATCCTCCATATCAGGAAGATGTCTTAAGATTCGGCTCATCTCCGACTGCAGTGTAAAGAAATACGGCTCTGTATCTGCCAGCATTTTTTTGGACTTTTTCAGTTTGGAAGAAGAAATCATATACATGGCATTCGTAATTTTAAGTGTATCATTGATACTTTTAATTCGATCCTGTATTTCCTTCGTATTTGCCATAACACTACCTGATTTCCTTTACTTATTGAACTCTTTCGCAGCCTCTACGATTTTTGCTACAAGCTCATCGTTTATGGCTTTTGTCTCTTCTATCTCTTTTGCAAGTTCCGGATGTTTAAGATCTAAGAATTCAAGGATATCTCCCTGATATTTCTTTACCTCTTTTGTAGGTACCGAATCAAATATTCCGTTATTTGCCATGCAAAGAGTCATTACCTGCTCATGAAGTGAAAGCGGATGGCAGAGTGGCTGTTTAAGAAGCTCCATAAGAGCCTTTCCATGTGCCAGCTGAGCTTTTGTCATGTCGTCAAGGTCTGATGCAAACTGTGTAAATACTTCCATCTCACGATACTGTGCAAGATCGATACGGATACTTCCTGATGCCTTTTTCATAGCCTTTGTCTGCGCAGCACCACCAACACGGGATACTGAAAGTCCGACGTTTACGGCCGGTCTCATACCAGAGTTAAAAAGGTTGCTCTCAAGGAATATCTGTCCATCTGTGATAGATATTACGTTTGTAGGGATGTATGCTGATACATCTCCTGCCTGAGTCTCTATTATAGGAAGTGCTGTTATAGAACCTCCACCAAGTTCATCGCTAAGACGGCTTGATCTCTCAAGAAGTCTTGAATGAAGATAGAATACATCTCCAGGATAAGCCTCACGTCCAGGTGAACGTTCAAGGAGAAGTGATAATGCACGATATGCAACAGCATGCTTTGAAAGATCATCATATACTATGAGTACATCTTTTCCCTGATGCATAAAATGCTCTGCCATAGCCGTTCCTGCATATGGCGCTATATACTGTAATGATGCCGGATCACTTGCTGTTGATGAAACAACTATTGAATAATCCATTGCATCATGCTTTGTGAGTGTTGATACGATCTTTGCAACTGTAGAAGCTTTCTGTCCTATAGCTACATAAATACATATAACATCTTTGCCCTTCTGGTTTATGATAGTATCTGTTGCGATCGATGTCTTACCTGTCTGACGGTCACCGATGATAAGCTCTCGCTGTCCGCGTCCGATTGGAAACATCGAATCGATAGAAAGGATTCCTGTCTCAAGTGGAGTATTTACAGATTTACGATCTACGATTCCAGGAGCTTCCTCCTCTATCGGCCTGTAATCTTCTTCTGTTATCTCACCTTTTCCGTCGATAGGTTCTCCAAGAGCATTTATTACTCTTCCGATGAAGCCCTTACCTACAGGAATTCCGGCCTTTTTCTTTGTTCTTACTACTTTTGTCCCTTCATGGATTCCGTGATCCCTTCCGAAAAGGATTACACCAATTTCGTTCTGACGGATATCCTGAACCATTCCTTTTACTCCATTATCAAACACTACGATCTCACCATACATCGCATGATCGATTCCGTATATTGTGGCGATTCCATCACCGACCCAGATAACACTACCTGTCTCACGGCTTTCATCGTCCCAGTTTACGTTTTCGATCTCACTCTGGATAATGGAGATTATATCTGTTGCACTAATTGCGCCCACAGGGGTCACCTCCCAGTTAATTTTCTTTCAAGCTGACGGAGACGTCCCTCGTAACTTCTGTCATATTCCTCATGAAGTGCTTTTATGACATAGCCACCTAAAAGAGATTCGTCTACTTTTTCTGTCAGATCTATTTGTTCTTTCGGATATTTGTTTTGTAGCAGCTGCTTTGCCTGACTAATTTCCTCGTCAGTAGGTTCTGCCGCACTTATAAGCTGCGCACGGAGAATATGATTCTGCTCATCCCAGTATTTGTAATATGATTCAAATATATCTTTCATATCACTGCAATGCCCGAGACGGCACATCATCTTCATAAAGTTTACTATCACATCCGGCGTATTCTCCAGCGCAAAGACTTTTTCGATGATCTCATATTTCTTTGCAAGAGAAATCGTCGGATTCTCCAATACATCCTGCAGCTGTGGAGCTGTAAAGAAAAGCTTCTGTGCATTTTCCACATCCTCACGCTTTACAGACAGCCGATACAAAACTATTGCATTATTTACTGCTGCCTGCGTCATGAGCATCACCTGTCTTTACAATTTTTCTTGCTGCAAGAATTGCAAGCTTAGCGATATCTGCCTGAGCAGCCTTTGTTGCCTGCTCTTTTTCGTTTTCGATATCTGTTCTTGCTTTTTCAAGCATATGTTCTGCTTCATCCCTTGTTCTCTCAAGAGTTCTTTCCTGTTCTTCCTCTGCGCGTGCTCTCGCATCGATGATTATCTGATCAGCTTCTTTTTTTGCACTGTCAAGCTTTTCATGATACTGCTCTTTTAATGCTGCTGCGTCGTCTTTTTCTTTCTGTGCAGAAGAAAACTGCTGCTTGATCATCTCATCTCTTTTATTGATCACATCCATTACACGGTCAAACAAAAATTTCTTGAAAACAAAATATAGAAAAAGCAGGTTTACTATTGTCCATATTATATTCCATGGATCAATCTTTAACATTTCCTGCACCTTCCTTTCTTTTTCGGAATTTATTTTCTCCCGTCAATTATTTAAGGAAGAGGATGATAAGTAATGCGATAACGAAACCGTAAATAGCTGTTGCCTCTGCAAGGGCACATCCTAAAAGAAGTGATTTAGAGATCTTGCTCTCTGCTTCCGGCTGTCTTGCTATAGCGTCTACTGCGCTGCTTGTTGCTTTACCAATTCCAAGTCCTGCTCCAATTCCTGTTAATACTGCGATTCCTGCTCCAATGGCTACTAATAATGTTGATGACATAATATTTTCTCCTTTTCTGTCAAAAAATTTTTAAATGTTATTCTGTTGCTTCTTTGATGAATAATCCCGTCAGGAATACAAAAACGTATGCCTGTATAAGGCCATCAAAGATATCAAAGTAGCAGCTGAATACTGCCGGTACGATTGCGGGTATTACCATCTTTAAAAGTTCCATGATAACAAATGAACCTAAGACATTACCGAACAATCGCATACATAATGATAATGGTTTGATAAAAATTTCGAGGATATTGATTGGTAATATGACCGGCATTGGCTCTGCAAAGCTTTTAAGCCATCCTTTTGTACCTTTGGCTCTTATTCCTGAGACCTCGATAAGGATGATACTCATAAGCGCAAGTGATGCTGTCACATTCATATCCTTTGTTGGGGGCTTAAATCCCAGCAGACCGATAAGGTTCGCTATTCCAATGTAAATGATGACTGTAGAAAGATATGGAATATATTGTTTGCCTCTCTCTCCAACCGTTTCACTGAAGAAATCGTTTAGCCATTTTACAGCTGCTTCCACAGCGACCTGCCTGCGTCCCGGATTTTCTACACTAAGGTTTCTTCCAAGTAGAAAGCAGAGTAAAAAAACTACTGCCATTATAATCCATGTCACAACGACTGATTCATAGACAGGTATGCCTCCAAACAATGGTATCGTAAATACTGTCTCACAATTTAATTCCTCTAACAGTCCATCTACGAGTGCATCCATCTGTATACCTCCTTTCTTCAATAAATCATCTTTTCGTTAAAGATTTTAAACATCAAAAAAAGCTATGTCAATCAGATTTTTTTAACGAATTAGTACTCGTTTACTATGTGATTTTTCATAGCTTTTTTATAGTCTTTTGAACATTTTTGACATTTTTTTTGTAAATATTCTCTATTGTCTTTTGTTTTAATTTATATTTATTTAATCATTTGTAAAAAATTGGTAAATAATCACAAAATAAAGATTGATATTTTCCACATTTTGACGAACAATATTTGCTTATGAAACTACTGTATTGTTATTTTATATATAATTATTATATGTTTATTGTGACATTGTAACAGTTTAAAGCAATTTAATCAGATCATCTGCTACCACTGGTTTCGAATATAAATATCCCTGCATCCAGGTAGGATTTAGCTTTCTTATGTAATCCTGCACTTTCTCGCTGTCTATTCCCTCCACACAAGTATTAAGTCCTGCATCATTTCCAAAATCAATCATCTGCTTTACCATCGCCTGCTGCTTTTTGTTTTCCGTAATTCCAGTGACAAAACTCATATCGATCTTTATTTCGTTAAATGGAACCTGTATCACAGTGCTGGCTGATGAACTTCCCGTTCCGTAATCATCCATTGCAAAATGTATCCCTTCAACCTGCATATACATTATTTCTTTACGCAAAAGCTTTACCGGAAGATCCCGGCATCTCTCCGTTATTTCAAGACACAGATGATTAGCCGGAAAATTATATTTCTTTAAAATATCAAGTACAAAGTCCTTAAACTCAAGTCTTTCAAGCTGCTTTGCCGATACATTTATATTTATAAAAAAATCAGGATTTTCTTTTAAGAAATATGCACTGTCTTTTATTGCACTTTCCAATATGAAATTTCCCAGCTCATACATACATGGATTTTCCTCTATCCAGTCAATAAAAAGTCCGGGTGAGACAACACCATACGGTTCCTTTTTCCATCGTATTAAAGCCTCAGCACCTGCAATTTTGCCTGTATCAGCATTTACTATAGTCTGATATACAACAAAGAACCCATCACATCCGTTTAAAACAGACTGGTGTATGACTTTAAGTATTTCCATGCCATTGCCACCATTTACACGTACAAGGTCATTAAAAAATACTATGTCAATACGCTTTTTTTCTTTTGATCTGGCTAATGTATACTCAAGCCTGCTTATTATTTCATCTGCCATACAGTCATAATCATCAAGCAGTATGCCTCCTGCATAGCATTTAAGTTCAAAATGGGTTCCATCTATTTCTATATCATTTTCAAGCAGTTTTCTTATTCTGGCAATATAGCTTAACGCCTCACTCCTGCCTGCATATCTTAAGACGAATACCAGATTTGAATTTTCAAGTCTGTATACTGCACTGTTCCTGTCCATTTTATATATAAGGCTGATTGCTATATCCTTCTGGAGCCTATCAGCAAATTTTGAGCCATAAACCATTTTTATGTCATTTAAATGGTCTATCTCCACTTCTATTACAGCTGTCTTTCTGCCGATTTTTATATTGTAATCCATATCCTTTTCAAATCTGACACGTCCAAACAGGTCTGTAAGCGCATCTATCTCCGGCGCAACATTCATGTTTTTCAATGATGCAACAAAATATCCTTTATTATTCTGCCCTTTATATATTCCTGCAGATATTTCAAACATATAGTATTCTTCCTTATGCTTGAACTGTATCCACAGCTCCTCCGAAAGAGCTTCCCCATTTATCCGTCTGGACATTTCTCTTTCATATTCTTCTATATCATATGGATTTACATATTTTTTGAATTTGTTGTAGAAATCATGGCAGAATTGTTCTTTTATATTAAAATATTGTGCTGCTTTATCTGTAATATATGTGATATCTGACTCTGTATCCGTTATAAAGACATATGAATCTTTTATCAGATCTGCGGTTTTATTTAATATTCCCGAAAAATCCAATACGTTTAGATCAAAACCCCTGCTGCCTTCCATTACTATCCCCCTTGCCTGAATATAGTAGTATTTTACCACATTATTTGCTATTCATCCAGTACGAATTCAGCTGAAATAAGCCCGGATAGCATCTTTGCTGATTATTATATATAGTCAGATACATATGGTATCTCCTGATAGAGTATATCATCAAGCTTTCCTGCCGCATCGGCTGTTGCTTCGATTTTTCCCATATGTAAAAGTTTCTCTGCCGTCTTATAACCCATAAGAAGCGTAGTAAATGTTCCAATCGACATCTTCATATGAAACTGTGGTGTCATTCCACTATCAAGCTCGCACTTACCTTCTTTAAATGTAACAACAAATGTTTTATTGTTCCACGGCAGAAGCTCGTCTTCTATTTCAAAGCAGAAGCATCCTCCCGGCCCATCCGGATCGCATTTATACTGCTTTATAAACTGCTCGATATCGATTATCCTGCCCATGGCATATGGGCGGATCGTTTCCTTGATGTCACTGTCGTCAAGCTCAAATGCTATTGGTTCACTATAATAATTATTCCCCCGTACTTCATCTATCATAGAATCATGTGCATGTATGTATTCCCACAATCCAAGCTGTGCTTCCCTGTTAAGATATATCATTTCTTTTATATGCATTATGTCTGAGCTTATGAGATATACCATGTATCCGCATGGAATATCATCGGTTGTGTAATAGATTGCAACCATCGTATCATCCTCATCCCACCGGAAATATTCTTCCCATGCAAGATTATTCCGGTAAAGACATCCATGCGTCTTTTCTGCGAATCTGGCATGCAGCTCCATAAACTGTCTGTCATTCCACTGTACTCTTCTTACATAACCGGGTTCACTGATCTTTGTCGGAATCTGCGTGTCTTTTACGACATATGTCATTTTGTTTGATATGATCTCCCAGCCGAGCCTTCTGTATAATGGTATGGAATACGGGTATAAAAGAGCAAATGATTTGTTGCTCTGCTTCATTCTCGTAAGACTTTTTTTCATGAGTTTTTTCATGATACCATGTCCCGTATACTCCGGATATGTACACACGCTTGTCACAAACCCGACTTCATATTTTTGTCCGTATATATTCATATCAAGCGGATATACCGCAAATTGTGACACAAGCTCATCTCCGTTAAAACAGCCTAATACGTCAGCTCTTTCAAGCACCGGAAACTTTGACTGCTTTATCTCATCATCTTTCCAGCCTGTCTCTGCAAGCTCCGCCTCTGTGACCTGAAAAGCATAGCGCAGCAGCGCATTATATTCCTCAGCATCGTCCTTCGTCAAAACTCTTATTGAAAAATCATTCTGGTTCCTGCTCATAAATTCCTCTCTTTTATTCTTCTCCCAACATTTCATCACATTTTATCTGTTCTATATGGACTGCGAGATATCCTACCTCATTCTCCGAAAATCCATGCTTTAATTCATGTCCTAATTTCATACAGATTTCTTTTGCAAGTGAAAAAGAATCAGGATAATTCTGTTCTATAAATCTGTTTAAATCCACTTTTAACATTTCACCTGTAACCGCTCTTGCAACCATCGAACGGATATGGTTCATCAGACGATTATATGCCATCGTCGTTACATCTATCGTTATGCCTATTTTTTCCTCGATAAACTGCGCACATGTCCTGACTGCCTGAGCCATCTGCATAGCATCAGAAACCTTCGAGTCATCTATGGATGTATGAATGTGAAGAGTGATATATCCTATCTCATCATCTATCACATCAATATTTATTTTTTCTTTTAAAATAGGACGTACTTTCTCTGCTATTTTGTATTCTTTGTAAAAAAGAACCCTTATATCATCATTTAGCGGATTGCTTATCTGTTCGTTATTTTTTATGCGTTTTACCGCAAATGCAATATGATCCGCCATTGAAAACAATATATTTCTGTCTATTTTTCCAAATTCCTTTTCCGCCTCATCCAGAAGCGTATTTGCTATTTCAAGGAATTCAGGTTCTATTGATTTTACAATGTCCTTTGCCAGTCCTCTGTCCCTCGTCTGGCTTACCGCATAAAGCGAATACTCCGGTGACATTTCAACTGTCTGTGTCACCTTTTTTCCAAAACCAATTCCTTTACCTACTATCAGGTATTCCTGCGTGCTTTTGTCTTTAACCGCCAACACTGTGTTATGATTTAAAACCTTTGTAATACGAAACATAATTCCCTACTTTCATAACTGATAATACATTATTTATACAATTTCTGCAACAAAATGCCGCATGAAAAATTTTCATACGGCACCTTATCGCAATAGAATGTGGCAAGTTTCAGTTAATAAGTATCCACCGCGTAAAGTGGATCTCCAGCCTTTACTTCTCCCTCATTTAAAAGACGTATTTTCTGATTCTCTTTTAATTCTGTACATATGACAGGTGTTGTAACCGATGGCGCATTTGCTTTAAGGTATTCAAGGTCAAGCTTCATGAGTATATCTCCCTTATTTACATGCTGGCCAGCCTCGACTAATACATCAAAGCCTTTTCCCTCAAGTTTTACCGTATCTATTCCGACATGTATTATCATGCTGATCCCTGTATCTGTCGCAAAGCCTAATGCATGCTTTGTATCAAAAACAAATAACACTGTTCCGTCCTCCGGTGCGGCAACAAAACCTTCTTTCGGTGTCACAACCGCTCCGTCTCCCATCATTTTGCTGGCAAATGCTTCATCCGGTGCAGTTGAAAGATCTGCCGCTGTTCCGGTCATAGGACTTGAAATTATAACAGTCTCCTTAGGTTCATCCGTTTTTGTTTCTGCTGCTTCTTTATTTGAGTTATCAGCCTTTTTATCCTGTTCATCTTTAATCTCTGCTGTATCCTCAAAATTTTCCTCTGCCACATTTGCCAGGTAATCTTCAAAATCAGATTTTATCACAGTTACCCTAGGTCCATAAATTATCTGTACACCCTGACCTTTATGGACAACTCCTGATGCTCCTGTTGATTTAAGGATCGAATCGTTTACTTTGTCCGGGTCTATTACTGTAATCCTAAGCCTTGTAGCACAGCAGTCTACATCTGAGATATTATCCTTACCGCCAAGTCCTCTTGAAATCGCTGCTGAGAACTCATCATCTGCAGCATCCGTTTTTCCGTCTGCTTTGTTTCCTGATGCTTTTTTTTCATTTACATCTGCTTTTGTATAAAGCTTTGTTTCAGTATCATCATCCTCTCGTCCCGGAGTTTTAAAATCAAACTTCTTTATAAGGAAACTGAAAATAAAATAATACAGGAAGAAATATACTATTCCAACCGGTATGACGAGCATCCAGCTTGTCTTCTCATTTCCCTGCAGTATACCAAACAGGAAAAAGTCCAAAAGTCCACCTGAGAAAGTAAGTCCTACTGCAATATTTAACATATGGGCGATCATGTAAGCTGATCCTGCAAGCACAACCTGTACTGCAAAAAGTGCCGGTGCCACAAAAAGGAATGAAAACTCAAGCGGCTCTGTTATACCTGTAAGCATACATGCAAGTGCAGCTGATAAAAGAAGTCCTCCTGCCTGTTTTTTCTTTTCCGGCTTTGCACAACGATACATAGCAAGCGCTGCTCCCGGAAGTCCAAATATCATAAATATAAACTCACCTGAGAAATATCTTGTCGCATCTGCGCTGAAATGTGTTATATTTGCGGAATCTGCAAGCTGTGCGAAGAAGATATTCTGTCCGCCTTCAACAAGCTGTCCCGCAACTTCCATTGTTCCTCCGACACCAGTCTGCCAGAATGGCATATAAAATACATGGTGAAGTCCGAATGGGATAAGTGCTCTTTTTATAAGTCCGAATATAAGTGTTCCAAAATATCCTGTACCTGTGACAAGTCCGCCTAATGCGTATATACCACCCTGAACTGTCGGCCAGATGAAATACATCGCTATTCCGACAAACAGATACACTATTGTGGAAATTATAGGCACAAATCTTGTTCCTCCGAAAAATGATAAAGCACTCGGAAGTTCAATCTTGTAAAATCTGTTGTGTAATGCTGCGACACCAAGGCCTACTATAATGCCTCCGAAAACACCCATCTGAAGTGACTGTATCCCACATACAGAAGCGATCGTTCCGCTTAATACATCCTTTGAGATTGTTCCATCAGCAAGGATTTTGCCATTAAGCTGCAACATTGCATTTATTGATACATTCATTACAAAATATGCAATTACTGCCGAAAGTGCTGATACCTCTTTTTCCTTTTTTGCCATTCCTATAGCTACTCCTACAGCAAATATCAAAGGGAGGTTATCAAATATGGCACTTCCAACCTGATTCATGATCACAAGAAGCGCATGTAAAAATGTCTTATCACCAAGTAACCACTGTAATCCATAAGTTTCGATCGTAGTCTTGTTTGTAAATGAACTTCCAAGACCGAGTAATAATCCTGCAATCGGCAGGATCGCAATTGGAAGCATAAAGCTTCGTCCGACGCGCTGAAGCACGCCAAAAATTTTGTCTTTCATGCAAATTCTCCTTTCACAACTTACACATACAAAGCCTCTTATCTGCGTCTCCTTTAGCTTTACAGCTTTTAAAACAACTAAAAAAAGAGACATCTGTACACATAAATTGTTTAAATGATAAATAATTTATGTATGACAAATGCCTCCCTAAAAGTAACACGTCTAACTATTTTATATCATAGATATGCGGCTGATTCAATCCTCATTTTCCTTTTTGTATATTCTGCTGTATCTCTTGATCTCTTTTTGTTGAAATCATCCAAAAATCATATACAAAGTTCCACTCTTCCAAGCTCAGTTCTTCCTGTGAATATACTGCTTTTCTCATTATATCAATATAGTGTTCCCCATCTAGATCAGGATATACCTCACATAATATTTTTGCATACTGGCTGTCAGTGATCTTTGAGAGATTTCCATGTCCATGCTTTTCGCCCCTGACATTTTCGTACACTTTTCTGTTCAGCATTATCGCAGCCTTATTATATCTGTGCCTTTTTATATGCTGTTCAAAATGCTTCTGCCACATGATCTTTTTGCGATTTCTAATATACCATATGATAAAAATAATGATTCCCGCAAATAAGATCACAGTAATGATCCACATAACAGTATAAAATATTTTTGTATTATACCATTTTGTATTTTGTACATTTTTTCCAGCAGCCCCCTCTGTAACGCCTTCTGTACTGCCACCGCTGGTTCCGCCGTTATTTAAAGCTCCACCTGATGTATCTTCAGTTGATCCATCTTCCAGGCGGTCTGGATCCTCACTGTTACTATCATCATAATCGGATTCAGGATCATTTTCATCTGTATTTTCACTGTCTGGATCCGCATTGTCAGATCCGCTCTGCTGTCCGTCATGATCATTGTCGGCATTGTAAACCCTGCTCGATGAAGCCGCTGAATAATATCCAGGAGTCATTTCTACCGGCATCCATCCATATCCATCGAGATATACTTCTGCCCATGCATGTGCCCTCGAATCCAAGACCGATGCCACATAGCTTCCATCCTCATTTTGCGAAAAACTGCCCTTAGGAACACTATATCCGCAGGCATATCTCGCAGGTACCCCCATACTCCTTAATATCATCACTCCTGCCGAAGCAAAATGCACACAGAATCCTTCCTTTGATGTTGAAAGAAAATATTCAATATTGTCCGTTCCTCCTGATGCAGGTAGTTCTTTACTATACTTATAGTAGTGGTCAAGATAATTCTGCACAGCATATGCCGCAGCCAGACGTTTTTCATTCTTTGACCGTATAACCGATGCACTATCACCTAACATACCATAAGAATCCATGGAATCATTCAGCATATAAAGATACGAATCCGCATCATCATAGCTTGCCGCATTTTTTATCATATCTGCGATCTTTCCCGCTGTCGGGATATTTGACGGTACCGACAGATAATTTGCTGATACAAACACGTCATATTCATCATATAAGCCGGAATGTTGTTCTATCTGATAGTCCGGGACAAATTCGAACCCACTGCTGCCTATGCCGCCCGAAAACATTTTGTAATCGGTTGCCGTAAGTGAAAGTTCCTTTAAACTCCTGTCCTTTTTTATAATGTAGTCATTGTCTATGGTGACATCATCCGGCAGTGAATCCGTATCTGTTATATACGGCGCATATACAAATTCTGTATTAAGCCCTGTGTACTCTATGGTATATTTTCTCTTTATGCTTTGATAAAACCACTCGTAGTTATTTTCAAGTGATATTTTGTTCTGGTCTGCAATACATTCCGGCACATCCTCAGAAAAATCCGATGCTATTTCTGAATAATCAAGCTGTCTTTTCCAGCTGCCATTCGAATAAGTATCCCCATAATATCCCCTAAGGTATACATATGAATCAAGATCACCGTCCACCGTGACCTTCATCACTTCCTTATTTTTATAATCAGGAAATTCATTGCTTACCATGCCGCTCTCAATATCATATCCCCCTGTGAAAAAGGATTTTACATCTGCCTCAAACTGTTTCTGGACACTCAGAAACTTCATTTTGTTTTTTACTATATTGTCTACAGGCATTTCAAAGCATACTGCCGAAACCACTATGACAGCTATACATAATGCTCCAAGTATAAGAATGCTTCCCGGTTTTTTCCGCATCTTAAACGCCGGTGCGGCACATATGATAACTCCTGCAAATAATGCAGCCATTCCGGCAAGATCTGGTCCTTTTCCAACTCCGAGTTCACACATCAAAACAACCACCGGAAAAAGTGCCATAAATGATTCTCTTTCCAGTTCAACGGCTATCGTATGAAAGATAACTGTCAGAAATAAAACCGCTGTAAATATAAATAATCCTGCAAATCTCTTTTGTCCGCCATATATCTGAAGTGACACCTTGTAGTAGGAATTTATAAGATCCGTAAATTTTCCCCCTACATACCACATTCCTTTTAAGAACTTGTCTTCATTTTTAACCGCATAACGAAGAATAAAAACAAGATAAAATATCAAAGATCCAAGGTTTACTGCATGCCTTGCCATGTATCTTTTATAATAAATACATAGTCCATCAGCAGTCTGGCTTACAAAAGCGATCAAAAATACGATCATATAAATTGAGGTCTGGTGATAAAATACATTCATCGCACTTTTTGCGATTTCAAATGCCGACCATACAAATATCACGGTCATAATGCTGTATATGGCAGCCCACAAAAAAACCTCCCATAAAGAACGTTTTTCTTTATAGGATGATCTCGAGATTTTCCATTTCTTTTTTGAAATTCTGCTCTTTCGGTTTTCCAATAACATCCTGTCCCCTTTTTATTGTCAGATCGGAATTTACAACAACCAGATGTACTATATGCTCCATCCTGTATTTTTCCATATATAAACTGCCTGCATCTGTTTTTTCTGCAAGCTTATCTTTAAGAAAATATGACAGAAAAATGTAAAAACTCTCCTCGTCATCCACTCTCGCACGCACAATATCCTGTTTTTGCATACTATACCATGCAACATAATGGGAACACTTCTGATCCATTATAGAAAAAGAAAGACCTGCTACAAGCTGGATAAATTTTTCTTTCTGTCTGATATTCATATGTCCTGCCGGATTTGCTATAACAGTTACCGCACATGCTTTAGGAAATGAATTTTCTTTCACGATAAGTTCATCTGCTTTTGCGCTTAGTTTCCAGTGGATACTCTGTATCTTATCACCTTTTCTGAAACTTCTCACGTCAAAAATTTCTGATGAGTCATGCCCCGGCCTTATATCATCATATACATCCGCATCCCCGAAAAAATTCCGTACTGTGCCGGTTATGACAACTGGCATACTATATATTTCTGGTATCACTTCGACACTTTTTGACTTATTTACTTTTTTTACAATATAAAAAAGTCCTGAACAGTCATATATTTTCACTTTTTTCAGACAAAACTCATATGTTCCCGGCAGCTGTGCCTGATACAGATAACTTCCGGAAGCATCAAGCCATTTTGCCTGCCACCTTCCTTCAAGACTATTTTTTACCTTTATTTTGTATCTGCATTTTCCTGTATAGCCTCTTTTTCTATATGCCTGTTCCTCAACCGTTACACCGATATCTTCTCCCTGATCTGCAGCTGCAATCGGGATCTTTAGCATATATTGCTTCTTCCATGAAGAAGTGATAAGCCATATATATTCAGATATACAAAACAATACCTCTGCAAATCCGATAAAAGCTATTGCCGTATTCCCATAAATAACTGATACATAAAAGGTGATCATGATGGTCAATATTTCTACTATTAAATTAATCACTATATACCACCTTATTCATATAGGTTGCCGGTTGTCCTGTTGTGCCAAGTATCTGATTTATAACATCTGTTTCTGTCACATGTGAAACTCTCGCCTTTGTGTTAAGCACTATACGATGCTTTGCGATATCCGCAAAAATAGCAGTGACATCCTCTGGGATAACATAGTTTCTTCCACAAAGATATGCATATGCCTTTGCCATTTTCGTACATGCGATCGTGCCACGCGGGCTTATTCCGAGATCTATATATGGATTATTTCGTGTGGCAGATACAAGGCTTACTATGTATGCATAAATATTATCATGCACAAAGACCTGCTCCACCTGTCTTTGCATCTCATATAACCCCAGTGCATTCATAACAGGATGTATATCTGTGATCTGCGATTTTATGCTCTTTCCCTTTGCTATCTCAAGTTCGTCCCTGTAATCCGGATATCCCATACTCATACATATCATGAATCTGTCCAGCTGTGACTCAGGAAGCAGCTGTGTTCCCGCACTTCCCTTTGGATTCTGTGTAGCTATAACGATAAATGGTTTTGGCATTTCATGGCTTACCCCATCCACCGTAACTTTTCCTTCCTCCATAACCTCAAGAAGCGCTGACTGTGTCTTCGGGCTTGTCCTGTTTATCTCGTCTGCCAGAAAGAGGTTGCACATTATCGTTCCCTGATAATATACAAACTGCCCTGTCTCTTTCTGATACATTGAAAATCCAAGTATGTCTGCCGGTAACACATCCGGTGTAAACTGCACCCTGTGGTTTTCGAGTGCCATTGCCTTTGAAAATGCCACTGCAAGTGTTGTCTTTCCAACTCCAGGAACATCCTCTATCAGGATATGTCCACCTGCTAAAATGGCAGCAAAAGCCTTGATGATACACTCATCCTTGCCTTTTACTGCCTTTTTTACTTCATCTATAACAATCTGCGCATTATTCATTTTTGCCCCCTTTTATTTTTCAATCCTTTGACTCTATAACTATATACTGCCCTTCATTTACTGTTATTTTTGCTATATCATCTACAATTTCATTTGAAATCCCAAGCGTATTAAACCCTTCAAACGTATAATCCTTAAGCGGATATTTAAATCCCTCAAGCGTTATTTTATTATTTTTGCATACTGGAATTATTGATACATATTTTCCATACTGTTTATTCTTTTCAATTTCCAGTTCATTGTCGATCATCCTTATCCTGTTGTGTGTATCTAGAAGCTCTGCCCTCTTTCCCTCTGACATTGCCTTCCCGAGAAGTGATATGTTTCCCAATACGTGATCTATTCTCGTTCCTGTCGCACCTATTATTATTATGTGGTCTGCTCCGTGATCAAGCGCTATCTGTAAGGCACATTCCGAATCCGTATCATCTTTTTCAGGATTTAACGCATGTATATCGCTCATTCCTTTTTCTTTAAAATATGAAAGAGCCTCATTCTTTACCGAATCAAAATCTCCAACTATAATATCCGGTGTTATTTTGTGTTCATATAAAAAATCCATTCCTCTATCTGCAGCTATTATTACCTCAAATCCTGAACTCATTATTAATCTTTCTGCAAAATCCCCATCTATTTCTCCACCACAAACTATTAAATATTTCATCTTATCCACCTTCTATACGTTCATAATATTTAAAAACCTGTCAACATTTTCTTCTATATCACCGTTAAAAACAGCACTTCCGGCAACTATTATATTGGCACCTGCATCAAGAAGCTTTGAAACATTCTCTGTATTTACGCCACCGTCAACTTCTATGTCCACTTTATTATTTGTTTTCTCAATAAGACTCTTCAGATCACGCACCTTGTCTATCGTATAAGGAATAAGCTTCTGGCCTCCAAATCCAGGATTTACTGTCATTATAAGAACCATATCGACTTTTCCAATAACATATTTGATCGCCGATAATGGTGTAGCAGGATTTAATGCAACACCAGCTATAATGCCCTTGTCCTTGATCGCATCTATCGTGCGGTCGAGGTGTCTGCATGCTTCAGCATGGACTGTTATTATGTCAGCCCCTGCATCTGCAAATTCGTCAATATATCTTATAGGTTCTTCTATCATCAGGTGCACATCAAATATCCTGTCTGTGCATTTGCGGATCGTCTTTATAACAGGAAGCCCTATTGATATGCTAGGTACAAACTGACCATCCATGACATCTATGTGCACATACTGGGCGCCTGCCTCATCAAGCTTTTTTAGCTGTTCTCCCAGTATCGTGTAATCTGCTGATAAAATTGATGGTGATAAACAATTCATAATTTCTCCTTTTATTGTTATAGTCTTATTAATATTTATGCCGGTTTTTTAGTTCTTCATATAATAATTTATAATTTTCATAGCGGACCGGCGATATCTCCCCGTCTTCTACAGCTGCTTTTACTCCACAGTCAGGTTCATTTATGTGGCTGCACCCGATAAACCTGCAGTATGGTTCATGCCTTACAAATTCCGGATAGCATGTCCACAGATCCTCTTTTTCAAACCCTGGAACATCCATCGAACTAAATCCCGGAGTGTCCATTATATACGTGTCATGTGAAACAGGTATTATCTCAGAATGCCTTGTCGTGTGCTTTCCTCTTTCTATCTTTTCACTTATAGTTCCGGTCTCCATAGTGATATCTGACTGTAGACAGTTTATAATGGATGACTTTCCTACTCCCGATGGTCCTGCCACTGTGGTAGTTTTGCCTTCAAGCAGGCTCCTTATACTGCCGAGCCCTTCTTTTGTCTTTGTACATGTAAAGATCACATTATACCCTGCCGGTTCATAGATCCCACTATATTCCTTTAGCTTTTCCTGATCGACTAGATCGATTTTGTTAAAGCATATCGTCACTGGGACTTTCTGGTATTCCATCATACACAAAAACCTATCAAGCAGATTAAAATTTGGATCCGGCTTTGCAGATGCAAAAATAACCAGGGCCATGTCAATATTTGACACAGCCGGCCTGATAAGTTCGTTTTTACGTGGCAGGATCTTCTCGACATTGCCAAGCTTATTTGCCTCGTCAATAACAGCAATCTCGACATTATCTCCTACCAGCGGTTTTATTTTTTGTTTTCTGAAGGCTCCCTTTGCCTTACATTCATATAATCCGGCTCCCTCTACATACACGTAGTAGAAGCCGGATATTCCTTTTATAATTTTTCCTGTCATCTTATCTTTTAGCTTACAGTCGCCTCTTTATGTGCTGTCTTATGCTCTGTAGTTGTTGTTCCGTCCTCATTTGTAGTAACCAGATCATATTCCCAGTCTACTGTTGCTGTAGCAGAATCTCCGCTTATCGTACCTGATACTGTTACAGATACTGAAGATACCGATCCGTTTGCATATTCCTGATTATTATCGTATAACTCATATGCACCAGTGATGTTTGTAGCCTCAGCACCTTCCGGTACATCAAGAGTCAATGTTGTAGACACCTGCTTTGTTGTAACTTTTTTGCCCTTACTGAGTGTAAGTGTTATAGTTGTTCCTGCTTCAACGGTATCTCCTGACTTAGTCTGGCTTATTACGCTGCCCTCCGGTACACTGTCATCATACTGCGCATCACTATAAGCATATTTAAGTCCTGCATTTGAAAGAGTGCTCTCTGCCTGTGCCTGCGTATATCCCACAACGTTTGGAACAGTTATCGGTTCCTGTCCCGGACTTAAGATGATCGTTACAGTATCACCCTTGTTTGCTGTATCCTTCGCAGAAGGTGACTGATCCACAACAACATCAGCTGCAACATCATCATTGTAATCTCCATATTCTACAGATACCTTAAGTCCTGCTGATTTTATGGCAGATTCTGCAGATGTCTTTGTTTTTCCTATTACACTAGGGACAGAAATAGTCTCTTCCTTCTTTTCTTCCTTTCCAGCAATAGTCACATTGATCTGTGTGCCTTCTTTTACTGTATCTCCCTCTTCGATATCCTGCTCGATGATCGTTCCTTCTTTTTCGTCTGATTCTTTTGTCTCAAAAGCAAATACCGTAAGGTCAAGTCCCAGTCTGTCGACTTCCTTCTGTGCCTCGTCCACAGTCATTCCAAGTATAGATACCATTTTGCCTTCTTTTGTCTGGCTCTCTGTCTGTTTCTGTGTTTCCTGTGTGTTCTTCTGAGTCTCTGTAACCTGTGTCTGCGGCTCCTTTGTTTCAGTTTTCTTTGAACCGAATTTTATTACTCCTGCAACAGACAACGCAAGATATACTATGACAATAAGTATTATCACAGCTGTGACTATTCCCATGATCGTAACTGCTTTATCCATTTTAGGATTTAAGAGTCTGCCCTCATCATCGTCATCTTCATCGTCGTCATCATCGTCATAATCTTCATCTTCATCCGGATCCTCGTATTCTGGCTCTGCTTTTGGTTCCGGCTTTTGGATTCCATGGTCTTTTATTTTTTCAAGTTCATCCTGCCCGATGACTTTTGTCTTTCCATTGTCCACAAGCGGTGCAATAACTACGAAATCATCATCTGGATTTGCAAGGGATCTTCTAAGGTCGACAAGCAGTTCCTCTATATTTTGATATCTTCTGTCCGGTGTCTTCTGTGTACATTTAAGTATTATCTTTTCGAAGCTTATCGGAATATCCGGTGCATATATGCTTGGTCTTGCTATATCCTCCTGCAGATGGCGCAGTGCAACCGCAACTGTTGTATCTCCATCAAACGGAACCCTTCCTGTTATCATTTCAAACATAACGATACCGAGTGAATAAATATCGCTCCGTCCATCAACAAATCCGTTTCTTGCCTGCTCAGGAGATGCATAATGCACCGATCCCATAACATCTGCGCTTATTGTATTTGCGGATGCTGCACGTGCGATGCCAAAATCCGTAACCTTGACCTTGCCTTCCGTTGATATGATTATATTCTGTGGCTTTATGTCACGATGTATTATGTCCTTATTGTGTGCGGCCTCGATTCCTCTTGCCACCTGAATTGCGATACTTGCTGATTCCTTAAAGGACAGCTGTCCCTTTTTTTCTATATATGTCTTTAAGGTTATTCCCTCAACGTATTCCAT
This sequence comes from uncultured Lachnospiraceae bacterium, assembly GCA_905209075.1. Lineage (GTDB taxonomy): Bacteria > Bacillota > Clostridia > Lachnospirales > Lachnospiraceae > Roseburia. Next base: position 22,102 of record CAJLRL010000020.1, on the reverse strand, counting down.
TACAATGTAATACAATCCGTCTTCGCTTCCTACATCATAGATATTTACGATGTTAGGGTGCTCGAGTCCTGCCGCCGACTGTGCCTCGGCACGGAATTTAGTGACAAAAGAGCTGTCCTCTGAAAACTCTGATTTTAATACTTTTATGGCAACAAAGCGGCTTAATATATGATCCTTTGCCTTATACACATCAGACATTCCGCCCGCACCTATCTTGCTTAATATTTCATATCTATCCGATAAAAAATTTCCGATTTCTAACATGCCTTTACCTCGTTCTAGAATGGTTTAATAATCATTACTGTAATATTATCTCGTCCGCCATTTGCATTCGCCTCTTTAACGAGCTGCATTGTAGCTGCCTGCGCATTATCGTACTTTTTGATAATATCCAAAATTTCATCGTCTCTTACCATATTTGTAAGACCATCTGTACATAACAATATTGTATCATCCGCTGTGATCTCTACCTCGAAAAAATCAGCTTCAACATGATCCGACGTACCTACTGCTCTTGTGATGATATTTTTGTCCGGATGGACCCTTGCCTCATCCGCATTTATCTCACCGAGCCTTACCATCTCATCTACAAGAGAATGATCCCTTGTGATCTGACGCATATTCTGTCCCACTACATAAAGTCTGCTGTCTCCTATATTTGCTACGAACAGCTTATTCCCGATTATAGTTCCAATGACCAGAGTTGTACCCATTCCACTCTTTGATTCATCTTCCCTTGATTCTGCAACAAGCAGCTCATTTGCTTTATTGATTGCCTCTTTCATAATTGAAATCGGCTCTTCGCCGGTATTTCTTGACACAGATGCGACAACACGTTCTATGGTATATCTCGACGCATAATCGCCTGCCTTATGTCCACCCATTCCGTCTGCTACAATAAACAAATTGGGAAGATTTCCTACAGCTGTATCTGATGAGAAATAATAATCCTGATTCATTTCCCTGACAACACCTGCATCCGTAACGGAAAACGTCTTCATCTAGTCTATTCCTTTCTCTTTATCTATATGCTTCTTCCGAAGCTGTCCACAGGCACCATCTATATCTCTGCCCATTTCCCTTCTAATAGTAACATTTATTCCATTTTTTTCAAGTTTATTTTTAAATGCCTTTATGACCTCAGCGTTTGACTGGACATAATCCCTTTCTTTTATAGGATTGACCGGAATCAGATTTATATGACAGTTCATCCCTGCCACAAGCTGCGAAAGTTCAGCTGCATCCTCATCCGTATCATTTACACCACCGACAAGACTATACTCAAACGTAACTCTTCTTCCTGTCTGTTCAAAATAATATCTGCATGCATCTATAACTTCATGAATGTCATAGCTGTTAGCTACCGGCATAAGTGACATCCTCTTTTTCTGATTCGATGCATGAAGCGATAATGCAAGAGTTATCGAAAGCTTTTTATCTGCCAGCCTTCGCATATTTGGAACAAGACCGCATGTTGATACTGTCAGATTTCTCTGGCTTATATTTATTCCATTTTCGTCTGTGAGCAGTTCTATAAATCTGAGCAGATTGTCATAATTATCAAGAGGCTCACCTGTTCCCATGACTACAACATTTGATATACGTTCCCCTATATCTTTGCCTATCTGGTAAATCTGATCTATCATCTCAGAGGGACGTAGTCCTCTTACAAGACCATCCAGCGTGGAGGCGCAGAACCGGCACCCCATACGGCATCCAACCTGTGACGAGATACATACAGAATTGCCATGTTTATATTTCATCAATACACTCTCTATCACGTTTCCATCATCAAGTGAAAACAGATATTTTCTCGTTCCATCTATCTTTGAAATCTGTACCTCTTCTTTTTTTACACAGACAATTTTGGCCTCTGCACTGAGCTTTTCGATGAATTTCTTTGAGATATTTGTCATCTCTTCAAATGATTCCACATGCTTTACATGTATCCACCCGTATATCTGCTTTGCCCTGAATTTCTTTTCTCCAAGAGAAATAATATATTCTGTAAGCTCCTCCATATTCATGGATTTTATATCGGTCTTTTCCATTATCTTATCTCCCGTTTCTCTTAAGAACAGCTATAAAAAAACCATCATTTCCAATTTCTTTTGGAAACATCTGTTTTGATGTTTCAAGTTCAAACTCCGGATACCGGTTTATAAACCACCTGACATTTTCTTCATTTTCAGCAGGGTTCATTGTACATGTACTATATATAAGCTTTTTGCCTTTCCTTACATATGTATGCACTGTATCAAGTATTTCTTTCTGAAGCTCTGCCAGTCCATCAAGTGACTGTTCTGTCATTTTGTATCTGATATCCTTTTTTCTGCCAAGTACACCAAGTCCTGAACATGGCAGATCACATATAAGGATATCTGCTTTTTCTACAGATGCTTCATCGAATACTGTTGCATCCATACATACCGCCCCCATATTCGACAGTCCATGTCGTTTAATGTTTTCTTCAATAAGCGATACCTTATAGTCTGTAAGATCCCTTGCCTCAACAAATCCACTTCCATTAAGCAGCTCAGCAATATGTGTACTCTTTCCTCCCGGTGCCGCACAGACATCTATAACATGATCACCATGCTCCGGTTTAGCATATTCGGCAACCATCATCGAGCTTACATCCTGCACATAGAATAACCCGTTTCTGAATGATTCGAGGCTGTTTAAATAATCAAATCCAGATATAACAAATGCATAATCAAGCCCTTCGATCTCTTCCACGCATACACCTTCATCACATAGTATATCCTTCAGTTCGGAAGGTGTGCACTTTGCCGTATTTACACGTATTGAGATAGAATTTCCGCTTTGAAATGCAGCAAGTATCTCCTGCGTTTTTTCATTGCCATAGTCTTTTATAAATTTTCTTACTATCCACTCCGGCATTGAATATCTTACGCTCAGATATTTGTTAAATTCTTTTTTAACATCAGGATATTTTATATCATTTATATTTCGTGCGATATTTCTGAGCACACCATTTACGAATCCTGACAGCTGTCCGAATTTATGTTTTTTTGCAAGCTTAACTGCCTCATTGCATACTGCGGCATCTGGTACAGAATCCATATACTTAATCTGATATACACTCATCCTCATCAGGTTTCTGATCAGAGGTTTCATCTTTTTAGTTTTCGTCTTTGAAAAGAGATCTATTATATGATCAAGCTCTATCAGATGTTCCATCGTTCCATCTGTAAGTCTTGTTATAAATGCCCTCTCTTTCTTTGGCAGATACTGGTATTTATCAAGTACACCCTTTAAAACAATATGTGAAAACTGTCCTTTCTCATTTATCTCTATGAGCATCTGGAGTGACAATTCTCTTGTACTTATATTATCTGTCATCTCTTCTTCCTCCGACAAGAAGTATTATTCGAAGAAGCTGGAGTATTGCAGCTGCTGCACTGGCAACATAGGTAAATGCGGCAGACTTAAGTACTTTTCTTGTATTTTTAAGTTCATCGTCACTTAGGATATTCTGTGTACGAAGCATCACAAGCGCCCTTCTTGATGCATCAAACTCTACGGGAAGTGTTACAAGCTGGAAAAGCACAGCAGCAGAAAATAAAACAATCCCCAGATCTATTATAAGTGTTGAGGATCTTCCGTTAATGAAAAGACCGATAAGTATAAGCGGCCATGCGAGCATTGAGCCGAAATTTGCTACAGGTACAAGTGCACTCCGAAGAGATAAAGGAGCATAATTTTTTGCATGCTGTATAGCATGCCCACATTCATGTGCCGCAACACCAAGCGCCGCAACTGAATATGAATTATATACAGGATCTGATAAATTTACTGTTTTTGTTGAAGGATCATAGTGGTCTGTCAGATTTCCTGACACATGGCGTACCGTTACATCATATATTCCGGCAGCTTCAAGTACACGCTGGGCCACCTGTGCTCCATTCATTCCGGAATAACTTCTGTACTGTGAATATTTGTTAAATGTTGTTTTAACTTTGGCAGATGCAATCATACAGATGATCGCGCCGATCACGACAAGTATATATGTCGGATCCCAATAGTAATAATAATGTCCCATATTATCTCTCCTTTTTTGTTAACCGATGAATGTTCCCTCTTCAAGCTTATAGCCCCTTAAAAAAGAACCTGTGTCCATTCTCTTTTTTCCCTGAAGCTGTACTTCAAGCAAGGACAGCGCACCGTCCCCTGTCTGCACATACATATCATTTTTACCTATATGGTATATGCATCCCGGACGATATTCATTATTATTTCTGACAACCTGTGCTTTCCAGATTTTAAATGTCTTACCGTTCAGGTTAGTATAGGCGCTCGGCCATGGATTTAATCCTCTTATAAGCCTTTCTATGCTCTCGGCAGGCTTCGTCCAGTCTATATAACCAAGTTCCTTGCTTATCATCGATGTGTGCGTTGCTTCCTCACTATTTTGTGGAGTAAACTCAGCTCTTCCTTCTTCGATCATTTTCATTGTCTCTACACAGAGTTTTGCGCCGATTCCCGAAAGCTTATCAAAAAGGCTTCCCCCTGTCTCATCGCTTTCCACACGGACTGTTGCCTTTGCTATCATATCTCCGGTGTCTAAGCCTTCATCCATCCTCATAATGGTAACACCTGTAAACTCATCGCCGTTTATAACAGCCCACTGGATAGGTGCCGCCCCTCTGTACTTAGGAAGAAGTGATGCATGCACATTTATGCAGCAGTATTTTGGCATATCGAGTATGCTCTTTGGCAGGAGCTGCCCGAAAGCCGCAACAACAATTATATCAGGATTAAATTTTCTGAGATATTCAATGTTTGCTGTTTCACGTACCTTTACAGGCTGGAATACTTCTATACCATGTTTCAGTGCGCATTCCTTGACAGGTGTAAGCTGTACTTCCCTGCCTCGTCCTTTAGGCTTATCCGGCTGTGTCACAGCCAGCACCACCTCATGTCCGGCTTCAACTATTGCCTCAAGTGTACCAACCGCAAAATCCGGTGTTCCCATAAATATTACTCTCATTCAATCCCTCCTGCTATAAATCTATCTACTATTCAGCATCCTCATATGTCACATCATGAAGAGGACCTTCAACCTTTTCGACATACAAATGTCCATCGAGATGATCAAGCTCATGACAGATACATCTTGCCAGAAGCTCTTCTCCCTCTATTTCATATTCCTCCATATCTTCACCCAGAAATCTTGCCTTTACATAATCAGGACGAGTAACCTGCCCTGCTTTTCCCGGAATAGAAAGACAGCCTTCATCTCCTGTCTGCTCACCTGATGTCTCGATTATTTTTGGATTTATCATAATGATCGGTCCTTCTCCGACATCAATGACAACTATTCTTTTTAAAATACCAACCTGAGGCGCTGCAAGACCGACTCCGTTTGCCTCATACATAGTCTCAAGCATATCATCTATCAAAGTCTGGATCTTTGGTGTCATCTCAGTAACTTCCCTGCATATTTTTCCAAGTACCGGGTCACCTTCTACCCTTATTGTTCTAAGTGCCATTTTTCCTCCTTTAAAATCCGTTTACCGGATTAAAATCAAATTGTAATGAAATCTTTTTATATTTTATATTGTCTCTTATTGATTTGTCCACAAAATCTTTTATAGAGACTAATGTTTCGTATTGTTCTGTCTTTATATATATTACTTTTCTATATACGTCATTTATCTTTGATATTCCTGCGTCCGCCGGACCTATCATCTGTATTTTTTTTTCACTTTGTGAAATAATGCTTTCAATAAGCTTAGCAACAGCTTCCGATCTATTCTGTACCTCTTCCTGTCCGTCAGATGTTATAAGTAAAACAAGCATATTCCAGACCGGTGGATAACGCAGCATTTTCCGGTACTCTATCTCCTTATCGTAAAATGCTTCATAAGCCTGCTCTTTTGCCGTCTGGATTGCAAAATGCTCCGGCTCATATGTCTGTATTATGGCATTTCCTGGATATCTTCCTCTCCCTGCACGTCCAATCGCCTGTGTAAGTATCTGGAAAGTTCTCTCTGCTGCCCTGTAATCGTTTACATTAAGCGACATATCAGCAGCAAGCACTCCGACAAGTGTAACATCCGGGAAATCATGACCTTTTACTATCATCTGCGTTCCGATCAGAATATCAGCTTCATGATTTCTGAATGCCTGCAGTATCTTTTCGTATGAATCCTTTTTTCTTGTTGTATCGTAATCCATCCTTATTGTCCCAGCCGTAGGAAAACGCATATTTATCATTTCTTCTATTTTCTGTGTTCCGGCTTTAAATCCGCTTATATATTTTGAACCACATTTTGGACAGATCTTCGGCGCCGGCTGTTCATACCCGCAGTAATGACATATCATCCTGCCTTGTGCATGCTGGCTCAATGACACATCACAATGAGGACATTTAACAACATATCCACATGAGCGGCATGACATAAAGCCTGCTATCCCACGCCTGTTTATAAATAAAATTATCTGCTGTTTTTTATCCAGACGATCCTGTATCAGCTGCTGCAATCTTTCACTTAAGATCGATCTGTTCCCATTTTTTAATTCTGTGCGCATATCAACAATCTCGCACTCTGGCAAAGGTTTGTCCGCAACTCTGGTTTTTAATTCCAGAAGTCTGTACTCTCCCTTTTTTGCTTTGTAATAGCTGTCCACGGATGGGGTTGCAGAACCCAAAACAACAACAGCATCGTTCATTTTGGCAAATTCTATCGCAGTTTCCCTCGCATGATATCTCGGAACAGATTCACTCTTGTAGGAGGTTTCATGTTCCTCATCAATTATAATAAGACCAAGATTTGAAAATGGTGTAAACAATGCTGATCTTGGTCCTATCATTATGTCGATGTCTCCGTTTTTAGCTCTTTTAAACTGATCATACCTCTCGCCCGGTGAAAGCTTTGAATTCATTATCGTCACACGGTCTTTAAAACGCACATAGAAACGCATTGCTGTCTGGTAGGTAAGTGCGATCTCAGGTATCAGGACGATAGCCTGCTGGCCTCTTTTTACACACTTATCAATAAGCTCCATATAAACCTCAGTTTTACCGCTTCCGGTAACCCCTTTTATAAGGAATACACGATTCTTTTTTCCTGCTGCGATGTCAGTTTCGATCGCATCAACTACCGCCTGCTGCTGTTCATTTAAAACCTTGTCATACACTTCGTTTTCTGTATTATTTATAGGTTTTCTGTATTCTGTAGCGCTTTTTATCGTTATGAATCCACTTTCTTCAAGTGAATTTATAGCGGCTGTGGATATTTTAAGTTCTCCTGTAACAACCGAATATTCCAGTTCCTTCTTTCCGATCAGTTCTCTTAAAAGCCTTGCTTTTGCTTTCTGATGCTTTGCCTCGCAAAGCGCAAGCTGCGCTCTTGCTTTTATATCATCAATATTTAAATATATCGTGCGTTTTGTAACCTCTTTGACACTCTTTTTAACAGGTATGACGGTCTTTAACGCCTGATTCATTGTTGCGCCATAGTTCTTTCTGATCCATGACGCAAGTGCGACAAGAGACGCTTCAACCGCCACACTGCCTTTTACTATATTACAAAGAGGCTTTATCTTATCCACATCAAATTCAGGGTTTTCTGTTATTTCCACAACATATCCCGTGATTTTTCTGTTTCCGAAGGGGATTTCCACACACACACCCGGCTCAATTTCATTTTCCAGCCCTGCCGGAACCAGGTATTGGAATGTTTTATCAAGTTTTTCGTGAGATATATCAACTATTACGTTGGCATACATCCTTTATCCTATTTAACTCCTTCGTATTTTTCCTCACAATATTTGCAGCGATAAATTTCTTTTTCTTCATCCGTGAGCACAAATATCTGGTCGAGTTCCTGCTCAATAGATGTGATACATCTTGGGTTTTTGCATTTTATTACGTTTGTGACCTGTTTTGGAAGCTTTAATTCCATCTTATCTACTATTTTATCTCCCTTTATTACGTTTACTGTAATATTATGGTCAATAAATCCCAGAATATCAAGGTCTAGTGCCTCTATCGGACATTCTACCTTTATTATATCCTTTTTTCCCATCTTGCTGCTCTTTGCATTTTTAATTATCGCAACAGTACAATCAAGTTTATCAAGCTTAAGGTCATTATATATCTGCATGCACATGCCTGCTTTTATATGATCAAGTACGAATCCTTCATGAATACCACTTATATTTAACATTGCTTTCTCCTTTTTATAAATCCAAAATTAATCTGCCAGTCCAAGTAATGTAAGTATAAGTGCCATTCTTACATATACCGCATATTGTGCCTGTTTAAAATAGCAGGCTCTTGGATCGTCATCAACTTCTACAGATATCTCATTTACTCGTGGAAGCGGATGAAGGACAAGCATGTCATCCTTTGCAAGTTCCATCTTTTCTTTTGTCAGAATATAGTAATCTTTTAATCTCACATAGTCTTCTTCATTGAAAAAACGTTCCTTTTGTACTCTTGTCATGTAAAGCACGTCAAGCTTATCCATGGCATCCTCTAACTTTTCAACTTCCTCAAATTCAATGCCATTTGCACGGAGTACATCATCCCTCACATAATCAGGAATTTTAAGTTCTTCCGGCGAAATAAGTACAAATTTAACGTTTTTATATCTGATCATTGCATTTATAAGTGAATGAACAGTACGTCCGAATTTAAGATCTCCGCAAAGACCAATTGTTATGTTATCAAGTCTTCCTTTAAGGGAACGGATAGTAAGAAGATCTGCAAGTGTCTGTGTCGGATGCTGATGTCCTCCGTCACCGGCGTTTATTACAGGTATACGTGATTTTTGTGATGCAACAAGAGGAGCTCCTTCTTTTGGATGTCTCATTGCACAGATATCTGCATAACATGAAATAATCCTTATTGTGTCGGCTACACTCTCACCTTTACTGGCAGATGATGAATCTGCACTGTGAAATCCAAGTACTGAACCTCCAAGGTTGAGCATTGCTGCTTCGAAACTAAGCCTTGTTCTTGTACTCGGCTCATAGAAACATGTAGCAAGCTTCTTTCCCTCACATTTGTGAGCGTATTTCTGCGGATTTGCCTCAATATCATTTGCCAGATCTAAAAGTTTGTCCAGCTCTTCGACTGAGAAATCCAATGGACTCATTAAATGACGCATAGTATGCCTCCCATTCTTTGGTGCTCGTTTTATATCCATACAATAATATAATAATAAATGCCCTATTTCAAGTTGGCATTTACATTTTTTTGTTGTATTATAAAAAATAGCAAATAAAATATTATAAAAAGGAGAATAATCATGTCAGACAACAGTAATTTTATACACAATGATAAAGATAATGCTATCGTGTATTCCGAAAGAAAGCGTATTTTATTTTTAGGTCTTCCATGGACCTTTACAAAATACATAATCACACCGGAATATATAACGATCCGCCAGGGGCTTTTTAACAGGGTCGAGGATGACTGCTATATGTATAAGGTTTCCGATGTAAAGCTTGCAGCCTCTCTCTTAGAACGCATTTGCGGCCTTGGAACAGTTATATGCTACACAGGTGATATCACAACACCTGAGCTTCGCCTTACACATGTCAAAAGATCAAAGGAGATAAAAGCATATCTTCTTAAGCAGTCAGAAACTGCACGTCTCAGACGCCGTACATTAAACACTGTGGATATCGGTGCACACAACGATGACTTAGACCACAATGGGATCCCTGATTCTATCGAATAAACATAATGCATCATAGGCTCAATGCTTATGATGCTTTTTTAGCAGCAAAACGGCATAAACTGACAGCACAGCCATGTCCCAAGCAGGCTGCAGCATACATTTCCTGAACCATCCGGTCTTCCATATGTACTTCCCATATTCGAGTACCATGTTCCGCCAAATTCCAGGTACTGCTGGAACTGACGATACTGTATATTGTCAGGTTCAAATGCCACAGCTCTTTGTATATGTTCGACTGCTGTCGCTGAATTACCGAGTTTTTCATTAGCGATAGCGCTATAATAATACCATCGGCCTTTTCTTTCTGAAAAAGGTACTTCTCCCAATACCTTTACAGCTTCATTATAATATCCGTTACGGATAAAGTTTCCCGCAGCACGGACTTTTGGATTTTCTTCGTCCTCCGATGTCCTATGCGCATTGTCATATGTGTAACGTCCTGAAAATCCGCCAAATGGTCCATATCCATAATCTGTATTTGTGTTTCCACCAGCGGATGTTCTGTTTCCATATCCCGCATCAGAATAACCGCCGTTTTGTTTTCCTTTTATGATCTGATCATATGCCTGCTGGACTTCTTTGAATTTTTCCTCCGCCTGTGCTTTGTTCGGATTGTTTATGTTTGCATCCGGGTGATATTTACGGCTGAGTGTTCTGTATGCTTTTTTTATCTCATCATCTGATGCACTTCGGCTTACACCAAGCACCTGATACGGATCTGTCATTTTTTCGACCTCTTCTTTTTCTTATTCTGAATATATTCGTACTTCGACCAGACTCCTGAATACAACACATTGCGGATTATACCGGCATGTAAAAGTATCGGCATTCTCTCAAACGATTTGGCTGCTTCCGACATCATTCTTGTCATCATAAGATAACAGGTCTGGTCAAAATCCATACAACAGCACTTCCTCATGCGTTCTAACGGATTATACGAATTGTTTTTTATATCTCTATCTATGTCCTCATACGCATCCATTATATAAATAAATTTGCCGAGGAAAAAACCTAATGTCTTAAGTTCATCATACCATTCATCGCATTTCCATGCAAATATCTCTCCTAGCATATCTCCTGTAAGACCTGCCACAATGTCAATATTTGTTTCTTTATTCTTTTCGAGCTTCTCAAGATTTTTTATATATTCATCAGCAGCCTTAACCTGGCGCGGATAGAGTTTTCTTATCTTTTGATAGTCTTTTTTGAGAAGCCCTGCAATTGTTTTTTTGAAGAAGCTTTTATCATCTTTCCAGTCATCGACAAGATTATAATATGCTAAAAGAATATTCATCGCTGCTGCATAATCGGTTATGCCGCTTATTCTCGATGAATGCTTCTGCGCAGGATGTGCTGCACATATAAACTGTTCCTTCTTTTCATCATCCGGCTCATAAAGACCGCTCAGAAGCACTATCAAAAATGTCATATCATAGTTTAATACCAACTGTCCTCTTTTGCCATAGTCCTGTTTTAATTTGCGGCACAATCCACAGTAGTATTCCTGATAGGTCTTTATCTGTTCATCCGATAATTGTTTTTTATTTACAGTTATATATCCAAACATGTTCTCCCACCACTAACTTCGTCTTATAAACTCTTCTCTGCATTTTGGACATGTGATACATATTTTGCCATGGCCTCTTGGAACTCTTACTTCCTGTCTGCACATCGGGCATTTATAAAATTTATACATTTTTCTCTGTTCAAAGTGTTTCTTTTTTCTGTTCCACTTCACGGTCCAGTCATACCTGAAATTTAAAAATTTCTGGTTTTCCTCATATCTTTTACTGACATTTCTTGAAAACACCCTGAAATACATATGCACGATAAGTGCAATAGCAATAAGGTCAAGCAGTCCCGATCTTGTAAATATCGACAAGATAAGTACAACAAGTACAAACCATGATTCAAATCTTGCAAGATCATCAACACCATTTCTTCCCACCATAAATCTGGCTAATTTTTCTCTCATAATATACCGCCTCACTCACTAATATTAATACATGTTCCGTTACAACTAATACTACAACCTAACTAAATTTTCAGTCAATAGAACTATTGTCTTTTAAGAAACATTTTATATTTCCTTAACTAAACTTCTTGATTTTTATTTAAATGCTTGGTATATTAAATAATGTTTATGCAGGACAGGTGATCGCGGCTGCAAGTGTCGAAAGACCGCAGGTGAGGAAAGTCCGGGCTTCACAGGGCAGGATGCCGGTTAACGGCCGGTGGAGGAAACTCTAAGGATAGTGCAACAGAAATATACCGCCACTTTTGTGGTAAGGGTGGAATGGCAGTGTAAGAGACTACCGCCTTTCTGGTAACAGAAAGGGCACATGTAAACCCCATCCGAAGCAAGACCGAAACAAAGCATTGACGTGGCCCGCCAGCTTTAGGTAGGTCGCTTGAAGCGCCTGGCAACAGGCGTTCTAGATAGATGATCACTCAACGACATAACCCGGCTTATCGTCCTGCTTATAACATTAAAGGAATCACATATGAAAAAATTTATCTGTAAATATTACAAACTTCTTATCGCTTCAGTTCTTATAATAGCTCTTATAGAGTATGGTTTCGGAGCGTATGCAAAAAACTATTATCACGCAGGAGCCACATCTGCCGATGCACTTTTATCTGACGATATCGTAACAGTCGATAAGGTATCAAAGCGGCATGAAAAGACGATTACTTTTTCTCCCGAAAATCCCACAAAAGGACTTATTTTTTATCCGGGCACAAAAGTTGAATACACCGCTTACGCCCCTCTTTTACACGAATTTGCCAGAAACGGATACGTCTGTATGGTGATCCATATGCCATATAACCTGGCAATACTTGATAAAAATGCTGCCGATAAATATATCGATTCATTAAAAGAAAAATATAAAACTGTAAAACAATGGTATGTCGGTGGTCATTCATCCGGCGGCACCATGGCTGCATCATACGCTGCAAAAAACACCGATAAAATAGATGGTCTTTTTCTTTTCGCTGCCTACTCAACATCCGATCTGTCAGACAGCGGGCTGTCTGTATACAGTGTCTATGGCTCAAATGATAAAGTTTTAAACATAAAAAAATACAACAAATACAAAAAAAATCTGCCAAAAGATCTGCATGAATTTGTTATAGATGGCGGCTGCCATTCATATTTTGGAAACTATGGACTTCAGAAAGGTGACGGAGATCCGGATATAACAATGGATGAGCAGATCCAGGCAACTATTGATTTTATAGAATCTGAAAATGCCGGCTGATTTGATATGTCCTTTTACCGTTATCCGGTAAAATCGGTACATATCAAGATCAGCCGGCATTTTTTATTTTTATCATTAATTATCAAACGTTAAAGCAGCTGCCACCGACAAACTCCCTCACAAGTGAATTGTTCGGTATCCCCTCCGCCGGAAGTGGCAGAAAATAATCTAAAAACTTAAGGAGTCTTTTTGCCTCGAGGTATTCCGGGCAGTCATTTCCAATTCCAAAAAGAAGCGGTTCAGCATACACTTTTAAAACAGGGAGCTCATATATGAGCGCAGAATTAAACATCACATCAGCACTATCCTGATAAGGGAAAATATTTTTTTCCTCACCATTTCTTACTGATGGCCACATAGCTATAGTTTCCCTAGCATTTGTTCCTCTTGTACGTGCATCCCTTACTATTCTTCTTATCAGGCGGGAATCTGTAGTCGGAAGAGGATTATGCTCATCAATATTAAGCTGTGTGAGCGCAGAAATATAGATCTTGAATTTACACTCTGAAGGAAGCATGTATGACAGCTTATCATTCAATCCGTGTATCCCCTCTATGACAAGGATATCACCATCTCCCAGCTTAAGGGTATCACCTCTGTATTCACGTTTACCTGTCTTAAAATTAAACGATGGCATCTTAACTTCCATTCCGTTTAAAAGATCCATCATGTCTTTATTAAACTGATCGACATCCAACGCTTCGAGACATTCAAAATCAAAGCTTCCGTCCGGATTTCTCGGACAAAATTCCCTGTCGGCATAGTAATCGTCCAGACTTACCGGATGTGGCTTCAATCCCTTTGCTGTAAGCTGTATTGACAGCCTGTTTGCAAACGAAGTCTTTCCCGATGATGACGGTCCTGCTATCATCACAAATTTCTTTTTATCGTCTCCTGCAATAACAGCTGCAAGCCTTCCTATCTTCTCTTCCATTAAGGCTTCCTGCAAAAGCATTATCTGCTGTCCTTTTCCAGCTGAGATAGCATCGTTTAATGCCCCTACTGTGCCTATTCCAAGCATACGGCTCCAGTCCCGTGACTCATCAAGCGTATGAAATAATTTGTTTGAAGTATTAAGAGACTCAACTTTGTTTGAACCCTTTGAAGGAAAAACAATAACAAATCCATCCTCATATGAAACAACGTCATAATATCTCAGGACTCCGGTAGATGGCGCCATATAGCCATAGAAATAGTCTTTTATACCATCTAATTCATATATATTGACGCGTGAGCTGCGCCTGTAATGCAGCAGTCTTTCTTTATCCTTCATTCCAAGACCTGCAAACATTTCCTCTGCGGCCTGTGTTTTCTCGCTGCTCTTTGTGATAGGGATATTTTGCTGCACAAGCTGATCCATAGTCTTTTTTATGGATGAAATATCATCTTCATGGAGCTTAAGTACACTTTTGTTTAGGTTTATTATCTCACAATAATATCCCTCTCCCAGGGAATGCAGCACTTTAAGTTCTACTTCATCTCCGTATAATTTCTGAACTGCTCTCTGCAGAAGAAGTATTACACTTCTCCTGTATGTTCTTCTTCCATCCCTGTCTGCTATAGTCAGAAATTCGATCTTACCGTCACGGTCGATCTTTTTACAAAGTTCTCTTAATTTTCCATTATATATAGACAATATAATCGGATTTTTAAAAAATGGATTATATTTTTTTGCAAGTTCCTCGATTTTTGTATTTTCTTCTACATTTGCTTTTTCAATATTTCCATCAGGAAGAACTATGTCTATTTTATATTCCTGCATTACGAATCGCCCCCATAGTTGAATAAGCAGCCTCATTATACTCTATCTGCTTATTTACCTGTTCTATTCTATTTAATATTGCATCAGAAGATTCCTGTTTCTTAAGCTGACGCATTATGTCCGCAAGCTTATGGTGTTCTTTTACAAGAAATTTTCTAAGCACCGGATTACCGTTTTTAATGAGAAACGGTCCATATAGATCGCACACAGCGACCGAAATATCATCCATGTTATCCCACGCATAATTGTTTGTATCATTTACGACACGCATGATCGGATAATATTTTCCGTCTTCTAAAACCATGTCTTCATCGACTATCTTATACCCGGCATTTCTCACGTAGTACCGGACTTTGTGGATATCCGACTGTGGCTGTAGTATAAGTTCTTTTGCTTTTTTGCAGACAGCATCTCCCTCTGTCAGAATATGTATTACGAGTTCACCACCCATTCCCGCAATGATGATGGACTCGGCCTCTCCCTCTTTTACTGCAGACAATCCATCTGAAAGTCTTGTAGTTATCTTATCCTCAAGTCCGCATGAACGTATATGGAGATTTGCACGTTCAAGCGGTCCCTTATTAATATCAACTGCAATAGCTTCCGGTATAGTCCCATCCGTAACAAGTGAGATTGGTACATATCCATGGTCTGTTCCAACATCACAAAGCTTGTATCCCTGTGTAACCATAGATGCAACTGCCTTCATTCGTTTAGATAATTTAATCATTTTACTCCAGATAATCCTTCAGCTTTCTGCTACGGCTAGGATGACGAAGTTTTCTGAGAGCTTTTGCCTCAATCTGTCTGATTCTTTCTCGTGTTACATTAAACTCCTTACCTACTTCCTCAAGAGTGCGGGCTCTTCCATCCTCTAAGCCAAAACGAAGTGTAAGAACTTTCTGTTCTCTTTCTGTAAGTGTTCCAAGTACTTCCTCAAGCTGCTCTTTAAGTAGTGTAAATGCAGCCGCATCTGCCGGTACAGGGACATTATCATCCTTTATAAAGTCACCAAGATGTGAGTCTTCCTCTTCTCCGATAGGTGTCTCAAGCGAAACCGGTTCCTGTGATATCTTTAATATCTCACGTACTCTTTCTACAGGCATATTCATCTCTGCTGCGATTTCTTCCGGAGACGGCTCTCTTCCGAGTTCCTGTAAGAGCTGTCGTGAGACTCTTATTAATTTATTTATCGTCTCTACCATATGCACAGGAATACGGATCGTTCTTGCCTGATCTGCAATTGCTCTGGTTATTGCCTGACGTATCCACCATGTAGCATATGTCGAGAACTTGTATCCTTTTTTGTAGTCAAATTTTTCTACAGCTTTTATAAGGCCAAGATTTCCCTCCTGAATAAGATCAAGGAAGAGCATTCCTCGTCCCACATATCTTTTTGCGATACTTACAACAAGACGTAAGTTTGCTTCAGCAAGGCGTTTTTTTGCATCAGCGCCAAAATCAACCTCCTTCTGGAGCTTCTTTATCTCGTCCTTTAAGTCTGCTTTCTCTTCGTCTGTTGCATTATCCATTCTGCCCTTTAAGATAGATATCTTTTCTGCTGCAACTGCACCATCCTCCATCTTCTGCGCAAGCTCGATCTCTTCATCAGCACTAAGAAGCGGAACTTTTCCTATCTCTTTTAAGTACATTCTTACAGGATCCTCAACGCTTACTCCATCAGGAACAGAAAGATCGATCTTGTCTACCTCTACCTCGTCTTCCTCGTCAAGCAGAATATCATCATCTACATCGTCATCATCATCACTGATCTTAAGCACGTCAATGCCATTGTGCTCAAGATAATCAAGCACAAGCTCGAGTTTTTCAGGATCAAGGTTCATATCTTTGAAGAAATCACTGATTTCCTGATATTCCAAAATATTTTTCTTTTTCTTGCCAAGTGCCAGCAATTCAATAAGCTTCTGCTGGAACTTTGCTTTCATTTCTGCTGTTTCTACTACTTCTGCCTGTTCTTTTTTCTTAGCCATTATAATTTTTCCTCTTTGTTCTAGTATTTTTTCCCTAATCGATAGAAATATGCAATTTTTCTAATTCTTCCAGTGATCTTTTATCGTCTATTATCTTCATCATCCCTTCCATATCGGTCGGTGAAAGATGGGCTGATCTGTAATTAATGCTGTTTTCCTTTACTCTTATAATAGTCTCCTTAAGGGCTGTTTCTTTATCATTCTTTCCCTCAACTTTGTGGATAGTAGCATTAAAAAGACCTGCAACCTGACGCTGTTCCTCTTCATCCGGAAACATGCTGACTATTTTTGCCGGATTTACGGCTCCGTCAGTCTTAAACTGTGTAAACACCATCACAGCCACCCTGTGATATAAATCCTCTGTGAAATCATTCTCAGATATATATCCATTTATTTTTTTAAAAAGACCGGTATCTTCTATGAGCCATGTAAGGAGCAGCTTCTGTGACTGCTTCATTCCGTCTTCTTTTTTGTTTTTCTCATTGATACCACTCTTAAGAGGTGTCCTCTCTTTAACTATTCCGCCCTTTACCGCAAGAGAATTTACAAGGCGGCGCAACTCTTCAAAACCTATATTGTAAGTTTCCGCAACCGCCTGTATATAGTTATTTCTTTCAAGTTCTTCCGGAAAATCTAAAAGTTTCTTCGCCATCTCGTTATAGAAAGCTGTCTTTGACTCAGGATCTTTCATATCGTAGCTTTCCTGCATTATGCGGATCTGAAACATAAAACTGTTTTCTGCATTGTCAATTCTTTCCTGATATGCCCCGGCTCCGAGTGCCTTTATAAATTCATCCGGATCCTTGTACGGCCGCATGTTGATGATTTTGGTTGTAATCCCGACCTCTTTTAATATCGGGATCGCACGTAGTGCAGCCTTTACCCCGGCGCCATCACTGTCATATGTCAGATATACTTCTTTTGTGTAGCGTTTTAGCAATGATGCATGTCCACTCGTAAGAGCGGTTCCAAGCGATGCCACAGCATTGTCAAATCCTGCCTGATGTAATGCTATAACATCCATATATCCCTCGCACAATAAAAGCTGGTTTTTCCTTGTTGTCCTTGCTATATTAAGTCCGTAAAGATTACGGCTCTTGTCAAAAATCTTTGTCTCCGGGGAATTTAAATATTTCGGTTCGCCATCCCCCATAACACGTCCACCAAAACCTATAACGCGGTTATGGACATCCATTATCGGAAACATTGCGCGATTCCAGAATTTGTCGTGTCCTCCACGCACTTCATCTATGGTCACCAGTCCTGATTCTTTTAGGATCTCATCATCATATCCACGGCTTCTTAAATATCTGTATAGATCATCACTATACTGATCAGAGTATCCAAGACCGAATTTCTGCATCGTTTCATCCGAAAGCTCTCTTTTCTTAAAATAATCATGAGCCCGCTTTCCTCTTTCACTCCTTAAAAGAGTGTAAAAATATTTTGCCGCTTCTTTATTTATTTTCAAAAGACGTGTCCTTTTATCCGCCTCCCGCTTCTGCGCTGCAGTCATCTCCTGCTTAGGAAGCTCGACCCCTACACGATCTGCAAGCTCCTGCATAGCCTCTGTAAATGTAAAATTTTCATATTGCATAAGAAATGTAAAAACATTTCCACCCGCTCCGCATCCAAAACAGTAATACATCTGTTTATTCGGTGATACAGAAAACGAACCTGTTTTTTCATTGTGGAACGGACATAAGCCAAAATATGTACTCCCCTTTTTTTGAAGATGTACATATCCTCCGATGACATCCACTATGTCATTTCTGGAACGTACTTCCTCAATAAGTTCATCAGAATAGTACGGCATTATTTATTGTTCCTCTCTATCTATGATCTAATAATAAATCTATAATAAATTTTATATTTATCCATTTAATATCCATCTATTTCCCATGCCACCGGCACAAAATATTCATGGAATTTTGTTATAGCATACTGATCTGTCATTCCCGATATGTAATCGCAGACTATACGCCCCCTGTCTTCTCCGTTATCCAGCATAACAAGAAGCTTGTCTGGAAGTTCATCTATGTGATCCATATAGTAATGATACAGCTGCTTTAACATGGCTTTCGCCTTTACTTCTTCACTCTTAGCAACGGGATTTTTATATAGGTTCTCAAACATAAATCTGCGGAGTTCTTTCATTGCCTGTGCTGATTCCTCCGACATCATTATGTCATCCTTATCCATGCTGTTTGTGATTATATTGTGTATCATATGATTAAGCCGGCTTTTTGTGTCAAAACCGAGCGTCTTCCTTATTTCAAGAGGAATATCATCCTCGCATAATAGCTGCGCTCTTATCGCATCATCAAAATCAGAATTGATATATGCTATCTTATCTGATAGACGCACTATTTTGCCTTCAAGCGTGTGCGGCATAAGACTCGTCTGATGGTTTAGTATGCCATCCCTTACCTCCCATGTAAGATTAAGTCCTGCACCATCTTTTTCAAGCTTTTCAACAATTCTCACACTCTGCTCATTGTGTTTAAAGCCGCCTTCATATATCTCATTTAAAATATTCTCTCCTGCATGTCCAAATGGTGTGTGGCCAAGATCATGTCCTAACGCTATCGCCTCAACCAGATCCTCATTTAACCGCAGAGCCTTGGCTATCGTCCTTGCATTCTGCGATACCTCAAGTGTATGAGACATTCTCGTCCTGTAATGATCCCCTTTCGGAGTCAGGAACACCTGTGTTTTGTTTTTCAGACGCCGGAATGATTTGCTATGTAATATCCGATCCCTGTCTCTTTGAAAAACAGGTCTTATATCACACTGCGGCTCATCCTTGTCACGACCTTTTGAATTTATGCTTAGACACGCAAAAGGACTTAAAATTTCCTCTTCACGCTCTTCTATCTGCTGCCTGATTGTCATATATGCCCATGCCTCCTTGTGACTGGCGTAATAACAACTTTCATGCCTACATTTTTATAATTCTATGTATTTTTTGCTTTTCCTTTATTTTTTTGAATTTTATTTCAAAAAATTTATGTGCTAATTTCCTCCAAGCACATCAAGAAGCTTTTGAAGCTGGACCCCGGTTATCTGATTTTCATAGCTTCCATAGTAAAATTTATTATCCTTTACAAGAATACAGCCAACCCATGTTCCTATCTGGTTGTCCCCCTCAACGGCATCCTTCATTGCCGGATAGCTTTCTATAGTAAAGTACGCATCGTACTTTTTGAAATCCTGCGGATCTATCTTTACCTCTCCAAATGTATTCTCGAGACTTTCAACAAACTGCTTCTCACATTCGGTATAGCCTGTAACTTCCTTGCTGTACGCAGATTCACTGCTCCAGTCCTCATCCCAGAGTAGAAAAACATTGTCCCTTTTCCATGAATCCACTTTTTCCATGACCGACATTTTTTTGTAGGATAACCTGTCCGCACCTGACATCTGCATATATGTCTGATCATCCTTTTTGTCTGAATATAATACATTTGCAACAGCCATCTTATAGAAACGGCTCTCACAATCCTGACCTTTGTATCCTATGTAACCGAGTGCTTTTCCATTTTCATCGTAATCCAGCTCTATTTTTATCGGCACATACACCTGCGATCTGTATACCATAGGTCCCATCTTCGAATCGTCTGTAAGGCACCTTGCAACCCTTGTGTACTCAGCCTCCTCATCATCTGCAGGTGACATAAAAAACACTACCGTTCCTGCTCCGGCCACACACAATCCAAATAAAAGTACCACTGTCACCGTTGATATCCTGACACTTTTTTTCTTTACTTCTTTCTGATGCATCATACATATCTTAAGAGCAGTCCTATATGCAGCATACACTTCTGCCACAGTTAAGATAACTGCCGCTGCCAAAAACAGCATGATCTGCCATATTTCCATATTTTTACATAAAAGCAATTCATCAAACACGCACATTGCTTTCTTTCTGCCTGATCCAGATATAAAAATACGACCTACAGCTACTATCATGACACAGATAAGCGCATGTATAACGCTGTCCGTCATAATATATTCTATCCAGTATTTTCTCGTTCTGACAAAAATAAGTGGAAACAGTGATACAATAAATGCAAACACAAGAAACGCAGCAAAAATATATATCCAGCTATCTGACACTGATGCCCCATATATACCTTTAAAGTACTGTTTTACATTAAGCTTTTTAACATTTCCCCAGCCAGAAAATCTGGAAATAAACAGTATGACCTCCATTGCTATCCAGACAATTACATAAAACAGGACATAATTTATAAGAAAATTCTTTATCTGCGTTTTGTCTGCCGCCTTACCTTTTTGAGCCTCACTTTCTGTTTTTACTGCCAGTGCAAGCATATAATAAACTGCCAGTGAACCCATAAATGCCGGGATTCCTCCCATGCTTCCAATAAAAAGGTTTACAAACTCCATAACATACAACGAAAAAATTATGGAAATAACCAGATGTTCCGGGGATGCGCTTGCATCTTTTAGAATCGAATTTAGTTTTTTCATAGTAATGTCTTCCCATATAACTCAAAAAGGAAGCCTTTATTTCCGGCTCCCTCAGCTAATGCAGGAGATGGGACTTGAACCCACACGATATTGCTACCACAGGCACCTGAAGCCTGCGCGTCTGCCAATTCCGCCACTCCTGCGAACAGACTATATTCTATCAAAAACCTGTTTAGATTGCAATAGTAAAATCAAAATATTTTTTGATTTTTTCAGGCAACAGTAGTATTATGTAACTGTTTGCAATTAAATTGTAAATAAACGTAAAATTTAAGGAGGCGCTTTATGAAAATAAAGACAAAACAGATAACACTCACAGCTATCATGCTCGCAATATGTATTGTAAGCCAGTTTCTCAAAAATTTAAGCGTATATATTACCGGCCCGATAATAAATGCTGCTCTTATTTTAACTGTCGTATATGCAGGACTCGCCTGCGGAATAATTTTAAGCATCATTACACCCATAACTTCTTTCTTTATCACCGGAAGTCCTGTTATGGCTGCAATCCCTGCGATGTTTCCATGCATAATGCTTGGCAATATCATCCTCGTATTATGTATTGCCCTTTTAAAGGATAAGTTCGGTGGAAAAGTTTCTCTTCCGCTTTCAATGGGCATTGGTGCGATATTAAAGGCTGCATTTATGGGAATAGTTATTTCTCTTGTAATTTTACCTACGATGCTTCCGGTAAAAATGAAACCGATGATAAAAGTTCTCCAGATGCAGTTTTCCCTCACACAGCTGATAACTGCTGTTATCGGCGGCATTTACGCATTTATAATAATCAAAATAATTGACAGGCAGATAAACCGTTAGGCTGGAACCTGACAAGCACGTTTCCTATGTCAAATACTATGTTTTTAATCATTT
>CAJLRL010000019.1 GCA_905209075.1 uncultured Lachnospiraceae bacterium | reverse complement strand
TTATATTCTATTTTTAATGGTGTATGTGTCTCAAATATCTTTGCAAAATCAATTTCCGGATTAAACATTGTATAATGGTGTTCTTTAAACTGTAATACATACCACATCTCAATAACTTCATTAGCAATCATATGGTTACATCCATATGCTTTTGCCAGTTTTTCTTCAAATCTGTACATCTGTTGTGAAGATATATCCTTGATCAAACTTATCTCCTGTGGTATATCTTCTTCCAAACAACCAATAAGTAAATTTCTCTTTAATTTGTCATTTGGAATATAATCTAATATCAGCACCTTAAACAACCTGATATCTGACAATACGTCAGAATATTTAATAACCAAATCACACAATACGTTTTTCCTTTGATTTTTATCATTCATACTTGAAACAGTTTCATAGATTAACCTAACATGACTTGAATATATGTGCTTACCAGATTCTTTTAATCTTCTTTCAAATTCTGAAACAAGTACTTCTTTTAAATATAAACGATTTCCCATACCCATACCTATGCATTTCATCTCTTTGGGTTCTTTTGTTATTTTATTTGGAAATCTTCTTCTTGCCTCTACCTCTAAGTTTTCATTCTGTATATAACTGAATCTATATAGCCACATAGCATTCCCATGAATCGTTATAATCGTAATCTAACCTAGGCACCCCATTGCTCCAGGCTGAGCAAAAGTCCAAGCTATAATAAGCTGTCTGTATTCAATATCGGTAATCTTCCTACACAGATCTCATTCTTAGCCGCTGTAGGAAGTATGGAATTTATCTTAGATGGCTGATTATTGCCAAATATTGCATCCAATAAGCCCTTACATATCACCTCTTTCCTGTATTCTATCGTAATTTCATGCTTTATATGTCGCATCGCTGGCGACATTACACCAGCTGATACTTAATCTTATTCTTTCTGCAATACTGCTCAGCAAAAGAACCAAAGGAGCATTGCACAATAAACACATCATCCGTTCCCGTAAAAGCATCCTGACCAATCTGCTGTACACTATCCGGAATTATAATAAAATCCAAATTGGAGCAGCCGAAAAATGCCCGTTCACCGATAGAGTTCAATTTCTCATGCAATTCTACTTTTTTAAGCCCACTGCAATTCATAAACATCCGATCAGTTATCCTTGCAATGTTATCCGGTATCTTAATATGCTCCAGCGATTGGCACTCTGCCAATAAATCATCACCTATCCAAAATACACTCTTTGGAATATCCAGTGTCCGTAAACCTGTTCCTTTAAAGGCTGCATCTCCGATTGTCTTAAGCAGTATCGGCAAGGAGATTGATTTTAAGCTGTTACAATTCTCAAATGCTGAGTTTTCAATCTCTTCTATGTTGACTGGCAATACCACCTGATGCAATTTCTCACAGTCAGAAAAAGCATTTAGTCCTATGTATTTAAAGCCTTCCGTCAGAATTGCCTCTTCTATGGAAGATTTGCTAAAACTGTTATCCGCAATCTCTATAACATTTTCATTGCCGGACCTATTTTGAAATATAATCGTCTGGTTCTTGTCTCCACGGAATCCTGTTACAGCCAGTCCATTGCCCCTGCGACTTTTCTCATATACAAATAAATCTCCATATGATTTTCCCGAAGATGACTTATTATCTTTTATCGCCGGACCACCGCCCTGCTTCTGCACTGAAATGTCACAGGCTTTTCCAAGCACTTTATTACCATAACAAGAACACCATACTGACACGATCCAGTCCGCATTAACTCTGCTGATGCCATAATCATCCATCAACTGCTTGACATACCGGAAAGCAAATGTATTATTGAGCAGATTCGCCTTCTGAATATCCTGTGCAATTCCCATGTTGTATGCCATGAGAATCAGATTGATATTCTTTGCATCTTCCGGAAATATATCTTTCACCAATGCAGTAAACTGTCGCTTATCATCTATTGAATTTTCATACTGTCGAAGCATTGCTTCAAAATCCTGCTCAAAAATAACTCATCACCTTCTTTACTCTACGCCCAAAGCTTTATATACAGCTTCTTCCGGAGAAGAATAGAATATCAGACTGAACGCTCCAACTAAGTCAGATGGTACGGTTCCAAGATCTGCTGCCGATGTGATTGGAAGAAGTACTTTCTTAGCTCCACTATCAAGGCACACCTGCAATGTACTTGCTAAATCTTCTACCTTAATAAGTGTTCCACCGATACTAATCTCACCAAGTACTGCAAGACTGCTAATTGGAGGCTTACTAAGTGCTGCCGATGAAATAGCAATCAGTGTGGGAAGTGCAAGATTTCCCGTCATTCCAAGCCCCTGCATATCCTGATAATTGATGATGTAATCCTTGGTTGTTGTACTGATTGAACCCGATATTGCATTACCATTAGCTTTTAGATAATTAAATGCCGTATTAGTTGCTTCCTTCGGCTCCTTACCTGAACCAATACCTGTGCAAGTCAATTTTCCATTTCCCGGCATCATCTGAGTTTCCAGACGATAACAGCCTATCATTCCAGTCTTTGACTTTGATACTGTATATAAGCATCCCGGTTTGCCCATACCTTCAGGAATCATCTTTCCGCCTCCCTGCTCCGGTACGGATACAAAATGCTCATCAAAACTGTCATTGTCTATGTATGAGAAATTCACATCATAGAACTCCATTCCACCAATCTTCTTAAGCTGCTCTTTTACTCGTCTACGAAGTTCAAGTGAAATATCCATGATCTCTGCAACTTCTTCCTTGCTGACTTCTCCATCCGGATAAATCAATTTGATAAATCCGGAAATCAGCTTACGAACAGCGATTGCATCTCTCTGATTTAAATTATTTCCTAATTTGAAATACTTCTCTGCTATATTGCTGTAATTATCCTTACGAAGCTCACGCATGAACTCTGATAGATAATCTGTGATAAATCCATAATCATTTGTAAACGAATCCGGTCTGTACTTAGGAATCTCCCATCCCGGTATATATGCGTGGAAACGATCAAGGAAAGCAGTATCCGTACCCATTTCAGGAGGAAATGGATCAAACAGGCTTGATGTCTTCTGCAATGTCTCAACACTCTGATTGATATTACCTACAAAAACCATAGATGCCTTTGCCTGTATCTCAGCCTTGCCACGAGAAAATGCACCTGATGCCATGTATCCCTTCATAATCTGGATACCATCTTTATCCTTAAACTTGATACCAGCAACCTCATCAAATGCTACAACATCCCACATTCCGACAAGACCTACTGTGTTGTTAGACATGTTATAAAACAGATTTGCTACTGTAGTCTGTCCTCCGGCGACAAGGATACTGTTTGGAGAAATCTGCTCATATATGTATGATTTACCTGTAGAACGAGGTCCTAATTCACACATATTAAAGTTGTTCTCAACAAGTGGAATCATACGGGCAATCAATAACCATTTAGCTCTGTCAGAAAGCTTGTCCGGCTCCATACCAGTAGAACGAAGCAGAATATCCATCCACTCTTCCTTTGTAAATGCCTTACGACCATTCTTTACTTCATCCATATCCACATGTGGCATCTGAATCGGTGTCAGCTTTCTAATACGGATTGGCTGTGTATTCTTCTTGTCTTCCTCGATAAACTCATAGTCAAGCTGGAGAATACACCAGATACCGCCACAAAGCAGACGGTCATAATCCTTCACATAGTCAGCACTAATTGGAATATTCTTAATGCCGAGGTTAGAGAAGGTTGCCTCGTACCGGTCTTCCTTTGTATTAAGAACTACTGTAATCCTGTCAATAACTGTATAGCTTCCTCTCTCTCGAAGAAGTGACAATATTTTCTGTGCTTCATCCGGGCGAACATAGTTATCTCGCAGAATACGCTTCACATTGTCTACTCCCTCGTCAATAATCTCCGGATCATCAGAATTACAATACTGTCCGAGAAGATATTCCAGTACATATACAGGAACATTGGCTCCTTCTCGAATTGATTTTGTTAAATCCTTACGAACAATGCGACCATCATAATATTGACGGAGTTTCTGCTTTATGATTTCTCGTCTATCGTCGGTTTCTGATATATTTTTGAGTTCTTTTATTCCATCCATTTTTGACTCCTGTTATAATTCTATTTTCATTTCTAATCTTATGAAATCTAAACTCCAGCATTTTCATCAAGCAACATCATGTCTTTTTGCTGAATAAATTTTATTTGCTGTGGATATGCTTGATATTGTTTTATAAATCTCTTTTCAGATATCATTTTTATTATTGATGCAATTAAATTAGCTTGATGAATTTTATCCTTGTAAAAAATATTAACCACAATATTTTCATTTGAAAAAAATTCCTCCAACAAATCTTTATCACTTATATCCAACGAATGTCCAAAAATATACACATCACTTAATCCCAAATCCTTATAATCTGTTTTATTTCTTGTTGTCGAATACTTATTCCCATTATTTGTTATGTCATAAATCCATTTCCTATAATCTACACCTGTATTTTTCATGACTCTCTGTATAAATTTTTTAAAAGCACTGAAATCGGTGTGAATATCTGCACCTTCTTCATCCCAATATTCATTCACTCCCAGTACCATATTATTCTCATCTAAATTAGATGATATCTTACCGTGAATATAATGAATAGGTACTTTGTCAAAATCTTGATATACCCTCTGCAACGTAGTCGTATAATTAAAATTTAATACACCATCTAATTTCCCTAGTGCCTTAATATCAGGTGAATACATACCTATTTGCTTGCTCTCTACCTCATTTTGCAAATAAAATTCTAATGCCAAAATAACATCATTTAAGTCATTGCTCAAATCAGATATCAGTTCACCATATGTATGTTTATTAACATTTTCAACACCTTCTTTATGTAAAATTCCATATAAATTGTAAAATATCAAAAATTTGTCATTTTCTTTATTATTAATACTTTTTAGCTCAGATATATACTCCAATTTGCTTTTTGCTTTTCTATCAAAGATTTCTATTATATAACTAATTTCCATTTCGAAATCTATCCAATTTTCTCCACGAATAAGCCTATCTCTGTATAAGATTACAAAATACGTCATCCAAACATTATGTTTTAGTTTGTCACGAAGATACTCTTCTCCCTCACCTATTCCAATATATTGGATTTCAGATTCATTCTTTTGGAAAAAGTTATTATAAAGAGCCTTATCTCTTTGAATTGCATATAACAAGAAATCCTTGTATCCTGTTTTAAGTCCATGTGCTAAATCAAATCCATTTCCCAGCACTAAGTATCTCATTAATTTTCTTATCTCCTTGCTTAATTCCATAAATTAAAACCCAAAATCATCCACAAACGCAATATCAATCATAAACTCATACTGCTGCAAGATATTCTTCTCATCATTTGCATCCACCAACACAAGATAATACTTATCGCCATACTTATATTCTCTTGATTTCAAAGTAAACTTCTCATGAAAAGTTCTCTTCTCCGGTGCATCTTCCCTGCTATTGGCAATCATAGGCACATCAAATGAGATTTTTTCGCCATCTTCCGTAGTAAAGTAAGCCACGATACTTCTTGCTTTCATGGTGTCTGTGACTTTCTCTGTCTGGATGAAATCAAAGTATGTGATAAGATTTGTCACCTTACGAGTAACAGATGTCAGAACAACATCCACATAATCGTATGCCACGCCTCTGGTATTTGTGGTAAGTTCAATGACCGGAACCATCATCTCCTGCAGAGACGTACCGCCATGTACATAGTTCTGTCCACCTCCGGCAACCTTGAAAATATCTGCTCCAACCGGAGTATCCACATAAAGTTTATTGAGGTACGCCATTGTTCTTGCCATGATTCCCTGCTCATTTACTGCATCTTCAGTAATAAGGAATCTCTTGTTTGTATAAAGGCATTTGTCCTTTGGATATGATACCTTGTCAAACTCCTGTAATCTGTCTCTCTTATACAAGAAGCCATGATCTGCAGTTATGAAAAACTTTGGTGCCGATACATAACCAGTCAGTTTCTTTACCAACTTATGTATCTCTTCTATCGCCTCTACACAAGCGTTGAATACTTCATTCTCACTTGCAGGCTTGTCTCCTCTTGCATCCACCTGATTGTGGTAGATGTACACGATATTCTTGCCCTGAATCAACTCCCTGATTCGAGTCTGATTAGCATTTGCCACTTCATCAAAT
Source organism: uncultured Lachnospiraceae bacterium (assembly GCA_905209075.1). GTDB lineage: Bacteria > Bacillota > Clostridia > Lachnospirales > Lachnospiraceae > Roseburia. The sequence goes on along the minus strand of CAJLRL010000019.1, from coordinate 39,865 downwards.
GACAATGCCACATTATTTTCATTATACGATTTCAGTATCTTGTCTCTCTGCTCCATACTTGCACATGCCTGTCCATCAACAGTCACATTCAAGTTGCCATCCACCTGCATCTCTTTATGCGGAAGCAGACTCGCCATTCCAACTGATGTAACTGAAGGCAGGCAACTAAGCATACACTCTATCTTCGGTGTACACTTCTCATCCAATTCCAATCTGCTGAAAAGTTCCTTTGCACACTCATATCGGAAAGCATCGGAAATAATCACAATAACCCTCTGCTTTCCATCGTAACCTCTAAGATAATGCTTATAGAAATCTTCCTGCTTAGGCAGGTCTGTAGCATTCATTACATCATTTGTAAAATTCTCATTCCACTTTGGTGTTATCTTCTGCAAATATGTATTCGCATAAATATTCTCTACTCTCTGTCTTACATCAGAGAATTTACTGTTATCTTCAATCTGGTCATATGCATAATAAAACAATCTATAATATGAATCTATCAAATAAGACTCTTTCTGATAATTTGCAACCAATGTCTTAATATCACTCGAAAACTCCATAAGTGATACAGACTTCATCATCAAATACGCATACTTGATAGTCGTATATTCATTCTTGTATCTTTCGCTATAATGATATGCCTTAGACATTCTCTGGTCAGCTACCTGAGCAATATTAAGTCCATCAATCTGTGCATCTAAAATCTCATCATTTAACTGTTCCAATGCCCAATCAATAATAATGTCATCTAACCCGGCAAACGCATCACATGCAAAAATGTCAGACATCTGGAGAGAACTGTCTTTTTTCTTCTCCACATCTTTCTTTAATCCATCCTGTATTCTTGTCACAAAACGCAATGATTTATTTATTCTTTCTACCAGTTCGTCATAGGCATCCTGATAATTCACATTGTCCATGATATTACGTATAAAGACCACAACATCATTACGTTTCTTAAGAATATAAGTCCTCATTGCTTCCGGAACAGTAGCTTTCAATGTAGATGATGCATAAGTTAATATCATACAAGCAGACAAATCATCTATATTCGGCTTTTCAGATTTATATCCAAAGAATTTTTCACAAAGCTCCCAGAATTTATCAGTCAATCCATTATCATCCAATGCCTTAAAATACTTCTCATTGTCACCTAGTATCATCTGCTTAACTACTTCCTCAAAATTTGGAGTCTTTACATCCGTGAGTACAGCAATCAAACCAATATCAATTGTCTGAGCATTGTAATGGTCAATTCCAAGTTCCTTGAACTTTTCAATACGATGCTTATTCTTCCAGAAATTACCATACTGTGCCAAATGCTCCTTAAAGCGATTATCAATGCCTATCTCCTGTGACATCTGCGACACTCTGTCTGTATAATAAGGTGTTGAGTAATAATACATATCTGCAAGCGGATTCTCTGCATCACTTGGCTTTGCAAAGGCTGCATATACAAGATATTTACTCTCTTTATCCTCTTCATTTAATAAATACTTTGAATAGAGCCAGTTTGTGCCATCAAGAATGTGCAGCTTTACATCACCAAGCTGCAGTTCCGATACCTCATCCTCGTATTCACCTTTATCATCAAACCAGAATATAACTCTTGTCTCTGACTTGACAAATTCTGTATTTAATTGATCCTGTATGTTCTGTAAATCCATATTTCACCTCCTAATCCATTTGAGCAGATAGTCTGCACAAATTACATTTATTCAATCAGTATGATAATAGTATCCAATAAGTAGTCACTAATGGATACTAATCGGACACTACCGGATACTTATTGAACACTTTGTATCCATCAATAAATAAAAAGTGTCCGATAGTGTTCAATAAAGTGTTCGATATGCAATAATGCATTTTCCTAATCATGATATCTTCAATTTACTCTCAAGCCATGAAATAATTATTCAACAGTACCAACTTATCATTTTGAGATAGGCTCCATCAATTTTAAAAACTCTCTACCTAACGAAGTAATTTCATATGAATTATTATTTCCTAACTTTTTTACTTTACTTGGGAACTTAACACTTTTAGGATTCTTCGACTTACTTTGCTTATCAATATCTTTTAGATAATCAATAATTATAGCTAAATCCATATCTCTAATGTCAGTATTTTTATTCTGAAGCAAACCAAAGCGTTCTAATTTTTCTTTCACAAAACGATATTGCATATCTGAAATATCAACATCCTGCATGACAGAATAATAATTCTCTTCATGTTCGTAAGAAAAACATTTTAATACACGAATATCTAAATCACTTAATTCGGTAAGTGTTTTAAAAAACATAAGTGTCATATCCTCATTAGGATTTTCAATACACATCAAATTTATAAAACCATTAATTCCATATTTTACTTTTGATTCTTGTATTTCGTCATATATTGTATCAAGCATCATCTCACAGTATTTCGTTCGAAACATCTGATCTTGATTATTTTTTTCTAGCACTTCCAGTTGAGACTCAATTAAAGAATCATTCTTCTGTAATACTTCAATAGCTTTTTTTATATTTCTTTCAAGGCGATTCTGTTTCCATCCCAATCGTATATTGTTGATTCTTGGAAAAACAGCCCCCAAAATCTCACATATTATCGATGCCGTAGCTTCGGACACAACCATTTCCGAAATCTGTTTAACAACTTCTGGTAAAATTTCTCCCAATGTTACATCCAATGCTTCTTCATTTGATGCCTGAAATAAATCTAATACATTTTCCTTGCTCATAGCTGGTCTCCTGATATTACATTCATACTAGTACCATGAATTATTTTTTACTACTTTCCAAAATCTTTTCTTGCATGTTCAAAACTATACTGTAGCTTTTCCACACTCCAATCATAAGAGAACTTTGCATTATTTGTTAAGTTGTAAAGTAAATTGCCACCATAACCTACATCTGGTGTAATATGCCATACTTTCATGTGCTCGTACTCCTATATCTTTACAATCATATTTCAGCTCACGATTTGAAATATTCTCGGATCATATGTATCGGAATCAACAACAGATACTCTGCAATCGATCCATCGAAGTTTTTTATTTATACTGTCCTGCAATTTCTGCATAATCATCTTTTTAGTCCGTGTTTTTGTACCAAAATCACCTTCCAGAAACAATATTACATATTTCTTTTTTGAATCATTCGAAAAGCTATCTCCTGACAGAAATTGAATATATTCTTTTAATTCATCCAAGCACTCTTTTGTATTTCCAAAGGATTTTGCTCCAACCAAAGCAGCTACTGTCATTGCCATTTTCTGTGCTATTTCAATATCCAGGCTGTCACGTCCCTCCACGTTTACGGATGTATGGGTTGTATTGCGTTTTCGGTTATCCGGCACAATTCTCCACCGATTGTTACCTTCATCTCCGGTACAATTTTTTACTTCTATAAATGCGATCTTATCTTTAGCAACAGAAATAAAATCAACACCTTTTGCCTCCGGCAACTTATTAAAGTAATCTCGATAAAATTTTGTAGCATCAAATTTTATCACTGTATCATTTTCTGCAAACCGAAATTTTAATCTGCTTTCTTCCTTTATGTTATTCTCCATAAATAATCCCCTGTTCTCTATCATACATTGCATCAAACTCCTGCATAATTGCATTATGTTCCAAATCAGACGCTGAATTTTTCATCTCATAGTGCACGTCCCTCGTTTTTTCATCTCTAAATAATGAAATAAACTTGATATCAAGTTTTTTAGGATTTAGCTCAGAATATGAGGCTACCATATTAAATTCCTGCTGAATAAAATAATCATGTGTGGAAACAAAAATCTGCACTCCCATCTGAGCTAATGCTACCATTACCTGTACAATCGGGCGAATCATTTTAGGGTTCATATTCGTTTCCGGTTCATCCCAAAATAAGATAGTATTTTTATTCAAACTTCCAGAAAGAATCATATATATAATCATAGATAGTTTCCTGTAACCATCTGAAAGTAATCCCATCTCAAATTCACCTTCACCTTTTATTTTGAAATAGAATTTCTTGTTTTTCTGTACAATTTGTCCTTTCATAATATCTTCGAGATTGCTTAATACCTGATTCTGCTCCGTAGTATTAGGACCTTTTGAAAGTGGTCTGTCTAAAAGCTTTGCAAGATCATAATACATTTCTTCAAAATCTATATGATATTCATCATATAAAGATACAAAATGCTCTACCGTAGAAATCATTTCTTTTGTAGGAATGTATATAACATCATATTTTTTTGTTTTTTCTTCCTGTATTACAGAAACATCTGCATGATTTTCCTGCCTGTTTCCAAATCCAACTGAGATTTTTTGTTTTTTTTCTAAATCAATAGAAAAATCCGTTCGGTTACTTCCCTGTTTTCGGCTTACAAGTCTGCCAATTTTCATTTCATCCGGTCGAAACACACCTTGGATTTTTTTAACAAAAACCTGTTCTTCCATCTCCTTTGTAAGATTATCTTTGCCTCCACTACTAAGTGGCTTTATCAAAGAATACATCACTTTTAAAAGTGTTGTTTTGCCGGTACTGTTTTCACCGCAGATAATATTGATATTATCAGACCAATTTATTTCAGCATTTTCAAAAGCCATAAAATTATTTAATGTTAATTTTTTGATTTTCATTTTTAATTCACCTCATTCTTTCTCTCTATATCTTTGCCAGCAAATCCACTTTTAATGCTTTCTTACCTTCCTGTGCAACTTCCACGCCTTGGAACTTTGCATAATTTACCTTTACACCATCATCCAAGTCAATCTCAATTCTCTGATTGGCTACATGAGCAATTGCCTCATCATATATCTTCATTTCTGCAAGCTGCTTTGTATACTTTGTTACTGCCTTTGTGGCTTTCGATTTTTCTGATGCAGATGTCGCATTGTCAATCGTATACTGTGCACTCTGCATTGCAGTTTCTACATACTTCTGTGCCTTATGGAGATAATCTGTTCTAACTCTGCCGACTGTATCAGCATCATATCGATGCATGTAAATAAGTGCCTTAAAACCATTCTGTTTACCGCTGTCAAATAGCCAATAAATAGGACGCTTCTGATACATTTTTATATGATCTTTAATGAAATCACTAACAAAATATTCCCTTATTATTTCACGTCCTGTTTTTCCTTTATTTCCAAGTGCATTAGCAATATATTTAAGATTATCTTTCAGAGTATCCTCGCCATATACCAACTTGAGCCACTCACAGAACTTTCCTACAATATCATCTAAGAAATACTCTTCATCGGTAATTGGTATGCAATTATCTTTATCAATAAAACAATCTTCATCCAGTATTGTTTTACCTATTTGCATTAATCCTTCTTCGTTAACAGAATATCGTCCAAACATACATCCAACTGCATATGAAATAAGTCCTTTAATTTCTCTTTGTAAATCTGCTCTGTGCACTGAAACATCTTTTTCGTCCACCTCGACGCTTACCTCACCATTCAGTCCATAAATATCAGTAAAAATCCTATTAAGTTCTTCCTCGTTATTTTTCAAACTAATATAACGATCATCACATTCTCTTGTCCATATATCAAATGCTTCCTTAATAGTTCCTACTGAATACTTAACCAATGGGTGTTGTTTAAAATCCCATGAGATTTCAAAAGAATCCCAATCTTCTTTACACATTTCAATATTCTCTTTTACAATTTTCTCTACTCTGTTCTTATATTGATTGCTAATAATTATAGGTACTCTTGACATAGGTCCTTCGTGATAATCTAATGTTGGAGATAAAACAAGCAACATATTACTAACAATTGAAGTATTCATCAAACCTAAAATATATAACAAATTGTTTTCATCTTTCATAAAGCAAACAGACCCTTTACTCTCAAACAAAAAGCCTTTCGGACTATACCTCATAGATAATTTACCGCTTGTTAATGAACTCCATGTCATACCCTGTCTAAAATAGAATTGTGGATTTCTTATAACTGAACCTTTAAATTCCGTCATTTCTTTTCCATCAAATTCCCAATTCGCTAAATAGGTGTTATTCCCATACCATCTTCTAAAAGCTCCTCCTTTATTGCATGGAAACCACTTTTTGTTGGACTTACTTGCCTCTTCTCTATCTGCCATGTTAAACCCAATTTTTGTAAAATCCACTTCATGCCAAAATCTTAGAAAAGTATCATTATTTCCTGTTGCAAATCCTTGCTTTGGATATCCATAATCTTCCAATAAAGATGATGAAAAAGCTTTTAAAACCTGTTCTCCAACCCAATATGCAATAGGTGTCCCTGGAATTCTTGAAAAATTATCTGTAGAGACTTGCGCGAAACGATTCTCCATTACTGGAAAATATCTTGGTTTATTATTCTCAATATCACATAACTTGATATAATTATATGTTCCCTTAAAATTCGAAATATTTTTGTTTCTGAAAATTGTAACTGCCGTGCCAAACGCAATTCCCATTACCATATTTTCCATATGCATCAAACAAACAATATCTTTCGCATTTATTATATTTTTTCTCGTTTTTTCAAAGCTAGACAAAAACATCCAACTTTGCATTGTAACCATGCTATTGTATCCATATGAAGTCGTCATCATATTCCACTTTTCAATAAATACTGCAAATAAATCGCTTTTGCTATCTGGATAATTATCTTTAACATATTTAGATAATTTAGTATTCATCCCTGATGCGCCCATATATGGCGGGTTAGTAATTATAGCATCATATTTTTTTGTCAACATGTATGCAATTAATACAAATGGATATAGTGCATTAAAAACTGAATTCTTATATAAAGAAACATCGCTTTCAATTTCCTCAAACCTTTCAAATATCAAATTGAAATCAACATTTTGAATCTTCAAAATAGAGCCATATTCTTCTGCATCAAACATTTGCTCAATCAAGTTATCCATAGATTTTTTTAATACAACATCATTATTTACAAAATAATCTAAAGTAGCTTGATCATATACATATACCTTTTTTCCTTCTTTATCTGTAAATCCACTTCCTTGAACTTTAAATATATTATGTTTCATATTTTTATTGCTTAAGAAACGTCTGTTGTATCCACGACCTTTCATCATAACTGCAAAATACGCCAGTTGATATGCTCTCTGGTCAATATCTAATCCATGAATGTTATGCTCTACAATCTCAAATGCAGCTTCTCTCTTATCGTATCCAGCACTTACATATATATCCATCAACACATCAAACATAGCAATTAAGATATGTCCACTTCCCATACAAGGATCAATGCAGGTAATTTCCGTTGGCTTTAGGTCTTTGTAGGAAGTTCTAATTTCTGCCAATTTTACATTTACTTCGTCTTCTTGCTCTGCTTCTGGAAGATAATATTTCCATCCAAATTTCTCTGCTGCTGCCTTTTCATCTATACTTGGATCCACTGCACGTAGGTGTTCAATCCAGATTCTTCCAACAGAATTTTCCACCATGTAACGCACAATCCAATCAGGTGTAAATAGCTGAGTTGCTGCTGGTATTCTCTCTTTTGTTATTTTTACATTTTTCTTTAACTTTGCAAAAGTATCATCTTTTAATTCCGTATTGTAATACTGATATAGCCATCCTATAATCTCCACCTGTCCGGTAGGCTGACCATCTTTCCCAATCGTATTTACATTAAAATCTTCTTCTGGAATTCCTCTCTTTTCATCTATAAGCATACGAATCACATCATCTTCATTCGTAAACGAGATGTTAAGAAGCATTTCTGTATAGTCTTCTGTTTCTTCAAAAAGTCCCGGTAACACTTCATGAAGCAGATTACACTGCTTGATAAAGAGCATTCTGAATAAATCATCTAGCCTGTTATTCATTTTGGCATCAATGATTTCTTCTCTCTCTTTATCTGTAAAATTCCAGTCAATATCAGGAGCCATAGTTACCACATCAGGCTCATTTTTTCCTTCTTTTTCGGAAGAAAGCACACGAACTCTTACAGGATACATATAGTCATTCACTTCCATAAAACGGATAGCACAGATTCTGTTAAACCATGTATATGCCACTTCTTCCACTACCGTTTCAAAGCCTCTTGCATGAATCTGGTCTACCAGTTTTCTTCTCTGCTCACACTGTTTTTTGTTAAGTGTTACCTCTGTTCCTGCTGCTGTCTTGTATACCTCAAAATCTGCACCTTTTGTGATTGCTTCACTGCAATTATCCGGTGTGATTCCGAGCATACCAGCTTTATCCGTAACGGATGCTATCAGTTTATTTCTTGCATCTATTGCAAATTTCTTAATTGCATTTTTGTTCATGTGCTATATCCTCCAATCAAGCTTATCAGCTCAATGTAATTATTGTGTCTTCTTCCAGTTCATTCATCAGTTTCTGCTTCATCTCGGCAAGGAACTTATCAATATCCTGTTCTGTCTCTATCGAATATGTTCTAGCTCCTGCTACATTGCTTATGGAAACATTCTTACGTCTCTTTGTCTTTACTTTCGTTGGTGCAGGTGTAGGATTAATCGGCTCTTTGCCGGGTACTACTGGTGTAACAGATGGTTCCGGTGCTGGCTGATGTGCCCTCTCATACTCATCTATCTCATCCAGACACTTGATTTTTAAAGTATCACTTTCCAGCTTGATATTCTTAATTGCAGCAATATCATTTGATTTTTTCAGCTTATCCCATATTTCTTCAAATCTCTGATTGATACGAGGGCGGAGTACTTCTGCAAAAGGCTTAGTATCCAATACCTCTTTCACTTTAAGGAAGTCATCATGCACTAATGGATCCATGATGGCTGCTTCCTTTTCAAGCAATCCCATATGAAGCTCTTCAAATCTCTTATTTAATTCCGGTAATCTCTGAATCTTACCAAAAGGCTTGCTGTCCTTTACGATACTCTCTATCTCTTCAACTACTTTTAACAGCTCCTGGTCACTTACATATGTCTTACTGTTTCCAAAATATGCAAGATTCTTTACTGCCTCTTCAAAAATCTTTTTCTGATCTCCCTTAAAGAAATCAAATACAGGTGCAGTATCTTCTGCATCATCAAGCAGGTCATCTCTCTTCTTATCTACTGTCTTGAAGAACTCTGTAGGCTCATTGATATCAAGGATTTCAGCAAGTCTCTTTCTAGCCTCTTCCATCAGTCGCTTACAAGGATATTTTGGATTGATTCTGTACTCTACAAGGATGTCATCGTATACTTCAACTTTATCCTTTGCTCTGCTCTTGAAGCTGCTCATGATTTTGTCATCATCATCACTGGATACAGTAAATCCGAAGTAATCCTTCATAACTTCTTTTGCAGAGCGAATCTGTCCGTCCGTTGCTCTTTCTCTGATATCTATCAAAAGTTTTTCTACATATTCACGCTTTGTAATATATCTGACCAGTTCATCCGAATTCGTTGAAAGCAATGACAGACTTTGACTGTTAAGAGTAAGAGACACTCTTCCCAGTTTGAACAACATTGCAACAAGCCACTGCACATCCTTTGGATCAAATCCATAAGGTGCTGCACCAAACTTATCCTGTAATGACTTGAGGGATGTCTTCATATGTCTGATATTATTTAATCCAATTACTTGTACCACTTCCTCTAACGCAAGCTTATTTGGTGTTGTATCACTTGTGCCAAGGAAGCTCATCTGACCATCGCTATGTTTAAAGATGGCACTGATATCTGAAAGCTCCGGTGCTGTCTCCATATAGGTAAGCTTATTGTATTTCATTGCTACGAGCTTACCGAGTGCTTCATTAATTCTTGTTGCCGGCTCCTTAGCTGAAATGGTTGCTTTATCGCCATTTACATAGATATCAGCATTCTTTAATGCATCCTCAATAAAGATTCGGATTCTGTCCTTCTTCTCAATACGCTCATCCTCTTTTGCCCTGCGGATGCTGTCAAAGCTGCCTCTGGCTCCGGACGCATTTTTATTAAGGAATTTATATATCTTTATGGATTCTGTAATCTCATCAAGGAATGTACTGTCATTTGGCAGCTTTACAATTACACTGCTTTCCTGTGCTGAAAGCAGACGAAGTGCAGAGTCAGCATAATCTCCGCCATAAGGTGTAATAACTGTCACTCCGATATCGTTAGACTGATTGCCCTTGAAGAATCGATCATCCACCTTCTGGTTGAATGGGAATAAGTAACGACTGCTGTAACGATATTTTTTCTCTGTATATATTTCCTCGAAGATAACTGTAGAAGCCTCTCCGATGATTTCTCCCATCTCTACTGACTCATTGTTGATGGCATTATTGATTTCCTGCTCCTCATTTGTCAGGAAGATGTATATTTCACCATTCTTCTGTACAAGTGTCTCTTTAATCAGCTTCTTTAATGATTCTTCAATCTTAGAACGGACTTCAATTCTGTCATCATCAATATTGGAAATCATAAGTGTAGTAAGATTATCTACATTTGCCTTTATTTCTTTGACATATTTAATCATAAAGAGAACCTTCAAAAGCTCTACATCGAACTCATCCAGCTTACTGTTATTCTCTGCATCTGAGATTACCTGACTGTGTTGGTGGTCAATAAATTTATGCAATGGATCATAGAAATAACTGAATGGAACCAACACACCATCTTCTTTATCCATCACTCTGATTGCCGACTCCTGAAACAGTGCAAGCATAGAACGTGACTGATCAGACAAATGCTTTCCACTTGCGCCATGTGTTCTGACCGCAGTAAGTACCTGTCCTAAAAGATTGAACTGATATGGTATGAACGGATAGCAGTCTGCGAAATCCGCCTTATCTGCATACAGCTTCTTGTCCGCTGTATCCGCTGTAAATGTAATGAGATTCTTGATAATTGATTCTTTCTGCTCATAGAGAAGTCTGAGCGTCTGTGTTGCTGTCTCATTTTTTGCAAGCACACGCTTACGGATTACTTCGTCAACATTGGATGCCGAAAGAGAAAGTCTCGTATCAAAACGTCCCTGAATCTTAGAGAAGTCATTTCCCTTTGTCTTTGTAATAGAGTCAATATCCTCCTGGCTCGTTACGATAACCCATGCCTTACCTTTACAGGCTGTTCCAAGGTCTTCCACGATTGTCTGGAGATTGAGCATAAGCTGTGTATCATCTGCAATATACTGACCAATCTCATCAACTAAGAAGATAACATGATGATTCGGACCTTTCTTCACACAATATTCCTGCACAAGTGATACGAACTTCTCGATACTGAGGTCATAGCTGCCCTTTGCATTCTTGCACCAGTTGTGGGCTGCTTCCTCACTCATGAAATCCATCTCGACTAATGTCTTTACTACTTTATCCTGAATAACTGCAAATGCCTGTCTCTTTTTATCCCAAGGTGCTCCAGCATTCGCCTCGAACCTCTCTTTGAATTCTTCAAATCTGCCCTCGTTATCCAACTGACGTTCAAATTCTGCAAGATAAGGAATTGAACCACAATAACCCTGCATCTCATTGAACACTTTCATAAATACTTCAACGATAGCCTCCTTGCCGGAGCCTACCTTTGCAGAACCCTTTGAATCAATATTGAAAAGCATGACATCTGACTCAATAGTTCCCGCCTTTGTCATCTCTGCAATAAGCATCGGATCTTCTATTTTCTTACCATCCGTAAAATACTCAATGGCTCTTTTACCTTCTACTGTGCTGTTTTTTAATAAATAAGACAGTATTTTTAGGAAGTGAGATTTACCACTTCCAAAGAATCCGGAAATCCAGACACCCATCTTATCTGTATATCCGTCTACACCCTTTTCATAATTGTTGAAGAAATCCCTGAAATGCTTCAGAAGCTCCTTGGTCACTACATATTCATCTAATTCCTGATATACATTTTCTTCATCCGACTGACCTACTTTAATAACACCTTTGATGTCACGATCAATCTGCTTTTCAAACATATTTTTAATCTGCATTGTTAATTCTCCTTGTTTTCTATTAGAAAATGCGACTGCCCTTGCAGGAGCAGAGAATTTTCCTCCTCTACACCAGACGGAATGCCCTGTAATAGTTGTGTGAATCCATTGTTCCAAATAATTTCAAATCCTGTCCGCTATACTCTCCCGGATAGAAAAGCACTACCGGGACACTATCAAGCACTTGATGCAGGTTATTTAAGATGTTGTGGCTTGCGATTATCGGATGGCACCTGCCTACTCCGGTAAGAAATACCACACTGTCTGTCAAATCTTCCTGCAATATTCTTGATATGATGAGATTCAGTTCATTTGTCTCATCCAGTCCCAAAGTCTCTACAAGGCTGTCCGCCATCTCAAAAAAACCATTCTCTTTTTCCAAATCAAAGAATGCTTCCAGATAACCTTCCTCCTGCAATATCTCAACCATCAGGTGAAACAGGTCAAACTCAACTATTCTGAAATCTTTGTTTCCGTTGTTTATTCTATCCTTAAGGTATGCTATATGATTTCTCACATACAGCTCTTCTCTTGGATCATAATCGAATATATAATATCCGACTTCATTTCCAAGTCCTTTATTCTCTCTAAACGACTTCTCTGATATTTTGTCTTCTATCTGATTCAGTCTATCATCCAAACTTAACTTTGCCATGCTCAGACTCCTTTCACAGCTTTCAAGTATTCTCCCAGTCCATTTGCAGTCAGCAATTCCTCTGTACGATAGTCAATGTGAATTGGCTTGATTGTTCTTGGTTTTGCACTACTTTCAAGTAATCCCGCCTCAAACATCATTCTAGTAAAGCACTGTTTCAGTTTCCGTACTGCTGTATCCGTCCATCCAGCCACAACATCACTCTGCAACGCTTTATCCGAAAAGAATACATTCAAATCCCTGTCTGTGATTTCCTTTTCTCCAAGTCTGAGCTTTTCATCATACACTTCATGAAGAAATTCAAAAAATAGTCGGCTATCCATAAGAATTGCAATTAAGTTTAAAATCTTTGCCGTCTCCACATCACAAGTGGTAAAAGCCCGAAGCACTGCTTCCGGTAAAGCAGATACTCTACGATAAGTACCATTCAATATCTCATATGCACGATATTCTGCTTTTACTTGATAGATATTCTCTTCCCAGGCTATCTTGCGGATATCCGCCTTACTATATCCATCCAGGATATATCCTGCGGTCTTTCTGGACTCCTGTAGCCAAAACAATTTTGATGTAAGTCCTGCACTATATACTAACTCTGCCATTTTGCACTCTCCAACAAGGTTTATTCTTCATCTTTCACAAACTCACAGATATCACTAATATCGCAATCCAGATATGTAGCAATCTTGAGTAATACACTCATAGACACTTCTCCATCCTTACGCATCTTTGTAAGGGTATTCGGAGCAATATCTACAGCCTTTCTCAAATCGGCTTTACTCATCTTTTTGTCTACCAATAACTTCCATAATTTATTGTAACTTACTCTCATTCTCACACCTCGTGGCTTCTTCTATAGACATGTTATATTTGTCACAATTGAGTAAAAACTCGCTTTGTAAATTATAGTACAAAACGCTTATTCTTGCAATCAAAATAATCGCATTTTCTTGCGAGCTTTAATTATTTTCATTTAAAAGTCATTAGTTTTTGTGAGAAAGAAATTCATAACCTTGCTTTTGAGGGTAAATAGTAACCCGAGAATCCCCTTTGTAACCCAAGACTCCCTCTTTGTAAATGAAAATCCTGTTTTGTAAGCGAGATTCCCGGTTTGTAAATGAAATTCCCGGTTTGTAAGCAAGATTCTCGAATTTTCATTTCTATTTCGATATGATATAATACGTTCAGCAATAAATTTGCGTACAACAACCAGAGATCAATTCCCTCTCGAAATTTTTGTATTCGGAGAATCCATCCCTGTTTTGATTGGATAGAGTTGTTCTATTCTGGCGGCACTTAGCAAATTTATTTGTTACTTTTTGAGAAGTTTAGGCTTTAAGATGATGTTCTCGGCGGCAATCGGTGAGCATCCCAGTTTCTTAAGCACATCTTCTCCATAGTAAAAGCTGAATGTTTCGTATGGGCTACGGTTGTTCAGCTTTTTTCTTTTATAAGAATTGATATGGTTCATCATCAGAGTAATATCCTGTTGTGTCAGCTCATCAAAACTGCTTCCTTTTGGCAGGATACGACGTATCAATTCATGGTTGACTTCACTGGCTCCTTTTTGATAAGGAGCACTTGGATCGCAATAAAATATCTTTGTTCTATTGCATGGAATGGTGCTACGTTTTTCGATTTCCTTTGGATTTGAAAACTCACTTCCGTTATCTGTCAGAATAACCGGAAACAAGCTATTAAATGTTTTTGTCCCAAGGACTTCATCCAATAAGTTTATGATCTCTATTACAGAGGCTGATGTATTTGCGTCCCGCAAAAAAGCCAGCATGAGACTGCTTTCTACAAAGTGTATGGTAAGAAGACATTTTCCTCCCACACGGCCAATCACGCTATCCATTTGTACAATGGTCGTTTCCGGGTTTGCTCCCAGATATTTTTGAAAGTCAGCGTAGCTTCGTTCAATACGGCAGCCCCGGTCAACTTTAAATTCAGGCTTCTTATAACGGGGACGGTATTTCACTTTACGGGGCAGATCAATGTTCCTGATATCAAAGAGCTGGGCATCCACGTAGTTATACAATGTCTTTTCACTGCACATCAGTTCATCTACATGAGCAAGATAGATTTGATGAAGCGACTGCCCGTTTTTAACTAAAGGACTGATGATCCCGTTAATTCTTGCAATATCATCTTCGTTGGACATGATACCGGTTCTGGCTTCCGAAACAGCATGATGTGCACGCTCATGTGCATCTGCCGGATCATAAATACGTTTTAATAACGTGCATTTCGGCAGCTGACGGCAGCCATTACAAACATAAGGCGACTTATTTTTGACAGAACAGACATCTTCTACAAAATCAGAACAATGTAAGGTGCATTCAGAGCACAGGCTGCATTTGTAAGCAGATTGGTGTGTACAGCTTGTTCCGCAAATCCTTTTTGCTTTGCATGTAGCACGGAATTTACAAGGATTATACGGATATCCAGGACGACCGCTTTTCTTGTCATAGGAATACTTTTTAATCTCCTTGGCAATGGTTGTACAGTCCTTTCCTAACTCTTTGCCAATTGCCCCAAAGGATGCATTCTCCTGAAGGCGTTGAGCAATAATCATTCGATCTTCATAAGATAAAAACTTTGACATGGTGACTCCTTTCCAGCCGCCAGAAATCAAAGCATAACAGAAAAGAGACGGTAAATAGTAACCCGAGACTATACAAGAAAAAAGCTGTAAAGTGGTGTGAATAATTTGACTCCAATAAAAAATGGTGTATGGCGACTTGAGGGCAGCGTGCAGCTATTTTTACACCAAATCCAGAAAATGAGCTAAAAAAAGAGACTCATACCAAAAATGATATGAGTCTCCAAAAAGCCTATAAAATCAAGCTTTCTATTTAGAATTTGCCCTCATCAGCAGCCTGCTGAACAGAAACGGCAACTGCTACTGTAGCACCAACCATTGGGTTATTACCCATTCCGATAAGTCCCATCATCTCAACGTGAGCCGGAACTGATGAAGATCCTGCGAACTGTGCATCTGAATGCATACGTCCCATTGTATCTGTCATACCGTATGAAGCTGGTCCTGCTGCCATGTTGTCTGGGTGAAGTGTACGTCCTGTACCACCGCCTGATGCTACTGAGAAGTACTTCTTGCCCTGCTCGATACATTCTTTCTTGTATGTACCTGCAACTGGATGCTGGAAACGTGTTGGGTTTGTAGAGTTTCCTGTGATAGAAACACCAACGTTCTCGTGATGCATGATTGCAACACCTTCCTGAACATCATCTGCACCGTAACACTTAACTGTTGCACGGAGTCCATCTGAGTATGCATGCTCAGATACGATGTTGAGCTTAGCTGCCTTGTAATCATACTGTGTCTCTACGAATGTGAATCCGTTGATACGTGAGATGATCTGTGCAGCGTCTTTTCCAAGTCCGTTAAGGATAACACGGAGTGGTTTCTGACGAACTTTGTTAGCTTTCTCTGCGATTCCGATAGCACCCTCAGCTGCTGCGAATGACTCATGTCCTGCTAAGAAACAGAAGCACTCTGTCTCCTCCTCGAGGAGCATCTTTCCAAGGTTACCATGTCCTAAACCTACCTTACGATGATCAGCAACTGATCCAGGGATACAGAATGCCTGAAGTCCCTCTCCGATTGCTGCTGCAGCGTCAGCTGCTCTTCTACATCCTTTTTTGATTGCGATTGCTGCACCAACTGTGTATGCCCAGCAAGCGTTCTCGAAACAGATTGGCTGGATTTTCTTTACCTGATCGTAAACATCAAGTCCAGCGTCCTTTGTAATCTTTTCAGCTTCTTCGATTGAGCTGATACCATAGCTGTTAAGTACAGCATTGATCTGGTCTATTCTTCTTTCATATGATTCAAATAATGCCATTGTCGTTCTCCTTTCCTCTTATTCCTGTCTTGGATCGATGATCTTAACAGCACCCTGCTCTGGAGTTACACGACCATATGATCCTGAAGCTTTCTCCCAAGCTGTGTTAGCATCATCACCCTTTTTGATAAAGTCTGTCATTTTTCCAAGAGAAACGAACTGGTATCCGATTACTTCATCGTTCTTATCAAGAGCGATTCCTGTTACATAACCCTCTGCCATCTCAAGGTAACGAACTCCCTTTGCCTTTGTTGCGTACATAGTACCAACCTGTGAGCGCAGACCCTTTCCTAAATCTTCAAGTCCTGCTCCAACAGCAAGTCCATCATCAGAGAATGCAGACTGTGTACGACCGTATACGATCTGTAAGAATAACTCTCTCATAGCTGTATTGATGGCATCACAAACTAAGTCTGTGTTTAATGCCTCAAGAATTGTCTTACCCTGTAAGATCTCTGCTGCCATAGCTGCAGAGTGTGTCATTCCTGAGCATCCGATAGTCTCAACTAATGCCTCTTCAATTACTCCATTCTTTACGTTGAGTGAGAGCTTGCAGGCACCCTGCTGTGGTGCACACCAGCCTACACCGTGTGTAAATCCTGAAATGTCCTCAATTTTCTTAGAATGAACCCATTTTCCTTCTTCTGGGATAGGAGCTGGCTCATGTTTTGCGCCCTTAGCTACAGGACACATGTTTTCAACTTCCTTAGTGTAAATCATCTTAAGACTCCTTTCGTTATGGTTTTAACATACCCGGAGTTATTTTCTCACATTTTTTCACATTAGTCTAGTATATGAATTACAAAATACAACAAAAAAACAATTTTTTTATTATTTCTTTAATACGACATTGTCTTTGTCCTTAAAAATTGAATCAGCCGGTATGACCCCGCGCACTCTTGATAAAGGATAAATATTTGTATGTCTTCCTATGACAGTTCCAGGATTAAGGACAGAATTGCATCCAACCTCAACAAAATCACCAAGCATTGCCCCAAACTTTTTACGGCCTGTCTCAATTTCTTCCTTTGTATCGTATGAGTCTTTTACAACAACAAGTGTTTTGTCAGACTTAACATTTGAAGTTATAGAACCCGCACCCATATGTGATCTGTACCCCAGGATTGAATCTCCTACATAATTATAGTGTGGCACCTGAACATTGTTAAAAATTATATCGTTTTTTAATTCTGTAGAATTTCCTACAACTGATCCTTTTCCTATGATCGCACTACCTCGTATAAAAGCACAGTGACGGATTTCTGCCTCCTCATCTATTATAAGAGGTCCGTTTAAGTATGCCGTAGGTGCCACGGTTGCACTCTTTGCAACCCAGATATCCTCTCCAAGCTGCTCAAACTTTTCTGTATCAAGAGTTGGACCTATTTTTTTTATAAAATCACTTATTCCTGCGAGTGCCTCCCATGGATATGTAAATTGTGAGAGATATTCTCCTGCGATTGTTTCATCCAGATTATATAAATTAGCTATTTTTGCATTTTCCATTATCGTATTTCCTTTCTTTTTATAAAATGTACTACATTAAATTATTATCTAGTATAGCGTTTTTAAATTAACTAAACCACATTACCTGCCTAGTGTAATGACCTGTCCATATTTAGCTAAATAACTTGCCTGAATTTTCATCTGCTGCGTTGTCATCAATTGCCGTAGCCCGCTACGGCTCATTCTTCCGCCTTGCAGAATGAAAAATTCATTCTGCGTCATTTGGCTAAATAGCAACATGCCATTACACTAGTTTTCAAACAATTCATATGCCGCAGCCATATCCGCATCTGATATATTGTTCTGATCATCCTCCTGCGGTATTTCAAGACCAGCCATGAAATCTTCCGGTATCCCTATATCCTGCGTATCATTTGTATTATTATCCGTTACATTATTTGCTTCTGACCCGCTGTTCATTTCCGGACTTTCTATTCCTGAACTCTGCATTTCTGAATTCTGTACTCCTGTGCTCTGCATCCCCAGACTCTGCATTTCTGAATTCTGCACTCCTGCGCTCTGCATTCCCGGACTCCGCATTTCTGAATTCAGTACTCCTGCTCTTTGCATTCCTGCATTCTGGATTTCTGAACTCTGTACTCCTGTATTTTCTGCTTTCTTGCTTTCTGCAACCGGATCAGCCTCTCCTGGATTATCAAAATCAAATGATATCTGGCCATTTTCATATTTCAGACACGAATCAAATATATTTCCTGCCTTTGATGTAAATCCTGCCACCTTGTTCTTTGTCTTTCCCGTTGTCAGAAGTTCCGTCATTATTTCTTCTGTAAGTTCTACTTTTGCTATAGTATGCCATATTTCAAATCCACACTCGCATTCGTACTTCCACTGGGTTTTCATAAGATTTTTTCCGCATTTCGGACATTTAACATCCGACTCGGCCGGTTTTGGTTTTTCCGGGAAATCAAATATGATATCTCCCTCATCCGTAAGCTTAAGAGGTGCATCAAATTTCATTCCAGTTTTTGAAACAAATCCTGATATCAAATCAGTTTTTTTGTTTGTTAAAAGCTGTTTTAATATTTTTTCATTAATTTTCACGCTGGCGACTTTACCAACCATAAAACGGCAGCTGTCAGGGTCATCCTTTTTGTTGTTCTCGCACACAAATCCAAATGGTGCCACAACTATAGCCCCACCGCATTTAGGGCATCGCACATCTTTTACTTTTTTTGCTTCCACATTTTCAAAATCAAATTTGAGGCCTGTGACTTTTCCATCTTCATCTTTTGAAAGAGCCACTCTCGCATCAAATTTCTTGCCGCTTTTTGCTTTAAAACCACGGATAGTCTCGGTTATCCCTTCATTTAAAAGCTGTTTTACCTGAGCCTCCGTAAATGATTTATCAGCCATTTTCCCGATTGAAAACCTGCAGCTGTTTTCATCCTTTGGATCATAATTTGCACATCCATATCCAAATGGTGTTACAACTATATCTCCACCACAGAGTGGACATCTGATATCTGCTATTTTTTTTGCCTCCACATGTTCAAAATCAAATTCAACAGATGGCTTTCCATTTTCATCCTCCTTTAAAACAAGGCATGCATCAAACTTTTTACCACTTTTAGCTTTAAAACCACGGATAGTCTCGGTTCTTTTTTCATTTAAAAGCTGTTTAACATTCGATACAGTGAGGGTTTTTCCTGCAATCTGTCCTATTGAAAATCTGCAGCTGCCCGGCTCATTTCCTTTGTAGTTTACGCAGCCAAATCCAAATGGAGTTTTCTTTATCGCCCCATGACATGCAGGACATACAACATCTTTTACTATTTCGTCCTCAACATTATCAAAGTCAAATGCTATTACCGTATGATTTTTTTCGTCTTTTTTAAGCGCAAGGCATGCATTAAACTTCTTTCCGTTTTTCGATTTAAAGCCTCTTATAGTCTCAGTCCTGCCGTTTGCAATAAGTTCTATAAATTGTACCTGTGAGAGCGCTTTGTCTGCAATTTTACCGACCGAAAAATGACATCCATTTTCCTGTTCCCTATTTAAATTGGCGCACCTGTAACCATATGGTGTGACATATATCTCTCCACCGCAATCCGGGCATACTATACCTTCTATTTTTTGTGGTTTCACATTTTCAAAATCAAAGCTTGCCGAAACCTTGCCAGTCTGTTCATCTTTGTTAAGCCTGAGGCATGCATCAAATTTCCTGCCTGTTTTCGACTTAAAGCCTCTTATAGTATCTGTTATTCCGTTCTCTATCAGCTTTCTTACCTGCTCTTCCGGGATTACCATTCCGGCGATTTCGCCAATATTAAAATTACATCCTGATTTATCTTTTTTGTAATTACCACAGCCATAGCCGAAAGGAGTTGTAACCATCTCTCCTCCGCATACAGGACATTTTACACCGATCTTTCTTCGTGCCCCTGCACCTGTTGCATTTTTACCGGCATAACTGCTTATCCTGTCTGCCAATTCATCCTTTATATTCTGCCCGATCATCTTTTCGGTTTCTGTACGGATAAAATGCTCAAGTTTTGTTCTGTATTCCCAGAAATCAACAGTTCCTTTTGTAATTCCGTCCAGCCCTTTTTCCCAGTTTGCAGTCATTTTCGGATTAAGAAGTGCAGGAACAGTCATATAAACAACCTCAAATACCATCTCGCCCATATTTTCCGGCGAAAGTATCTGTGTTTTTCTATTTAAATTAAGATAGCCTATCCTTACCAGCTTATTTATGATCTCTGCTCTCGTTGCCGATGTTCCGATTCCGGAACCCTTTATCTGCTCACGCAGCTCTTCGTCTTCTATAAGCTGACCAGCATTTTCCATTGCAAGCACCATCGAACCGGATGTATACCGCTTTGGTGGTGACGTTTTTCCAAACTTTATGCTATAGCCGCATGATGATATTTCGTCCCCTGATTTTATCTTCCCTGCCAGTTCAAGGAGTACTTTAGGATTTACCGTAATCTCATCATTTTGATTTTCTTTTTCATTGTTATCGCTCTGCAGGTCTGCCCCGCCAAGAATTCTTGCATTTTCCTCTGCAAACGATTTCTTTTTAGGTGGTGTTGCGACTTCAAGATATCCTTCGGATTTTAAAACTTTTGCTGAAGCGAAAAAATTTTCCTTCAGAACAGCTACAACAAGTTTTACGTTATCATACTCTGCCGGAGGATAGAATATGCTTAAAAATCTTCTACAAATCAGTTCAAACACTGCTTTTTGCAGCGAATTTAAGGAATTAAGTTCAGTAAGCTGACCTGTCGGTATTATCGCATAATGGTCTGTTACTTTACTGTCATCTGTATACTGTGTGACAGCTATATTTGAGTAAAGGCGTTTTGCCATGATATTTTCAGCAAACTTTGATACCGGCTCAAATCCTTTAAGCCGGCTTATATTTCTTGATATTTCCTTTGCAACAGCACTTGAGAGCACACGCGCATCAGTTCTTGGATATGTAGTAAGCTTTTTTTCATACAGATCCTGTGCGATCTGAAGAGTCTCATCCGGACTTATCTTGAATTTTTTCGAACATTCTGCCTGAAGTTCCGCAAGATTAAAAAGAAGTGGTGCTCTTTTTCTTGATGTTGTCTTTTCTATAGACTTTACAATGGCTTTCTGCCCGTTTAATTCTTCCATTAAAGCAAGTGCATCTTTTTCTTCTTTAAAACCATTTTCCTTATACAATAGCGGTGATTCAAAATATTTTGAACCTTCTACCGCCTTCCACTCTGCCTCGATCTGTGCATCGGAAAACTTTCCTATCACTCTGTAAAAAGGAGTTTCTTTGAAATTTCTTATTTCACGTTCCCTTATGACAACCATACCTAGAACACATGTCATAACACGCCCAACTGCTATCGCTGTGTATGATTTGGTTGCCGCCGCACCGTTAAGCAGATTTCCGTATTTTACAGACATTACGCGCGAGAAATTTATTCCCATTGCATAATCTTCTATAGTCCGCATTATACCTGATTTTCCGAGGTTTTCATACTCGGACATAGGTTTTGCTTCTTTGATTCCTCTAAGGATTTCCTCCTGTGTCTGTGAATCGATCCAGACACGAAGTTCCTCCATTCCGTCTCTTACCCCACCAAAATTTCTGATGTTTTCCTCTATGGTCTGACCTTCTTTTCCGGCATCACCAGCCCAGTAAACACGGTCTATATCATCCCTTTGGAGCAGTCCATGCACAATATCATACTGCTTCCTTACACTTGGTATGACATCATATTTATAATCCTTTGGCAGAAACGGAAGGTCTTCCAGTTTCCATTTTTTATATTTTATGTCGTAAGATTCAGGATACACAAGCCCAACCAGATGTCCTACACACCATGAAATAACGTAGTCCTGATTTTCTATGTATCCGTCACCTCTGCCGTTTACATGTAAAACTTTTGCAAACTCCTGTGCAACCGAGGGTTTCTCGGTTATTATTAAATTTTTTCCCATATATTCCTCTATAACTCGTTCATATTTATAAGCTTAAAACGCGGATCGAGGGTAACATATTTTTCAAGAGCCGGCTCAAATGAAGTTGCTGAAAACAGATAATAATCATCTGATGACAGCCTTGCCTGCTCCATGGCAACAGCCATCTGCTCACACATTTCCATAGTCATCTGTGGCTTGTCCCAGTTGCAGAAGCCGATTATACTTCTTCTGTCCGTGCTCTGTGCTATTATATCTATGCTTCCTGTTTTTCCAAGCCATGTTCCAACCTTAGATACCTTAAACGGAAGTTTGCCCATCTGATTTAATATGAGCAGATATTCCATACACACATTTCTAAAATATCTCTCAAGATATTCATTTAATTCATTTTCTATGTATTTATCATAAAACTGCTCAGCACTTAACAGATACAGATCCGATAAATTAGGGTATACAAACTTAAACCAGAAATTAACAAATGTATCCTTTATCTGGTACACTCCTTTTTTTGTATTTTCCCATCCTCCCGTTTCAAACGAAACAAGCTTCTCTACTATATCAAAATGTGCAAGATTTTTCATATATACACTAATTTTTGCTCTTGAAAATCCAGTCTCATGAAATAAATCGTTTAGTTTATTCTTTCCCTGTGCTATTGCAGCAAGTATCGTACTGTATACTGATAACTCCCTAAGCTCTGCTGATATAACACTCTCTGCCTCATTAAAAAGCCTGCCATATGGTGACAGGATAAGTCTGCACACATTCTCCTTATATGACTTATTCTGATCCCATTCATTAAGATATTGTGGCACACCTCCCAGCGTACCATATACTTTTACGGTTTCGCTGACAGGCAGATTTGGGAATGCCCTCACAACCTCTAAAAAATTAAGTGATTCAATCTTCATGCTGTCTTTAAAATGCTCTGGAGCTTCCTGCGTAGCCCAGACTGTAGATGATGTCGCAAGAATTATCATTACAGGTCCCGGATAAAGTTTGTGCTTTCTAAGAGCCTTTACAGCATCAATAAATGTCTGATCCTTCTTTACAACATACTGTGCCTCGTCTATAACCACAACCAGTTTTGTCGGATCTCCTGATTTGATACGTTTGAAATACTCCTCATAGGAATATTTCGAAAGAGTAATGTTAAATGCTGTTTCAATTTCCTTTCCCATCATTTCCAGCTGTGATTGTGCCGATGCCTGGCGGCAGCGATAATAAAAGTATTTTTTACCGGCACAGAATTCCCTTATAAGCTGTTCTTTCTGGCATCCCTTCCTGCCATATAAAACAATTAACTGATTTCCCGTTTTTTTGAAAAGTCCCTGCAGCTTTTCCAAATCTGTATATTTTGCTTTCATATTATCCTCCATGTAAAACGAATATATTAATTATATCACAATTTAATCATTCGATAAAGTACCTTGCGATGCAATTTTCTTTCTCACAAGCATATAGCATATAACCTGCATAACTATTGTTGCTATCCACGATCCAGGATATGAAATAAAAAGAAAATATAACGATCTATGCATAGGGAAAAACACAAATATCCATAAGATCCGGATCCCTACCGTACCTATTATTGAAAGTATCATCGGGATTGTTGAATACCCCATTCCCCTTAATGCACCCGGAAACAGATCCATTATTCCACAAAAGAAATATGGAACAGTTGTTATGGATAAGATTTCAAGTCCACATTTTATAACGTCTGCATCAGATGTATAGATATTAAGTATATATGTTCCAAAAAGATAAGCACCTCCACCCAATATCAGGGCAACAGATATAGACAAAACTATACAGTCGATAAGGACCCTATCCATTCTTTTATGTTTTCCTACTGCGTAATTCTGGCTTGTAAAGCTCATACAGGCCTGTGTTATAGAATTAACAGATACATATAAAAATCCAAGTACATTGTTTGCAGCTGTGTATCCTGCCATTGCAACTGAACCGAATGAATTTACCGATGACTGGAGAAGAGCATTCGAGAAATTGATCACCATACTTTGTATTCCTGCAGGAACACCAACCTGGAATATCTGTATCATATAATCTTTTTCAATCTTTAGTTTAGAAAACCTAAGCTGATAACTGCTCTTTGTCCTGTAAAGACAGTTTATTACCAGTGCGCATGATACGAACTGCGATATCACCGTTCCTATTGCAACACCTGCAACCCCCATATCAAATACAATTACAAGAAGCATATTTATCCCGGCATTTATACATCCTGATATTACAAGAAAAATAAGTGGCCGCTTTGTATCTCCCACCGCCCTTAGAATTGCAGCTCCATAATTATATAACATAAAAAATGGCATTCCCAGAAAATATATACGCATATACAATGTAGATAAATTTATAACATTTTCCGGTGTTCCCATAAGAAGCAGTGCTCCCTTTGCGAAAATAACACCTATTACAGCCATTATTATCCCACTCACAAGCGCAATAGTTATAGCAGTATGTACTGTTTTTGACATTTCCTCCCTGCGTCCCATAGCATAGCATCTGGCAGAAACAACATTCGCTCCCAGTGATATTCCCATAAACAGATTCACAAAAACATTTATAAGCGCTGTTGTAGACCCGACCGCTGCAAGTGATGTACTTCCGCTGAATTGTCCGACAACAATAATATCAACTGCATTAAACATAAGCTGCAGCATTCCTGACAAAATAAGAGGCACCGAGAATGAAATCAGTTTACTCATTATCGGTCCATTACACATATCAATTTCAAATTTATTTTTTTCCATAAAACATTTACCCTTTTTGCATATTTATTCTGATATTCAGGTAATAAATTTTAACCTGTAACAATTTTACCACTATGTATTGTATTTGCAAGATTAATAAGTCCGAAATCCTAAAGATAATTTTATCCGGCATAAAAAAACCGGCATATTTTTGTCTCTGCAACTCCCTGCAGGTCAAAAAACAACCGGTTTCTTCATATATAAACTTTACAGCTTTACATTATTTATTTTTTTGTGATATATCCCTGTGCCTTTAAGAGTTCTGCACAAAGCACTGCTCCTCCCGCTGCACCACGGACAGTATTGTGTGAAAGTCCTACAAACTTCCAATCGTAAACTGTATCTTCTCTGAGACGTCCGATACTAATTCCCATTCCGTTCTCATAATTTACATCAAGTGATACCTGTGGTCTGTTTTCCTCCTCACAATATCTGATGAACTGCTTTGGAGCACTTGGAAGACCAAGCTCCTGTGGCACTCCGCTGAATTTCTCCAATGCTTCGATAAGCTGCTCTTTTGTAGGTTTCTTTTTAAACTTAACAAATACCGCTGCTGTATGCCCGTTCAATACTGGAACACGGATACACTGACATGTGATAACAGGTGATTCTGCAGGAACGATTTTCTTTTTCTCATCATCTACATATCCCCAGAGACGAAGTGGCTCTTTCTCAGATTTTTCTTCCTCACCACCGATGAATGGAATAATGTTTCCAACCATCTCCGGCCAATCCTTAAATGTCTTTCCTGCACCTGATATTGCCTGATATGTTGTAGCCACAACCTCATATGGCTCAAACTCTTTCCATGCAGTAAGAACCGGGGCATATGACTGGATCGAACAGTTAGGTTTAACCGCTACAAAGCCTCTCTTTGTTCCGAGACGTTCTTTCTGATATTTGATAACTTCCATGTGCTGTGGATTGATTTCCGGCACTACCATCGGCACATCCGGAGTCCATCTGTGCGCACTGTTATTTGAAACTACAGGCGTTTCTGTCTTTGCATATGCTTCCTCGATTTTTTTAATTTCGTCCTTTGACATATCAACTGCTGAAAATACGAAATCAACTTCTGAAGCGACATTTTCTACTTCGTTTACATTTTTGACAACAATCTTCTTTACTGCCTCTGGCATTGGAGTATCCATTTTCCATCTGTCTCCGACAGCATCCTCATATGTCTTTCCTGCACTTCTTGGGCTTGCAGCAATTGTCGTAACCTCGAACCACGGATGGTTTTCAAGAAGAGAAATAAATCTCTGTCCTACCATACCTGTTCCACCAAGAATACCAACTTTAAGCTTTTCACTCATTACTCTAATCTCCCTTATTTCTAAATATTTAAATGACCGATATTCACGATCCAGTTACTTTTAAAGCTGCCATAGCATCTAAGTCCGTCTATCGCGTACAACTGTCTTTATAGGAAATATATTACTTGAATCTCGTAAGAAAAACAAGGAAAAAACTATATTAAATAAATAATATTTATCACATTTTTTTATATATTTTGCACAAATACTATACTTCATCCTGCCAGTTTTGGCTCATATACTCATCATATGATGCAATTGCTTTGTCCATGGCAGTCTTTGATGGAGCACCTATTGTACATCTTGTGCTTACACATGTCTCCATTGAAATCGCATCATATACGTCATCTTCAAATACAGGTGAAACCGCTTTGAGTTCATCTATGCTCATATCATCAATGGCAATTCCCTTTTCAATACAATAAAGCACGATCCTTCCCACGATACCATGGGCATCCCTGAATGGTACTCCTTTTTTTACGAGATAATCGGCAGCGTCTGTGGCATTTGTAAAACCATTGTTTGCACTCTTTCTCATGACATCCTTATTGAATTTTATTGTATCAAGCATTCCCGTAAATAAAGCTATACATCCTTTTGCTGTATCAAACGCATCAAATGCAAGTTCTTTATCCTCCTGCATGTCTTTATTATATGCAAGAGGAATACCCTTCATTGTAGTAAGGAGTGACATAAGTGCACCATACACACGTCCTGTCTTTCCCCTTACAAGCTCTGCAATATCAGGATTTTTTTTCTGTGGCATAATACTGCTTCCTGTACTGTATGCATCATCAATTTCAACGAACTGGTACTCATTCGAATTCCAGATAATGATTTCCTCAGAAAAACGTGAAAGATGCATCATTATTGTAGAAAGTGCAGCTAAAAATTCTATCAGATAATCTCTGTCCGAAACTCCGTCCATGCTGTTTTGTGTCGGTCCGTAAAAATCTAAAAGACTT
Organism: uncultured Lachnospiraceae bacterium; assembly: GCA_905209075.1. Classification (GTDB taxonomy): domain Bacteria; phylum Bacillota; class Clostridia; order Lachnospirales; family Lachnospiraceae; genus Roseburia. Next base: position 12,463 of record CAJLRL010000019.1, on the reverse strand, counting down.
GCTGTATAATCCCTGTCGAGCGGATAGGTAGTTCCTGCAAGAGCACCTGAACCAAGAGGACAATAGTTCATTCTCTTATAAATGTCACATAAACGCTGTCTGTCACGCTTAAACATCTCAAAATATGCTCCCATGTGATGTGCGAGTGTGATCGGCTGCGCCTTCTGTAAATGCGTAAAGCCAGGCATTATTGTCTGTGTATTTTTCTTCATGATCTTTAAGATAACTGCAAGAAGTTCTTTTAATTCATCATCAGTCTCTTTTACCGTCTTTCTTGTAAACAATCTCATGTCAAGGGCAACTTGATCATTTCTACTTCGTCCGGTATGCAGTTTTTTGCCTGTATCACCGAGTCTGTCAATAAGTGTTGCCTCAACAAAGCTATGGATATCCTCGTATTTTGAGCTTATCTCAAGCTTTCCGGATTCTACATCTTTTAGTATCTGCCCAAGGCATTTTTGAATATCATCACTTTCTTTATCCGTGATGATTCCCTGTTTTCCAAGCATTTTCACATGAGCAATACTGCCTTCTATATCTTCTTTGTAAAATTTCTGATCAAATGAAATGGACGCATTAAAATTATAAACGAGCTGATCTGTCTCCTTTGTGAAACGTCCTCCCCATAACTGTGCCATGAGTGTTCCTCCTTGCTTTTGTTTATGCATGCTTTTACGATTGCACACTTTACTGTGCTAAATTATATAATACTTTTAGTATCTAATCAACATGTTTTCTCAAAAATGATCATGATATGCATCCTAGCAGATTTTCAGCCCCCTCCTCTATTGTTCCGTTATATACAACATGATCACATATCTGGCGGTTTCTTTTTTCTGCATCTATAGATAATATGCGCAGCGTTTTTTCTTCAACCGGATAATCCTGCTCAATTATATCCTTTATTAAAACTTCCTTATCCCGGGCAACGTATATGATCGTTGTAGGGAAATGTCTTTTCATTGCGATCGCACCACACATATCAAGCGGCATAACCGCATATTTTCCTCTTAAAAGGACATCCTCTATATCTTCCTTCTTCGTTCCGTACTGGATTCCTGCATATCTTGTTTTTTCAAAAAAATTCTGTTTTTCAAATTCTTCTTCCGGAATATATCTGTGCTTGCTGCTTTTTTTTGTACAATATGTTTTAGGATTTTCAAATTTTTCCATACTACACATTTTTTCAGCAAGCTGGGTTTTTCCTGATCCTGATGGTCCCACAAGAGCAATCACAGATGGTTTTATCGTCTTTTTGTTTCTATATAATGATGCACTTATTATCTGTTCGACAAGATACACAAATTCTGTTATATTATTTACCGACAAAAGACCTGTCATTTTTCTGTTCCATGGTTTTCTCATGAGCACCGGGTATGTTGCCGGTGTTTCGAGTACATTATGAATCGCATCATCAAGTATGATATCAAACTGCACAAGATTTTTTGCGTTGCCGAGTATGATATTTTCCTGTGGAAACTCCGGAAATGCCTCCATAATCTGTCTTGCTCTGACCCCCATAAATGCCGGTGCCACAGCTGTAATAAAATATACCTCTGCTATATCCATCAGCTTCCTTATCATATTCTTCGTTTCTTCGGATGGTTTTTGTTTTTCATAAAGCTCCGGATCATTATAGAATTCTTTGATCACAGATGCTCTTCCTGTATTTTCCCATGATTCAATATCCGAAAGCATAAGCGGCGGTTTAATATTGTATTTTTCATTCGCCATCTCTACTGCGATTTCATTAAATGGTGCTGTCACATCATCCCAGTCCAGCCCGATCTTCGGTCTTAACATATCCTGCTCTCCTAACTTTGATTCTTACTATTATACATCCTTTTTTATTGCCGATATGTATTTAAAGTGATAAAATTATATTTATATTATAAATTATAAACAGCTAAATTAAAACGAGGAATTTACAATGCAAGAACGTAAAGAAAGAAAAATAACATTAAAACAGGTTTTTGACGAATATCCAAGCTGTTTTTTCCTTGTCGAACCTATTATAAAAGATGGAAAATCAGCGGATTTCAGATATATGTATGTCAATCATTCTTTTGGGATGTTCGTAGGACACAACCAGTCAGAACTTATCGGTCATACTTTTAACGAAGTATTTGGCAAAATCGGCGAACCATTCTGGCTTAATCTTTTTTATGATGTTGCAAGCAGTAAAAAAGTACGATACGTTGAAAGTGACAGCACTATAATAAATCGCAAGCTTACAGTTGAGGCATTTTATGTAGAGCCTGGTATGTGTGGGTGTATAATCCGCAATCACGAACAGGCAGCCAGCGATTCTGTTGTGATCAGCGACTCTTCTCTTGAACGAAAAGCATATTTCGATACACTTACAGAAGTATATAACAGGCTTTATCTTCAGGAAAATGAGGTACGGCTTTCTGCAGAGCAAAATTTTGGTGTCGCATTTTTTGACCTGAATAATCTCAAATCTGTAAATGATACTTATGGACATAAGGCCGGTGACGAACTCCTTAGAAACTTTGTCAAGCTTCTCCGGCTTCAATTTCCGCAATCTTTTATCTACCGTGTAGGCGGTGATGAATTTGTTGTGATATCACTTCATCAGCAAAAAGACATTTATTTAAGTATCTGCGATAAGATGCGGTCTGCACTAAACCAGACAAACGAGGCAGCTATCGGATATAGATTTTATGAACAGATCGATGATATATGGCGTGCCATAGATGAATGTGATCAATTAATGTATGACCATAAAAGAGAAATGAAATCCGGTATTTTCAGCAGAGAATATATATGATCAAAAAGTCATAAGGTATCATTTGGCAATTTACAATGCAATGATACCTTTTTCTGATTTCATATAGGTATTTAACCAAATAAAAAAAGACATCAATGATGTCCTTTTAGTAGCGAGGGAGAGACTCGAACTCTCAACCTCCCGGGTATGAACCGGACGCTCTAGCCAGTTGAGCCACCTCGCCATATTTGATTGATACCTTTAAAAGGATGGGACCTACAGGGCTCGAACCTGTGACCCTCTGCTTGTAAGGCAGATGCTCTCCCAGCTGAGCTAAGATCCCATATCTTGTGCCGTTTGTTTCATCAACCGACTTGATTATTATATACAGACGGCACATAATTGTCAACACTTTTTTACATATTTTTTTGTAACTTTTTACATGATTTTTTATAACTTAAACTTTCCATATTCCTTTGTGACAAGACACCGCCCAGAGAGTGGGCTTACACAGCATTTTCTATTTCTGTAAAAGTTTTTCAACAAGTTTAACACATTCTGCTGCATCCTTAGAATAACCATCAGCCCCTATCTCATCCGCATAGCTTTGTGTAATGCAGGCACCTCCGATTATCACTTTGCTGCTGCAGCCTTTTTCTTTACACAATTCTATCACATCTTTCATGCGGAGCATCGTAGTTGTCATAAGCGCAGACAGTCCAATAACTGCTGCATTTTCCTCTATTGCTTTATTTACAATATCTTCACACGGAACATCTTTTCCCATATCTATAACATTATATCCATAATTCTTCAGCATAAGGACAACGAGATTTTTTCCGATATCGTGGATATCTCCCTCAACCGTTGCGATTACAAGTGTAGGCATATTTTCACCTGTATCATTCTTTTCAAGAAGCGGTTCAAGGTAATCTATCGCATGTTTCATTGTATTTGCACTTCCGATAAGCTGCGGCAGGAAATATTTCTTTTTATTAAAAAGCTCGCCTACTTCATTGATGGCCGGTATAAGGCTTTCATTAATTATTTCATCCGGTTTTTTACCTGCATCTATAACCTTTTTTACCTCATCGAGGATCGATCCTTTGCTGCCCTTTAAAACCGCCTGAAATATAGCATCGTTTCCACCATTTGTATTTGTTCCTGCGCTGTCTCCAGCTGCACTATCCGGCTGTTTTTTTACAACGACAGTTTCATACTGCGCCTTTTTCTCCGCAAGCATATTCATGCGCTCTATATAAGCAATATCACTATCTGGACGGTTAAGAAGCATATCCGATGAGAATGCAGCGTTCATGAGAAGCTCCTGTGACGGATTTGCTATTGCCATTGTAAGTCCATTACATATTGCCATCGTAAGGAACGCTGTATTTACATACATTCTCTCAGGCAGTCCGAATGAAATATTTGAAAGACCACATATAGTCGGAAGTTTCTTATCATTTTTGCAATATGAAATAGTCTCATAACATTCTTTTGCTGCATCCGGATTTGCTCCTATCGTAGCAACAAGTCCATCAACCACAATATCCTCGTGAGCCATCCCCAGTGCCATAGCCTTATCATATACAGTATTTATTATACGGTGTTTTTCCGCTGCATCCTTTGGAAGCCCCTCATCTGAAAGTGGCAGCAGTATAAACATTGCTCCATATTTTGCAGCTACAGGAAGGAGTTTTTCAATCTTTTCACTCTCAAGAGATATTGAATTGATAAGCGCCCGCCCCGGATAGATTTTAAGGGCTTCCTCTATCACATCTACATGACTTGAATCAATGCAAAGCGGACAATCCACCGTTGATGATACCTCGTATATTACCGATTTCATCATTTCTTTTTCATCAATTCCATTCATTCCCATATTTATATCAAGGATTTTTGCACCATTTTCTTCCTGTTCCATTGCCATCTGGCGCACAAGATCAAGCTTTCCTTCCTTTAATTCAGCCTGAAGTTTTTTCTTTCCTGTAGGATTGATCCTCTCTCCTACAACAATAAATCCGCCGTCGAGATCTATCTCAACATTTTTTCTTTCTGATGCAAGTATTCTTCTGTGTCTTTCAAGCGGCTTTCTGATTGGAAGCTCTCTTACAGCATCGGAAAGTGCTTTTATATGTTCAGGTGTAGTTCCACAGCATCCGCCCACGATTGAAGCTCCTGCATTTACTAACGCAACTGCAGCATCCGCAAATTCCTGCGGCGTCATCTTATATACTGTTTTGTCGCCCTCGAGTTCCGGAAGCCCTGCATTTGGTTTTGCAAGGATCGGTACTGTTGAATACTGCGCCATTTTTTCTACAAGTTCTACCATTTCCATAGGTCCTGTAGAGCAATTGATTCCTATTGCATCCACTCCAAGTGATTGCAATACAACAACCGCAGTTTCCGGCGGCGTTCCAAATAATGTACGCCCATCCTCATTATAAGAAAGAGTTACCATTATAGGAAGATCACTGACCTCTTTTATTGCAATGACCGCAGCCCTGCATTCCTGCAGGCTCATCATCGTTTCCACAACAAAAAGATCTGCGCCCGCATGGTCAAGGATCGATGCCTGCTCTTTATATACATCGACCAGTTCTTCAAACATAAGATCCCCAAGCGGGAAAAGCTGCTTTCCTGTCATTGTCATATCCCCAGCGACAAGTGCTTTTCCGTCCACTGCACGCTTTGATAATCTGACAAGCTCTGTATTTATCTCCTCTATGCGGTCTTCAAGCCCATACTCTTCCAGCTTTATCCTATTTCCTGTAAAAGTAGGCGCATACACTATATTGGTTCCGGCTTTTACATATGCACTCTGCAGATCATAAAGTACATCCTGATGTTCCATAACCCACGCTTCCGGGCAGACCCCTATCGGCATTCCTGCTGCCATAAGATTTGTTCCGGTGGCACCATCGAGTACTATTGCACCTTTACTTAAATATTCTCTGAATTCTTTCTTTGTCATTTGCTTTTTCCTATACTTTTATTTATTATAAAAACATGCAAAACTATTGCATATCTTTACAATTACCAATATAATACATTATTCTATAAAAAAAAGAAAGGAACTATTTTTCAATTATGGATTTATCCCAGGATATAAAACTCATCGCTTTGGATCTTGATGGCACATTGTTTAACAGTCAGAGCGTAATTTCCAAAGAAAATATAAAAGCAATCAAAGCAGCATCGGATGCTGGCGTCAATATCGTTATTTCTACCGGACGGCCTTTTTGCGGCGATCCATTTGAGCAGATCAGCGGATCTGGTATTGATTATTCAATAAATGCAAACGGAAGCAGTGCATACCGCATAAGCACAGGTGAATGCCTTTTTGAAGATCCACTAGATGATGATGTTGTTATTCCCGTCATCGAATATCTTCTTACCCAGCGTGTACACATGGATGCATTTATCAAAGGGCAGGGCTACTCTCCGGTTAAGTGTTTAAAAGATGCCAAAGAGCTTTCCATGCCGCCTTCTTTACACAAATATATAATGAATACGAGAAAACGTGTGGACAGCCTTGTTGATCTTATTAAAACAGAAGGGCATGTACAGAAAATGACAATAAATTTTCCAAAAGATCAAAATGGGAACTATTACTGCCGTGATGAAGTTTTTGAATACCTGACCAGCAACCCTGCTCTTACTGTAGTAAGCGGCGGATATGGCAACCTGGAATTTACAAAAGCCGGTGTAGACAAAGGTGTTGGTCTTAAAAAGCTTTCCGGGATTCTAAATATCCCCCTCGACCAGACAATGGCGATCGGTGACACGGAAAATGACCTTGCCATAATTAAATCCGCACATATCGGTGTTGCCATGGGAAATGCAACAGAACAGCTAAAAGCTGATTCCGACTACATAACTGACACAAACGATAATGATGGCGTTGCAAAAGCTATATATCATTTTCTTTCATTGTAATATAAAAATGGCATCTGTCATAGAATTTATATAAATTCATATAGCAGGTGCCTTTTTGAATCTCAAAAAATATTTGTCAAACCCTCTTATTACAGGGACTTTGTTTCTTACTTTTGCCGGAACAGCAAGCCGCTTCATGGGCTTTTTTTTCAGGATCTTCCTCAATGATATTCTTGGACCAGTAGGGCTTGGACTTTATCAGCTTACTATTCCGCTTATGTCTTTATGTCTTGCTGCATGCTGCAACGGCTTCCAGACAGCCACATCAAAGCTTGTCGCCGAACATCCTTCTGACCAGAAATACATATTATCAGCAGCAATATTTATGTCGTCAGTCCTTTCACTTATTGTATCATTTTTAATGTATACAAACGCACGGATGATAAGCCTTTATATGCTAGGTGAACAAAGATGCATCCCACTTGTACGGATGATTTCATTTTCACTTGTTCCGGCTTGTATACATTCCTGTATAAACGGATATTACTATGGTCTGAAAAAAACAGCCGTCCCTTCTATCACACAACTAATCGAACAATCTGCCCGGATCGGCTCGTGCTATCTTGTATACATAATTCTTCAAAGTGAAAATAAAAGTTTTCTGCCCGTCCACTCTATTTGCGGCATAGCCGCTGGGGAATTTGCAGCTGCTTTATTTTCAATTTCTGCAGCACATTTTTCAATAAGCAGATGTGAAGTCCTGTATGATCATGTACCCACTCCCGCAAGCCGTTTATTTAAACAGTCCTGTGGAAATCTTGCGGTGCTGTTTATCCCCATGTCATTAAATTATTTTTTGATAAGTTTTTCATCTTCGGTTGAAAATATGCTCATTCCAAAAACCTTAGTCCGCTATGGGCTTTCTTCATCTGACGCACTATCTTTATTCGGAACATTGACAGGATTATCCCTTCCTGTACTGCTTTTCCCCGGGGTATTGTGCAGCTGTGCCTGTGTCCTCATCCTTCCGGCTATATCTGAAGCAAATGCTTGCGGCCAGAAGCATCACGTATCACAGACTGTCACAAGATCTGTAAGCTTTGGCATGTTTTTTGGTTTGTCTTTTACTTTTATATTCTTTTGCCTGTCAGATTTTATCGGGAATTTTCTTTTCGGTTCTGATTTGTGTGGTTATTTTATCAGGAAATTATGCTGGCTGTGCCCTATGCTTAATATAAGCGGGATGCTTTGCAGTGTACTTCACGGACTAGGAATGGCAAAACAGGTTCTGCTTGTCAATCTTTTATCTTGCTGTATACGGATATCAATGATTGCCCTGCTTGTTCCTCTTAATGGCATAGATGCATATTTATGGGCACTTCTGGCTTCGTGGATCTTCCTTACTGCCGCTGTCCTTTTCCTGGTACAAAAAAAGACCGGAAAATAACTCCGGTCTTTTCATTCAGCCTTATAATATAGACTTTTCTTATTGGTTCTAAAACGATCAAAAAGAAATTATACACGTGAAAGATATTCACCTGTTCTTGTATCGATTTTGATAACATCATCTGTCTCAACAAATAATGGAACATATACAGTAGCCCCAGTCTCAACTGTAGCAGGCTTTGTAGCACCTGTAGCTGTATCACCCTTAAATCCTGGCTCTGTCTCTGTAATTTTAAGTTCTACAAAAAGAGGTGGCTCAACGGCAAATACATTTCCTTTATGTGAACATACTTTGCACATCTCATTCTCTTTTACAAACTTAAGTGCATCACCGACCTCATCCTTTGGTAGATCGATCTGGTCGTATGTCTCAACATCCATAAAATGATAAAAATCATCATCTGCATAGAGATACTGCATATCTTTACGATCAATGTGAGCTGTAGGGCATTTCTCTGTAGGACGGAAAGTCTTCTCTACAACACCTCCACTGATGATATTTTTTAACTTAGTACGAACAAATGCTGCACCTTTTCCTGGTTTAACATGCTGAAATTCGATAATCTGATAGATGTTTCCTTCGTATTCGATAGTAACACCATTTCTGAAATCTCCTGCTGAAATCATTAGATTCTTCCTCCTTAAATCATGCGAGCGTAAACTCTCTCATTCGTCCATTTTACAATAAATGACAATACATTTCAAGTATAAATTAGTTTCTTGACTCAATATCTGATATCATTGCTACTCTTCTGGCATGTCTTCCGCCTTCAAATTCAGCCTCAAGATATGCTTTTACGATATCTTTTGCAAGTTCAACACCAACAATCCTTTCGCCAAATGCGATTATGTTTGCATTGTTGTGCTGTTTTACAAGACGTGCTGTAGCTGTATCGGAACATACTGCCGCTCTTATTCCATTTACCTTATTTGCTGAAATAGAAATCCCTACACCCGTACCACATATAAGTATCCCACAGTCATACTCTCCTGAAGCAACTGCATTTGCTACTTTTTCTCCATATACAGGATAATCACAGCTTTCGTTTGTATCTGTTCCGAAGTTTGTCACTTCGTGTCCCAGACTTTCAACATATTCCATAATTGTTTTTTTCAATTCGACTGCTGCATGGTCATTTCCAATTGCGATTTTCATAGTCGTCCTCCTGTTAAATATTTTGTATGTTTATTTTTTATCTTTTGATATGCTATTTTTGTTTTTCAGTTTATATAGACATATAATGGGTTTTTCAAGATATCTCTTTAAGACTATCTGTATCTCTTCATGCGGATCTATCGGTTCAACAAGAATAGATCTTATCCCTGCAAGGTTAGCCCCGATTATATCTGTAAAAATCTGGTCACCGACAAAAACCGTACTGTCAGCTTTTGTCTTAAGTATTTCCATAGCCCTTTTATAGCCTGATGGTTTAGGTTTTCCCGCCTTATATATGTACTTTGCCCCAACCTGATCTGCGAACGATCTTACACGCTTCTCTTTATTGTTTGAAAGTAACAGACATTTAAAACCGATTTCTTTTAAATGCTTAAACAAAGCAATCGCCCGCTCATCAGCAGGCGAACCATGGGTGACCAATGTATTATCTATATCAAAAATAATCCCTCTGTACCCTTCTTTATATAATTGCTCAAAATCTATATTGTATGTGGAATCTTTATATTCTTTTGGATATAAAAAACTCATAAATAAATCCTTTAAAGTAAAAAATTTTCTCCAGAATGTGCTATCGATGTAATGCTATCTTTCTGCTGTATTGTAAAAGCTTCATCCCCAACGAAGAATTGATACTGCTGAAGTACTTTATCCTTGTCAAGATCAGAAACGGCTTTCTGGATATCAAGTGATGCTATATCACTGTCAACACCCTTAAGCTCAAATGTTTCCTCCGGATTATACCCTTTTGCATAATCAAATGACGAAAAGCTCTGATCTATCTGCGGATCATTCTGGATTTTGGTATTATCATCTGAATTTACGTCATTATTACCCTGACCTGCCTTCTTAGATTCCATTATCTGCTGGTTTCTAAGCTCGTTTATCTTTATGGAATTGTATGAATAAAAATCAGTACTCGGTCTGATACCCGAAATGTTCATACTCTTCTACCTCAATTTTATACTAACATTTTCTTTAATTCATTCATAAATGTGTTTACATCTTTGAATTCTCTGTAAACTGACGCAAACCTGACATATGCAACTGCATCAAGTTCCTTTAATCTGTCCATAATAAGCTCACCTATAAGTGCTGTCTCAACCTCTTTTTCTTCGCGGTTAAATATCTCAACCTCAACGTCATCTACAAGTTTAGAAATCTGGTCAGCTGAAATAGGTCTCTTATGGCATGCCAGAAGTACACCGGCTTCTATCTTTGTACGGTCATACTGTTCCCTGTTATTATCTTTTTTAATTACAATAAGTGGGATTGTCTCGACTTTTTCGTATGTAGTGAATCTTTTTCCACAGTCATCACACATACGTCTGCGGCGGATAGAATTATTATCATCTGCCGGTCTCGAATCTATAACTCTTGTATTATCACTGCTGCAAAATGGACACTTCATCCAGTACCTCCGTCAATTAAACATATATCTAAAGTATATAGTTACTACTATTTGTTGTCAATAAAATACTGATAATTTTGTTTATTTTAGTACTGCTAAATTTTGCGCTGCATATCGTTTTCGCATATATCTACCAATATTATATCGGGTCCGATCTTTACTATCTTAACCCATGGAATGCAATATTCATAATCTCTGCAAAAGCATCCAAGATATTTTCCCGGTCCCGGAACTATTATTGCACATATTTTACCACATACCGGATCAAATTCCATGTCCCTTACATGCCCTATATAGCGGCCCTCACCGACACTTACAACCTCCTTATCGCACAAATCCAAAAAACGCATAAAACAGACCTCCTTACAGACTATTTTATGCGTTTCATATTTATTATGTGACTTTATATTCCAAATCTATATCATTGAAATGTCGGTATACATTTTAAACGTTGAATCGGAAAAGAATAACATCCCCATCTTTAACGACATAATCTTTTCCTTCCATGCCGACAATTCCTTTTTCTCTTGCAGCTGAAAGACTTCCATTGTCAAGAAGATCCTGATAATTTACAACCTCAGCCTTTATAAATCCACGTTCGAAATCTGTATGTATCTTTCCAGCTGCCTGCGGTGCCTTTGTTCCTTCTTTTATAGTCCATGCACGGCACTCATCCTCTCCTGCAGTAAGGAAAGATATAAGTCCAAGAAGTGAATAGCTTGCTGCTACAAGCTTATCAAGTCCGCTTGATTCAACTCCGAGATCTTCAAGGTATTCCTTTTTCTCATCCTCATCAAGTTCTGCAAGTTCCTGTTCTATCTGTGCGCATATCACAAATACTTCTGCGCCTTCTGCCTTAGCCATCTCTCTTACTTTTGCAACATGTGGATTTGAAGCACCATCATCCGCAAGATCGTCTTCTGCAACATTTGCTGCGTATATTGTAGGTTTTGCTGTAAGAAGATTATATCCCTTAAACCATATCTGTGCGTCATCATCATCAGGCACTTCAAAAGTTCTCGCCATCTTGCCTTCCTCGAGATGTGCCTTTATTGCCTCAACAAGTTCAAGCTCTTTTGCAAGAGTCTTGTCCATTCTTGCCTGTTTTGCGATCTTCGAAATCCTTCTGTCAAGAATCTCTACATCAGAGAAGATAAGCTCAAGATTTATTGTCTCTATATCCCTTGCCGGGTCAACTGATCCATCTACATGAATGATATTTGTATCCTCAAAGCAGCGCACAACATGGACGATAGCATCCACCTCACGGATATTTGCAAGAAACTGGTTTCCTAGTCCCTCACCTTTGCTCGCACCTTTTACAAGACCTGCAATATCTACAAACTCTATTGTAGCCGGTGTAACTTTTTTTGTATGGTAAAGTTCTCCAAGCTTTACTATCCTTTCATCAGGAACTGACACGATTCCAACATTTGGATCTATTGTAGCAAACGGATAGTTTGCTGAAAGTGCTCCTGCCTTTGTAAGTGAGTTAAATAATGTAGACTTTCCGACGTTTGGAAGTCCTACAATACCAAGTTTCATTTCAAATCGTACCTATTCAAAAATCCTTTATTTTATAGGGTTTTCGCCTTTCTATGTTATTTTACTACACAAATCTAGCTGTATATAATCCGTCTTTTCGCTGGCATATTCCTACACCAAACGCTCTTCTTTTTAAACCTTTGCCTGCGGCTGATACCTATGCGCATTCGCGCGGATATAATTCGCTCCGCTCATTATATCATATGCTTACGCATATGATAAGCCTGCGGCTGATACCTATGCGCATTCGCGCGGATATAATTCGCTCCGCTCATTA
>CAJLRL010000018.1 GCA_905209075.1 uncultured Lachnospiraceae bacterium | reverse complement strand
TTGATGTAATTGTAAGGATTGATGTTGTAGGCTCTGAATCACGGTATGTGTGATGTTTCTTTAACTTGTCCATGAATGTCTTAAGAAGCCATACACCGATCTCATCTGCGCGGTCATCATCGTTTCCGTATTTAGGGAACTCTCCCTCGATCTCGAAATCCTTTGCAAGTCCGTTCTCGTCACGTACTACTTTAACCTTTGCATATTTGATTGCTGAAAGAGAATCGATCACATGTGAGAATCCTGCGATTCCTGTTGCGAATGTTCTCTTTAAATCTGTATCCATGAGTGCAAGCTCTGCTGCCTCATAGTAATATTTGTCATGCATGTACTGGATAAGGTTTAATGTATTTACATAGATGTCTACTAACCAGTCCATCATCTTGTCGTATTTTGCCATTACCTCGTCATAGTCAAGGTACTCAGCTGTGATAGGTGCGTAGTTTGGTCCTACCTGCTCACCTGATTTCTCATCAACACCACCGTTGATAGCGTAAAGGAGACATTTGGCAAGGTTTGCACGTGCTCCGAAGAACTGCATCTCTTTACCTGTCTGTGTTGCAGATACACAGCAGCAGATTGCATAATCATCGCCCCATACCGGCTTCATTGCGTCATCATTCTCATACTGGATTGAGCTTGTCTCAATTGAGATGCGGGCTGCATAATCCTTGAAGGTCTGAGGAAGCTTTGATGAGTAGAATACTGTGAGGTTTGGCTCCGGTGCAGGTCCCATGTTCTCTAATGTATGGAGGAAACGGAAGTCTGTCTTTGTAACCATTGAGCGTCCGTCCACACCTGTTCCTGCCACGTCAAGTGTTGCCCATACAGGATCACCTGAGAATAACTGGTTGTATGAAGGGATACGTGCAAATTTAACCATACGAAGCTTCATTGTAAAATGGTCGATGAGCTCCTGTGCTTCCTGCTCTGTAAGTATGCCCTTATCCATATCTCTCTTAATGTAGATATCAAGGAATGTAGATACACGACCTACTGACATTGCTGCACCATTCTGTGTCTTGATTGCTGCAAGGTATCCGAAGTATAACCACTGAACTGCCTCTTTTGCGTTTGTTGCAGGTCTTGAGATATCGTATCCGTAAATCTCTGCCAGCTTCTTCATATCCTCAAGACATTTAATCTGCTCTGCGATTTCCTCTCTTAAACGGATAACATCATCTGTCATCTGTCCACAGCCACAGTTTGCCTTATCCTTCTTTTTCTCCTCGATGAGGTAATCCAGTCCGTATAATGCTACACGGCGGTAATCACCAACGATACGTCCACGGCCGTATGTATCAGGAAGTCCTGTGAGGATCTTTGCATGACGGACCTTCATCATCTCAGGTGTGTATGCATCGAATACTGCTGTGTTGTGTGTCTTATGATATTTTGTGAAAATCTCCTTGAGCTTGTCGCTTACATTGTAACCATATGTCTCAGCAGCCTGTACAGCCATCTTGATTCCACCGTATGGCATGAATGCTCTCTTTAAAGGCTTGTCTGTCTGAAGACCTACAATCTGCTCGAGATCCTTTAATGCCTCATCTATATATCCAGGGCCGTAAGCTGTGATTCCTGTTACAACCTCTGTCTCCATGTCAAGAACTCCGCCCTTGGCACGCTCCTCTTTCTGTAATTTCTGGAGCGCATCCCACAGCTTGTTTGTAGCATCTGTCGGATCAGCTAAAAAGCTCTCGTCTCCGTCATATGGAGTGTAGTTGTCCTGAATAAACTGACGGACGTTGATTTCCTCTTTCCAAAGACGTCCTTCAAATCCATCCCACTCTTTCATTTCTATCATTGCGATATCCTCCTAAAAATAGACAGCTTTGCGCTGCTTTATAAAGTTGAATTGTTACCTTTAAATTATATTAAACAGACACTGCGGTATATGCCGCTTATTAGTCTTGCTTAACTGTAGTTAGTATATACTTACTGTCATTTTTTTGTCAATATGTTTTGTGTTCAAATTTTGATACATAAATTTTTGTTGATCCTCGATAATAATTCGATGTATACAATGTATCAGAGTATTCATGACAATGCTACCGCTAATTTTTGGCAAAATAATTGTAAACACTCTCAAAGCCTGTTTCTGTAATAATCTGCGGTATATATCCCATATTATGGATAAAAAAAGCCAACAGTCCGGGTTTTATCGCCCAGACGGTCGGCTCATATTCGTTATATTTCATGTGGTTATCCCACTTATCCGTCAGTCATATAACGTGTTCATAATAAATCACTTTTCTCAATAACGCAATAGTATTTTTGTACTATTTTAATTTATGTTTTGATGCAAAAACTAAAACCATCTATTCCGCACGTACTGCCCATCGCATTTTTGTGGATCTGGCACGTCCATTCTGAACACATTCCTGTGCCGATGGACGGATCACATCTTTTGAATAATCACTGTATATTCCCGCTTTATATCCTGCTTTGAGTGCCTTTTTGACCAGCTTGTCCTCCCCTGAATGGAATGTAAGTATGGCGGCTCTTCCCGCCGGGTTTTAATGCTCCCGGAAGCTTTTCCATAAACTCATAGAGCACCTCAAATTCACGGTTTACATCTATACGGAGCGCCTGGAAGGTGCGCTGGCAGGTCTTTTTTACAGTATCTTTTTTCTCTTTTTCAGGTAAGAAATCCAGCGTCTGCTCTATAATGTGGCGCAGCTTTGTAGTCGTGTCGATACGATTGCCTTTTCTGATCTCATCCGTGATTGCCTTTGCAAGCTCCTCGCAATATGGTTCATCTGAATTTTCATAAAGCATGCCCGCAAGCTCCTCACGCGATATATTATCAAGACGCTCTGCTGCACTGATACCGGTATTAGGATTAAGACGCAAATCCAGCGGTCCGTCCACCTTAAATGAAAATCCACGCTCAGGATTATCTATCTGCATTGATGAAACTCCAAGATCGGCAAGTACGAAATCAAAGCCTCCTACTTCATTGGCAATCTCATCTATTGTGCAGAAGTTCTGAAGCTTTATGGTAAGAATATCCTCTCCAAAGCCAGCTTCAGCAAGACGCTTTTTTGTCTTTTCAGACTCGATCGGGTCAACATCAGTGGCATACATATGTCCCTGCCCTTTAAGCTTTTCAAGCATTGCCCTTGTGTGGCCACCATATCCGAGTGTTGCGTCAAAGCCTGTCTGTCCCGGCTTTATGTCCAGAAAATCTATGATTTCTTTTACCATTATGGATATGTGCATGCCTGCAGGAGTGTTTCCCTTGCTGATGACATGTTCAATTGTATCCTTGTATTTCTCAGGATTTAGCTCTTTATATTTTTCCTCGAATTTTTTGGGATATTTTCCGCTGTAATGCGCACGTCGCTTGTGCTGTACTTCTTCGCTCATATTTTTCTCCTGCATAATATACGTTTTTTTCGAAATATGCATTACCGCATATTTGTACCGAATTATTACCTATACCACAACTTCCATTATCTTCCTGCCATCATATTCCAACTCGTTTACACCTGTTTTCTTATTCTTATTGAAATTGAAGCTTAGAAGATAACCCTTGTCCTCTTTGTAGTAATCTAAGTAATCAAATAGCTGCTTTTGCCCACGCAGATTATATTCATTTCCATGCCATATTTTTAGCTCAATGATAAATCTCTTTCCTTTATAATCTACTATTATATCTGTCCTTCTGTTATTTCGTGTCTGTGCTTCGACATAATAATTTCCTGTTCCGTTTATTATAGGTTTTAAAAATAAAAGGAACAGCTTTCTTCCATTTTCTTCTATGAATTTATGATCGTTGTCCGTATATATTTCTTCAAAATATTCATAGAATTTTTTCATAACAAGATCCATCTGCAACATATCAGAAACTATAAACTGATTTCTGTTTGCTGCTGCATCTACATATAATCTGTCATTCACAGCCATCTCAGATAAAAATGTATCATAAAGCTGTGTCTCAAAAATCCTGTTTGCAACAGCTACAATACCATTTTTATCCTTTAGAAATCCAAATGTAACACCAAGATCTATTATCGGATTTTCTCTCTTGAAAGGAAAATCTATTCCATCGAAAAGTATCTTTTGAAGCATATCTTTTAATGCCGGATGATCAAGCAGTTTCTTGGTCATATCATCAAATAAAGTATTTGGTTCTTTCAGAAGAAGCTTTATTGCCTGTAAAAGACCATTTTTCGTCCATGCTTTTTTTTCATCTGCGTCTTGTTCATGTGATGCAATTCGCTCATCAGTCAACTGACATATACGCGATACCAGATACGGATATCCGGATGTATAATCATAGATTATCGATGCAATCAGTTCAATATCCATGCCTGTACGGTGTTCATTCTCGTAATCAGAAAGCATTGACTTTATATCATTTATGTTAAAACTCATATCCATAGAAAAATCAACAGCTATATTCCATGGACTGTTATACTTTGTTTCTTCCTGCGGATGTATCTTTAGTTTTAAAGATTTCACATCATAAACACCTGCCAGTATCACTGACTGAAATGTGATGTCTTTTCCCTGCTGGCATTTCAGATATTTTTCTCTGAGCAGTCCTAAAAATGACAGAAAAATCTGATTATCCGAGCTTTTATCAACCTCATCTATCATAAGCACAACTTTTTTATTGCTGGCTTTGCATAGCCTGGTAATCTTCATTCCCAATGAACGTAGTGGAAATTTATCTGATAGAGGTTCATTCCACTCTTCAATAATAGTCTCCGAAGCGTTCTGATTTTTCAGACATTCCGCAATATCCATCATCAGCCCCTCTGCCAGAGTTCCAAACGATGCAAAATACTCATCTACTGCCTCAAAGCTCAGACTGATAACAAGATAATCACTTTTAAGCCTCTGTTCGAGCATATAGAGTGTGGTCGTTTTTCCATATTGTCTGGCACGGTTTATGGTAAAATACTGACCTTTATCAATATAGTCATGAATGATCATGTCTACTCTGTCACTTATATCAACCATATAATTTTTCGCCGGTATACATGTTCCGGTAACGCAAAACCGCTTTGACATGTGTGCCCCTCCATACTCATAAAATATGCCAACCCTATGTTACCTGTCACACTATAATGTGAACAGTAACACGATTTCTTTAATAGCTACAGTATAACTTTTATTTTACATTTCCGCAAGATAATGACTTACATTCCTATACCATCTGCACAAGCCACACATCGCTTTTTACCATGAAATATCCGATGACTACCTTTATCAGCTCTGTGGCCTGCACCAGGAAGTACACTGCAACTATGCCAAGTCCGGTATATCTGGCAAGCACAAATGCCACCGGCACCACTATCACCCAGGTAAATACCGAGTCAAACAGAAATGTGACCAGTGTCTTGCCACCTGAGCGGAGTGTGAAATACGACGAATGCGTAAATGCACAAAACGGCATGATTATCGCTGATACTGCTATGAAGCTTGTTGCGAGTGACTTGATTTCATCTGTTGTATTATATATCTGTGGGAAAAATCCGCCTACCAGAAGCATAAATACCGCCATTATTGAGCAGCAGAATACACTGAACACTATCATCTTGTTATCTGCATCCTTTGCCTTTTCAAGCTCACCTGCTCCAAGATACTGTCCCACAACTATGCTTATGCATGCGCCAAGCTGTATAAACACGATATTGAAAAGGTTTGTTATCGTTGTCGCAATGTTAAGTCCTGCAATTACCGAAAGTCCTCTGACTGAATAACACTGTGTAACCATCGTCATGCCGGCTGCCCAGAACAGCTCATTGAGCATGAGTGGCAGTCCCTTGATGAATATAGTCTTAAACTCATCAAACGGCATCCCTATTCCTCTGTAAGCGCCCTCGAGATATCTGTTCTTATCCCTGTTTTTATGTGCCCACAGCACAACTATTATGGTTTCTATATACCTCGACATTACCGTGGCAATAGCAGCTCCAGCCACACCAAGCTTTGGTATAGGACCGATTCCGAAGATGAGCAGAAAATCAAGCACCGCATTGCTTCCGACTGCTGCAAAGCTTGCTGCCATCGGTACAATGGTCTGTCCTGTCTCCTTTATGTTTGTCGCATATGCCTGTGTCACCGCAAATGGTATGAGACCTATCATAACGATTTCCAGATATTCCTTTCCATATGCCAGTGCTGCTTCTGTGGCACCGTTTCCTGCTGTATCTGTCAGATAAAGTGATATAAGACCTGTCCCATTTGTGATAAACAAAGCCATCGCTATTGCCGTCACAAGCAGCGCTGCATACAGCTTGAATCTAAAGGAATACATATGCCCCTTATGATTTCCCTTTCCAAAGTACTGCGCTCCGAATATACTTGCCGCTGACACTGCTCCAAACACCGCCAAATTGTACACAAATATGAGCTGGTTTACGATCGCTACGCCCGACATCTGCTCTGTACCAAGCTGTCCTACCATAATGTTGTCCAGAAAGCTTACCAGATTTGTGATTGCATTCTGGATTATCATTGGTATGGCCAGCATTAGATAGCGCTTATAAAATGCTTTGTCCCCTATATATTTTTGTCTGAATTTATGCATGTCTTCCCCCCTGTTTCTTCTGTGTAATGCTACTATTCTACTACGGCATACTTTATTTTTCAAACATTTTATACTTTTTCTTAGTTATTATTTTATGCTATTGTTACTGATCACACCTGACAGTGTGACCAGCAACGATTAGAGCCCCTTTAAAATGCCTCTACGAGGCAAGGCTGTAGTCACTCAATAATTACACTATGGCGCATAGCTTGACACATCTGCTCTTTTGTAATATAAGTATGGTGTAACCTGTTAGTATATTCTAACTTTCCATTGAACAGCTTTAACTTACATTAAAAATTATATTACTGTAGTAACTATAAAACATGGAAATCAACGATACAATACATATACACTTTTAGGAGGAAAATCATGGAATTTGAAACATTACTTGAAGCAAGAAGAAGTGTACGCGCTTTTGACGAAACAAAAGCAGTCACAGAAGATCAGATAAAAACATTAATAGAAGCCGGCATACAGGCACCTTCATGGAAAAACTCACAGACTGCAAGATATTACTGCATATTAAGTGATGATATAAAAGAAAAATTTGCCGCTGATTGTCTGCCTGAATTTAACGCCAGAAGTTCTCACGGAGCAGCACTCGTAGTCACTACATTTGTTTCAAACCGTTCCGGCTTTGACCGTGAGGGCAACCCTGATAATGAATGTGGTAATGGCTGGGGATATTATGATCTCGGACTCCACAATGAAAACTTTGTACTTAAAGCAAAAGAGCTTGGACTCGATACTCTTATCATGGGTATACGTGACGGAGAAGCAATCCGCAAGCAGTTAAGCATCCCGGATACAGAAACTGTTGTTGCGGTTATTGCTGTAGGATACGGAAAAACTACACCTGAAAAGCCAAAACGTAAGTCTCCTGAGGATATTGTAAAGTTCTTCTAAACAAGACATAATTGTGGATAGCAAAAAAATTATTAAAACTGTTGTATAAAAGAAAAGCACTGAAAAACCAGTAGTCCCTGATTTTCGGTGCTTTTTCACATATTTTTAAAATTTACTAAGTCGTTATCTTCGTTCTATTTTTATCTGCTATTTTAATTTGTATTCCTTACATGTAAAACTGCCATCATCATTCCTGTAGATTGCAATAAAACCATCCGGACCATTGTCTCCTGATAATACATCAGCCACTACAAAGTCTTTATCATCCGGCATAATATAATTTATATTACCGCTTACACCGCATGTGACATCATCTTCCACATATGTCATGTCAATATTTCCATCGGCATCAGGCTCTGCTGTCACTGTATGACCTTCAACCTCATCAAATCTCTCGTCTATTTCATCCTGACTTATATTTTCTAATGATTTCATAAATTCAGATATTGCTGTATTATCGTCTATATTCTGTTCAGTGTCCAGACTGTTTTCATCTTCAATTTTTTTAAGATACTTATCCGCCGCGGCTCTGTCTGCTTTTGATGTATCAAAAGGAATTTTAAATAATGCACTAAATCCTTCGTAAGCACTATTTTTCATATAACAGCCAGCTTCATCCATCAAATACGCATGTTCTTCATCTCCGAAGCTGTCTACAGCTGATATCCACACACCTCTGTCAGCAAACATTTCAAGGTTGTCACACTCTACAAGTTCATAAATCACACCATCCTGTTCAAACCATATTAACTGTGTATCAAGTGTTCCATTGTTTGCCACATCAAATGGTACACCTCCTATAAGTGGCGATACACAGAAATTTCTGTCTGGCATATCGTCTCCATCATTCTTAGAAATTGCCATAGTAATATATGTTTTCCTATCGTCAATTTTATTTTTGGAATCATCTGATACATATGGTGCAAGGTTACTGCCTGTGACAATTCCCATTAAATTAAACACATAATCTCCCGATTTCTGAACCTCATTAATAGAAATTGCATCCTTGCTCTCAAACGCTCTTGCAAGATTATCGTTATTGGAAACGGCATTTGCAACCTCACTTGAATTCATATATCTGTATGCGGCATATGCTGTAGCACTTCCCGCAAATGCAACAAAAAGAGTAACTGCCGCAGCTGCTGCCATATTTTTTTTATTTTTCTTCATTTTCTTTTCCTCCATATCTGCCTTTTCTAAAATCTGGCGATTCAGCATTTTTGAAGGAACATCCTTTTCCTCTAAAGCCTCATATAAAATAGTATCCAATTTATTCATGACCAATATATACCTCCAGCTCCTGGGATAATTTTTTTCTAGCTGCCCATAATCTTCTTTTTACAGTTCCTTCCGGTACATGTATTTCCTTTGCTATTGCTTTTATTGACTGTCCTTCCATGTAAAATAGGAGAATTGGTACTCTATATACATCATCAAGCTTTGACACCGCCTCTAATACAGCCTGCTTTCTTTCCTCTATGATAACCTGCTCAAGAATATCCTGGCTCTTATCACTGATATTATGTTCAATTTCGTCTGTAAGAGTGACGCTCGGTGCTATTCTATACCTGATTGCATATTTCTTCTTGTTGTTTTTCCATATCCCAACTGCCAACGAAAGCAAAAAACTTTTTACATTCCCGCCTGCATTGATTTTGTCTATATCCTGTATAGCTTTAAGCCATACTTCCTGATATAATTCATCTGCAAAATCATTGTCTATACACAGTTTCCTGCAAAATGAATATATGCTGCTGCCATACTTTTCAATAAATTTTTCCAATTCCTGAATCGTCATTGTGGTTTCCTCTTAGTCGCGATTAAGATTAGGAACTATGTCCTTACACTTATATATTGTCATGTAAAAAAATATGGTTCATTATTATTTTTTCTTTTATATTTTCTGGTGTATTATAACAATACGCTGATAAGATTATTTCTTATATCCATGATCTGCGTGCACAAAATAAAAGACCGCCTCACCATCCAAGTGACGCAGCCCTTAAAATTCAAATCTACAGCTTAAATCTGTATCCCACACCCCAAATAGTCTCAATATACTGAGGCTTTGCAGTGTTCATCTCGATTTTCTCACGGATTTTCTTGATATGTACGGTTACTGTCGCAATATCTCCTATCGAATCCATATTCCAGATTTCCTTGAATAATTCCTCCTTGGTAAATACGTGATTTGGATTTTCTGCGAGGAATGTAAGCAGGTCAAATTCTTTTGTTGTAAACTGCTTTTCTTCCCCGTTTATCCATACTCGTCTTGCCGTTTTATCGATTTTGATTCCACGGATTTCTACGATATCATTCTCTGGCGTGTTGCTTCCGATAAGACGCTCATATCTGGCAAGATGAGCTTTTACCCTTGCAACAAGCTCTGATGGAGAGAATGGCTTGGTCACATAATCATCTGCTCCAAGTCCAAGTCCCCTTATCTTATCTATATCATCTTTTTTTGCTGATACCATCAAAATAGGTGTATTTTTCTTTCCACGGATCTGCTTGCATATCTCAAATCCATCAATTCCCGGCAGCATAAGATCAAGTATAAACAGATCAAAATCTTCTGCTAGTGCTCTCGCAAGTCCATTTGTTCCATCGTTTTCAACTTCTACCTCGAACCCGCTAAGCTCCAGATAGTCTTTCTCAAGATCTGCAATTGCAACCTCATCTTCCACTATTAAAATTTTACTCATTTGGCACCTCCTGATATTTACGGATAACAAAAACCATCTTTGTTCCGCTTCCTTCTTTACTTGTCGCCCATATTTTGCCACCATGGTCTTCTATTATTTTTTTGACTATTGAAAGTCCTATTCCGCTTCCACCTGTTACAGAATTTCGTGACGCATCTGCACGATAAAAACGATCAAATATATATGGCAGATCTTTCTGGGCTATTCCTCGACCATTATCTTCTATCTCAACCTGTATAAAGTCTCCGACATCATTTATTCTGATATTTATAGAACCATTTGTTTTGTCCATATATTTTACAGAATTTCCGATAATATTATTTATTACACGTCGTATCTGTTCCGGATCAGCTATGATCAGCGTTTTTTTATCAACATAATTTGAATATGACAGTTCTATATTTTTTGCCTCGAGATCAAGACCAATCTCCTCGACACAATCACTGAAATATTCTGTAACGTTGATTTTTGCAAAATTATATGGTATGCGGTTTGTATCAATTTTTGAATAAAGCGTGAGCTCGTTTATAAGTGTATCCATCTCACTTGCTTTATTATATATCGTCCTGACATACTTATCAATCTTCTCCGGCGTATTTGCAACCCCATCTAGTATTCCCTCCGAATAACCTTTTACGGCAGTGATCGGTGTTTTTAAATCATGTGCGATATTGCTTATGAGAGTTCTATTCTCCGTCTCGTTGGTGATTTTTTCTTCGGCATTACTCTTAAGACGCTGACGCATCTGCTCAAATGTAACGCAAAGTTCTCCTAGCTCACCATCCGATGAACTTGTCTCAAGTGAAAAGTCCAGATTACCCTCCTTGATGTTTTCAGCAGCAAACTGAAGTTTTTTTATCGGATTAAGAAGACTTCTATGTATCCAGACTATGAGCATAACAGCCGTTACCACAAGTATTATAAGTATTGCTATAATAAGCTCGATCATAAAATGTTTAACCTCAGGAACAACGCTCTGTGTCGATGTTACAATGTACAATGCATCTTGATTTTTCTGCATATCTGTGAAATTTAACTGTTTAATGATCACCTTATCATCGCTGTCCATAAAGCTGGTGACTTCCGAGCCGCTCTGTACATTTGAGATCTTAGGAAGTGTCAGAAGAACGTCCCTGTTATCCTCACCTCCGTTAAATATAATATTTGCACCATTTTTTACAATTAAGTATGAATACTTCTCACTGAGTGCCTCATTCTCCTGCTCAAGGTATTTCTCATCCAATAGCTTATCCGGATCATCTGCGGCCAGTTCTGCATATTTTGCATAATCCTGCTCAGTGACCTTTTTCAGAAGAAGAACCGAATTCGTAAGCCACATTTCTTCTGAATCTGTAATTCCGTAGCTTTCATTTATCGCTTTTATCTGGAAATTATGAAATCCAGCCAGAACAGCACATGATAAAAGTACCGGAACTAAAATAATTATCAGAAATGATATCATAAGTTTGCTCTTTATTTTCATAGTGCCTCCAAAATATATCCAAATTACTTTATATCATTCCTAATTATATCATACACCCACTAAACACTGTCTAAATTTTCCATTAAATTTAAAAATTGTAAAAAAAACCGCTTATCCTCACGGTATAAGCGATTTTCTGATATTGATACAAATAAACTACATTGTTTCAGCTATTTTGCCTGAAATTTTTTAGCAAGCACTTTTGTCAATATGTTGATAAGGAATACGATCACAAGCAGTACAACCGCAATTCCAAACGCAACATCAAATTTTCCTTCACTTGTTGCTGAAAGATACAGCTTTATGGTAAGTGTTCCTCCTGACTGGAATATCTTTGAAAAAAATCCACTGCCGGTTTTTGGAAGCATTCCTGCACTTCCGGCTGTAAAAAGAAGTGCTGCCGATTCTCCTACAATACGTCCGATCGCAAGGATTACACCTGTGATGATTCCCGGCATCGCCGATGGAAGAAGGATCGTGCGGATCGTGTGCCATTTACCGGCTCCAAGTCCGACCGCACCATGTCTGTAACTGTCAGGCACTGTTTTTAACGCTTCCTGCGTATTTCTGGTTATGAGAGGAAGAACCATAAGTACAAGGGTCAGCGATCCTGTCAATATACTATATCCCATTCCAAGTGTCTGTCCAAAAAACATCATTCCAAAAAGGCCGAATATAATAGATGGGATACCTGAAAGTGTCTCTGTTGCAAATTCAATTCCCGATACTAATTTTCCCGGCTTTGCATATTCATTTAAGTATACTGCTGCTCCAACCCCGACCGGAGTAGCTATTATCATAGTTATAACTATGATATACAATGTATTGAGAAGATTTCCTGCAATTCCAAGCGTTCCTTTAAGAACAGATGTCTCACATGTGAGGAATTCCCAATTAATCTGGCCAATTCCCCTCACAAATACATATACGATTATTCCAAGAAGAAGCAGAACAGAAATCGCTGCACAAAGGTATATGAAAAAATATGTTATATTATCTGATATTCTGTGGCGTTTTCCCTTTATACTAGTCATTTTCTACAGCTCCTTTCTTCTTAAGCTTCATAAGTGAGAAATTTATGATCATGATAAATACAAACAATACAAGTCCTACTGAGAAAAGTACCTGCCTGTGGAGTCCACTCGCATATCCCATCTCACTTACAAGCTGTGTTGTGAGGAAACGTACAGAGTTGAACGGAAGTGGAAAACTTACCGTTCCGCCCGCCACCATGTTGATAGCCATGGCTTCTCCGAGCGCACGTCCGATTCCAAGTACGATCCCCGTCATGATTCCAGATTTTGCAGCTGGAATTGTCACTTTAAATATTGTCTGGATCTTTGTAGCACCAAGTGCCAGTGAAGCTGATCTCATCTGCTGCGGAACTGCTTTTATTGCAGAAACGCTCATATTTATTACTGTAGGCAGGATCATTATCGCAAGAACAATAATTGCAGCCAGAAGATTCGAACCACCTGTAAACTGATGAGTCGTCGATCCCTCAAAAAAATATTTTTCCAGTTTGTACATAATAGGGTTTAAAATCATAAGTCCTAAAAGTCCATATATAACAGATGGTATAGCTGCCAGAAGCTCTACTGCCGGCTGCACTATTGCTGAAAGCTTTTTATTCGAAACCTCTGTTAAAAATACTGCTGTAAGAAGTGCGATAGGCACACCGATAAGAATAGATACTGCCGTTCCTATTATCGAAGTAAGTATTATGTATAATATTCCATATTTTGGATCTGCCGCAGTAGGTGCCCACTCTGTTCCAAACAAAAGATCTATAACCCCGACCTTTGCAAATGCCGGCGTTCCTTTCAGGAACATATATAAAGTAATTGAAATTACCGCGAATATTGCTACGATCGCACATATAAGAAATATTATTTTCGCAGTA
This sequence comes from uncultured Lachnospiraceae bacterium, assembly GCA_905209075.1. GTDB lineage: Bacteria > Bacillota > Clostridia > Lachnospirales > Lachnospiraceae > Roseburia. The sequence goes on along the minus strand of CAJLRL010000018.1, from coordinate 32,716 downwards.
TTTTCTACCATTGATTTCTTTCTCATGAATTACTCCTTTTGATTCTTATGTACCCTCGGAGTCTTCTAAATGAAGCATTCTGAAAGTACATTCTTAATAAAAGTTTCCCAAGAAACCTGCTTTCCGGGGAAACTTCTGCCATCAATATTTATAAATATGGATTTTACTGTGGAAGGATAAGACCTACTGATTTAATCACTTCTTTTCCTGCATCTGAGTTTACAAAGTCAAACCATGCTTTAACTAAATCGTTCTGCTCGTCAATCTTTCCCTTTGTGGCCATTACGAACGGACGTGAAAGGAGATATTTTCCTGCTACGATATTTTCTTCTGTTGCATCAACTCCATCAAGTTTCATAGCTGTTACAGTGTCATCAAGTACATCAAGTGAAACATAACCTATTGCACCCGGTGTAGAACCAACCTTTGCAAGAACAGCTCCTGTTGAATCAAGCTCCTGGGCATATTTACACTGATCCTTTACATCAAGAAGTTCCTCGAATGCGCCTCTTGTTCCGGATGCTGCCTCACGGCCTATTACTACGATTGCCTCATCAGATCCGCCAAGCTCACTCCAGTTTGTGATCTGTCCTGTATAAATTTTCTTTAAGTCATCAGATGTAAGCTCTGCTACTGAATTATCTTTGTCAGTGATAACTGCGATTCCATCAATAGCTACAATATTTTCTTCGATACCGTTCGCTTTCTCATCATCTGTGAGTGCTCTTGATGAATCACCGATATCAACACTTCCTGATGTTACTGATTCGATTCCTGCACCTGAACCTGTATACTCGACTGAAACTGTGACGTTTGGATTCTGCTCCATGAAAGACTCTTTAAGTGCTTCACAGAGTTTTTCCATTGATGTGCTTCCTGCAAGTGATATTGAACCACTTAAATCGGCATTTGATGATCCGTTATCTGTATTTGCATCTGAGCCTGTGCTTGAATCTGCTTTATTATCAGAATTTGAATTGTCTGATCCACAGCCTGTAAAAGCTGTTGTCATAAGTGTTGCTGCTGTTGCCAGTACTAAAAATTTTCTCATACGATTTTTCATTTTAATTTCCTCGATTCATTACTTTCTTTTTCTTTGTTTGTTACAAGTGATATAGTAATGTGGAAATGTAAAATTCAAAATCATCGATTTGTAAAAAGAACGTAAAAAATATAAAAATTTCACATGATGTTATAGCACGATCAAAAATTCGATTGATCTGCCATCTTCACTCCTGGCAGATATTCTGCCTTTGTGTGCTCTTACAATAGCGTATGCGGCTGACAATCCTATTCCAAAGCCACCTGTCTTTGAATTGTGTGATGGATCTGCCCTGTAAAAACGTTCAAAAAGTATGTCCTGTCTGCCCTTTTTTATGTTTGCACTCTCATCAACCGTATTCCAGACAGTGATCATGCGATTCCTGCCGGATGTTTTTAATGTTATAGATATAGAAGATTCCGAATATTTTATGGCATTATCAATAAGAATCGATATAAGCTGCCTTATGGCTTTTTCATCCCCGACATACGATATCCCTTCATCCACATTGATCTCCAGCTTTTTGTCCTTCGCCTGTGCCACAGCCTTAAATGGCTCTGCTGTATCAAGCACTGCGTCCGAAAGTGAAAACTCACTCATCATGAGTTTTGTGGCTTCCTCATCCATTCTCGATAAAAAAACAAGTTTTTCTGTCAAAGATGTAAGGCGCGCAACCTGTTTTCTGGTGCTCTTTGTCCATTCGTTTTCGCCTTCCATCATCTCAATAACCTCTGTATTTGCATCTATTATGGTAAGCGGTGTCTTTATTTCATGGCTTGCATCAGTTATAAAGCGCTTTTGTTTCTCGTAACTTTCAGATACGGGCTTTAGTATTTTTCCTGAAAAGAAATATATCATAAGAAACACAACAATAAGTCCCAACATACTTATCCCTATGCTTGCCCATATATATGCCTTTATCGTGGAAAGCTCACGCTGACAGTTAAGAAAAATATACATCGTAGAGCCATCCTTATCCACAGTCATATACTTAAAATTATCTGTGAATCCACTTTTTCCACCACCATATGTTCCATCATCCCACAATTTAGAAGCGTATTCCGCAGCAGTTTTCGATGAAATTGTTGCTATTTTACCTGTGTCAATCTTTTCAACATCACCTGCACTGCTTAATGTAACTGTAAAGTATCTTGTGTCAAACTGACTTTCCGGTGAAATTCCATGGCGGTTTAAATCCTCCTGTCTCATACCTTCCGGCGGTTTTACATTACCTGTGCCAGAGGGCGGCTCCTGCAGGGCTGTCTTTTCTGTACTTTCTTCAGTACCTGAAACCTGGCTTTCCCGTGTATCATCCAACATATCCGGTTCCTTGACTGACAGGTCAGGAAAGGTTCCTCCGTTTCCTGCGATAAGCTCAAGCCTTGCGTCAAGCGAATTGTTTGTACTTATATAATTCGCAATATTTATCGTTCCAACAATAGCAATAAGCACTATTGAAATAGAAATCATTGCTATGGCTACAAATTTACGTCGTAATTTCTTTAGCATATTTTCCTCATTTCACAATTGAATATCCGACTCCGCGCGTTGCCTTTATCTGTGCGCACGAACCGGCCGATACAAGCTTTTTGCGCAGATAAGAAATATATACCCACACTACATTCTGCTCCGCATCCGAATCATAGCCCCATATTTTGTCCATGAACTGGTCTGCTGATATTATCTGTCCCGGATTAGCCATAAGCATCTCAAGCATCTGATATTCCTTGTTTGCCAGACGTATACCTTCTGGATTTTTGGGACCTGTCAGGATATATGTAGATCTGTTAAGTGTAATATCAGCAAATGTAAGTATTGAATCTGTCGTATCACTCTGCCTGCGTGTCATGGCACGGATCCTTGCAAGCAATTCTTTCATTGAAAACGGTTTTGTCAGATAATCATCTGCTCCGCTGTCCAGCCCTTCCACCCTGTCATCTATTTCAGCTTTTGCAGTCAGTAAAAGGACCGGAACAGGATTACCATGGCTTCTTATCGTCTTAAGGACTGTTATACCATCCATTTTGGGCATCATGATATCAAGTATTATCCCATCATAATTATCACCATTTTCTATGTAATCAAGAGCCTCCGCTCCATCATAGACTGCATCCACTGAATAATTATTATGTTTTAGCACCGCAACAAGTGCACGGCTTAAATCTTCTTCATCCTCTGCAAGTAATAAACGCATTTTTTCTCCCATCTATATAATATGTACTCTCGGATAGCCACCAGTTCATTTTAATATTAATAACAAAAAATCCCTGTGTCAATCACAGAGATTTCTTGTTTATCAGCTATTTAATTAAGGTAGTCATCTACATTAGATGCATCAACTTTTTCAAAGTCAACCCAGACCTGATATCCTGTATCAGCTGCGCCGGCATAGTCTTTTATTGATTTGCCGTCTGATAACATTATTGCAACGTCCACAGCTGCGTTTGCCTGATTTACTGCATTCTGGCATACTGTAAAATCCATCTTGCCTTCTTTTACAAGCTCACAGCCTTCTGATGTGGCATCTACTCCACAGACTACTATTGAAGATGGATCCACACCACATTCCTCCATACCCTGGATTGCACCGACTGCCATTGAATCATTATTACTTATGATGCAATCCACATTAATTCCTGCCTGATTTACTATCTCAAAATATTCTTTTCCAAGATCCGGACTCCAGTCAGCATAATCAGTAAACACATAATTAATTTTTTTGCCGGATGCGTTAAGAACATTCTTTGCAGAGTCTGTTCGTGTTTTTGTTGCAGAATGGCTTTTTTCTCCCTCAAGTATCATAACATTTATCTCATTCTTTGAAGAAAGCTTATCCAAAACATACTCTGCCTGATATGTTCCTGCGACTTTTTCATCCGAAGCAACATATACAAACTGATCCGCCTTTAAATATTCCTCATCCGGGCAGCTGTTTACATATACTATGGGAAGTCCGTCCGCTGCACGTTCTATCTGTAAAGCTGTATCAGCATCAACCAGACGGCAGATGACAGCTGTGTATCCCTGGCTTTTGGCATTTTTGACCTGTTCAACCTGTGCCTCCGCCGATCCATCTGCGTAAACCGTATCATATGATACTCCCTGTTTCTGACACGCAGATTCCAGGGCAGAAATAAGTGAATCCCTGAATGCATCTCCCTTTGATGTCGTTGTGATAAGGATCTTTGTGCTTCCAGCGGATGCCGATTGCCCCTTATTTCCACAGCCTGCAAACAATGCCATGACCATTACAATACATAATAAAATACTTAATTTCTTTTTCATTGCACATATCCTCCTAAACCCTGAATGATTTAATCTGAGTCATAAGATTCTCAGATGTATCTGCGAGTTCTTTGGCTGTATCAGCAACTTTCTCACTATCATTTGTAATGTTCTGTGACTCAGCAACAATATTTCCTGCGTTTCCTGAAATAACCTCAGCACTGGCTGCCTGTTCCTCTGTGATCGCAGCAACATTTGTTGCAACCGATTCAACCTGAGACATACTCGATGCCATATTGTTTACGACATGATTAGCATTTATTATATTGTCATAGATTGTATCAAATGTATTTACTGCCTGATTCACAAGTTCACTGCTTGAGCTTATTTCATCAACACTCTGTTTTGCCTTTTCCACTGTCTCTGCAACAAGTGATGTAACCTGATCTATAAGTCCCTGTATCTTCTGGACTGACTTGTTACTGTCGTCTGCCAGACCACCTATCTCCGATGCCACGACAGCAAAGCCTCTTCCTGCATCTCCCGCTCTGGCTGCCTCGATCGAAGCATTAAGTGCAAGAAGGTTGGTCTCATCAGCAATTTCTCCGATCATACTGACAATGTTATTAATTTCGGAAGAAGCTGTTCCAACTTCATCAATTGACTCCTGGAGACTGTTAATAGAGGACTGGATCACATTCATAGCCTCTCCTACCTTCTCCATATCACTCTTTCCACTCTCTGCCACGGTGACAGTCTCGTTCATTTTCTGCTCTGCTTCCATGCTGCTGTCTTTTGTCTCAGAAACAACCATCGCAAGTGATGTCGCATTCTCTGCTATTTCCTGAACTGATGCCGAGAGCTGATCTACCGTCTCATTAAGATTGTCTATTGTCTTCGACTGTGTGAGTGAAGCCTCATACAGACCACCAGATACAGTAGAACTTGATTCAGCCTGTCCCTGAAGTGTCTCTGACGCATTGACAATATCATTTATCATCTTACGCATAGACGCTGCAAAATCCTTCATGCTCTGACCCATTACAGTGATCTCATCGTTTCCCTTTGTTTTTATATCTACTGTAAAGTCACCCGATGCCATCATGACAATAGAATCTGTAAGTGATTTGATCGGTTTTATCATGTAGTTTACCATTCTCTCCATCAGTACAAGAAGAATTATAAGAATCACAACTGCAACTATTGCCATAGTTGTTCTAAGTGAAACCAATTCTGCAAATATTGATGCTTCCGGAACATACGAAACTAAAACCCAGTTTGTTCCTGAGATTTCCCTAAATTCAACTATATTATTATCAAGGGATATTGAATCATAATCCTGCTCATCTATTTTATCTCCGATCGTTCCGAGGAAACCGCTGTCATCACTCAATGAGCCTGATAAACTATCCTCACTCTGTGATAAAATATTCATTGTTGAACGATCTATAAGAACTGCCTGTGCGTCATCCATACTTATAAATGAGTTGACTATGACCTGTATGTGTGCAATTGGAACATCTATTGCGATCACCCTGATTTTATCCGGATTACGCAATATCGCACTGGCACTGATAACTTCATCTCCAGCCTCATTTGTAAACACATCTCCAAATGCCATATTCACACGGGTAAGACCTTCTGTATACCATACCGGATCATCACTTATCGTTTTCTTATATTCCACCCCATCTGCCTGCATTACTTTTCCATCTGAATCTGCTATATAAAATCCATCCGGATAGTTTGAGCTTTTTCCGAGATAGCTGTCGAGCAATGTCTGTATCTGCTCATCTGTGTAATCCATCGTTTCAAGATTTTCCTTGAACGTGTTAAATACATTAAGACTTTCCGTCATCCATGCTTCCATCTGTGATGCCTGATTTTTAACTGACAGCTCAAGTACCTGTTTTGATTTATCCTCAATAATATTTTTGGAAATCATATACGACAATAAAATCAAGATCAAGACAAGAATAAGCACCAGCGCACTTACCGCAGTAAGTATTTTGGTCTTGATAGAAGTTATTGATTTCTTTTGTTTCGACATATGAAAATCCCCCCCTTAGTAGTATTATTATTATTTACTTAATAAAAATCAAGCTAGTACCATACTACCACTATCGGGAGGAAAATTCTACTGGTTTTGAATATTTTAGTTAAATATCGACCTTTTATTTGCTAAATGGTTTAAATACTATTGAGAGATTTCCTAACAATATCATTGTAATTCCGATCACTATAAAACATACCATTGTGCCGAGGTTCGCCACATATGCCGATCCAAAAAGAAATACTATTTCGACAAGATTTACTCCCATATTAAATATTGAGATTATCTCAGCCCTGCGCTTATCGTTTCCCTGTTCATCAACAACTTTATTTTGCACTTCATCTAAAAGATATGTTGAAATGTCTATGACCAGCGGGAGTACGAGCATTATCGCAACTATCACGATCCTGTCAGATAGCAGTCCTAAAAAGCACAGCATCAGACCCGCCAGAAAAAAAGAACATACAAAAACAATATTTTTCTCTATCGTTTTCACCTTATTCAATATAAATTCTGAGGAAAGCTGGATAATAGAATATCCCAGGATGACCGGTGTCATATAGACTTCGCTTATATCTATTTCCATAAGCTTTTCTACGAAGAAGAAATTGATAAGCACGTATGCTATGTTAATGGACGCTAAAAATACGATTATCCAGACGGTTTTAATATTACATACAGATTTAAAAGTCCGGCATTTTCCTGCCATAACACAATTTTGCCTCTTATCCGTATTAACCTCTCTTTTTAGTCCGAATGAAGTTATTACTGCTGCCAGATCTGCTAATATCGTAGCCACAAGCAGCCCTGGTATTCCATAAAATTTGTAAATGAACACATACGTTATTGTACTGATAACAAATCCTGCCGTTCCACAATTTGCCACATGTGCAGTTTTACTTACAAATATGTCTTTTGGTTCAACCGAATAAATATACGCACTCTGGGTTCCCGATGAAAAACAGGCAGCCATTCCTTCTACAAAGACTTCTATTACAAAAAGAACCATGCTTTTATTAATGAAAGCCGCTAAAAGCAATACTCTTGCAAAAAGGAGCATAAGCTGTGACAGTATCAGGGTATTTCTGTGCCCCAGCTTATCTGATAGTCTGCCTGTTGGTATCTCTCCGACAAATATACATATCGACAGAAGCGCCTGAAGTACAAAGAAATCATTAACTGATATTCCGGTTTCAGTCCTTACTAATAATGCAACCGGTGAAAAGAAAACAAGTCCATTGAAAAAGGATACCGCATCTAAATTATCCATTTTAAAAATCCGGTTTTGCAATTTCATTTATAATAATACCTCGTTTCGTCATATTAAGTTTTTATTATAATTTTTGCAAAATCCTAGTGCGGCATAAATCCTGTTTACCTCTTTATTTTGTTAAGTTTTTAATTATTTAAGCATCATTTATATTGACTATACTATATAACAATTTAACATAAATGAAAAGAGTATAATTTATATCATAAAACTACAGATCTACGTTTGTCTGCGTTCCAGACGTTGTAAGTGTGTATGTCTGTCCTGCTTCAAGATCTTTAGTACTTATTATTACGCAGTCATACGCTTTTAACGCTGTATATGTTATGATCTCGTTTCCATCACTGTCGGTAAGTGTAACTTCACCGGCTTCTTTTTGAGAATCAAGTTTTACGAGCATTACCTGCTGGTCAGAGTCATCACTTATATCCTCTGCCATGCCGCTGCTTCCTATTGCAACAACTGTTCCTCCGTTTACGTAGCAGGCGGATCTGTCGCCATAATCTATTGCGCTGTTTCCGTTGTCAGATGGACCGTCTATATAAACCTCGCCACCATTTACTGTGATATCACCGTTTGAGTCAATTCCGTCACCTCCTGCGAGTACGTGGATATATCCACCGTTTATTTCCATCCACATTTCATCAGTAGATGTGTCCTCTGTGCTGTCATTGCCCATTCCGCCGAATCCCATCTCCTCGGTGCCTCCGGCTGCATTTATACCGTCATCACTAGAAGTAATATCGATATCTCCATCGTTTATAGTCACTGTAAGTCCTTCAAGTCCCTCATAGCTTTCTGATATCGTGATAGTTCCGCCGTTTATTTCAACTGCTTCACCTGAATGTACTCCATCATCGCCAGTGGTTAATGTATATGTTCCGTCATTTATAGTAACTGCTGAATTACTATGGACAGAATCATCTGCTGAATTTATTGTAAATGTACCACCATTTATATATAATCTGCCATCTGCTTTGATTCCTTTTGTGCTTGCAGAATCCGAATCAGAAGTGTCACTTTCTGACTGTTCCGTGCCTGCAGCCTGGTTTGTATTGCTGTCTGGTTTCTCTGGCGGTGTCGCTATGTCTGAACTACTGCTATCGGAACTGCTGTTATCCGATCCGCTATTTTCTGAACTATTATTTCCAGGATCTCCCTGTGGTACCTCTCCACTTGGCTTCTCTGATGGTGTATTTCCGTCCGGTGCTTCTCCCATCTGCGGTCCGTTTCCTCCTCCCGGGCCGCCCATCATATTATCCTCATGGGTTTTTGTGGAATTTTCTACTCCGCCTCCGGCTGTAATATCAAACGTTCCACCATCTATCTGCACAATATTTGATGCATCAATTCCATCTCCTGTACTATCGACCGTAAATTCTCCACCGGCAATGTATACATAACCTTTTGAACTGTCATCTGCATTTTCTGAATGTATTCCATCCTTGCCGGATACAAGGTTAAATGTTCCCTCTGCTATGCGCACACTGTCTTTTCCTGACAGTGCATGGCTTGCAGCTGTGATATTGTAAGTTCCTCCAGTTATCTTAAGGTCGTCTTTTGATACGATGCCATGTCCGTTTTCAGAATTGATCGTAAGTGTTCCACTTCCGTTTAATGCCAGATCATCTTTTGAGAAAATAACAGCATCTATATTGTTATCATCTATGGCCTCAAATTCAGCTGTATTCATAAGTATGTTTTCTGAACCCTCTGCAAGTGTAATGAAAGTTTTACCTGCGCTTTTAACATATATAGCTGCACTTGTGGCGCAGGTAATATCTGCATTATCAAGCACAAGCTGCACCTTTTCATCATCCGCATCTACAACGAGCTGCCCCTCCGAAAGCGTTCCTGAGATGATATATGTTCCACCGGATGTTATTGTGATCACATTTCCATCTACAGTTACACCGTCTACTGTATCATCAGTTGAAGAATTGTCTGAACTGCCACTTGAGACAGTTGTAGTATCATCGGACAAACTTATTTTTACCGAATCACTCTCCTCGTAGCCCACATCCAGATCCCTATCTGTAAACATATCATCATAAGATAATGTATCTCCTGTAGATACAGCCTGCTGCGATTCTGTTGTATCTGTACTGTCTGCTGCTGTGCCTGAACATGCCGTAACCGTCATTGACAAAATTACTGCACTTCCAAGCAATGCACATAATCGTTTTCTTCTATAGCTCATTTACATTTACCTCCTGCTGCATAATACTGATTTCAAGATTTCCGTTTCTACATCTGAGTTCATCTATGAACTTCTTTTCCTGCTTTTGGTCCTTTAAAGTAATATGATATGTAAGTTTATAAAGGCTTCCCATATTTGATGTTTTTACTGCTATAACCTCACAACGTGTAAGATACTGCTCGAAAAGATCATCAAATACTTCACCATAATTTAAATCTTCAGGTATTGTTATTTTAAGTGTTTTGTCATTTGTTGCTTTTTTATGTGTACCAAAGCCTGTAATGTTAAGCATAAGCATCACAAGTCCCATGATAAGTGAAAATAATACTGCAAATCCAAGATATCCCATTCCTGCAATAAGACCTGCTGCCATTGCAAGGAAAATCGTTCCTATTTCTTTGGCTGTTCCCGGTACAGATCTGAATCTTACCAGTGAAAATGTACCAGCCACTGCAACTCCGGCTCCAACGTTTCCATTTACCATCATTATCACAATGCACACCACTGCCGGAAGCATTGCAAGTGTTATCGCAAAGCTTGCTGTATAACGGCTTTTATATGTATATACCCATGTTATAAATGCTCCTATCATAAGCGATACAACAATACACAATATAAATTGTGGCACTGCTATAACTGTTTCTCCTGTAGTATCAAAAATTCCTGTAAAAATATTGCTAAGCATATTTTAATCCTCCGATTCTTTCCTCATAATTGTCTTCATTATTACTTTTCTTGTTGTTATCTTTGCTGTTCTCTTTTATTGTCCTGTAAGCTGTTCCATACTTTGAAAATGAAGTCTTGTAAATCTTATTTCCACTTAAAAACTCAACCATCCAAAGTGGGATTGCACCCGCTGTTTTTACTTCCATCAACACCTGATCTTCCTTTAAAATAGGATTTCCGTATATCCCTTTGCAAAGTGACAGGTCATAATCACGCCATAAAATATTTCTGTCAAAGGTTATCCGAAACTCATGATCATCTTTTGCATAATAGGCTTCCCTTTCATAGGAAAGCATTACTGCCGGTGCAAGCCCTTCGTAGTGATCCATGCAATAATCAATTTCATCTGAAATCTGACATGACATAACCTTTTCATGATGTAGAAGATATCTTTGTGCTTCGGATTCTTTCATTGCAATCCTTCTTTTGTATACGATCGAATCATATTTTTTCTTTATTTCGACAAATACCTTTGTGCTTTCATTTGCAACACCGTAGCTTCTGAGTCTTAGCTTTTCCTTGTACATTGGATGATCAAGCGAACGCCTTATCAAAAGATAATCCGGTGTGTCAAAATACAGGCTGCATACTGTACTTCTTCCATAATCATCTGCGATCATGTATTTTTTCATGACTTCCATAAGCTTTCTGAAAATGTATTCATCTATCATATATTTAATTTCACTTCTTTTAAAAATCATCTGTTCTGCCATGATATTTTACCCCTTTCCTTATGTTGGGCTTATGATATCATCCAAACCTTAAATGAACTTTAAAGTTGTAAAAAACATGTAAAATAATAAAAAAAAGACCCCTCCGGGTCTTTCTTTGTATTATGCCTGATTATTTTCTTTTATAAAATTAATGAAATCATCCTGCTCCTTTGGCTTGGAAAAATAATATCCCTGAATATAGTCTATGCCAAGATCGTCTAACCTTTCGAATTGTTTCTTTTCCTCAATACCTTCCGAAACAATTTCCAGATTCAGCTTATGGATCATTCCCATAGCCGCATCCATAACAAGCTTTCCTTTTCCGTTCTTGAAATATGCCTTCGTCATTACACTGTCAAACTTGACTATATCAACCGGCATTTCTACTATATAATTAAGATTACACTGCCCTGTTCCAAAATCATCAAGGGCAAATCTTACACCAACTTTCCTTAATCTGTTCATATTTTCAAGAAGTATAGCCTTTTCTGCAATGGAAGCCGACTCTGTTATCTCAAGTACTATAGATCCTGGATCAACATTGTATTTTTCCATTAATCTTATAAAATCAACAGCCAGGTTTTCATATGCACATTGTATAACTGACAGATTAATCTCAACATATTCTATTCCGAGCTTCTTTAAATCCTGCGCAACAAGAAGCTTACATACATTCTCGAATACGTATTCACCGAGCCTTATAATAAGCCCACTCTTTTCGGCTACTCCTATAAATTTTCCCGGTGGTATAATTTCTCCATCTCTCGCACGGATTCTGACAAGAGCCTCTGCTGTTGTAAATCTTTTTCTGCCAGTTGAATATATAGGCTGATAAAATACCTCCACACGATCTTCATTCAAAGCTTCTATTATCATTGTTTCTGTATTTTTTTCTTCATAAATACGATTAATAACATAGTTATCTATGACCATCACATCGCTTGTATGAAACTTAGCCCTATCCTGCTTGGCACACTGAAAAATGGAAAGTATATCATTGGCACGTCTTATCTTTTCTGTAGAAACCATAAAGTACAATTCAAGATGCAGCATCCGGAACTTATCATTTCCCCATGGTTTATCAAATCTATCCTGAATGCAGTCTATCGCAGCTTCTGCTTCATCTCTTTCGTTAAATACCATAATATACTCACTGGCTGAGCTTCTGAAAGTTGTAGCCTCTTTTATAGCAGATATAAATGCCACAACCTCCTTTGATATGTTGTTTTCCGTTTCAAATGAAAATGCGTTGTTTCTATTATTATCATAACGCACACATAGTATAGATACGTTCTTCCCACGTCCCTGCAGCTCACGCATATATATAAAAAGTGCATTCAGATTAAAAAAACCTGTATCTGCATCTATATTTGATACCGGATTTTCAAGTATAAGATAGGTCACAAGTATACCAAGCACACTTGCAAAGCCTACAACAAGGAGCCTGTTGTTTAAAAACTGGGTAGCAGCTGCTATACACCATATAATAAGCCAGGCTATGACCCCGATTCTTCGCCTTGGATTCATCTGCCTCTTATACTTATAAACCATATAAAAAATGACTGCAAGATTCAGTATAGCTACTATATATGTCGCAATAACACTTGAGCCATATGTATATACGACTCCATCTTTAGAATATATATGTATGGGAAGAAACGCTATTATAACAGCCGAAACACTAGATGTAACGGATGTCCTGAATATCCAGTTCCTTTCATTTTTTTTCGAATTTGAAATATCAACACATACATACCACAAAGCGACAAGCGATTCCGATATAATTGTCCACAAATATATTTTGCAGATAAAAATAACCAGTAGATCCGGCAGATACTGTCTGTTTTGTATAGCTATAATGGATAAAATATCAAACATAAGAGCACAAAAAACTATTGTCCATATAGCAATAAAGGCGTGCGTTGTATGAAGTTTTAATTTTTTCTGTGTCAGGAAAAAAAATAAAATAATTCCCATGATCACAATTCCACAGCATTGTGCTAATATATTCATCCATTTTCTCCTTTTTTATTAGTACTATGATACCATTGCTTTTATCAGATAGCAAACACAAAACACACTTTTCCAATAAAATTTTCGTCATGTATTAATCATATATTCTAAAAAAAGAGCATTCCAACATAAAATTGAAGTGCTCTTTTCGCTTCAAAGCCTGTAAATAAAGGCTTTTCATTAAAATCGGCGTGACAAGATTCGAACTTGCGACCTCTACGTCCCGAACGTAGCGCTCTACCAAACTGAGCCACACGCCGCTATATTTATTTCATACTGTCCCTTGTCTGAACAGGAACCTGCTTGTTGCTGGTCACACTGTTATGAGTGAACAGTAACACTTGTTTTCCAACGTTCATATATTATCACAGCTTAATGCTTTTGTCCAGCATAAAGTAATGATATAATTTATTTTGACCAATACTTATGTTACTGGTCACACCTAACAGTGTGACAAACAACGATTATACCCTGTTTTGGAGGTTATTATGGAAAAGACAGTACTTATCACCGGTGCTTCGCGCGGAATAGGCGCCGCACTGGCAAAAACTTTTGCCGCAGAGGGATACAATCTAAGCCTCTGCTGCCACAACAATACCAGACTTCTCAATGACCATGCCCTGTCACTGCATGAGCAATATGGCATCCAGACACTCTGCTTTACCGGAGATGTCGGGGATTATTCCTTTGCCGCCCATATGGTAGATGAAACCCTGGATAAATTCGGCCACATAAATGTACTTATAAATAATGCCGGAATCTCCCACATAGGACTGCTAAGTGATATGTCGATTGAAGAATGGAATAAAATAGTCGCAAACAATCTTACATCTGTATTTTCATTTTCAAAGCTTGTTATCCCACAGATGGTAAGTTCTAAATCCGGTAAGATCATCCAGATTTCATCTGTCTGGGGCAATGTGGGTGCATCCTGTGAAGTCGCATACTCTGCATGCAAAGGTGGAATCAATGCTTTTACAAAGGCACTCGGAAAAGAACTTGCTCCCTCAAATATCCAGGTAAATGCCATCGCATGCGGTGTTATAGACACTGACATGAATAAGTGTTTCACAGATGAAGAACGAAATGAGCTCGCCGATGAAATACCTGCCGGACGTTTCGGAACTGCGGATGATGTTGCATCCCTTGCGCTGTCTATTGCAACCGGAAATGAATATTTAAACGGCCAGATCATCACACTTGATGGCGGCTGGATATAACAAGAAAAGCTTAAGTTTATTATTTACAAAATTTTACATTTTTCTATTATTGTAAGAAAATAGTTGCGCTATGTGTCTTTTCTCTTCTATTGTCTATTTATGATATAAAATTCACTCATCATGAGTAAAGTAATCAATATAAACAAGAAGATAAATCCAGACATAAGTAAACACAGGGACAAGTACAGCAGCAATATCGAATATTCTTTTGCCGACAGACTGAATTATGTAATGCTTGTCAGAAATATCACCAATGTTCAGCTTGCAGATAAGATGTACTGTGCCACTTCGACTATCGCCGGATACCGCACCGGTGCACGTATTCCGAATGCGATCATGATAAAAGAAATCTGCAGATCACTCGATGTATCTGCAGATTATCTGTTAGGTCTGTCTGATTCTATTCTGCTACAAGAATAATTGTAGTCCTTCCCGGAACACGTATCGTATTTTCTCCGATTATCTCAGTCTTTTCCATAAAGTTTTCATCATCCTTATATTCCACATTTGTATTGACATCAACTATCCATTTCCTTCCGTTTGGAAGTACAGGAAGCTGCATGACAAGTGGTTCCCAGTACGCATTCATACAATAAAAAACGATATCATCATCTGTATCTGTCTCATTTCTTCCTGCAAACATTATTCCTATGAGTTTAGTACGGAAATCCGTGTTTGCATTAAAAGGAGATCCATTGTGGATACTTATTTCCGGCAGCTGGCATGATGATGGCTTTGTCATTTTGCGAAGTATCGGATGCTCTTTCCTGAACTTTATCATGTGCCGCACAAAATCGTGAACCTCTTTGTGTTTGTCAAGTCTGGTCCAGTCGAGCCATGAAATGATATTGTCCTGACAATACGCATTATTATTTCCAAACTGTGTATTACAAAATTCGTCTCCTGCAAAAAACATAGCCGGACCACGACTGCAGAGCAATGCTGCAAATGCATTTTTTATAAGCCGGCATCTGAGTCCGTTTATTGCCGGATCATCAGTCTCTCCCTCAGCTCCACAATTCCAGCTGTGACCATTATTGTCGCCGTCTGAATTGTTCCATCCATTTTTTTCATTGTGCTTTTCGTTATATGAATATAGATCATACAATGTAAATCCATCATGACATGTCAGGAAATTTACAGATGCTTTATGTCCCCTGCTTGCCGGGTTATAGAGATCTCTTGAACCTGTTATACGTGTTATCGCATTTCCTGCTGCTCCATCGTCTCCCTTTAAGAAACATCTCATATCATCACGATATCTTCCATTCCACTCAGCCCATTTGTTCCATGAAGGAAAGCTTCCGACCTGGTAAAGACCTCCCGCATCCCATGCTTCCGCTATAAGCTTTAATTTGCCAAGTATCGGATCAAACGCAAGCGATTCCAGAATAGGAGGATTAGCCATCGGCGCTCCGTTCTGGTCTCTTCCAAGAATAGATGCAAGATCAAATCTGAAGCCATCAACCCTGTATTCCACAGCCCAGTGGCGCAGACAATCTATGATAAAGTTTCTTACGACCGGATGATTGCAGTTCATAGCATTTCCACATCCACTAAAGTTATAGTAATATCCATCCGGTGTCAGCATATAATATACATTATTGTCAATCCCTTTGAACGAGAAACATGGACCGTTTTCATTTCCCTCAGCAGTATGGTTAAAAACAACATCAAGTATTACTTCTATCCCATTTTGCTTTAACTCCTTTATGAGTGCCTTCAGCTCATCACCTTCACGATGATGCTCCTCCTGACTTGCATAACTGGTGTTAGGTGCAAAAAAACATACTGTATTGTATCCCCAATAGTTGTAAAGCTGGACTCCGTCAACAACCCTCGCACTTTCCATTTCGTCAAATTCAAATATAGGCATGAGTTCTATTGCATTTATTCCAAGATCCTTAAGATATGGTATCTTCTCCCTAAGCCCGGCAAATGTTCCCGGAGCCGCTACATTTGACGAAGGATCTTTTGTAAAACCTCTTACGTGTGTCTCGTATATAACAAGATCCTCCATAGGCTTTTCGAGCTGCTTCACATCGCCCCAGTTAAAATTGCTTTTTACAACGCGCGCCTTGTATACAAAGTTGTCAGAACCCTCCGGTTTATCTCCCCAGTTTCTCTGTCCAGTCACAGCCTTTGCATATGGATCAAGGATCACATTGTCTTTATTGAACAAAAGTCCCTTTGCCGGATCATATTCTCCGTCAAATGAAAATGCATATTCAAAATCAGTTATTTTTATATCGAAAACAAGCATAGAATAGGTATCTCCTATTCTGTATGAATCCGGATATGGTATCCTGGCATATGGTTCTTTCTCCATTGACCTGAAAAGAAGCAGTGTGCATCTTGTTGCACCATGTGAATTTATCGTAAAACTCACACCATTTGAAGTCTCATATGCTCCATTCATTCTGAAAAAACCTGGTCTGATCTTAAATCCGTCGACAAAATCAAGCGGAGAAAGACCTGTATCCACCACATCTACTGCTGTATCACCTTTAATACGTTCTCTCCACATATACATAATGCTCACTACTCCCTTACATATAATTTTCCATCTTCATAAAATCCAATATTACTATAATTTTGTGAATATGTATTCATCAGATCGATTATTTCCTGCTTTTTACCATTTTCTGCCACAGTCGGCTGAAAATCATTTGCTGACTGGGTACTGCTCAATGTGCATGGTATAATGCATGCATTTATGTCCGGTTGGAGTTGACCATCTAAAAAATTGAAAGTCTGCTGATAGATTGCAGTATTTTTATCTGTTGGATTTTTATTTCCGCCAAAGCAGAAGTTTCCGAGACTGTAACATATTACTTTGCCATTGTACAGTTCCATTCCCTGCAGCACATGTGGGTGGTTGCCTATCAGAAGGTCTGCACCCCAGTCTATTATCTTGTGTGCAGTGTTTACCTGATAATCGTTTGGATAATACTCTCTTTCTATCCCCCAATGACAGCACGCTATTATAATGGATACTCCCTGCTCCTTTAGATTTTCAATACCATTTTTTATATATTCTTCCCTGTCTGCATTCTGTGAGAGAAGATTTGCTGAAACAACTCCTATCGTAATGCCTTCGTCTGTAGTATATGTACCTATTATATCATTATACCCATACACAATTCCAGCCTCATCGAGTACATTCTGCGTATCAATAAGACTCTGCTGTCCATAATCGAGAGTGTGATTGTTTCCAAGACTGCATGCTTCTACGGAACTTCCTGTCATAATTCCAGCATATTCAGGTTTTCCTTTTAAGTTCCACGCTTTCTCAACTTTTTCAGTTTCATCAGTAAGTACACACTCAAGATTGATCAATGTAAAATCATCTGACGCAAAAATATCCCTCACTCCGTCAAAAAAATAATCCTGCCCATATGTGTCATAGTAATAATTAAAGCTTCCACTATAACTTTGTTCCTGATTATTTCCAAGTGTACAGTCACCTGTCGCAGAAACCGTCACACTTACAGCCTGTGGTGTGTGTACCTGTGTCTGTTCTGAAACTTCCTGTGTTTGTTCTGAAGCTTCCTGTGTTTCGGTCAGAGCCTCCTGCGGCATTTCACTCTCATTTTCCGGCTTTGTTTCTTCCGGCTGCTCTGTCAGTGTCTGTTCTGTACCAGCCTGCGATTTTGCATCTCCAGTTTCCGGCTCTGTATCCACCATATTCTGTACCGTTTGCACACTCTCATCCACTCCACATGACATAAGTGTAAATGCCAATACCGTACATATCATTATAATTATTATTACCCTTTTAACATTTTTTATCATACGTAATTCCTTTATTGTAATATTAACTCATGCTTCCAACATTTGATAGCTTATATGCTCTTACAGTCTAT
This sequence comes from uncultured Lachnospiraceae bacterium, assembly GCA_905209075.1. Taxonomy (GTDB): domain Bacteria; phylum Bacillota; class Clostridia; order Lachnospirales; family Lachnospiraceae; genus Roseburia. The sequence goes on along the minus strand of CAJLRL010000018.1, from coordinate 14,388 downwards.
ACTCTTAACCTATGCTCTTAGTATATCCACTGTGTGTGCGCTTGCCCCCATAAGGTCAGCTCTTTCACATGTACTGAGGTGGTAAGACACAAACAGATCAAACTCATCTTCATCGAGAGCATTTAAAAATGGTCTTATATAGTTAGCTGCTCCATCCGCAGCTATTATTTTTTCACGCTGAAGCCCTACCTTTTCGTTTAACTTTTCTATATCCTCAAGACGTACAAAGCTATACAGATCATTTGCTTTTTCTGTACAGTGGAATTTTTCGTCAAGCATCCCCGACTCTATTCCCTCTTTTATGTGCTTTTCTTTTATCGCATATGTTATCACACTGTACTCATTCATTATATATGCGACAAGGATTACACCACCGGGTTTTGTGACCCTTTTCGCCTCAAGCAGTGCCTTAAGCTTTTCCTCTTCTGACTTAAGATGATACATAGGTCCAAACACAAGTGTAAGATCAAACTGGTCATCTGAAAATTTCTTTAATTTCACGGCATTTCCCTGATAAGCTTTTACCTTATCACTCTTTTGCTTTAATCTTCCCAGATTATGCTTTACAAGCTCAAGCGCCGTAACATCATAGCCATCTTCCGCAAGCGGCACCGAATATCTTCCTGTTCCCGCACCTACATCAAGAATCTTTATCCTGTGTTTTTTTTCGGCACGGATTTCGTCATGAGTCATCCCCTCATCTTGTTCTATAACTATAGTGTTCTCTATCTGTCCCAGATATTCATATATATATTTCATGGATGTTATAAATTCAACTTTTCCGTGGCGGCTGTTTAACCGTTTTTCTTCATTAAATTTATTATAATATTGTTCTAATTCTGTCACGTCTACCTCTTTTACTTTACTGTCCATCCTGGATATCACAAACCATCTTTTATATGCTATTCCTCAATATGCTCCCGGCCCTGTGCGATTATCGTCCGCACATGTCCATCAGCAAGTGAATAAAATACTGATTTACCCTCACGCCTGCTGTTTACAAGCTTATTTTGTTTTAAAATACGAAGCTGATGTGAAATAGCTGACTGTGTCATGTTAAGTACCTTTGCCAGATCGCACACACAGACTTCTGCCTCAAATAAAACAAAAAGTATCCGGATCCTTGTCGAATCACCAAAAACCTTAAAAAGTTCTGCCAGATCATACAGCTCTGTTTCCTCCGGCATTGTCTCATTTACGATCTTTAAAAGTTCCTCATGAACTTCGTTACATTCACAACATTCAACTGTATCATCTATATTATTCATATTACTTATCATCTTTTCTCCAATCGTAATCATCCCTAAACTGCATGCTGTCTTTTATATAATAACATAATATGATGGACAACAATTAGTTTGCCTTATAATCATAACATTATTATAGTCTTTAGTACACATTAATGTGAAATAAGAGGCAAAGTAATCCTGCCTCTTATCTTATCTGTTTATTTTTATAATAATCATATTTTGGATAGCCATTTTAAAGCTTGTGAACAAACAATGCTCTTATCGCATTTAGTACCGCAATGACCATGACTCCGACATCCGCAAATATTGCAAGCCACATATTCGCAATTCCTACTGCTCCAAGAAGCAGACATATAAGCTTGATCCCTATTGCAAAATATATGTTCTCGTATACTATCCTAAGACATTTTCTCGAGATCTTTATCGCCTTTGAAATTTTTACCGGATCATCATCCATAAGGACTATATCGGCTGCCTCTATCGCTGCATCTGATCCCATGGCTCCCATTGCTATTCCAATGTCCGCTCTTGAAAGAACCGGCGCATCATTTATTCCATCACCTACAAACGCAAGCTTTGATTTTCTGCTCTTCTTTGCCAGAAGCTCTTCTACCTTCGCAACTTTGTCTGATGGCAGTAGCTCACTGTATACTTCATCTATACCAAGCTCCTTTGCTACTGAGTCCGCAACAGTTTTTGAATCGCCTGTAAGCATTATCGTGCGCTCGATCCCCGCTTTTTTAAGTGCATGTATCGCCTCTTTTGCTGTGGCCTTGATCCTGTCTGAAATGAGTATATATCCCTCGTATTTTCCATTTACAGCCACATGGACTATCGTTCCTACTTTATCGCTATCTGCATATGAAAGTCTGAGTTTTTTCATGAGTTTGTAGTTTCCCGCTGCCACATCTATACCGTCGACTTTTGCAATTATTCCATGTCCGCTGATTTCCTCAACATCAGAAACCCTTGTCTGGTCTATTTCCCTGCCATATGCTTTTTTTAGGCTTTTGCTGATAGGATGTGACGAAAAACTTTCTGCAAGTGCTGCATATTCAAGCACTTTTTCTTTATCCATTGTGTTTTCATACACACCCGTAACTTCAAATACACCTTCAGTCATCGTTCCTGTCTTGTCGAATACAACATATTTTGTCTGCGATAGTGTTTCAAGATAGTTAGAGCCTTTTACAAGTACACCCTCCCTGCTGGCTCCACCTATTCCAGCAAAGAAACTAAGTGGTATACTTATGACAAGTGCACACGGACAGCTGATAACAAGGAATGTAAGTGCCCTGTATATCCATGTAGCCCATTCAGGTGATGCCGACATAAATAACATCCTCACGACCGGTGGCAGTATAGCAAGTGCGAGTGCACTGTAGCAGACTGCAGGTGTATAGTATTTTGCAAACTTTGAAATAAAGTTTTCTGACTTTGATTTTTTAGAGCTTGAGTTTTCAACAAGATCTAATATCTTTGAAACTGTTGATTCTCCAAATTCTTTTGTAGTCCTGACTTTTAGCACACCGGATAAATTTATACATCCACTGATGATTTCATCTCCATATTTCGCATCTCTTGGGACACTCTCACCTGTTAATGCACTTGTGTTTAATGTAGAGCTTCCATCTATTATGATTCCGTCAATCGGAACTTTTTCCCCGGGCTTTACTACAATAACGGATCCTATTTCTACCTCGTCCGGGTCAGCCTGTTCAAGCTTACCATCCACCTCTACATTTGCATAATCAGGTCTTATGTCCATAAGTTCACTGATATTTCTGCGGCTTTTTCCGACAGCATAGCTTTGGAACAGTTCTCCGATCTGGTAAAAAAGCATAACAGCTATCGCTTCTGTATAGTCACCATTTTCAGAAAGTGCAACTATTATAGCCCCCACTGTCGCAACTGCCATAAGGAAATTTTCATCAAAGACCTGATGGTTCATAATTCCCTTAAATGCTTTTCGCAGTATATCATAACCGATAACAAAATACGGTATCAGATATAACAGAAATCTTATAACACCCTTAACAGGCACAAAATGTAAAATTATCATAAGTGCTGCGGCAATTATAATCCGCACCAGCATCTTTTTCTGCTTTTTATTCATATGCTCTCCCTTAGTCCTTATTAAAGGAATATTTCACAATCATCCTCTACCTTTTTACAGTTCTTTAATACTTCCTGCATAACAGCTTTTGGCTCCTGTCCTTCTTCAAATTCTACACTCATCTTTAATGTCATGAAGTTTACCGTCGCATCCTTAACACCTGCTGTGTTCTTAGCGGCATCTTCCATTTTGTTCGCACAGTTTGCACAATCAACATCGATTTTGTAAGTTTTCTTCATAATATCATTCTCCTATTCTGATTAATCTCATCCTCACACGGATGTGAATTTTTACCATTTGTAACTATTCTGTACTTTCGTAGAATAATCACATCTTCATGTTCTATATGAACATTTGAATGATTGTTCATATGTTGATTTAATTATAACACCACCTACCCATATGTCAATATATTTTTAATTTTTCATCAAACTTTTCATGGATAAAACGAAGAATGCAAAGCAATTTTCCATACAAAAAAGTGCACAGCTGCTGCGCACTTTTTATCTGCATATCATGATTAAAGGGGCAAAATACCTTTTGACCCTTTAATCATATTGTTTTTATTTATAATGCTGCTTTTATTGCTGCAAGAAGCTCATCATACTCCTCAAACGCAGGATATTGCGGATAATCCTTCTTGATCTGCTCTGTACTTCTGAACAGAAATCCTGCCTTACTTGCCTCTATCATTCCAAGGTCATTATGGCTGTCACCACTTGCTATTGTGTCATATCCGATTGACTGGAGAGCCTTTACTGTTGTAAGCTTTGATTTCTCACATCTCATCTTAAATCCTGTGATCTCTCCATTTTCTGCAACCTCAAGTGTATTACAGAAAATAGTCGGCATACCGAGTTTTTTCATAAGAGGGCTTGCAAACTGTGTAAATGTATCACTTATGATTATGACCTGTGTGATTGAACGAAGCTCATCCAAAAACTCTTTTGCTCCCGGCATTGGATCGATCTTTGCGATAGTTTCCTGTATCTCTTTAAGTCCAAGTCCATGCTCTTTTAATATTTTAAGTCTGTAATTCATAAGCTTATCATAATCAGGCTCGTCTCTTGTTGTCTTTTTAAGCTCTGGTATTCCAGTCTCCTCTGCGAATGCGATCCATATTTCAGGCACCAGTACTCCCTCAAGATCTAAACATACAATATTCATTTTGATTCCTCCATAATTTTATAGTTTTACCTGCAGCATTTTGTTTATATCACTTACTTAATGCTTCACATATGTGGGGTGTTGATGCTGCAGTTTTGGGTGCGATCTGTTACACCATCAATTTAATTGGGTAAAGTATATCATAAATTTTCGTTCACGTCATCTATGATATTACCTTTTTGTATGTGTTTTTTCAAAATATTGTTGTATGCATATTTCCATATTGTCTCAGATCCAAGATGTGTTCTCTCGTTCCTGCCAAGGATCTGCGACAATTTTACATTATGCTCTTTCCACGAAATTCCTCCAGAGGCATCATTTAATAACATTGGCTGTATGTTATCCATTGTCCGTGCAAATTTTGCTTCAGGAGTTTCCTGTGCCTCAAATTCCTCCCAGAGATCATACAGCTTTCTGCCCTGTTCCCCAGGTAAAAGTCCATATATGCGGTCTGCCGCTTTCTTTTCTCGTTCGTGCTGGGTTTTCTTTGCATTTTCATCATATGCATATGTATCACCTGCATCTATCTCAACGATATCGTGGATCAGAAGCATTCCGACTGTTTTTAGCACATCAATCTTTTCGTTTGCATATTCGCTGAGCAGCATGGTCATTATTGCCATATGCCATGCATGCTCTGCATCATTTTCCTTGCGGCTTCCATCTGCAAGATATGTCTGCCTGAAAATCTCTTTTTCCTTATCAATCTCACGGATAAAATTTAATTGTTCTTCTATTCTTTCCATGATTATTTAAAAGAACCCTCTACAAAATTTTTCAGGTCTTCCTTTGGTACAAATCCGATCTGCTGTCCTACGATCTGTCCATCCTTTAAGGCTACAACTGCCGGAATATTCATGATTCTGAATTCTCTTGCGAGGTCAGGATTTTCATCCACGTCTACATTATAAAAATCTACAGAATCCACCTCACCTGAAAGTTCATCAAGTATTGGTGCAAGCATCTGGCATGGTCCACACCATGTAGCTGAAAAATCTACAACTGCTGCTTTACTTTTTCTTACCTCATCGAACTGGCTCTGATCTACTTTCTTTACCATAATATTATACTTCCTTTCTTTTATTTAAATAGTCCGTTGCTGAAAGGGCTGCGACATTTCCCTGCCCTGCTGCTTTTATATACTGATATGGTCTGCCTGTTATATCTCCGCAGGCAAAGCAGCCTGCAAGGTTTGTACTCATATCAGCTGAAACATCAACATGCCCATCTTTAAGCTTAAGTCCCGGAACCATCTTGTCCGGAGCTATACTGTCTCTTAATATAAATACACAATCGAATTTATGCTCTCCCTTATCTGTGATAAGTGTATCCGCCTTGAATCCGCCTGATATTTCCACCGGCTTTTCCCGGTAAATCTCTATGATACCATCTCTGTACGGCTTACTTTCTGTAAGTCCGCTCTCATTTGGATACATCTGTATATAACTTACTTTTTCTGCAATCTCTGATAGATAAAGCGCTTCGGCTTCTGCCGCTTTGTTATAACCGATAACCAGCAGATTTCCCTGTTTGTACAGCGGAGCATCACATGTGGCACAGTAGCTCACTCCCCGGCCTAAAAATTCTTCTTCACCTTTTATGGTAGCTGTCTGTACCACTCCTGTTGCAATAATGACCGATGCTGCCTCATACATCTGCGTACCGGCTTCTATTCCAAAGTACTCCCCCATAGCATATACAGTTTTTACTTTTTTATCTGTAATTTCTATGCCAAGAGCATCCAGATGGTCAGAAAATGCCCTGGCCAGGTCTGCTCCGCTTATGTTTGGAAGTCCGGGATAATTAAGTATCTCCTGGGCTTTTGAAATTTTGATGCTCAATGATGCATCTCCAAGCAAAAGTATATTTTTATTTCTGACCTTTGCCGTTATGGCTGCAGAAATTCCCGCCGGTCCGCTTCCTACTATAGCAATGTCATATCTTTGCATTATACCTCCCCTTTTGTTATTATTAAGAACCTATATCTATTTTACACGATTCTGCGCCATATATTCGTTACTGTACACACCTATGGTGCTACAGTAACGATTACAGCCCATTTCAAATGCATCTTCGATGCATGGGGCTGTAATCCGGCACAATTTCATTATTGGCGCATAGCTTGACAGCAAGTGTCAAGCTTGCGTCTGTACCGTAACATATATTCCTCAATTTCATCAGTAGTTCTTATTATATCCTCTGAAAGGCATACAGCACCATCCTCTGTAATGAGTACATCATCCTCTATTCTGATTCCGATTCCCCACTCATCAATATAAAGTCCCGGCTCATCAGATATTACTGCACCCGGGCGGAGCTGTTTGTTGAAATCTACTGTAACATCATGCACATCTATTCCGAGATGATGTGATACGCCATGCATATAATATTTTGAAATCTCAGCAGGCTCTTTGATCAGTCCAAGCTTTATAAGTCCTTCTGAAAGAACATCCTGGCAAACTTTATTTAATTCCTTTGTTGTCATTCCCGGCTTTGCCGTCTCTACTATCTTACGGTTTGCAGCAAGAACTATATCATAAACTGCCTTCTGTCTTTCTGTGAACTTTCCGTTTGCCGGATATGTTCTCGTAATATCTGAGTTATATCCATCAATCCTTGCTCCCAGATCAAGCAGCAGGAGTGTTCCGTCCTCTATTGTCTCACGATTTGTATCATAATGAAGCATTGTGCCATTTACACCACTTCCTGCTATAGTCGGGAATGCAGTCCACTCTGCCCCACCGCGTCTTACAACATACTCAAAATCTGCCTGCGCCTGATATTCTTTCATTCCAGGTTTTAAGTTTGCCATGACATTATTAAGTCCCTGCTTTGTAAGCTCGATTGCATCCTTTATGAGCTTTATCTCGTCATCATCCTTCTGCATACGCTCTTCTGCGACAAGCGGAAAAAGATTTTTTAATGTAACTGACGGATAATCCTGTCTGAACTCGTTTGCCTTTACAAGATTATAATCCGGAAGATCTGCTTTCTGGTGTCTATATGTATCAAAATATGCAGTATAAACATCTTCTCTCGTCATGAGCATATCCATCGTGCTCTCGAATTCATCTATAAATTTAACATCGTCTATGCCTGATATTTCTATTGCCTCTTCCTCTGTTACTTTTCTTCCGTACCAGCGTTCCATAAGCGGATCTGCTTCTTCTATAAACAGCATTGTCCTTGCCGGTTCAACACATTTGTCCATTAACAGAACCATATTGTCACGTCTTAGTCCAGTCAGGTAAAAGAAATTTCTGTTAGCCTGTGCAGTAAAAAGATCGTATTCATCCGCACTCACATGATGCTCTATTCCCGAATATAGCACAGCAATTGAGTTTTTCTCCATTTTATCTAATATTTTCTGTCTTCTGCTTTCAAAATCCATTATTATCGCCTCTTATTTCTTTTTATATAGATACCATTATATATAGATATCAATCACTCATTCCCTTATTCTTGCTTCAAACTCCATCCTATGATCTGTCAATCAATCTACAACTGGAAGCTTCGCTAAACTCTTTGCGATTTCCTCATCTGTCGGAATATAATCTGACATCTCCCCATCATTGTACTTCTGATAAGCATACATATCAAAGTATCCCGTTCCGGTAAGACCAAATACGATATTTTTCTCTTCTCCTGTCTCTTTACATTTGAGTGCCTCATCGATAGCAACTTTTATGGCATGGCTGCTCTCCGGTGCCGGAAGTATTCCCTCGACTCTTGCAAAGGTTTCTGCCGCCTTAAATACCTCTGTCTGCTCTACACTTCTTGCTTTTACATATCCGTCATCATAAAGCTGTGATACTATAGAGCTCATACCATGATAACGGAGCCCTCCTGCATGGTTTGCAGATGGAATAAATCCGCTGCCAAGTGTATACATTTTAGCGAGTGGACAGATTTTTCCTGTGTCACAATAGTCATATGCATAGCGGCCGCGTGTAAGACTAGGACATGATGCCGGCTCAACTGCAATGATCTCATAATCAGCCTCCCCACGGAGCATTTCTCCTGCAAATGGCGAGATAAGTCCACCAAGATTTGAACCGCCTCCGGCACAACCGATGATCATGTCTGCTTTTACTCCATATTTATCAAGTGCAGCCTTTGTCTCAAGTCCGATCACGGTCTGATGAATAAGTACCTGGGAAAGCACTGATCCGAGTACATATCTGTAACCCTCCTGTGTTGTGGCAGCTTCTACCGCCTCTGATATGGCACAACCAAGGCTTCCTGTTGTTCCCGGGAACTCTGCGTTTATCTTTCTTCCTATCTCAGTATTCATTGATGGGGATGGTGTGACCTGTGCTCCGTATGTTCTCATAACTTCACGTCTGAACGGCTTCTGCTCATATGAAACCTTTACCATATATACCTGACAGTCCAGATCAAAGTATGAACACGCCATAGAAAGTGCTGTTCCCCACTGACCTGCTCCGGTTTCTGTAGTAACACCTTTAAGTCCCTGCTTCTTTGCATAATAAGCCTGTGCTATAGCAGAGTTTAATTTGTGGCTGCCGGATGTATTATTTCCCTCAAATTTATAATAAATATGTGCCGGTGTTCCGAGCTTTTTCTCAAGACAGTATGCACGCACCAGTGGTGATGGACGGTACATTCTGTAAAAATCCCTTATTTCCTGTGGTATGTCAAAATACGGTGTTGTCTCGTCAAGCTCCTGTTTTGCAAGCTCCTTACAGAAAATCGGTGAAAGCTCATCAACAGTTATCGGTTTTAATGTGGCAGGATTTAATATCGGTGCCGGTTTGTTTTTCATATCGGCACGGACATTGTACCACTGCTTTGGCATTTCACTCTCTTCAAGATATATTTTGTATGGTATTTCTTTGCTCATTATGATTCCCTCTCTTTTCCTTTAATGGATATAATTTTATCCTATGATACATCTACGTTATCATAACCAAGCTGTTTTTACAATCGTATATTTGCGCTCATATATTATTATCCACGATTACTTTGTAAGTTTCTTTTTGCAGTATTTATATGCACCACAATAAGGGCATTTTAATTTACGTTTTCTTCAGATAATCTTCTTCTGATACTCTTTCCAATTTTTATTTGGTCCATTTATATTTTTTTCAGATAGACCTTGATAAACCTGTTCTCATCATAGATAATATTTTATAAAGATACAACATAAATTTTTATTTAAGGAGTTAAAAAGATTATGTTTTTTAAAAAGGAAAAATCTAAACAGCCGGAAAAAGGCGACTTCTATCTTGGCGTGCAGAAAATTTTTCGTATAGAAAATTCTGCCGATTTATTAGCTGCCGGAAAAGTAAACGGAACTATTTATAAAGGTGCTGCCATCTACATCACAAATCCCGGAGAAGATAGTGAACTGACTGAACTTACAACTGTCACTGAAATTATTATCAATAATAATTCCGTTGATAATGCGGCAGACACTTTTGTCATTGTAAAGCTTGAAGCAGGAAGTAAACTCCAGCTTAAACCCGGCTCTGTATTATTCACACGAAATGTATCAGTAAAAAATGTTCATGATGCATATATCTATGCACTTGGCGAATCCTATATCAGTACAAAAAAGATGGAACTTACTGATATCGACTATGACAATATGAGTCTTACTGATCTGGCCGAATTAAGAAGATTATTCTGTTGGCTGATCGAACAAAAGAAGACTCAGGAAACAGAAGAAATCAAAGCCTTTAATAAAAAAACACTGGATACCATCTCACATCATATGTGCAGCCGCATTTTATCATCTCAGGAAATCTATACTGTAATCCACAAAAAAACCGGGGAACCTTTTATGATGGCACAGGTCATAAAACAACCGGATCAATATTTAACTACACCACCTGATATCATGCTCATACCAAAAGCATATATTGATGTTATTAAAAATCAATATAATCCTGATGTTTTTGACATTGTAAAAATAGAAAATGGTTCAGACAAAAAAGGCATATACAATTTCCTTGGAAGTACATTTTATCTGAATGGTGCCTGTGGCGTGAAAGTTATCTATGATAATTTTTCTATTGACGCATGTATGCTTGTTGAAAAGCCTGATTACAGTAATCTTCCACCCATCCAAAGACCGGTAACTAACCCCGATGTTGAACGTTGGCTCCTGTTACTAGGACAAATGAATGAGCCAAAAACAGATGACGAAAAACTCATATACAACATATTTTATGGTCACCTGTTCCGCGAACTTGCCAGTGCAAATTTCATCATTCCGATGAAAATGAATGCCAAAATGGCTCCGCCTGATGAAAATGGTAAAACCATAATAACAGAAGGCTCCACAATGGAATTTCCAACCAAAAATGGTAAAAATGGAAGAGATGCTGTCTGTATGTTTACGGACTGGAAACGTCTTCGCATGAATTACAAAGAATCTGATGGATGGGATGGTTTGATCCAGCCTATCAGCGGTATGATAGAAAAATTTGACTGTGCCATAAATGCTACTGAATATTTATCTGCCGGCTGCTATATAGACAAAGATTTCTATGATGCCAATATAAAATAAAGATATCCCAAAAAATATAAACTTTCTCAACCAATATTTGGTTGGGAAAGTGCATCTACCATTATACTTATTTCTCTCTTGCCTGTATCCTGATTTGCATTTGCTACAAACTCATAAACCGGACGATAATATCCCTTTGAATCCGGTGTGTAACTTATCTTCACTGATTTTACAACTAAATCAGATAATTGTTCATCTTTATCATAATCCGGGAAATAAAATTTTCCTGCACATAGCCTGTCATAAGCCTCTTTTTCTGAAATAACATCTACCTTTTTATAAGGCGTATATTTTATCATGGAGTCTCTGAAATTTTCAATTTTACCTGACGAATTAATACAACATTCTATCGTTCCCTTATAATACAAGCCATCGTCAAGAATTTCTCCATCGTCTGTAAACCTATAGTTTCCTGCATCATATTCCTCGATTGGTGCAAAAACTGCGTTTTCGGGAATAACCACTCCTAGATTTTCCAGCTTTTCTCTGACAAATTCCTCTGAAAGCCCAGCGTCAGCATCCGAATTTTCATCATCTATATTTGAAAAATCCGTGAAACTTACTGTTGGCCCTTCGTAATCGCACCAGATACTCAGGTTACTGCCCTCATCATCAAGGCTGGTACTGTAAAAAATAATAGTATCATCATATATGTCTGTTTTTGAGTCATCTATTAAAACACCATACTTTGAAAAGTACCCGTCGGCAAGCTCCCTCGCCTCATCTTCTGTAGCCCTGTGAATTGTGTATACATCAAGCGGATCTGCCTCATCTGCCAGACTCACACCATCTGCCATCGAGACATCCACATTTTGATTTGAAATATTATCGATTGAAAGATTACCATATTCCATACTTTTGTATACAATAAAAACAGCTGCAAAAGCTATAATTGTAAACGCAAGCGGAAGCTGTGCCACCAGACATTTTCTTATGGAAATGTTCTGTCTTTCACAAACATTTTCATCATGTGCCACTCCACTGACTTCATTTGTATTATCTTGGACTTTCTTCCTTGAACAGACTGCCACAAATATCAGTCTTGCAACCGAAAATAATCCATATCCGATCATTGCACCTATCGTATTATTTATGATATCGTCAGTTTCAAATACACCTCGTCCCGTGATAAGCTGCACAACCTCTATAAACAGTGCAAACCCAAACCCGCACAAATATATTTTCCACGCTCTTTTAATCTTTCCAAAACAAATTGGTAGTAAAAATCCAAACGGCACGAACATACATATATTAAGTATCAGATTTCTCCATTCCTGTGCACTAAAATTGTACCAGGCCTCTTTGTACGAAGAAAATGGTTTAAAGTTAGCCCGGTACTCAAATCCCCCAAAACCAATACCTCCTCTTAGCAATGTCACATAGAGGACAACAACAATGTATACTGCAAGTACACACACCAGTCCTATTCTGCCAATTGAAATCTGTTTTTTACCATGCAATATTTTTTTATAAATCATTTTGTAGCCTAAAAGCCAGATTATTGCCAAAAAAGCCACTACAATAGTGGCAAAAATAATGGCAGACTTTCCTAATCTCATAATATCTGATATTCTCATTAAATTCTCCTCATACACTGCATTTTATTCATCTATATACAAATTTTATAGCTGCGTGTCTCCGTTGAAAGTTTATTATTGCTATCATAATACTCAGGCATCTGTTCCCTGAACCACTTATTATTCTACGTCTTTAACCACTTGCTGCCTGATGAATATATACGTTTCTAAAAAATCTTTATAAAAATGGTACCATATACATTGGAATATAATAAATTCCGTTTTCCCATTTGTAATCTTTTGTATGAACAACATATTTGCTACCTATACGATTACTAAACTTGTTGCAAAATGCATCAAGTGATTTATGCGTTCTATAATTACCGGATTTCACCTCTAATGGACATATCTTATCTTTAACAGAAGTTAAAAAATCAATCTCATACAAATGATTTGAAGTTTCACTTTTCATCGTGTAATAAAACAAATTATTACCTTTTGTTATTAGCATCTGTGCCACAACATTTTCATAGACATATCCTAAATTTACATCTAGTTTGTCCGAAAGTAACTTATTATAAATAATATTCTCCGTATATTTTTTATCCTTAAATGCCAAAGTTATAAATAAACCAACATCCGAATTAAACAATTTATATCGTCCTGCATCCTTTTCCAATGACATTCCTACATCAGGATTATTAGCGTGATATGCAATATTTACAGTGTACGAACTGAGCATATCAGGAATCAGTTCTCTTACTTTCGCAGAGCGAATCCCCTCTCTTGCACTTGACAGAATATATCTTGATGCATTACCACTAAGGTTAGCAGGTATGGCATCATAAATATCACCAGCAAGACCAGTTCCATCTATCTTCACAAAGTCTTCTTCATATAAATCTACAATTTCTCTTTTAGTTTCATCAACCAATTGCAAATTGTTTTTCTCTATATACGTTTCTATGGACTGTGGCATTCCACCAACAAGCATATACAATCTGAATATCCGCATCAGGTTTCTATGCATTGCATTCCCTGCAGCCTTTTTATTCTTTATAAGATGCCTTATTGTTTCCGCTGATACCTCATCTCCTATTGCCCATAAGAACTCCTCAAAATCCATAGGAAACATAGATATTTTATGTTCTTCGCTTGGAATCAAAATATCCTTTGTATTCTTTTTTATTGATAATAAAGAGCCTGTTTCAATATACTTATATCTTCCATCCGAAACGAGATATTTAATTGCCTGCCTAGCCTTTGGAAATAACTGAACCTCATCAAAAATAATTACTGACTCTTTCTCATATAACCTGGTTCCCATTAACTGCTGCAATTGCAAAAAGAAAAAATCCAGATCATACATATCATCAAATAGATCAATAATTGCCTTACTTGTATGAGCAAAGTCAATGAGAATATATGATTTAAACTCTTTTTTTGCAAATTCCTCTGCAATAGTTGATTTACCAACTCGTCTTGCTCCCTTTATCAAGAGTGCATATTTATCGCTTCTGTTCTCTTTCCACTCATATATTTCATCGTATATTTTTCTTTTAAAAACTGGTTTATACATGCATAAATCCACCTTTCCGCCACAATTATAACGCAAATCCCCTTTCATGTAAATCCGAATTATACTCAAATCCCTATTAGTTTTCTCGCCTTTTTAACACATATCCCCTTTTGTTTTCCTGGCTATTAAATTTACATCTATTTCTTCATCTTCTCATTATGTACATATATCACAGTTCTTACACAAAAATAGTATCACATATTTTTATTAAAGTATCCTGTCTC
>CAJLRL010000017.1 GCA_905209075.1 uncultured Lachnospiraceae bacterium | reverse complement strand
CTTTCAGCACGTAAAACTTTAATTCTGTTCCATATCAAAGTTATCGCTCCTCTCCTAAATGTAATGTACTGATTACTTTCATTGTAATGTACCCATTACATTTTGTCAACACAAGAGTACATATAGAATTATGATTTAAAGCAATTGGGGAAATGAACATGCGTAAAATCGGTGTACATGGCTGCATCCCTTGTTATACAAGAACTTCCATAACTGATGCACTTCATGAAAATGCTGGATTTCGAACCGATTATGAAATACTATCTCCAAAGGTAGCCGCCGGTATTATTCGCAGATCAAAAGGCTTGTAAAAGCATTACGTATTTCACGTAAAAACCAAGAAAGCCGCAACCCCTTATATTTACTGGGATTGCGGCCATTTATATACCTTTTAAGTGTCAAAGACAGAATATTATAGAACTATTGTACCACTTTTAGTATTTCATACAATACTTTTTGTAATTATGTTGAATTGCATTTAGTTTGCTAAATATATCGCACATCAGCATCCAGATGCAAAAAAGCGGTTATAAAACCATAAAATAAGGCTTTATAACCGCTCTTTTCTTTTACACCTTTTCAGGTACTAATCTTCATTCGGTATAATTTTATACATCAATTAGTACAAAGTGATTTCTCTTGCATTTAGATCTATCCCATTATTCATATCGCAAAAATCTTGTGGCATACACATGACCACATATTTACTGCCATAGCAGGTCATAACCTCACTATATATAGTCATACCCAGTTGTTTCCTTCATACGAAAGCCCTGTATATGTATCCATAAGAAGTGAATCAGGGAGTTCCCGCTGTAGTCAATGATAAATAATACTCAATACCCGAATCTTTAATTTTTTTGGCTGCCTCATTATCTGCATTTACCGTCGCTGCCATCGTAAAATCAGTATCTGCATTGGTCACAGATTCTGTTTCATATATAATTGAACTTCCATAGTCACTATTTTTAAGTCCAACCGATAAACCGGTATTTTTATTCTTCATCTTCGTTTTAAAATTTCTATGATTATGTCATAATTCTCCGGTTTATGCGGAAACGCACAATCCGTACATACCTTAAGTGGTTTCCCATTCTTTTCGATATATCGTTTATTTCCCGGACAGTTCTTCATTTCATACAACGGACAATAACAGAACAGACAATTAAAATCATCAAGTCCTTTATGGCACGGAAAATATCTGCAATCTGTATTTTTAAAATATCTATATGAGTTTTCCATTTTTATTTTTTCTATACTCCTGTGCTTTCTTTACAAAATTTTCAGCAAAATGCGGATTTGATGGGTAATAAAGATGAGGAAATCCTATCCAGTAATTATCTTTGCTTATCACACAATCATACTTTCTGCCTGTAACCGGTTTGACCGCAATACAGTCCTGTCCGTTATTGTTGCTGTCATAATAATGAAATTCATGTGCCCGGATCTTTTCATCCGGTGGCAGAAAATTGCTATGTTTTTCCTCCAATTCAATATATCCAAACCGGACCAGCTTACCTTTGAAATAGCACTCCCCATCCAAAGCTCCAGCCATGTTAAAAACATGCTCCTGCACACCAGCGTTCTCTTCACATATATTATGGATATATGTGTGCAGATACATAAATCCACCGCATTCGGCAACCGTTGGCAGGCCATTTTTAAAGGCAGTTTTTATTGAATTCCGCATAGATATATTTTCACTCAGTTCCTTTGCATACAGTTCCGGATAACCACCGCCAATCAGCAGCGCATCGCAGTTATCAGGTAATTCTGTATCATCCAGAGGCGAAAAATACTGTAATTTTGCTCCATATTTTTCGAGCAGTCTTAAGTTATCTTCGTAATAAAAACAAAATGCTTCATCCATTGCAACTGCTATGTTTACTGTGTCATCCTCGTTTTTAATTTGCATCTGTTTTATATTTACAATTTTTGTTGTTTGATATTGTGTTTCACAATCTGTTTTTACATTTTGTGTAAATTCATTTTTTATACAGCCGATATTTATAGTCTGAGGATTATCTCTATCTGCATTTCCACAGCCACCGATTTCTTCCGCCTCTGCTGCAATATCCAGCAGTACTTCCATATCTATCGTCTTTTCCAGCCTGTCTGCGATTTCACACAGCTGTTCTTTTATATCGTCAAGTTCATCAGGCATTACAAGTCCAAGATGCCTGCTCTCAAGCATGATATCCTTCTGCTCTGGGAAATATCCGGCCACCTTTAGTGAAAGTTCCTGCTCTATAAGTGGTTTTATTATGTCATAATAACCTTTCGACATTCTGTTTAGCAATACGCCTTTAATGAGATGCTGTGTGTCATACTGCAAAAATCCAGCTATAAGAGCCAGCACAGACTTTCCCATTCCCTTTGCATCCACCACAAGTATTATCGGAGTATGTGTCACTTTTGCAAGATGGTATGACGCCCCCTGCTCATATATGCCGCCAAGTCCGTCATATAATCCCATAACACCCTCAAGTACAGCAAAATCTCCGTCAGCTCTTCCATCTGTAAAAAGCTGCATCGTTGTCCTTTCGTCCGTAAAAAATGTATCCAGATTTTTTGAATGGACATCGAGAACTTTTCTGTGAAACATTGGATCGATATAGTCTGGTCCGCATTTATATGATGCAACCTTTTTTCCTCTGCCCTTTAGCAGCTGCAACATGGCGCAGGTTATCATTGTTTTTCCACTGCCGCTTTTCGGGGCAGCTATCATAAAACGGTCAATTTTCATATTTTAATCCTTTAAATCCAAAAATCTATACTTTTCTGGGCCAAATCCTTTTACTTTTTCTATTGCATTTGCCATTTTTAAAACATTCATAACATTAGTTGCCTTAGATTTAGAACAATTAAGCCATTCCATTACATTTGTCTGCCCAAACAGAGTATCTACTCTACAATGCTCATATACGATTCTTATGTTATTTATATATATATCAGTTGCTCCTACTGCATTTAATAATGGTATATAATCCTCAAATGTATTGCTTACTTTTTTCGGAGCATTGCTTACTTTTTTGAAAAGAACTACTTTAAAGCCATTACCGAATTCTTCAAATACTGGTTCTGGAAGACCATATTCGTTACATCTATTAATGATTCTTGGAATTCCTGTTCCCCTGGTCTCAACGATATGCATAAATTCCAAGAATGACCTGACCTCCAGTACTGTTTGAAAATGCGATAATATCTTTCAAGAACTTTTCATGCTTGCTTGGAATTTCTCTTTTAAATTCTACATTCTTCGTTTCACCAAAAAAATCTTTATTGAGCATTTAATCACCTGCTTTCCATAGTTATTCTTCACCATTGCATGCTATTGCTGCTGTTTTACCCATACTTCAAAAGTATTCTCATTTGGCTCAAGCTTTTTGTATAACTAGTTATATAATGTTTCTTTTGTAACAGGCCAAGTAACCTTTCATTATGTCCATACTTATCAATTATTTTAATCATAACATCAAATATATTGTGTTTCAATCTTCGATTAAAAAACGCCAGTCCGGTACAATCCGTTTCTGGCGCTTCTACATTGATCTTTATTATTTTGTTGAGTCCATTTTTTATTATAAAAATCTATAAATCTGTGCCCCTTTTTTCTTAAGCCACGTATACAATATTATTGCTGCCACAATAAATACTGCCGCAGTCATTCCCAGATATAATATGATATCTATTTTTGATTTAATAAGATAGTAAACAGCTATTATAAGCATTCCTAATGCTGCTCCTCCGAACATAGCTATCATTACATTTATTCCCTGTTTGATAGGAGCAAGTTCACTTGTCCATGTAAGATTTGGCATTTTTATTCCAAGAAAAAGTCCGAATAATGCTATTAAAACTGTAAAGATAAGAGGAATGATACATATCATTATTTTTTCTGCAATGCCAAAATCAAAAAGTACTACGCAGCAGGCTTCACACAATATAACCGGAATTCCTGTCACAAGTATCTGCACCATGAGTTTTGCACTAAGTATGTTCCATGGTTCAACCGGAAGCGACTGTCCTATCCATATGCTTTTTCCTTCAAGAGACACCGAAGGGACAACCATATCATTCATTGCCGCAGTCACGCAGATTATAGTTATTATTATAGCGACGATAAATCCCTGATCCATGCCTGTTGCATAAAACTGATTTAATGCCCCGGCAAAATCTCCGCCTTTTATTATTAATGCGCCGCTTATTATAATAAGAAACACAGATCCCATTGTACAATTAAGCATATAATTAGGGCTTGATATAAATCTGCCAAATTCCTTTGCCAGAAGTGCCGATGAAATACTTTTTCTGGTTACATGCTTTTCTTTATACTTTTTCTTTGCCGTTGAAGCCGTTGACGTTGCAATTCCAATGAAACTTCGTGATAAAATCCAGAATGTAAATATACAGATTAACGCAACTATAACCGCAAATATGCCAATTGCAAGCCAGTCTCCCTCTGCGATTTTTCCAAACAGATAGAGCGGATATGCAGAATCTTTAACTTTCTGTCCATATATAGCTGCATTCATTATCAGATCCTGTATAACACTTTGCGCTTTAAAATATACAAAGTAATAAAGTGCAAAGAAAGCAAGTGATAAAAATACTGTGACAAAACTCTTATTTTTTAATTTCAGACTGAGTTTTGCAACACCCCAGCCCAATACACATGATAATACAAGTATAACTGCTGAAATTATTATAATCAGAAATATTGATCCTATCACAATACTTATATTTATCGGAGCTTCTATCCAATACACTATCACTGCCGGAACCATAACAACAGCAGAATACAGAAGTCCAAGCAAATAAACACTTGTAAGTCTTGCTGCAACAATACATCCTGTTGGTATCGGCAGTGACAACAGCATATCATTGTCCTTTGACAGATATAATCCTGAATATGTATTAAAAATACTTCCAAACGATCCAAGAGCAATTGCTATCATACCCATTATTATAAAATAAAGCCATCCCATACCTGCTGTCGTCAAAGGTTCACACAATCCGGCTGAGAGATAAGTAAACATTCCGCCCAACACCCCGATCATTATTGCAAGATAGATAATAATAAACATGATCGTAGAAAACAGAGAACGCTTTTTATTTTTCTTTGCATCATAAAAATATCCTCGGAAGATCTCTGTCATTTGCTTTTTCAAAAGAATCTTAAACACTATTCTCCCTCCAGTTCCAAAAATACTTCCTCTAAACTATCATCGCCTTTTACTTCTTCCATTGTTCCAGAACGTATGAGCTTACCGCCCTTTATGATTGCAACTTTGTCACAAAGCTTTTCTGCGACCTCCAGCACATGTGTTGAAAAAAAGATTGCTCCGCCATTGTCGCACACATCCCTCATCATACCTTTTAACAGATGTGCCGCTTTAGGATCAAGTCCAACAAAAGGTTCATCCATGATTATAAGTTTTGGATTATGAATCCATGCTGCGATAATCGCAAGCTTCTGCTTCATTCCATGTGAAAATGATGCAATTGGCTGTGCAAGATCATCTGTTATCACAAACATCTCGGCATATTTTCGTATTCTCTCCTGCCTTACAGATTCTTCCACGCCAAATATATCTGCTATAAAATTAAGATATTTTATTCCAGTCATAAAATCATACAAGTCAGGATTGTCCGGGATATATGCAAAATTCTTTTTACATTCTATTGGTGATTCTTTTATCGATCTACCATCTATATAAATTTCACCGCTGTCAAACTGCAGTATCCCGACAATTGATTTCAATGTAGTCGTTTTTCCAGCTCCATTATGTCCGATAAATCCATATATTTCCCCAGGTTTTATATGAAGTGAGAGATCATCTACAGCTTTTTTATCCCCATATATTTTTATAAGATGTTCTATTTTAAGCATATTTTTCTCCTTATCCATAGCTTCTTCCTCTGCAAACACATCCTATGTTATGTCAAAAACTGTGCCATGACATAATTAGCTACATCTTTTCCCTTTGGGCTTAGGAATATATGACCGGCTCTGACAACAAGCAGATCCTGATTTTTCAAATCGTCTATTGTGTTCTTGTATATGGCATCTATTGATATTCCAAAAGACTTCTCAAATGCCTCTCTTGTAACTCCCTCATTCATCCGGAGTCCAAGAAACATAAACTCTTCCATCTGGGCTTTTCTGTCTATGACATCGGCTGATATATGAAGATTTGTCCTGAACACGTCCTCTTTCATATCATGGATGTTCCTGCACCCGGACAGATACTTATCTATGTCTGATGTATTTGTATACCTGACATTATCCAGTAAAGATGCCGCACCTATTCCAAGTCCAAGATAATTTTCCCTCGTCCAGTAGCCGATATTGTGCCTGCAAGCCATATTGTTCTTTGCATAATTTGAAATTTCGTACTGCTTATACCCCGCATCAAAAAGCTGTGCCTGCCCGGCTTTTTCCATTTCATATAGTTCATCTTCATTTGGTAAAAATTCCGTCCGCATGCCAGCTTCCTGTTTTACCATATCGAATTTGTACTTTTCATAGAATGGTGTTCCCTTTTCAACTATAAGTGAGTATGCAGATATATGATCTGGCTTGAGTCTTACTATCCGATTTACCGTATCAAGATATTTTTCCGTTGTCTGCTGGGGAAGTCCATACATAAGATCAACGCTTATATTCTTATAGCCAACATTTCTTGCCATCTCATAATTTTTGACAAACTGGTCATATGTATGGATTCTTCCTAAGAGCTTTAATTCCTCGTCATTTGTCGACTGAAGTCCTATAGAAAGCCGGTTTACTCCGGCATCCCTGTATGTGAGTAATTTATTTAACGTAAGCGTTCCCGGATTACATTCAATAGAGATTTCCGCGTCTTCTTTTACATTGAAACATTCAAAAATTCCTTCCAGGAGCGCTGCTATCCATTCCTCATTAAGCCAGCTTGGCGTACCTCCGCCTATATATATAGTTGATACTTCATAATCATTCAAAACCGGACCATAAAATATCATCTCTGCCATAAGTCCTTTTATATATCTAAGCTGTGTCTCATCATCTGCCGGAAATGATAGGAAATCACAATATTCACATTTTTTTACGCAAAAAGGTGTATGAATATAAATTTCAAGATTTTTCATTATATGTTAGTATCTCCGATTTTTCCTGCCATGCTGTCAGCCATATATTTATTCCTCGTCAAGCTTAAGCACACTCATAAATGCCTCCTGTGGGATTTCTACATTGCCCACCTGACGCATTCTCTTCTTTCCCTCTTTTTGCTTTTCTAGAAGCTTTTTCTTTCGTGAAATATCTCCACCATAACATTTCGCAAGTACATCTTTGCGAAGTGCTTTTACAGTTTCCCTTGCAATAATCTTACCGCCGACGGCAGCCTGTATAGGAATCTCAAAAAGATGTCTTGGAATTTCACCCTTTAATTTCTCGCACATCTTTCTTCCTCTGTCATATGCACTCTCCTTAAATACGATAAATGACAGTGCATCAACCATTTCTTTATTGATAAGTATGTCAAGTTTTACAAGCTCTGAGCGTACATAGCCTTTCATTTCATAATCAAAAGATGCATAGCCCCTTGAGCGTGATTTAAGTGCATCAAAGAAATCGTAAATAATCTCATTCAGTGGCAGATCATACTTGATAAGAGCCCTTGTTTTCTCTATATATTCCATACTTATATAAATTCCTCGTCTCTCCTGACATAATTTCATTATGGCACCGACATAGTCACTCGTGACCATAATCTCAGCAGAAACAAATGGTTCTTCCATATATTCTATTTCTGATGGATCTGGAAGATTTGATGGGTTTGTAAGATCTATAACCTCACCATTTGTCTTATGGATTTTATATATAACACTTGGTGCTGTGGTAACAAGATCAAGGTCAAATTCTCTCTCAAGACGTTCCTGTATTATTTCAAGATGCAATAATCCAAGGAAACCACATCTGAAACCAAAGCCTAATGCCAGCGATGTTTCCGGTTCAAACTGGAGCGCAGCATCATTTATCTGTAACTTTTCAAGTGCCTCACGCAGATCCGGATATTTTGCACTGTCTGCCGGATAAAGTCCGCAATAAACCATAGGATTTACTTTTTTATATCCCGGTAGTGCCTCATCACAAGGTCGATCCGCAAGTGTGACTGTATCTCCGACTCTTGTATCCCTTACATTTTTGATACTTGCTGCAATGTATCCTACCATGCCTGCCGATAATTCATCACATGGAATAAACTGGCCTGCGCCGAAATATCCAACCTCTGTTACAACATCCGATGCGCCTGTAGCCATCATCTTTATTTTGTCGCCGACTTTTACTGTTCCCTCTCTGAGACGGCAGAAAATTATAACACCTTTGTATGAATCATATGTTGCATCAAATATCAAAGCCTTAAGTGGTGCTTTCGGATTTCCTGTCGGTGCAGGGATTTTTTTCACTATCTGTTCGAGCACATCCTCAATATTAAGGCCTGTTTTAGCAGAAATCCTAGGTGCATCCATAGCCTCTATCCCGATGACATCCTCTATTTCCTGCGCCACCTCTTCAGGTCGTGCACTTGGAAGATCTACTTTATTGATCACCGGAAACACATCCAGATCATGATCTAGCGCAAGATAAACATTTGCCAGTGTCTGCGCCTCAACTCCCTGCGCAGCATCAACTACAAGTATAGCACCATCACAGGCCGCAAGGCTTCTGGATACTTCATAATTAAAATCAACGTGTCCCGGTGTATCAATAAGATTAAAAATATATTCCTCACCATCTTTTGCATTGTAGATGATACGGACAGCCTGGGATTTTATTGTAATACCACGTTCCCTCTCGAGGTCCATATTGTCAAGCACCTGTGCCTGCATTTCCCTGCTTGTGAGTGTTCCTGTTTTCTCTATTATACGATCCGCAAGAGTTGATTTTCCATGGTCTATATGGGCAATAATACAAAAATTACGGATTTTACTCTGATCTATTGACATATTTCCTCCTATAACGATTGATCCACAATGGAATCAAGATATGATTTAATCTTAAAGTACTGCTCGGATGAAATCAAGATTTTTCTTCCATTTCTCGAAATAAAGCCATTTTCTTCCATCTTTTTAACCGCCCGGTTGACAGTCTTTATACTAAGACCACTTCTTTCAGCTATTTCCTGTCTGCTTGCATTTATTACCATAGATTTACGATTTTTATGGCTTTCATATTCCAATACAAACATATACAGTATCCGGTCCATTCCCTGTAAAAAAAGGAATACTCTTCCCACACGGTTCTGCTCAAGAAGATATTTTCCCATTGAGCCTACCTCCAGCTGGAGTGCATTTTTATCATCCCATATCCACCTTCTGTACTGTTCTCTTGATAATACAAGAAATGTGCAGTCGGTAACCGTTTTTAGTGTTGTCATGTATTTGGGTATATTAAAAAATAATTCCATTGAACCAAATACCTCGACTGCGTAAAACCACATATAATCATATGCAACACCTTTTATTCTGTAATCAACTGCTCTTACAGTGCCATCTACAAGAATATAAATCGTATCTGCTTTTGCATTTTCTTCAACTATCAGCTTATCCTTTGGCTTTTTAACAACACACAATGACTCTATCAGCCAGTATGGGGCGTTACTTAAATAGTTATTTAAATATTCTGATTTATGCATTATCTCATTTATTACATCACTGTGCGCCATATTTTTCCACCTTATTTAAGTTTATCGAGAAGTGAATGTCCTATTGTGCCATCCGGCATACTTACACCAAAATTATCTGCAATTGTTGCGCCTATGACTGCAAATGTGTCTTCTGTATCCAGCTTTCCATCAGACTTCATAGAAGGAGAATACATTATGAGCGGAACCTGTTCTCTGGTATGGTCTGTACCTGTATATGTTGGATCATTTCCGTGATCCGCTGTTATCATAAGCAGATCATCATCACGCAGAACCTTCAACAATTCACCAAGCTTTACATCAAATCTTTCGATTTCCTCCGCATATCCTACAGGATTTCTCCTATGTCCCCATAATGCATCAAAATCAACAAGATTTGTAAAACACAATCCATTAAAATCACGTTTTGCTATATCGATCGTCTGTTCCATTCCGTGTACGCTGCTGTTTGAATGATTACTTTCTGTTATTCCTTCACCCACAAATATATCATTGATCTTTCCAACTGATATTACATCATAGCCTGCATCCTTTAAAGCATTTAATGCTGTTTTTCCTGTTGGCTTAAGTGCATAGTCGTGTCTGTTGCTTGTTCTTTTAAATTCGCCTTTTTTCTTTCCGACATATGGTCTTGCTATCACTCTTCCGACACGCCATTCATCACGCATGGTAAGTTCTCTTGCTATCTCACAATACTTATAGAGATTATCAAGTCCCATTGTCTCTTCGTTTCCGCATATCTGAAGCACAGAATCCGCAGATGTATATACTATAAGCCTGCCATCATTTATTTCCTGTTCTGCAAGCTCATCCAGAATTGCCGTTCCGCTTGCAGCCTTATTTCCAATGATCTTTCTTCCGGTTTTTTCCTCTAAAAGCTTTATGAGTTCATCTGGAAATCCTGTATCTGTAAATGTGATGAAAGGTTTTGTTGTTAAAATTCCCATCATCTCCCAGTGGCCTGTCATTGTATCCTTCCCGTTGCTTGCCTCGTTAAGTGCCATATAATATCCTTTAGGATTTTCCACCGGCTTTACCTGCTTTAATTCTTTTAAATTTGCAATACCAAGTTTCTGCAGATTAGGTATTTCAAATTTATCAACTGTCTGTGAAATATGTCCAAGTGTATCAACTCCGACATCACCAAATTTTTCCGAATCTGCCATTGCCCCGATTCCCATAGAATCAAGTACTATTGTAAATATTCTATTATATTTTTTACCCATAATAAACCTCCTTATCATTGGACAAATCACGCCGCATTTCTGCGGCGCAATTGGTTGTTATTATTTACTTTTTACGATTTTAACTATACGGCTTGTTCCAAGTCTCGATGCCCCAAGCTCCATAAATTTCTCTGCGTCCTCTATTGATGAGATACCACCGGCAGCCTTAATTTTTACATCAGGTCCTACATGCTTTGCAAATAATGCGACATCATCGAATGTCGCTCCTGCTGTCGAGAAGCCTGTAGATGTCTTGATGTAGTCAGCTCCTGATTCGGTAACTATCTCACACATCTTGATCTTTTCTTCTTCTGTAAGAAGACATGTCTCAATTATAACCTTTAAAACATGGTAACCGCAGGCCTGTTTGATCTGCTTTATTTCATCCAGTACAAGGTCGTACTGCTTTGCCTTAAGCCAGCCTACATTTATAACCATATCTATCTCATCAGCACCATTTTCTATGGCATCTTTTGTCTCAAACACCTTTGTCGCCGTAGAACAGTTTCCATTAGGAAAACCGATTACTGTACACACTTTTATCCTGCCCTGCATATAATCAGCCGCCTGCTTTACATAGCATGGTGGTATACATACTGATGCTGTATGATATTTCATGGCATCATCACATAAGTCCTTTATTTCCGGCCATGTTGCTGTCTGTAAAAGTAATGTATGATCACAAATACTTAAAATATCCTCTATTTTCAATGTTTTATCCTCACTATTCTTTATCTATGCTTCCATATCTGCTTCTAGATTTTCAGGACCGAACCCAAGTGGGAGCATCTGTTCAAGGGTATACACCTTAAAATCTGATTCATCCGTTCCAAGTATGATCTTAAAAGTTTTTGGGTCACAAAATTCCATCATGACCTGCCGGCATACGCCACATGGTGAACAAATTGAATGGCTGCCGGTCTTTGCCGGTCCCCCAACTATTGCTATTGCTGAAAAATCCATAATGCCGTCAGAAACTGCCTTAAAAAAAGCAGTCCTCTCCGCACAGTTACTCGGTGTATACGAAGCGTTTTCAATATTACAGCCTCTATATACCCTGCCATCTTTTGTAAGCAATGCTGCTCCGACATTAAAATGTGAATATGGTGTGTAAGCCATTTTTCTGGCTTCTAGTGCTTCCTTTATAAGTTCAGAATCCCTCATAATCTTACCCCGCCTTAACATAAATTATTTTGCTTTTGTAAATATTTTTCCATTTGCAGCAGGTGCTTTTGCCCTGCCGACAAAAAGAACAAGTGTAAGTATCGTAACTATATAAGGTATCATCGAGATAAGGTTTGGTGATACAGAGTTTCCCATACTTGCCAAAGATTTTATTCCACTGCACAGTCCGAAAAGTAAACATGCAAGTGTTGTTCCTCCCGGTGAAAATTTTCCAAAAATAACAGCAGCAATTGCTATAAATCCCTGTCCTACGATTACTGTCGGTCTGAAGTGGCTTACTGTTGCAAGTGTCGCAAAAGCTCCTCCAAGTCCTGCCATGAATCCCGAAATAATAACGCAGGCATATCTGACGCCATATACGTTGATACCTAAAGATTCACAAGCCTGTGGATGTTCTCCACATGCACGAAGATGTGCACCAAACTTTGTTTTGTAAAAGACAAACCAGCATATTATTGCAAAAACAAATACAAGATATGCCACTGCATATACATTTAATACATTGTACCCAAATGAACCTGATTCAAAAACACCATCAAAAAGCTTTGGAAGTTTCTCGCTTGGTGCAAGTGAAGGTGTCTCAGATGAATTGTCAAACATTGCTTTACAAATAAAAAGTGCAAGTCCCGGTCCAAGGAAGTTAATAGCTGTACCGGCTATAGTCTGATCTGCCTGAAGCTGTATACATATAAATGCATGCAAAAGTGCAAGAACTGCTCCTGCCAAACCTCCACATAAAAATCCGATCCAGCCGTTTCCTGTAAAGTGAGCCACAACTGCCCCCGTAAATGCTCCGATGGTCATCATTCCTTCAATACCGATATTTATAACTCCACTACGTTCTGAAAAACATGAACCTAATGCTGCAAGAAGTAAAGGAGGTGTGGCTATCAAAGTAGCGTTTATTAAAATTCCCAGATCCTGAATGAATGCTTCCATTTATTTTTCCTCCTTTTTCTTTCTTCCACTCAGAAGAAGTCTTTTAAATACATGGGAAATTGCAATAATGATAATTACGCAGCCCATAATAATATCTATAACTTCCGATGGTGCATTAACCATTGTAAGCTTTGATCCACCATATTTCATTGCTCCATAGAATATACCCGAAAGTATACATCCGATAGGATTAGATCCGGCTATAAGGGCAACCGTGATTCCCTGGAATCCGAAGCCTTCCTGTCCTGCATACTGGCTTAATCTTCCACTCATTCCAAGCACCTGTACAGCACCACCGATCCCGGCCAGTGCTCCGGAAATACTAAGTGCAGTAAGCACTGACTTATCTGAATTGATTCCCGCAAACTTTGCGGCATCGTTGTTAAAGCCGACTGCTTTTAATTTGTAACCAAGTGTTGTCTTTTCGATCAAAACCCATATAACTATTGCGGCAATCACTGCAAGTATAAATCCTGCATTTGCAGCACTGCATCCAAGAGTTTTCCTTATCGCCTGTGGAAGAAGGATCCTTGCGGTGTCAGCAACATCTTTTGATGCCTCTCCACCTGTACTTCTCTTTATTGCGGAAAGATTTACCACGTAATTTGAAAGGTAAAATGCGATCCAGTTAAACATGATAAATGAAAGTACTTCATGTATACCTCTTTTTACTTTCATTATTCCAACGATCCATGACCAGAGTGCTCCGGCTGCGGCAGCACTTAAAATACATAATGGAATATGTATAATAGCCGGAAGCTTAAATAAGACCCCGACAACTGTTGCGGCAAGTACTCCAACTACAAACTGTCCCTCTGCTCCGATATTAAAAACACCTGTCCTGAATGAAAATGCTACAGAAAGTCCTGTAAATATAAGCGGACTGGCATATACAAGCGTCCATATCATATATTTTGGTTTTCCAAATACACTATCTATAAGTTTGCCATATGCAGCTGATGCACTTATTCCTGCAAATGAAAGGAATATTGCTCCGATAATAAAGCCAACTACAATGGCGATCAGCGTGTAGAGAATATTACTCTCAAGAATACTCTTCTTTTTAGTTTTCATTCTTTTTTCCTCCTGCCATCATGTAGCCAAGTTCCTTCTCATCAGCGTCTTTTCCTGACACGCTTCCTTTGATCTGACCATCAAAAATAACCTCTATCCTGTCTGAAAGATTCATTATCTCATCAAGTTCAAACGAAACGAGAAGGACAGCTCTTCCTTTATCTCTTTGCTCTACTATATATTTGTGTACAAATTCAATCGCTCCGACATCAAGACCTCTTGTCGGGTTTACAGCAATAAGAAGTTCTTTATCATTTGTAACCTCACGCGCAATAATAACCTTCTGCTGGTTTCCTCCTGATAAAGTTCCTGCCGGTTTTGCCTCTGCGCCTCTTGGTCTTATATCGAACTTGTCCATCATTTCCGTTGCATGTTCTCTGATTTTCTTTCGATCAAGGATCATGTGATTGGAATATGGTTTTTCCTCAAAATGCTGTGAGATCAGGTTATCCTCAATCGAGAAATCCAAAACAAGACCATATTTTTGTCTGTCAGCCGGAATACTTGATATTCCGCTCTCGAAAATCTCCTTTGGCTTTTTATTAAGGACATCCTTTCCAAGCATAGTTATACTACCTGATTCAGCTTTTCTAAGTCCAGTAAGGATTTCAACAAGTTCCGTCTGCCCGTTGCCATCTACTCCTGCAAGACCAACTATCTCTCCGCTTTTTACATTGAGATCAAAGCCTTTTAAGATCTCGACACCTCTGTAGTCTTTAGCGTGGAGATCTTTTATCTCAAGAGCTACATTTCCTGGTGTTTTATCTTTCTTTTCAACCTTAAAGTTTACATCACGTCCAACCATCATGGCGGCAAGCTTATTTTCATCGACGTCTCCGATTTTTACTGTGTCTATATATTTGCCGGCTCTTATGATTGTACAGTTATCAGACGATTCCGTTATTTCTTTTAATTTGTGTGTTATAAGGATTACACTTTTTCCATCTGCAGTAAGGTTGCTTATTATCTCCATAAGTTCCTCTATTTCCTGCGGTGTAAGTGATGCAGTCGGCTCATCAAGAATAAGTGTGTTTGCACCTCTGTATAAAACTTTAAGGATTTCTACTCTTTGCTGCATTCCCACTGAAATATCTTCTATTTTCGCATCTGGGTCAACTTTCATTCCATATCTTTCTGAAAGCTCAACCACTTTCTGTCTGGCAGATTTAATATCTACCTTAAGCCCCTTTCTCGGCTCAACACCAAGAATTATGTTTTCCGTTACTGTAAACGGCTGAATCAGCATGAAATGCTGATGAACCATACCTATACCAAGTTCAATTGCGTGTTTCGGGCTGGAAATCTGTACCTCTTTCCCATCAATAAATATCTGACCGCTTGTAGGACGGTACAACCCATACAGTACATTCATAAGCGTACTCTTTCCTGCACCATTCTCTCCAAGGATAGCGTGTACCTCTCCTTTGTGTACAAGAAGATTGATATGGTCATTTGCTGTGAAATCACCAAACTTTTTGACGATATTTCGCATTTCAACTGCAACAGATCCAGTATCCATATGACTAACTCGCTCCAACTTTCGGCACCTCCTTTAAATAATAATCAGGTCTTCAAACCCATAATTTTTTAATATCTCCGCAAGCTCATGCAGGTATTCCTGATCCGGAACGGGATAATGTGAATATTTCTCCCGGACCCCCATGGGTCTGTATGCAATGATCTTGATTCGAAACTTATTCTTTTCATACAATGGCTTTAAAAATTTTCCCATCTGTATAATACTTTCTTTTGTATCATATAGCGTAGGGACAATTACTGCCCTTACCTCATATAGTTTACCACAAGATGATAAAAATTGGGCATTTTTAAGTACGATTTCATTACCAAAATCAGTAATTTTTTTATGTTCTTCAGACGAGAAAGCTTTTATATCAAGCATTACCCCATCTGAAACTTCAAGAAGTTCTTTTTCCTTCGAAAAATCAATTGTACCATTACTATCAATAAGAGTTCCAAGTCCATCCTCCACCACAAGTGTAAACAACTCTTTAAGGAACTCTGGATGAAGCATACACTCGCCTCCCGACACTGTGATTCCACGGATAAATGGTATCTGTTTTTTGATCATATCATAAACTTCATATGCATCCATTACTTTTGTCCGTGGAGAACTGTCATGCCGGCAGACATGTATACAGGTATCACATGATACACATTTACTGCTGTCGTATTTTACTTTTTTGTTTTCTATTGAAAGGGCTCCGGTTGGACATTTTGCCACGCATTCCCCACAGTTCGTACACATTCCTCTTGTTTCAGGGTTGTGGCAATATCTGCAGTTTATGTTGCATCCCTGTAAAAATACAGCGGTACGGTTTCCCGGACCATCTACACTGCTGAATGGGATTATTTTATTTACAACAACTTTTTCCATAGGCCTATCTGACCTTACGCTCTAATATATGGCCGTTCTTTGAGGCACCAAGCCCCAACGCTGTTGTGTCCTGTAATACAGCAGAACCCTTATCCAGCTTTTCAAGCTCGGAACGTTTGACAAGATAGCCTGTAACTCTTATCACATCACTATCGCTTGAATAGAACGAAAGATATCTTAGATTCTTTTTAAATGAGCCTTTGATAATATCAAGAACATACTCTGGATTTCTGTGCACAGTCATATCGATTGGGAAGATATCTCCTGTTCCAGATGGAAAATATTTATGAAAATGACTTAGTACATTAAGCTGGTCAACAAGTTCCTCCGGCTCTTCTCCTATAGGGATCCTCGTTCCCGGAGTTATGTTGATATCTTCTGCTATGCCTACCTGTGCATGAAGAAGGAAATGCCCTCCTGTGTATTCACAGTATTTATTTTCATGATCATTGTTGAAATCATTTATTATATCCATAATCTCAACCCCAAGCTGTGTAGCATTCTCTGTCTTTCCAAATCTTCCCTCTATGCCTTCTTTTGCAAGAAGAATGTTTACTGCGTCTGCAAGTCCTACAAGACCAAACATTGCCGTGAATCTATCTCTATATATAAACCCTTCTTTTGCAAGGAAATTATTCTCAAAAAAGCCGCTCTCTTCAACTTCAAACCTGATCCTTGCATCCATGTACCTTGCCATGATATCCATTACATATGGCAGCTTATTATTTTTAAAATCATCAATGCTATCAGATTTTTTTGCGATCCCACCAAGTATCAGACGACATAACGTATATGAACCTCCGCCAAGTGCAAGGCCATTATAACAGCTTGCGAGCACATAGTTTTCTCCAAGTTCATTTACAAACATCTTGTGATTTGCAAAGCTTGGCTTAGCACACTTAAGCGCACATTCAACCGCTTTGATGGCATATTCATCACTTGTCTTGTCTTCGTCATACTTCATTGAGATATTAGGAACAGCATCCTCAAGCTCAGCCTCTGCCTCCATTATGATTCTTCCTGCACGGCTGTCCACAGGACCTATATCTGCATGTGCAAATGAATCCAGGACTGTTCTGTCTATATGACGCAGGAAAAGCTTTATTATTTTCTTTGCCTCTTTTTCTGATACCGTATCCATAAATGGCTCTAATAGTTCATCCAGCTGTCCCAGATAAACCGGATAATTTGTAACTGATGGTACATGCTTATAGAATATAAGCAGACTATCACATGCCTCGTATAAATCCTTTGGTGCAGGAAGCTGTAAAAATTCACTTCCCTCTTTTAAGAACTTTGCGTAATCCGGCACAATATACCTTGGTCTTACAGGAGCATGTCCCTCAAACAAATCACAGATGCATTTCTCATCACCCTCTGCATTAAGCAGTTCATCAAGTCCCTCCGGCACATCTAAGACTTCAAGCAGTGAATCTGCCAGATTTGCCATATTGGTAACTTTTTGTTCATGTGTAAGAACCGGATTTTTAATTGTTTCAAGAATCTGTACCCTTGTTTCATTTACACGTTCCATAGTTATATCACGCATAGTTTTTCCTCCCATGTACCTCTATAATTATTTAAAAAGCCCCGCACGAAACGCCGTGCGGGGAATGATCAACCTTGATTAATCTAATTCGTATACATCACCATATTTTGCTTCGAAGTCTTTCTGTGTCTTTGGAACTGTGATTTTTCCATCAACGATCTGCTGTTTTACATCGTTTACTTTGTCGATTACATCCTGTGAAAGTAAATCCTGTGTAGGAGCAATATCAACACCTTCGCTGGCAAGATCATATGTGATTACACCGCTCTGGAACTTGTCATCCATTGTTTTCTCAACGATATCGTAAACTGCTGAATCAACCCTCTTCATTGCTGAAGTAAGGACAGTCTTTGGTGCAACGCTTGACTGGTCTGAATCAACACCGATCGCATATATTCCAGCTTCCTGACAAGCCTCAATGACACCGAGTCCTGTACCACCAGCTGCATGGAAGATTATATCTGCACCATTTGTGATCATAGAGTTAGCATCTGCTTTTCCTGTTGCAGCATCAGCAAAGCTGTTTGCATTCATTCCCTGGACTTTTACATTTGGGTTTGCGTCAATAGCACCTGCATAATATCCATAACCAAACTGGTTCATTGTCTCATTTGACATTCCAAGAACGAAACCAACATTGTTTGTCTTTGTTGTAAGACCTGCCACATAACCTACAAGATAAGAAGCCTGTTCCTGCTCGAACATAAGGCATGCTACATTATCAAGATCGATCGTAGCATCATCGATGATTGCAAATTTCTGATCCGGATTTTCTTCGGCTGCTGTCTTAGTAGCATCTGCAAGCATATATCCGACACAGATAATAAGGTCACAGTCATCATCAATAAAGTTTTCGATATTTGCGGCATAATCTCCATCTGAATCTGATTCAAGGTATGAAGCCTGGATTCCAAGTTCTTTCTCTGCCTTCTGTAATCCTTCCCATGATGTCTGGTTGAATGAGCCATCATTTACTCCACCTACATCAAGAACAATTCCTACTTTAAAATCTGAACCGGATTTAGAACCCGACTCTGTGCTGCTCTTAGAATCACCAGCTCCACATGCTGCCATTGAAAGAGTCATTGCTGCACCAAGTACAACTGCTAAAAATTTCTTTTTCATTTTTTTCTCCTTTTCTTGTGCTTACCTCTTGTAATTTATGATCATCCAGTATATTTACCGGTTGTCATCCTCCTTTATAAGTATGCGTATAGCATCTACTGCTGTAGAAATTGCAAGTTCTGTATCATGAGCCTGCCTATTTATCAATCCTTTTTTTGCTCTCTCCTGATTTGCTACTACAAGGAAGCATGAACCAACTCTTACCCTCAAAAAGCTTCCTGCTATAAAAAGGGCAGCTGACTCCATTTCTGATGCAAGACATCCCATTCTAAGCCATGCCTGCCATTTGTCAGTAAGTTCATAACTCACCGGCATTATTTCCGGTTCATGCTGTCCAAAGAAAGAATCTTTACATTGGACTACCCCGACATGATATTTTGTTCCAGCCTCATCCGCAGCAGCTATAAGGGCATTCATAACATTAACATCAGGTACCGCCGGATATTCTATTGGGGCAAACTCCCTGCTTGTCCCTTCCATACGGATCGCACCATTTGCGATAACGATATCTCCGCCGCAGACATCCTCCTGCATTCCGCCGCATGTTCCTACTCTTATAAATGTATCTGCCCCACATTTCGACAGTTCATCTATAGCAATAGCAGCTGAGGGTCCTCCTATTCCCGTCGATGTCACACTGACCTTTACGCCATCGATCGTTCCTGTATATGTGACATATTCCCTGCTGTCTGCTACAAGCTTTGCATCCTCAAAGTGTGCTGCGATCTTGCTGCACCTTTTGGGATCTCCCGGAAGTATAACATATTTTCCAATATCACCCGGTCCAACACCTGTATGATATTGTTTTCCAGAACCCTCTGTATAATCTATCATTTATTTTCCCCCTATTCTACTGTCCACATAGAAATATTTCTTTGTTTAAGTAAAATGTTATAAAAAAGAATAAATTTTAACTATTTTTTTCACAAAATTTACTATCTATACTTAGTCTATAATGTTTTTCTCATTAAAAAAAGGTCATTTGTCCTTTTTTATCACTTTATCTATTATATCAGCAAGTGGTTCCATAGCATTCATAGCTTCTTCTAAAGTATTGGTCTGCGCCCCCACCTCAACAAGCATTGATTTCGGGCATAAATGCATATTATATCTGTATCCCTTTAAGTATATCCTTCTGGTAAAACCAGGATAAAATTTTTCTGCAGCAACCTCCATCTGAAAAGATAAAGCAAGATTATCATTTATATATGGATTAGGAAGTCCGCTTATATCGCCTCTTTCCACTGTCCTGCTAAGACCATTAAAAAACATGATCTGAGCCGTCGGTTTCCCATTTATTGTCGTTGCAAGTCTTGTCGTATCTGCCACACCATCTCTGTGAAGATCTATCACAAGCTGTATCTGAGGGTTTTCATTTATCACCCCGGCAACCTCAGGCAGCGCATTGGAATACGCATGATCCCTGTCGTTTACATCATATTCTCCTTTATGGTGCAATACCTTATGTCCATATTTTTCCGTAAGCAGTTTTTCGAGATAATCTCCAACCCCGACAACTGTTGTATCCGGGTCTCCTTCCACGGAATCACTATATCCTTCCTGCGAATGCGTATGGTAGATAAGTATAGCCAGTCCATCCTGGCTTTCATCTATTTTTACATCCTTTAACAGAATATCCCTGTTCAGCTGGTTCTCTCCTATTGTAGTGGTCTTGTCCACCTGATAGAAGTTTTTCACTAGATCTTCATATTCAAATGAAATTTCGCTGTAATCAATATCTGCTGTTTCAGGTTTTATTTCTGTTTCCACCGCCTGAACCTGCGTAGATTCCTCTACTTCCTGCTTAGAAGTTTCCTCATTTTTTTCTGTTTTTGCTACAGCATTTTCGTTTTCCATAGCAGCATATTCCATGACTGAAGATGACATGGTCGATTCGTCCTCTATTATGTCTGCATCTTTGCTGTATGCTTCTTTATATGTAAGTTCTGGGAATACTTTTTCCCAAAACTTTCTGTCTATGCCACATCCATATATAACTATGCTGGTCAGATATGTCAAAACCATAGCTGTAAATAACTTTTTACGCATATTTCCGCCTTCCAGATCGATCATGATAATTAATACTATGCGCTAAAAGCTATATTTATCCCCTCAGACACAAGAAATCCGAGTTTTTTTATCGTATCATCTATATCCTTAGGTGTAACAAACATTCCATTTAATTTTGGAGACATAAGCTTTTCAGTCATGTCCCTGTTTGCATTTACAGCATCCGACACGATCGTCACTGCATCAATAACTGTCGGTATACCAATAGATATAACCGGCACTCCGATGTTTTCATGTGAGATCCTGTTTCTATGATTTCCGACCCCGCTTCCCGGAACTATACCTGTATCGGTAAGCTGTATCGTACATCCAAGTCTCTTTGTACTTCTTGCTGCCAGTGCATCTATCGTAATAATAAAATCCGGCTTCGTCTGGTTTACCACTCCTTTTATTATTTCAAGGCTTTCCATCCCTGTCTGCGCCATCACTCCGGGCACCAGACCACTTATACTGTTTACCCTTTCCTCGCCAAACGCATATTTCCCATATTCTTTTACCATATGCCTTGTGATAAATAAATTATCTACAACCCGTGGTCCAAGTGCATCCGGCGTAACATCCCTGTTTCCAAGCCCTACTACAAGTGTATGGTACTCTTCTTTTTTACATGCATCATGGATCATTTTCTTTAATACCCCTGCAAATTCTTCCGATACGCTCTGGCGATATAACTCATCGTCTTCCGTCATCTGCGGAGCCTCTATTGTAACGTATCTGCCTCTTGGCCGGCCTGTAAGTTTCGAAGCATTCTCTGTTTCGATCGTAACCACACTCACTTTTATATCATCTTTTCGTTTTTCTTCGCTATAATTTACCCCTCGGAGATTAGAATTCGTTTTTTTAAGACTCTCTTGTGTTTCAACTGCCAGATCAGTACGAATTGAACATTCCATACCCATCAAATTTATGCCTCCCGTATATAATATTCCTGTAAATTTAATTTGATATATATTTTTTACAATTTTTTTCAAAATATGTATTGACACGTAGGCAGGCTTGGCATATTATATTCTAGTATGTTCGTGCCGGAGCGTCCGTGTCTGTTTCGGCACCCTATAGATTAGATTATATGGAGGTGTGCGAGTTGGCAAACATTAAATCTGCAAAGAAAAGAATTTTAGTTACAGAGACAAAGACAGCTAGAAACAAAGCTATCAGATCAGAAGTTAAGACTTCTATCAAAAAAGTTGAGGCTGCTGTAGCTGCAAACGATAAAGCTGCTGCTGAGGCTGCTTTAAAGGATGCAACATCTGTGATTTCAACTGCTTGTTCTAAAGGCGTTTATCATAAAAATAACGCAGCTAGAAAAGTTTCTCGTTTAAGCAAACTTGTTAACGGTGTAGCTTAATAAGATAAATAATAAAACCACCAGTACCGTCATTCTGGTGGTTTTTTTGTGCTCAATTTTATGCTTAAAAATGTTATTTCTCTGCTGTACCAGCTGCGGAATACTGTACAATAAACAATTCTACCGCCATCTGGTCATTCATCCGTCCGGTCTTTACTGCTTCTTCGTATTCAACTCCATCCCTTACAGCCTGCTTTATCTGTTCCATCGAATACGCCCTGCATTGTGACTGATACTTTCTGACAGCCCATTCCGGGCATCCGGCCTTTTTGGCTATGTCTTTATTTCCAAATCCCTGATTCGTCATGGCTTTTATTGTAAGCATTATATTAAACTGGCGTGATATGAGATACATAATTCGCATAGCCGGTTCTTTTAGTGCGAGAAGATCATAATAAAGATCCAGAGCCTTTATCTGGTTGTGCGAAGCAATTGCATCTACCATATCAAAAATCTTATTCTGGATCTGCTCTGTTGTGATCGCCTCCACATCAGCAATTTCTATAACTTCTTTGTCCAGACAGTAACAGATAAGCTTTTCAAGTTCCTTATCTATATTTTCCATATCAGTCCCGGTCTTGCTTATAAAAAGATCATAGGCAGCCCGGCTCATACCCTTCCCTTCTTTCCTTATGCGGGTTCCAACCCATCTGGCAAGCGTTTCATCCGTCTGTGTTTTAAACTCAACAGGATTACCGCACTTTGCCGCTGCTTTGTATATCCTGCTTCTTTTGTCTACACTTTCCTCAACAAATATAAAGTGTGTCGTATCCGGCGCCGTCTGAAGATACTCTCCAAGCTCATCCCCGGTTTTTTTAAATATGCCTGCATCTTCGATGAGGATGACCCTGCGGTCAGCAAAAAAAGGAAGTGTCTCTGCGAGGTCTATGATTTCTTTCTGACTGATTCCGTCTCCTTCAAAAGACGAAAAGTTCATTGTATCGTTCTCTTTTACCATAGCCTTTATAAGCTTATCCCTGTACTGTCTGATGAGATATCTTTCCTCACCATATAATAAATATACTTTTTTAAATTCTCCTGCTTTTATATCATTATCAATCGTTTTCATATTGTAATTATAACATTTTTACCCAAAAGATGTCTACCTAACCGCTGCAGATTCATTTTCTAAAAATTTATTTATGATTAAATTTTCTTTATCATCTTTTATAATGCTGATCTGACCACTGTACATTGTATAAAATATCCTTGTTTTGCAATTTTCAAGCCTGTGCAGTGTTTCATCAGCAGGATGTCCGTAATTATTTTTAAGAGCACATGAAATAACCGATATATCCGGTTTTATTGTCGAAAGCCATTCCTTCGAATTTGAACCTTTAGAGCCATGATGATTTACTTTGAACAAATTTGTTTTTCCAATATTACTGTTTGCTAAAATAACCTGCTCCGTCTCCGTTGGAATATCCCCTGCAAATATTGCGCTAAAGCTTCCAGAGACCACATTTAGCGTAAGACATATGTCATTGCGGTTGTCAGATACAGTGTTTTTATACGGATATAAGCACTCTATTCGATCTTCATCTGTAATCCGTATCTTATCACCTTCAGATAATTTTATTATATTTATATTTAATTTTCTCGCTAATTCTGTTATCTCTGCCGTTTTTTCATCACACTTTGCAGCACTCTGTGACACTGCCAAATTATCTATCTTATATCCAGCTTCCATCAGCTCATATAATCCGTTTATATGATCTTCATCCGCATGTGAGACGAACCAGTATGATATTTCAGAAATTCCCTTAGATTTCAAAAAGGGGATTATTGTATATTTACCGATTTTGTCCTTGCTTGTACTGCCTCCATCTATAAAAACGGTTGTTCCATCTGCATATTGGATAAATGTTCCATCTCCCTGTCCGACATCAAGTATATCTATCTCAAATTTTTCTTTTCCGTTATAACAAAGTAACATCGTAAGAAATATGCAAACTACCGTTTTTATCACTCTGCGCAAAACATTTTTCTTTATAAGTTTTATTATACAAAGCATTATTCCTAAAATTAAATAGAAATATAATATTTTCGCAGCATTCGGTTTTCCTACTATAAGCTGATTATATGGTATTTTTCCTACTGCTTCACACACTATTTCATATAGATCAATAATTATTTTTGCCGGAAACACAATTACCTTTCCCCCAAAAATGCTTATAAGCCCAGTTACTCCAGCCAAAATAGAAAAAGCAAAAACGAATGGCACAAGAGGCAGAACGATCAGATTTATAAATAACGAATATAATGGTATTTCATAAAAGTAGAATGCCACAATCGGGAGCATTGCAACCTGTATGCCTGCGGTACTCCACAGTGTGCTTAATAATTTATTGCAGATTTTATTTTTGTATTTTTTAATATTTGCTTCTTCCACATCATGTTCATCATTTTTTTCCGGAGAAAACACCGGAACAACAATAGCTATGGAAACAATTGCAGCAAATGAAAACACAAACCCAGAATAATATAACAAAAATGGATTATCCATCAAAATAATTATTGCTGTAAAAGCCAGAGATGTCAGCATATCCGTTTTTCTTCCTATCACAGCTGCAAGCATAAAACATATGCACATATATACAGCTCTCTGGGTTGACACAGAATTACCCGTCATAAAAGAATAGCTGAATAAGATAATCGTTGTTACCGCCATACCAGCAAGGAAGCTTGTTCCTCTTTTCCTCAGCAGCTTGTACAATGTCATTCCGATCATCGACACATGCAGTCCTGAAATGGCAAGGATATGTGATATGCCTGAATTCTGGTACAATTCTTTAATTTCTGTATCCAGGAGACTTTTGTCCCCGACTATCATCGAATTTAATACTCCTGCTGTTCTTTCATCTGTTATATCGTATATTGAAGCCTTAAACTTATCTCTAAAGGCATATAGCTTTCTACATACTTCATCCAAAAAATCATCAGTATTATATTCTTTAATTTCCGCCGCTGAAATAGCAAAATCTATTTTCTGGGATTGGTAAAACTTCTTAAGGTCAAACTCCCCCTCATTTGCCGCCTCTTTAAAAAGCTTCACTTTCCCATACACTTTAAGCCGGTTTTTTACAGAATATCCACCTTGGTCACTGTATATCATTATATTGTTACACAGCGAAGCCTTCCCATCCTTGAATTTCACTGCACAATCATTTAAATATATCCTGACACCATGATCACTATTTTCAATTTTATATATGTCCCCTTCGCAGACAACGCTCATGCTGTCATGCAAATCGTCCATATACATTTCCCTGAATTTATACTGATTAGAATAATTAATTGAAGATACGATAAATAGCACAATGACTATCATCGTCTGAATGAATATCTTTGATCTGAACCTTATCGAAAAAGGGAAAAAACCTGCCAGACAGGCAAATATAAATATTGCCAGTCCGGCCATTTTCCAATTGCTATGTAAAATGATCCCACCAATAACAGATAATGCAAACAGCAGCATTGGCCGTTTGTTTATTTAAATCCCCCCATTATTTATTATTTTGATTTTGCTGTTCAGTCTGCGTCTCTGTAGTCTTATTATTTTCAGAATCCGCATCCTGTACCAGTTCCTTGTTAAACTCATACATATCGTTCAATTTAAAGTTGTAAATAAATGTACCGCTATTTTCCCCGTTTACCGATATCTGTACTTTATCCACGTTTGGCAGGGATGTGAGTGAATTCACTACAGAATACAATATAACATCTTCTTTGAGCTCGTTATTTAAATTATTCTTAAATGTTGAATCAAGATTTAAATAACATATACCATCCATAACAGAAATATTGATAAGCTTGGTCGTAGATGGCAGTGTTGCCTGAAGCTTGCTGTTCTTAGGTCCCTCTATCAGCTGTTCTATCACAAGCTTCTCAAGTGAAATATT
Organism: uncultured Lachnospiraceae bacterium; assembly: GCA_905209075.1. Classification (GTDB taxonomy): domain Bacteria; phylum Bacillota; class Clostridia; order Lachnospirales; family Lachnospiraceae; genus Roseburia. The sequence continues at coordinate 20,246 of CAJLRL010000017.1, read as the reverse complement.
CGAACTGTAATGTATCACTCTTTTCTGTTTTTCAAGTCCTGTGCCATCTTTGTCCGCAAAATACAACGTAAGTGTTTCCTCAACACTTGAATTGATCTGTTCCCCCGGATTCTCAACAAAGCTGTCTGCACTCATGCTCCCTATCACTTCATCATCAGAATTAAGAAGTGGTGCCGACTCAACAGTAAAGCTTATATACATGACTGAGTCTAGCTGTGTTATAGTCCTTACAACCGCAGATCTCATAAGAACTTCCTCCGCCGGAGTCATATCATAATATTCCTTTGAAAAATCTATAACACAATTGTACCCGGTTTCTTCATGACTGAGGACTTCTACTCCGTCAGGAATCGTCTTTCTAAGCTTAGAATCATCAGGAGCATCTGAAAGCTTATCCAACAGCTTATCTATTGCCTCTTTCTGCGTCATACCATCCTGTTTAAAATCATATGAAACAGCCTGTGTTCCGGTGATATCTATATTTAAATAGAATAGTTTAAAATCATCTTTTCCCGTTTTCCTGCTGCATCCAACTAAACTTAAAATCGAAATTACAACGAGAACAAATGCCAATATCCTTTTATTCATAGCCCCTCCTTACGCAATATAGTTAAGCGGAATACGGACATCAAAGGTCGTACCTTCGTTTAAAACACTATGAGCTTTTATCGCACCGCGGTGCATAAGTATTGAGCTTCTTGTTATAGCCAGTCCCAGCCCTGTTCCACCAATTTCCCTTGAATGTGATTTATCAACTCTGTAAAATCTTTCATAAATGTGTTCCAGAGACTCTTCCGGTATCCCTATACCATTATCCTCAACTTTAAGATAAAAATACTGATGATCTGCATTTAATGATACATGTACCCAGCCTTCGCCGCTGTCAGTATTATATTTTATCGCATTCTCAACGAGATTTGTAAAAGCAAGTGTAAGCTTTACCTCATCGATCTCCGCCGATACAGGTCTGAAGCTTTCAAGCACAAGCTCTACTTTTTGTTTGTCCGCTATAGGCTGAAGTCTCTTAAGGATCTGCTCCAGCATTTCATTTATATTTACAGTTTCGATATTCAGGTCTGCCGCAGACTTATCCATTTTAACAAGGGATAAAAGATCATTTATGATCTTTGTCTCACGTTCTATTTCATTCGTTATATCGCCCATAAACTCCCTGTAAATTTCAATAGGAGCCTCTGCTCCCATGCTGTTGATAGAATCAGCAAGTACCTTCATGGAAGTAAGCGGCGTCTTAAGCTCATGTGACACATTTGATACGAACTCCTGCCTTGATTCATCCATCACACGCATGCCTGAAAGCATCGAATTAAAATTACTGCAGATAGTTTTCGTTTCTGTACAATCATTTACATTCAGTTCAGCTTCACCATATCCGGCCTTTATATCAGCAATGCCATCGGAAAGCTTTTTAAATGGATTAATAAGGTGAATAGAAAACAATATCCCAAAAAACAGCACAGCCGCACCACTTAGTATCGCAACAGTTATGGCAATCTGTGTAAGGTATGTAAGATTAAGTGAGATATTATCTGTAGAAACGCTTACAACAAGTGCTCCGACTATCTCTGCATCCTTTTCATTAGGATCACTGATGGGTACAGATAACTCAATATAGTGATTTTTGGAATCATAATTCGTTATTTCTGAGGCCGCAAAGGTTTTTATAACCTCTTCTGAAATAATAGTATTATTGTCATCAAGATTGTACGTATCTTTGATAATCTTGTAATTATGATCTACAACAAGAACTCTTCCCTCATAAATAGTTGTGAGCATGTCAATCTGGGCATCAATATTACTTATGCCCTCGCCATTTTCTGTAAAATATTCACTTGTAGATATCTTGTTTGCAAGAATTTTGGCCTGACTTAAGACCTCGCTCTCACGGATAGATATAGCTCTTGACTCATATGTATTTAAAATACCGACGCAAAGTATAACCTCCGGAATAAGCACAAGAGCTACACATAATAGAATAAGTCTGAATTTCAGGCTTTTAACAAAATCTTTCATTTAGAGATCCTTCCACTACTTCTGGTTGTAATAGTATCCTACGCCCCACTTTGTATGGACATATTTCGGTTCACTCGGATTTGTTTCTATTTTTTCCCTCAATCTCCTGACATGGACATCAACAGTTCTTACATCTCCCGGATATTCCTTGCCCCAGACAAGATTAAGCAGGTTTTCCCTGCTGTAAACTTTGTTTTCGTTTTTTACCATTATCTCCAGCAATTCAAATTCTCTTGTCGTAAGATTGATCTCTGTTCCGTTTATAAAAAGCCTTCTGCTTTCACAGTCCAGCTTGAGATCTCCCTTTTCAATGACCGAAGCCTGTGCGGCCTGCTGTCTGGCCGGTGAAGTCCTTCTCATAATTGCTTTGATGCGGGCTTTTACCTCAAGAATATTAAACGGCTTTGTAATATAATCATCTGCCCCGTATTCCAGTCCAAGGATCTTATCCATATCATCACCTTTTGCAGTAAGCATGACAATTGGCATATCCGAAAATTCCCTTATAGCCTGACAGACTTCAAATCCATCCATTTTAGGAAGCATAATGTCAAGAAGTATCATATCGTATGAATTACTCTTAGCCTTATTTAATGCTTCCTCCCCATCATATGCGCAATCCACTTCCATTCCGTCCTGCTCAAGACTAAAGCGGATTCCTTTTACAATTAATTTTTCGTCATCTACGACAAGCACTTTTTTTGGCATTTAAATACTCCTATCAAACTGTTATACTATCTTTTATTTTATTAAATATCGACTCACCTATGCCTGATACATTTGTAAGATCTTCAACAGAGGAAAAGCTGCCGTTTTCCTGCCTGTATTTTATAATATTATCAGCTTTGCTCTCACCTATACCTGCAAGTGTCATAAGTTCTTCTTTTGATGCGGTATTGATATTTATTTTTGAAGAATCACCTGATGAAACGTCAGTATTTTCCGTGTCTGGTTTTGGTACGTTTCCGCTTTCAACTTCTTCCTTTGTCGGCACATAGATCATCTGGCCATCATATACTTCAGATGCAAGATTCCAGAAATCTCTGCCTGCATCATCCGTCATTCCGCCCGCAGATTCTATAGCATCACAAACACGGCTTTTATTGGGGAGATGATAGACACCTGGATCATTGACTTCTCCACAGACATACACCACGACTTCAGCAGCCTGATCTTCATTTTCACTGCTGCTTTCTTTTACTGATGTATCAGAATTTTCTGTGGACTGATGTGATACGTCCTCATCATTATCAGCCTGTGTATTTTCAGACGCAAAATACACCGTCGCATCATTCTTTCTGCAAGCGGTTAATATAAATACTGCCATAGTCAATACAGTAATAAAATATAATATTTTTTTCATATATCTCCTTCCGGGGATTTCCAGAAGGAGGATCGATGTCTTTTATATTTTACAAGCTTTTGCCAAGTATTACAAGTGTATTAGAAAGTTTTTCTATCATTTCGTCAACATCTGATTTTTCAATAATAAGCGGTGGGACAAAACGAAGCACATTACTTCCTGCTGTTATAACAACAAGTCCCTGATTCAATGCTTCAGCAGATACTTTTCCTACAGGAAGTGTACATTCTACTCCCTGCATAAGTCCCATACCTCTTCTTGCCGTAAGGCAGTCATATTTTGAAACGAGTTTATCAAGTTCCGATTCAAGATATGGTGCGATCTCATTTACATGTCCTATAATATCAAGTCTCTTAAACTCATCAAAAACAGCGTTGATCGCAGCTCCTACGAACGGATTTCCTCCATATGTTGTTCCGTGATCTCCCGGTGCAAGTGATTTGTCGGCAACCTTTTGTGTCATCATAAATGCTCCTACCGGCACTCCACAGCCAAGCGCTTTTGCGACCGTCATTATATCAGGCTTTACGCCATATTTCTGCCATGCAAAAAGAGCTCCGCTTCGTCCCATTCCACATTGTATTTCATCCAGTATCAAAAGGATATCGTTCTCATCACAAAGCTTTCTTACTCCCTTGAGAAATTCTTCATCAGCCGGATAAATCCCGCCTTCTCCCTGAACGGTTTCCATGATAACAGCACATGTCTTATCTGTGACAAGTGATCTGACACTTTCAAGATCATTAAAATCAGCAAATTTAACACCCGGCATAAGCGGTTCAAACGGCTCCTGATAATGTGCATTTCCTGTAACTGAAAGTGCTCCTATGCTTCGTCCGTGGAATGAATGCTTCATTGCGATTATCTCATGTCCTGCATGTCCATCCCTTGTGTATGCATATTTCTTTGCAGACTTTATTGCACCTTCAATTGCCTCTGTTCCACTGTTTGTGAAAAAGATCCTGTCCATATCAGCGCCATCTAATACTTTTTTCGCTGCATCCATTATCTGGGTATTATAATACAGATTAGATGTGTGGAGCAATTTATCTGTCTGATCTTTTAATGCTTTTTTGTGCGCTTCATTACTGTATCCCAATGCGCATACAGCTATTCCTGCCGCAAAATCAAGATATTCTTTTCCGTCTGTATCATACAGATGTACACCTTCACCATGATCAAACACTACAGGAAATCTGTTATATGTATGTAATAATTCACTTTCTGTCTGATTTATGTAATTTTCTTTATTCATGATTAAATTTTTCCTCCTTATCCCCAAGGATAGCTGTACCGATTCCTTTATTTGTAAAGATTTCAAGAAGCAGGCAGTGTGCTATCCTTCCGTCAAGGATATGCACGCGCGATACACCATTATCTATAGCATCTATGCAGTTATTAAGCTTAGGAAGCATTCCGCCTCCGATAAATCCATCTGTTATAAGCTTTTTTGCATCACTGACAGTAAGTTCTGAAATCAGTGTCGATTTATCATCAGGATCTTTATATACTCCTTCAATATCTGTGAGGAAAGCTAATTTTTCTGCTGAAACAGCTCTTGCAATTGCACAGGCTGCATCATCAGCATTGATATTATATGAATTTGAATCCTCATCCATTCCTATAGGACACACTATCGGCAGGAAATCCTTTTCGAGAAGATCATATAATATTTTAGGATTTACTTCTGTGATCTCTCCAACAAATCCTATATCTTTTCCATCTGAATATTTCTTTTTAACTTTAAGAAGGCCGCCATCTTTTCCGCTGATTCCTATAGAGAGGACTCCCAGCCCCTCAACAAGGCTTACAAGTGATTTATTGACCTTGTTTAAAACCATCTCGGCAATTTCCATTGTCTCTGCATCTGTTTTTCTAAGGCCGTTTATAAACTCCGGTTCTTTTCCGACTTTTCCAACCCAGCGGCTTATTTCCTTTCCTCCACCATGTACAATTATAGGCTTGAATCCTACAAGCTTAAGCAGGGTAACATCCTGGATCACCTGTTTTTTAAGATCTTCATCTACCATTGCTGAACCGCCATATTTAACTACGATTATTTTGCGGTTAAACCTTTGGATATAAGGCAGTGCCTCTATAAGCACCTGTGCTTTTTCCATTATCTGTTCCATATTTTTTTCGTCCATTGTTCTAAATTCCTCTCTATCCGGATATTTTATCTATTTATTAAATCTTGTTATATTATCTTCGTTCAAAGTAAAATCATAATAATTTAGATCGTCCCTGAAAGTCCAGCCTTCTTCTTTCCAGAAATTATTTCCAAGCTCATTGCTCTTGAAGGCTATGATATTCACCTTATTTATGTGTTCTGCCTGAAGTGCTCTCATACATGAAACCGCCATCGACTTGCCTATTCCGCATTTTCTGTATGCCTCATGCACACATACATGATACAGGCAGCCTCTTCTGCCATCATGTCCACAGAGTATCGCACCGACAATTTTATCATCTGCGACTGCAACCGTACTTATGCCTGGGTTTCTCTTTAAGAATCTGTCAACACCTTCCTTTGAATCGTCAATGGAGCGTATTCCAAATCCATGGATTCCCTGCCATAATTTATATACTTCTTCATAATCATCAATTGTCATCTGACGTATTTTAAAATCTATCTTATTCATATTTGCCCTCACTATAAGTCATATATCACAAATCTTACGGAAACATTGGAACCATATTAAGTCCTTCTGCCTCATCAAACCCAAATAGCAGATTCATATTCTGTACTGCCTGTCCGGCGGCTCCCTTTACAAGATTATCAAGTGCTCCCATCATAACGATCCTGCCAGTTCTATCATCTATGACAAAATTAATGTCTACATAGTTGCTTCCCTCGACCCATTTTGTTTCAGGACAGACACCCTTTTTTAATACTCTAACAAATTTTTCCTTAGCATAGTATTTATCGTATACAGCTTTTATCTCATCATATGTAGGAAGTGTTCCATCAGGTTTTCTCTTTAATGTGGCATATTCTGTAGCAAGGATTCCCCTATTCATAGGAACAAGATGAGGTGTGAAATTTATGAGAATTTCTTTTCCGGCTGCATATCCAAGCTGCTCTTCTATTTCAGGTGTGTGCCTGTGTGAAGCAACACCGTATGCTTTCATGTTTTCATTTACTTCGCAGAAAAGGTTTGGTGTCTTTGCGCCTCTTCCTGCTCCGGATGTACCTGACTTTGCGTCTACGATCAGTGTATCTGTGTCAATAAGACCTTCCTTTACAAGTGGATATGCTGTAAGGATCGAGCATGTAGTATAACATCCCGGATTTGCAACAAGTCTCGTATCCTTTGTTATCTTGTCCCTATTGATTTCGCACAAGCCGTATACAGCTTCATCTATAAATTCTGGTGACTTATGTTCTATTTTGTACCATTTTTCATAAGTTGCTACATCCTTTATCCTGAAATCCGCTGAAAGATCTATGATCTTTACTTTATTTAATATTTCTTCTGTCAGCACTCCTGCCAGAAATCCCTGTGGAGTTGCTGTAAATATAACATCGACCGATGCTGCAAGCTCTTCCATATTATCGTCCATACATTTTGCATCAACAATCTGAAAAAAATTACTATATATATCCGCATAATTTTGATCTATATAACTTCTGGAACCAAACCATGCTATCTCCACCTCTTTATGATTCATAAGTATACGGACAATCTCTGCTCCCGCATAGCCTGTCGCACCAATAATTCCTGCTTTGATCATATGTACATCCTCTTTTCCGAATACCTTTTTAAATACGGCATCTCTTTTTAACTTTATAACTATAATAGTACAGCTTATGAAATTGGTAAAGAGAAAAAATATACAAAATTTTGTATAAATATTCATTTTCAATGTATATTTTTTCACTTGCATTATATGGCAGTCTGTTATATATTTAGTATAGTGATTGACTGCCAAACAATGCAGTTTGAAACAAACATATATAAAGAGAGGTTCATTTACTTATGAAAGAAAAAGTTGTATTAGCCTATTCAGGCGGACTCGATACTACAGCCATCATTCCATGGCTCAAAGAAACTTATGATTACGATGTGATCTGCTGCTGTGTAAACTGCGGACAGGGTGAAGAACTTGATGGTCTTGACGAAAGAGCAAAATTATCAGGCGCTTCAAAGCTTTACATAGAAGATATCACAGATGAGTTCTGTGATGATTATATTGTACCTTGTGTACAGGCAGGTGCAGTGTATGAGCACAAATATCTTCTCGGAACATCAATGGCACGTCCGGGAATTGCAAAGAAGCTCGTAGAAATTGCCCGGAAAGAAGGCGCTGTTGCCATCTGTCATGGTGCTACCGGAAAAGGAAATGACCAGATCCGCTTTGAACTCGGTATTAAAGCCTTAGCTCCTGATATTAAAGTAATCGCTCCATGGCGTCAGGACAACTGGAAAATGGATTCTCGTGAAGCTGAGATTGAATATTGTAAAGCACACGGAATCGATCTTCCATTCAGTACAGATTCAAGCTACAGCCGTGACAGAAACTTATGGCATATAAGCCACGAGGGACTTGAACTTGAGGATCCTTCACAGGAGCCAAACTATGATCATCTCTTAGTTCTCGGAGTTTCACCGGAGCATGCTCCTGACGAACCGGAATATGTAACTATGACTTTTGAAAAAGGTGTTCCAAAATCAGTAAACGGAAAAGAGATGAAGGTTTCAGACATAATCCGTGAACTCAACCGTCTCGGCGGCAAGCACGGAATCGGTATCGTTGACATCGTAGAAAACCGTGTTGTAGGAATGAAATCACGAGGTGTTTATGAAACTCCTGGTGGAACTATCCTTATGGAGGCACATGACCAGCTCGAGGAGTTATGTCTCGACCGCGATACCATGAAGGTTAAAAAAGATATGGCCAACCAGCTTGCACAGGTTGTGTATGAAGGAAAATGGTTCACACCTCTGCGTGAAGCTATACAGGCTTTTGTGGAGTCTACACAGGAATATGTAACCGGAGAAGTTAAATTTAAACTTTATAAAGGCAATATCATCAAGGCCGGTACTACTTCACCATATTCTCTCTACAGTGAATCACTTGCAAGCTTCACTACCGGAGATCTCTATGATCACCACGATGCAGATGGATTCATCACTCTGTTCGGACTTCCATTAAAGGTTCGTGCAATGAAGCTTCTTGAGTTAGAGAAACAGAAAAACAATTAATCCATTTTGGATCATTATTTAATAAAAATCCCTTCCAACAAGATCAATTATCAGTTGGAAGGGATTTTTTATACCTATTTGCTTCTTTTTAATATACTAACAAGCTCATCTTTCAGATCGAGTGCCTTATCTTTTACTTTTCTGTTTGCCGTCTGAGATACAAGTATCCTTGACACAAGTTTTGAAGCTATCTCGTAGTTGCCAAGCCTTGTGTTCATCTGCGCAAGCAGAATATCCATTGTATTTTGATCCATTCCGCATATCGGGAAGGATTCAGACGCTACAGCTTTAGTCATGCCATCTAATGCCTGACCATAATAATACAGTTCTTCTTTCTCAGCATCCTGGTACTCTTTAGATGACTGCTCATATCCTTTCGCCTCTAATTCTTCCTTTTTACCTCTGCAAAGCCAGGAAATCTTAAGGCAGATATAAGCCTTGTCGCTTGCCTTTCCTTTTTTGACAACCGAACAGAAAAACGCAAGCTTATGCTTATCTATAGCATAGTTGTATGAGTATACATCAGGCCTATCTGCCATATCTGCTTTGTATTTTGCACAGACGCCGTCACGGATGAGGTGTATCTGTGTAGTGGACAGATGCACGAATTCATTGTTCAATGCGCTGTAGCCACAATAAGGACATGATGTAACACCATACTTTAACGTATCTATCGACTTAAATCTTGGTCTTAGATCGTTGTCCGTTCCTATCATTCTTGCTTTTGAAGATTTCACTGTACGTGACATAAATTCTTTGTCGCAAACCGGACATTGTATCTTCTTATCAAACAGGAAGTCCTCTTCCTTTTCCTGCTCTTTTTCTTTTACAGTGTTTACTGCTTTTTGAGGTTTACCCTGAGAATTATCAGCGTATAATTCTTCAATATGACCTGCTTTTATTCCAAATTTTTCTAAATCCGACATATAATCCATAATTTTCAACCACCTATTTATTTTGGGAGCTTAAATGAGCTCTTTAATGATACGATTCTATTAAATACCGGCTGTCCATCTTTTGAATCTTTACAATCGGCACAGAAAAATCCATTTCTGACAAACTGATAACTATCATATGCCTTTGCTTCCATGAGCGCCGGTTCAAGTATACAGTTATCAAGTACAGTAAGAGAATTTGGATTCAGATTAAGACTTCCATCCTCATTGTATACTCCAAGTTCCTCATCAACGATATTTTCATATAATCGAACTGTTGCACGTTTTCCGTATTCTGCTGATACCCAGTGAATTGTTCCTTTTACTTTACGTCCATCCGGGCTGTTGCCACCTTTAGACTGTGGGTCGTAAGTACAATGTATCTCTGTTATATTTCCGTTTTCATCCTTCACGCAGCTGTTGCATTTTACAAAATATGCATTCATGAAACGAACTTCATTTCCCGGGAACATACGGAAATATTTCTTTGGTGGTTCCTCCATGAAATCTTCTCTTTCCACATATAATTCTCTTGTAAAAGGAACCTTTCTCTTTCCGAGTTCAGGATTTTCTACATTATTGTCGACTTCAAGATATTCAACCTGACCCTCCGGGTAATTATCAATGATAACTTTAACCGGATCAAGCACTGCCATCATACGAGGACGCTTTGCCTTTAAGTCTTCCCTGATGCAATACTCAAGCATCGCATAATCAACTGAACTGTTGGCTTTAGAAATACCGCAGAGTTCTACGAAATTCTGGATCGATTCCGGTGTAAAACCACGGCGGCGGAGTGCTGCGATCGAAACAAGCCTAGGATCATCCCAGCCATCTACGATATTTTCCTCAACGAGTCGTTTTATATATCTCTTTCCTGTAACAACATTAGTAAGATAAAGCTTTGCAAATTCAATCTGCTTCGGTGATTCCTCAGGTGAATTTTTAAATCCACATGCTATAACTACCCAGTCATATAAAGGTCTGTGATCTTCAAATTCAAGTGTACAGATAGAATGTGTTATCCCTTCGATAGCATCCTCGATAGGATGCGCAAAATCATACATCGGATATACGCACCATTTATCACCTGTATTATGGTGTGTCATATGTGCTACCCTGTAGATTACAGGATCACGCATGTTTATATTTGACGAAGTCATATCTATACGTGCTCTTAAAACTTTTGAGCCATCTTCAAACTCTCCGTTTTTCATACGTTCAAAAAGATCAAGATTTTCCTCAACCGATCTTTTTGAATAAGGATCCTCTTTACCCGGCTCTTTTAAAGTACCTCTGTACTCTCTTATCTCTTCCGCTGATAGATCTGACACATATGCTTTGCCATTTTTTATAAGTCCAACTGCACATTCGTACATCTTATCGAAATAATTTGATGCAAAGAACAATCTGTCTTCCCAATCTGCCCCAAGCCATTTAACATCCGCTTTTATTGATTCTACAAACTCTAATCTTTCTTTTGTAGGATTAGTGTCATCAAATCTAAGATTAAATTTTCCGTCATATTCTTCAGCAAGTCCATAGTTAAGGAGAATTGACTTTGCATGTCCGATATGAAGATAACCATTCGGTTCCGGTGGGAAACGGGTTTTTACCGTCTTGCAATGTCCTTCCGCTAAGTCTTTTTCTATGATCTGTTCAATAAAATTTTTGGAAACAACTGCTTCGTTATCCATATCTGTTCCTCCAGTAAAGTAATAAAGGACTGTCAAAACAGCCCACGCTCTAATTATTATAAAATCAATAAGGTGCTTTGTCAATCGGCAAAGCACCTTAAATCATAGCTATATTGTTTCATTTTTCTAGCATATAGCTTTTTATCATATTTATGGATTGCATACGCTACATGCATCATAACCCTGCGCTATTGCATCATCTACATCAATTGCGATTTTGCTGCTCCTTAAATAACGGCAGCCTGCTCTGTGATATTTAGAACCGGTCTTTGTGATATAGACAGTGTATGAATTCTGATCATCATTATCATATGAATAATCATAAGATGAACTGCTATACGCTCCTGATGCTGCGCCAAAGTCAACGACACCATTTCTTACATAATAATCATCTCCATTGTATGAACAATATCCACTGGCATTCCAGCCAACCTGACCACCGCTTACATAAAACCAGCTGTCACCATATTTTACAAGCGTTGATGAATTAAAATCAATCTTTCCAGCATTTACATACCACCAGATTCCATTGTATTTAACCAGTGTACGTGAATTAAAATCTATCCGTCCGTTTCTTATATACCACCATGTTCCATTGTAGCTGCATAAACCGGTGGCATTCCATTGTACCTGACCGCCGCTTACATAAAACCATGTGCCATTGTATTTAACTACGGTTGAACTGTTCCAGTCGATCCTTCCGCCCTTTACATGCCACCAAATCCCGTTGTATTTAACCAGGGTATTGGCATTAAAGTCAACTTTTCCATTATGTACATACCACCATGAGCCATTATACTTTACGAGCGTTTGTATATCAAAATCAACTTTTCCGTCATGTACATACCACCATGAGCCGTTATACTTTACAAGCGTTTCAGCATCAAAATTAATGCTTCCGTCCTCAACATACCACCACGAACCATTGTATTTTACAAGTGTTGTGGCATTTGACCATTCACCATCTTCATAATAATTCCAGCCGTTTTCTTCATGATACAATCCTGTTTTTGCAGCCTGTACAGTCTGCGCATTAAAAATGCCAGCACCACTCTCCCCGCTATTTACAGCCGGCACAGCTGTAAATGCCATCGACAGGCACATACATGCTGCCAATAAATTTTTGACCAGTTTCTTCATGTACATAAACCTCACTTTCTACTAAGATAGTTATATTATACCACTTATCTATTAAAATAACTACTGTAACAATTCCAAAACTCCCTGTTTATTCTGATTAGCCTGCGCAATAAGAGCTTCTCCCGCCTGCTGCAGTATATTATATTTACTGTTTGTGACAAGTTCATTTTCCATGTCAGTATCTCTTATACGTGATTCACTGGCAGAAATATTTTCAGAGTAGTTTGCGTTATTATTATATGCCGATCCAAGCCTGTTCTGCATTGCACCATAATAGGATCTTATAGACGATATTTTGTCGATCACACGATCGAGATGCTTTAATGAATCAGCTGCATGAAATGCCGATACCGGATCTGTATCCCCAACATTTTCTTTAAGCTTTACTGTCGACAGATCATATAATCTTATCGGTATATTCTGCCATGCATTTGCACCGGCCTGGATATCAAGATACTCTGGCTGGATCGTTGAAGTCTCTGTCGTTATTGTTTCTGTCTGTTTTCTCTGCCGCTGACTGTCTGTTGTCGTAGTAACTTCATATGGGTCTTTTTTCAGCTTTATAGGTCCATATGTAACACTTCCAAGGTCAATTTTGTTTCCAGCCGGTATTGTATTGTCTTCCCACCAGAAGCCTGTTCCGGTATGTACTATTCCGCTGACATTTTCTATAACCTTACTGTCATCCCACGTATCATATAAATCATCTATCGCACCAAGAACTGTCTTAAATGTACCTGTTCCTTTGTTATCACCATTAATTTCTATTTCCGCATCATCATTTTCCAGTTTATACGGATTTTTATTTTTAACCGATTCGATCGGTGTATTCATTGTATCAAACGCAAGGCGCACATCCAGCTTGTGTGGCTGCGCATCTCCATTGTTTAATGCATATGATATGTTATAGCTTTGTTCGTCACCATTTTTTATCAGCTCTATCTTTTGGACTAAAGTTACATTTTTACCTAATTGGAATGTTGTTTCTGCAACATTTCCATCAGGAGAAGATGTCGTACTTTTGGTGATCTTTGGATCGTAATACATACTATATCCTACAAGGTCGTCATCTAACTTCACTCCAAGCTGCGACATCGCACACGACAGCGACAGATTTCCAGCTTCATTATAGACATTTATATATCCGTTTCCTCCAACCATGTCCTTTGGTTTTTGCAGATTCGTATATTTTGAATCCTTCCCCTGCTTTTGATATTTAATGTCAAGTGTATCTGTGTAAATGTCTGTATATCCCGTGGTTGTATATATACTTTTTTCATCAAAGATATCATGTCCGTCCGGCATTTTTTTATTTAGTTCTTCGGTTTCTGTATATGTAGACGAAAATTGCCCCGGAACCACTCTCTGTGTCTGGGTATGCACATCCTGTGGAGGTGTAGTGTTTTTTTCAACCCATATGACATCCTTTTTTACTGAAGTACTTGTATCATTGATCGGCCATGTCTCGTTTGTGACTGTAGTCGTTTTCGGTCCATCTATTATCTGGTCTTTTCCTTTAAAAATTTTTATTGTATTAAACTCAGTGTCGTTATATATGCGATCCTTTTCCTCATTCAGCATCCAGATTTCCATATCAATGCTTTCCCTGTCAGCATCCGTGTTTGTATCATTTGCTGCCTGAACTAAAAGTTCACGCTGTCTTTGATCTATACTATGTATTTCGTTTAAAGCCCCATCTGCTGTCTGGACAAGCGAGCTTCCATCCTGTACATTCCTACATGCTTTTTCAAGTCCACGGATCTGTGAGCGCATTTCTTCCGAAATCGTAAGCCCTGCGGCATCATCCGCCGCCCTGTTGATCCTATAACCGGATGAAAGTTTTTCGACTGTTCTGCTTTTTTCACCAACATTTATTTTATACTGTCTTTGTGCGTTTGCAGCCTCCATGTTATGTTGTATGATCATGTACAGTTTTCTCCCTTTGTAAAATATTTTATCTGTTCCTCTTATCAGACTTTAAGTGTCTTTAAATATTCCTTCTGTGCCGGCGTGATCCTGTAGCTTTCCCTTGCTTTCTGGATAGCCTTATTATGGCTCCAGTCATCCATCTGCTTTTCTTCTAAAACTGGAAGTACTGCTTCGTATTGTTTTGCAAGAGCAGTGGCAATGTACCACGCTTTCATCATATTTACATAATACTCCTTCGATCTTATTTTTGCTATATCTTCCGCATATTTTATGTCAAATCCATCATCAAGATACAGCCTCATAAATACACCTATCCCGTAACGGATCGTATATGGTCGATCAGATCCTATCCATTTATATGCACACGGCAGCAGTTTATCGGTATTCTTTTTAAAAACAGCCGGCACACCACTGTCACATGTAGCCCAGTTGTCTATGTATGGTAAAAAATCCTCAATAAGCGAAAGTGCCCGGTCATAATCTTTGATCTGCATTACTATAAGCATATGAAGATTATTTTCCTCATAATAATAATGTGGCAGATCATGCAAAAAATCATCTATTTCAATAGTATCATTTTTTAACAGATCCTTTACATACTTCTTTAAAACAGGTGTCCTTATCCCTATAATTCTTTCCCTTGGAACTGTTGGCATTAATTTTGATTGAAAATCACCATACCCTGTATCCTGCCGCTCAAATAAATCTTTTCTGATAATTTCTTTCCAGTTATTATCCATACATGCTCCCTTTTCACTATCAAACTCTATATTTTAAAGTAACTGCCATAAAAACCTCAACTAAAATAATCCGCTATACTTATCTACAGTATAGCGGAATGCCTGTTAAAATACAATTTACGTCCTAAAAAAATAACAGTTTGAAAACAAATGGGGTTAGACATCTTGCGTATTCGTTAACAGTTCATATGTCACTCCATATTTTTTTGCAATATCTCTGGCATATGACATTCCCTCCGGCGGTGCCAGCTCCACTTTAAATGATCTTTTTCCTGCATCCGACTTTACTATGAGCGATACAGCACGAACCGAAGCCTCTGATTCTGCGGCATTTATCTCATCCACCTCATATCCGAGCTTGTGCATATGTGTATTATAAATCGTTCTTATGCCTTTTTTCAAAATAGCTTTGACCGAATCTTTGGCGATATAATATCCTTCTTCAAATGATGTAGTTGAAAAAGTTTCGTTTAAGAGCAACAGACTTTTTTGGGTAGCTGCACTGTATATTTCCCTGAAACGCTTACATTCCTCACCAAGACGTCCGAGGTCGAGCGTCTTATCTTCGTCAGCCGGAAAATGAGTATATATACAATCCACCGGCACATATTCAAATGAATCGCCCGGCACATATATGCCGCCCTGCGCCATTACAAAAAGCTGTCCTATTGCCTGTGTTATCGTAGTTTTTCCACCGCGGTTTGCACCTGTAAGGATGTATACACAATGCTCATCGTCAAAATCCAGATCATTTGTGACGATCGTCTTATGTTCCTCTGACACCACAGGAATCAGCTTCATATTGTATATGCCACATGCGTGGGTTGTTATGGATACAACAGCCCGACTGAATTTCAATCCCTCCGCCTGCATTTTTTCTATATATTCTGCCCATCTTATATAGTAAACAAACTCAGGAATAATTCCTGTTATATCTGTGATCGTTATAGTTACATATTTGGACAAAGTATCACGGAGACGCTTTACGATCGTGGAAATCATATGATTTGTCACCTTATCCATATATCTTGTGATATCCTGCGTTGTATCGCCCTCTGCCACCCCCGCAAGACCGATCATGAGTGGATTTTTCATTGCTGCAGACATCACGCTCATTTTTGCTCCTGCTTCAAGTATCTGTGACTCCGTTGCAGAAAAAGGATGAAAATGCAGATTTTTATTTTCCACAAGCTGATCCTCGTTTATATCCTTTTTCTGCGTTGCACGTGATATGAGCATATCGCAGAAATTTCCAACGATATTTGATCTCGTGTACGGCTTGTTATTTATGGACACAAGACCTATGGACTCAGCCTCAAATCTGTCATTTAAATTGATCCCCACTGTCACACTCTTTAGCGAATCCGTAGTAGCTTTTAGGTTGGAAATATCTTTTTTCAGTTCTTCAAATCCGCTGTCAGCATATATATGCTGCACATACTCCCTTAGATCAAGAAGTCCCTGTGCCGATAATTCAACTCCGTCAAGACAGCTCTGTATCGCCTCCACAGACTTTATATAATCACTTATCTCGTCAAGTCTGTGTATAAGATCCCATGCACCTGCCGTCTCGTCATAATCACGCTTGAAGCTGCCAAACTCCTTTAAAAATTTGACCTCATTTAATATTTCAAGCATCCTATTTCTCATATCCGGATATTTCATTATGTCATCAAAAATATCCCCACGGTATTTCGCCACATATGGATCAGCCGTCATGTTCGACATCACCTTAAGTATCATGCGCCTTTCCTGTTCCTTATCGGAAAGCTGCTCACATATGGTATCAAATCCCAGATCGTGTACTGTCACATCCGAAAGCTGTGTGTAATCATCTCCATGTCCGGTCGGATGAAGTAAGCTGATCTTTTCCATATTGTATCTTCTCCTTTTTATATAAATGTACTATTCCTTTAATATATTCGTCACTTGATCATTGCAGCAAGTTTTTCGCCACACATTACACCAAATATACATCCTAAACAGCTCAGCAACACATATCCGCATCCGAGCAGGCAGTGATCATGTTCAAACAGATTATAGGATTCCAGCGAAAATGTAGAAAATGTGGTAAAGCCACCGCATACACCAGTCTTCCAAAATAAAACCATGTTCCTGGATACTCCATCCCTGCCACTTGTTATTCCAGCAATAAATCCAATCAGAATTGCACCGATCACATTGGTGATCAAAGTCAAAAAAGGAAATTCAGTTTTTAATGGTATAAGGCTGATGGCATATCTGGCCATTGCACCTACAGCACCGCCCAGTGCTACAAATATAAAATTCATAGTAATTCTTTCTCCTTTTGTTGTCTATATTATAACCTTATTATCCTATAGCATCTTTTATTTGTGACTCTTCAACGTCACTTGATGTTATGACAGCCTTATCGTTTATAACATATATTTTATAATCTTCAGCACTCACAATCGCTTCATATTCCATGGTCGCTTATATAATATAAATTACTTTTATTATCACTGTGCCAATTATCATTCCTATTATATTTGTCAGCAGATCCTCAATATCAAAGACTCCTCTTGCAGAAATATACTGCATAGTTTCCACTGAAAGTGAAATAAGGCCTCCGATAACGGCACATTCCTTCAAACTGCTTTTGTTTTCCCTTATAATGTCCCATAAAATGCCAAATGGCAAAAATAAAATCACATTTAGTGTTACCTGATCACGCTCACTTTGCACTCCCGCTGCAAACAATTTCCAATCCTGTGCCAATAAGCATCTAAACTGCCTGCTTTCCAGCGGCTGCCTTGTAAAAAGCGTTGTTGCATACAAAAAGCAAAAGCATATTACCAGACAGATTATTGCTATTGCCTTTAAGATATTTATCTTTTTTCTTAATACTGCAATAAAGCACATAGCAACTGTAAATGCCATGATCATGATAAATATACCTTTTTCCATATCCGACCACGGACGATTATGTTGTTTAAACAAATATAAATAATGTTCTATATAAATCACCTATTGTATCTCCCAACAGTGTAAACTTATTTTCAAATCATCTGCCAATTCTCCATACCTCTACATCAAACGGACAGATGAATATGATGTAATTTTTTCGTAAGTCATTATAGTCTGCTCCACGTTCTATAAGATTTAGATCTATCATCCGTAAAGCTCAGCTCTTCATGTTTCTTCATTTATCTGCTTTCCCTCACAATTATTCTCTCCCTATAATTATTATATATGATAAAAAAGTGCCACAACTATATATTTTATTAAATTTCACATAATCTAAAATATGCAAAGCAACAAGTCTTTTACGTTGCTTCGCATATCTTGATTAATTTATTTATAATAATCTAATCATACAGGTTTTTGCGGAATATCTCAAGAGCTTCTCTTTTGATATGCCGTATTTTCGCATATTATAAATACACTTAAGCCTCTGCCGGCAGCTTATAGCCTTCCTTTACCATTAACTCTTCAAATTCTTTCTCAGACATATTGGATTTTTGTGCGCCTCTTTCTATCGAATAATCACCTTCCTGTACCGACAAAAAAATCTCCTGAAGTCGTCCCCTTCTTATCATTTCCTGATCTCTCATAAGTAATGTCATATACTCAAGCCTCCATTCCTCATGATCCCGTGCTTTCTGCACGGCATTATCTAATGCTTTTACCAGTTCTGATTTTCCTTGTTTTCCGATAAGCCAGTCTAGAAAATCTTTCATATCATCTGACACATCATCTGCCGTTCCTCCTGCACACAGAAATATCTTTCTTGTTTCATCATCCAGTTTTAGTTCTGGCATTTCTATACATTGATTTTCAAATGTATATTTGTGCAAACCCTTTTCAAATACATCAAACGGACAAATAAATATGATATAATTCTTTCGTAGGTCATTATAATCTGCGCCACGTTCTATAAGATTTAAATCTATCATCCCCTGATAGTATCTCATCCGCTTTGGAAAATTGGACTTCTGTGAGACCTGCATTTCACAATCAAATACAGTATTTTCATCATCCTCACTGTACACATCAAAACGGACTCCTTTTTCATCAGCGGTTATCTCTATCGGTGCCTGCTTATCAAGACGTGTGAATTTTCCTATTTTGTGCCCTATGATAAGTTCCAGTAGTTCATGGCACAAATCCGGATTATTCGTCATAACTTTACAGAACATGAAGTCATCTGTAAAATTTAGTTCCTCGTATTCTTTCATTTATCTCCTTCCCCTTACTAATATACTCTCCCTAAAATTATTATATACGATAAAAAAATACGACACAACTATATACTTTATTAAATTTTATATAATCTGAAATATGCAACATGTCTTTCCTTAATTTCCAGCCTGAAATAGCCCTAAAAGCATCTTAGGATGGAAATTTACATGTTATTTGCACCCCAGATCTGTGCTATAGCATCCAATAGCTTTTTCAATTTTAGTATCCAGTAGTTCTGCGTTTATTTCAACTGCTTTATCCTTTAATGCTGTATACAACTTGCATCGGATAATCAATGCAATAAATCCAATAAATATTTTATTTGATGCAGCTTCCTCAGAAGCAACTCGCAGACAGTTATTACCCAGGTAAGATTTATCTGCACGAAATACTTTTTCCGACGCATCTCTATTCTTATATAAGGTGATTGCTTTTTTCGCATCCATTTTTTCAGACGAGATAATTACAAAATAACCACACAGATCCAGTTCAGCTCGAATCACTTGTAACTTTGGCTCTCCGTATACAAAGTGGCCTGTATCTTTATTGTAATGCAGATGGAAATATTTATGGAATGATGACCCGAATTCGTGCTCTGTATCTTGGAATCTTTTCAGATAACTCTGCATTTCCTGAATACTTTCTTCCAATCTTGCCCGTTCCCCTGCAGCCTTCGCAGCACTATAATAAATATGGACATATCTTTTCTTTGTGTCTGCTGTATACACAAACGTGTGAACTGTTTTTCCGTATACTCCGAATTCAGCAATCTGATTTTCCCAATCATTTTCAATGGTTCCTTTCTGCTTACGAACCTGTTCGCTGATAAACTCTTTGCAACCTTTCACCATAATGATAAATATCCATGGGTAATAGTATAACTAAAAACCAAAAAATACTAGTAAGTTCCTGCAAAATTTACCATATCCACTGATTACGTACCTCGTTTGCCTCATCAGATGATTTACAAATCTCACGCCATTTTTCCACACCCTTACCGC
>CAJLRL010000016.1 GCA_905209075.1 uncultured Lachnospiraceae bacterium | reverse complement strand
GCTACGATGAAAACGGCACACGCAGACAGGATATTGAGATTTACTATTCTTTCGTTGGCAAGGTGGACTTGCCCGAATGATCGCCTGCCCTGTCCGACACAAGAGCTAAGTGCCGGATAGGAACGGCAAAATTTTTTACACTTCTATTACTGCTTTATCGCACATCAGTAAAAGTTCCCGGCTATACGTGTTTTATGGCAAAATAAATTTTCCCATTTTATTTTATCCTTTCTTTTTGTAAATATTATATCTCATTAAATACTGTATTTTGGTACAAAAAAGTCACAAAATGCAGTGTTTTTTTGTGTTTTTTCTCATTTTTGTACTAGTTTTGACAAGTGTCAGTACCAAAAGTTCGAACTCTGAACGCCAAAAATCATCTGTAAAATCCAAGTTTATATTGTCATTAAACAAAATAATTTAAAGGAGGATTTTATTATGGTTAAATTCTTTAACGGCACAAGTGCTGAAGCATTTTTCAGTATCAAGGAGAGTGGTTTTAACGCTCTCAAAAAAGGTAACTGGTCATGTTCTGACACAACAAAGGTATATCTGGCTTCGTATGATTACAATAATTATACTCCGGAAGAAAGAAAAGAATACGGGGATGAAATCTGTGACTCATTATCAGATGCATTTCGTCTTTCGCTCGAAAACGCTCAAATAGCTGCAGCTATCATGTAGATTGTATCACGCATACACTTTCGCTTCAAAGTAAAAAGAAAGCTTATTTCAATTCACATATATGGGGATTGTAGGCAGAAAATAAAAAGGAAAAACCGGAAACAGCCTAGAAAGCTAGGCTTGTTTTGGATGCAAAAAAGATGTATAGTAAAGCCACAAGTTGTTGTTTAATGCTTTATCAGCACATCGTGGGGACTCTACACTATTATTTCAGAGGGTAAATTTAGGCAACCCTTTATATATAGTTTTTATGGAAATGTATTATATTTTGTGTTAAAATGCAGATATAAGCTATTAGATTGGACACAAGAGGAAATACAATGGACAATAGAAATTATTTGATACAGGATTTACAAAGAGCATTTTCTAATGATAACTCTCCAAGAAATGAGGTGGAGGCTGCTGTTCAAAAAAAGGTAGATCAGATAAAAGAAGATCTGTCTGAAGGACGTGTGACAGAAGAACATCTCCTTGAACTCCTTGTGGAAGAACGAAACAGACCAAAGCATAAGGATAAAACCAAAAATAAATAAAACAGATAATACCTGGCAGTCGAAAGGCTGCCTTGATATATGAAAGGAAAATATATGAAGTGGAAAAAATACACGATTGAAACAACCACTGCTGCGGAGGATTTTATGAGCAGTATGCTTATGGATCTTGGAATCGAGGGAATAGAAATCGAAGATAATATTCCGCTTACAAAAGAAGATCAGGCAGATATGTTTATAGATTTCCTGCCGGAACTACCACCTGATGAGGGCAAAAGTCATGTTAGCTTTTACATAGAAGATGATGGAAAGGATCAGTCTGAAATATTAAAGAAAGTAAAGATTGGTCTTGAGGAGCTGAGAGATACTGTTGATGTCGGAAGTGGGATGATCTTATCATCTGAAACAGAGGATCTTGACTGGATAAATAACTGGAAAAAGTTTTTCTCTTCATTCACAATCGAAAATATTCTTATAAAACCGACATGGGAAGATGTAAAACCAGAAGATAAAGACAAATTTATGATAGAGATCGATCCGGGAATTTCATTTGGAACAGGAAAACACGAGACCACACAGCTTTGTATCAGACAGCTTATAAAGTACATAAAAGATGGGCATCCAAAAGTTCTTGACGTAGGCTGCGGAAGCGGAATCTTGTCGATCGTTGCTTTGAAACTCGGTGCATCTGAGGTGGTTGGAACAGATCTTGATGCGGACTGCATGATCTCTACGCATGAAAATATGAAAGTAAATCATCTGGATGAAAAGCTGGGAACATTCTATGTTGGCAATCTGATCGATGATGTAGATCTTCAAAAACAGGTAGGAACAGAAGGATATGATATAGTGGTTGCAAATATCCTTGCTGATGTTATTATCCCAATGGCTCCTGTTATACCTGACAGGCTTAGAAAAGGCGGCTATTTTATAACCTCTGGAATCATTGATTTTAAAGAGGATGAAGTAAGGGACGCAATAGAAAAAACAGGGCTTAAGGTAATAGAGATCAATCATCAGGGCGAATGGGTAAATATTACAGCCCAGAAACTTTAACAGGAAAAAGCTATGTATCAGTTTTTTGTAGATGATGCGCAGGTACATGAACATGAGATCGTGATAGAGGGCTCAGACGTAAATCACATCAGAAATGTTCTGCGGATGAAAATAGACGAACGTATAAGAATAAGCAATATGTCAGGCAAGGCATATTTCTGCCATATCACACTTATAACTGAAGATATGGTTGTGGCAGAAATAGATAGTGAAGATGATAATGGAACAGAGCTTGGCAACAGGATAACCTTATTTCAAGGACTTCCTAAAGGTGATAAAATGGAACTTATCATTCAAAAGGCAGTAGAACTTGGCGTATATAAGATCGTTCCGGTTTCAATGAAAAATTGTGTCGTAAAACTTGATGAAAAAAAGGCTGCAAAAAAGGTTGAACGCTGGCAGGCAATCGCTGAAAGTGCTGCAAAACAGTCAAAGAGAACGATCATTCCGTTAATAGACAAGCCTGTTCCGTATAAGCTTGCTTTAGAAAAAGCCGGTAAACTTGATGTTACGCTTGTCCCATATGAAAACGAGCGTGGAATGGATGCAACAAGACAGATTATGGGACAGATTAAAAAAGGACAGTCTATAGGAATAGTTATAGGACCGGAGGGTGGATTTGCACCGGAAGAAATAAAACTGGCAGATGATAATGACATGCATCGCATAAGTCTCGGTAGGAGGATACTGCGCAC
The DNA here is from genome assembly GCA_905209075.1 of uncultured Lachnospiraceae bacterium. Lineage (GTDB taxonomy): Bacteria > Bacillota > Clostridia > Lachnospirales > Lachnospiraceae > Roseburia. The sequence continues at coordinate 46,345 of CAJLRL010000016.1, read as the reverse complement.
GGAGACAGCCGGTCTTGCCACACTTGCTATGCTTGTTTTTAATTTAGATAGTTAGGAGCTTTAGCGAAATGGAAGCATATTTGGATAATTCCGCAACTACGAGATGCTCAAAAGCAGCTGCGGATATGGTATATAAATTATTGACAGAAGATTTTGGCAATCCGTCATCGTTGCACATGAAAGGTGTTATTGCTGAAAATTATATTAATGATGCTAAAAAGAAAATTGCGAAGACATTAAAAGTGCAGGAAAAAGAGATCCTTTTTACATCTGGTGGAACAGAGTCGAATAATCTTGCAATAATAGGAAGTGCTCTTGCAAATAAAAGAGCAGGAAAACATATAATCACTTCATCGGTAGAACATGCTTCAGTGTATTCCCCGATGCAGTTTCTGGAGGAACTTGGATTTGAAGTGACATATCTGCCGGTAAACAGCGATGGTCAGATAAGCGTTGAAAAATTAAAAGCTGCTATAAGGGATGATACGATACTTGTGTCTTTGATGCATGTAAACAACGAAATAGGTGCAGTCATGCCTATCGAGGAAGCGGGAGCTGCGATCAAGGCTGCAAATCCTTCAACAATATTTCATGTTGATGCAATACAGTCATATGGAAAATTTGTGATCAGACCTAAAAAAATGAACATTGATCTGTTATCTGTAAGCGGACATAAAATACATGGTCCAAAAGGAAGCGGATTTTTATATATAAAGGATAAGACTAGAATAAAACCGATCATATATGGTGGCGGACAGCAGAAAGGAATGCGTTCAGGTACTGAAAATGTACCTGCATATGCAGGTCTTGGAGTTGCAGCAGAAGAAATATATACGGATTTTGATAAAAAGATCGCACATATGTATAGTATAAGAGATCATTTTATAGATGAAGTACTGCAGATTGATGGAGTCACAGTAAACGGAAGATGCGATCATGAAAATGCTCCCCACGTAGTAAGTGTGAGTATCGAAGGAATAAGGGCAGAAGTAATGCTGCATACTTTGGAAGAAAAAAATGTATATGTATCTGCCGGAAGTGCCTGCTCATCAAATCACCCTGCTATTAGTTCTACACTTAAAAGCATAGGGGTTAAACAAAACCTGCTTGATTCGACGATCAGATTCAGCTTTTGTGTTAATACAACAATGGAAGAAGCAGACTATGCCATTTCGGTTATGAGGGATGTGATCCCAAAATTGCAAAAATATACAAGACGATAGAGGATAGGAGATATTCATGTATAAAACTTTTTTGATTAAATATGCTGAGATTGCCATAAAAGGAAAAAACAGATACATATTTGAGGATGCACTTGTAAAAAACATCAAATATCAATTAAAAGATGTTGATGGGAATTTTGAAGTCCACAAAGAAAGCGGACGTGTATATGTAGGCACAGATGGTGAATATGATTATGACGAGACTGTCGCAGCACTTTCGAGAGTGTTTGGCATAGTTGGGATATGTCCTGTTGAACAGCATGAGGACGAAGGTTTTGATAAGCTTGCTCAGGATGTTATAGCACATATCAATAACGTATATAAAGATAAAAACTTTACGTTCAAAATAAACGCCAGAAGGGCACGTAAAAACTATCCTATGACTTCCATGGAGATAAATGCGGCTGTTGGTGAAAAAGTCCTTGAAGCTTTTCCACAGACGAAGGTAGACGTACACAATCCGCAGGTACTTATCAATATCGAAATAAGACCTATGATAAATATTTATTCAGAGGAGATCGCAGGGCCTGGAGGAATGCCTCTTGGCACAGCAGGAAAGGCAATGCTTCTTTTGTCAGGTGGTATAGACAGTCCTGTAGCAGGATATATGATCGCAAAACGAGGTGTTGTACTTGAGGCGACATATTTCCATGCTCCGCCATATACAAGTGAGAGAGCAAAACAAAAGGTAGTAGATCTTGCAAAAAAAGTGGCCAGGTATTCTGGAAAAATAAAATTGCATGTTGTTAATTTTACAGATATCCAGTTGGCAATATACGAGAAATGTCCACATGATGAACTCACGATCATTATGAGACGTTACATGATGAAAATAGCAGAACATTTTGCAAATGAGGATAAATGCCTCGGGCTTATCACAGGTGAGAGTATAGGGCAGGTGGCAAGCCAGACAATGCAGTCGCTTGCTGCGACAAATGAAGTCTGCCATATGCCTGTGTACAGACCACTTATAGCTATGGATAAAAATGATATAATAGAAATATCTAACAAAATAGATACTTATGAAACATCTATTCTTCCGTTTGAAGACTGCTGCACTATATTTGTGGCAAAGCATCCGGTGACAAAGCCGAATATAAACAGGATTAAAAAATCTGAGGAACGTTTAAAAGACACGATAGATGAACTTATGAAGACTGCTATTGAGACAACAGAAGTCATTATGGTTGATGCTGAATAGGAAAACGGATAGGAATTCCAAAAGCAAGAAAAAAGACCTGTATAAAACAGGTCTTTTAAACATGGATGATCATTCAATAATGTATGGTTTTAAAACTTCCATGATCTCATCGAGTCCGGTTTCTGTATGTATAGCCAACTCGATTGGCTTAGATAAGTCAAGACTGAAAATACCCATGATAGATTTTGCGTCGATAACATATCTTCCTGATATTAAATCAAAGTCAAAATCAAACTGAGTAATTGCATTAACAAATGATTTAACTTTTCCAATAGAATTTAATGAAATTTGTACTGTTTTCATATGAAAACCTCCTTATTAACTAACCTATATTTAGATAGTAATGGTTTTTTATGGAAAAGTCAATTATATATTTAGGAGTAAAAATGAAAAAAGCAGCTTTACATAATTTAGGATGCAAAGTAAATGCATATGAAACCGAGGCCATGCAGCAAATGTTAGAGGCTGCAGGCTATGAAATAGTACCATTTAATGAACCGGCGGATGTATATGTTGTAAATACATGCTCTGTAACGAATATGGCAGACCGGAAATCACGTCAGATGCTTCATAAAGCAAAAAAAAATAACCCTGATTCGATTGTTGTGGCTACAGGCTGTTATGTCCAGACGAGTGAACAGGAAGCATTAGAAGATCTTTCCATTGATATTGTGATAGGAAATAACAGAAAGCATGAACTTGTTTCTCTGATAGAAGAATTCGCTAAGGATAATGTTATGGATATAAATCATGAAAAACAGGAGTTTGAAGAATTATTTGTATCACAGACAGCAGAGCATACGAGGGCTTTCATAAAAGTACAGGATGGTTGCAATCAGTTTTGCAGCTACTGTATAATTCCGTATGCAAGGGGGCGTGTAAGAAGCCGGAAGCTTGAAAATGTCATAGATGAAGTAATGCGCCTTGCTTCAAACGGATATAAAGAGGTTGTCCTGACTGGAATACACCTGAGTTCATATGGAGTTGATTTTGAGGATAAAACAGATCTGCTTGCACTTATACAGGCTGTAAACAGAGTGGATGGTATCGAAAGAATAAGGCTTGGCTCTTTGGAGCCAAAGATCGTTACAGAAGAATTTGCAAGCGCATTGTCACAGATGCCTAAAGTCTGTCCGCATTTTCATCTGTCACTTCAAAGTGGCTGTGATGCGACATTAAAGAGGATGAATCGCAGATATACAGCAGAGGAATATGAAACCGGCTGCCGACTGCTCAGAAAGTATTTTAAACATCCGGCGATAACAACAGATGTTATAGTGGGGTTCCCTGGGGAAAGTGATGAAGAATTTGAAATAACAAAACAATTTCTTAAAAAAATACATTTTTATGAAATGCATATATTTAAATATTCAAAAAGAAAAGGTACTAGAGCAGCCGTGATGCAGGATCAGGTTGCAGAACAGATAAAGACAGGACGCAGTGCAGAACTTATTTCTCTGGGAAATGAAATGTCTGATGAATTTAGAATGTACTATACAGGAAAAATAAAAGATGTACTTTTTGAAGAAAAAGTGGAAATTAATGGAAAATCATATTATACTGGATATACAAAGGAATATGTAAAAGTAGCAAAAGAGTCAGAAGAAACACTTGAGAATCAGATTATAGAAGGAAAAATTACCGGACGATTAACGGATGATATCTATATTATGCGATAAAGGTTGTTTTTTTTGTCTGTTTCGTTTACAATAAAATGACAAGGGCTTATGTATTAAATAACAAAAGCAGGGTGATAAATATGAAAAATGATATTAACAACACACAATTTTTTACAGTACAAAAGGAACCAGAGCTTCAGGTTAAGGACGTACTGAAGATAGTATATGATGCGTTATCAGAGAAGGGATATAATCCGGTTAATCAGATGGTTGGATATATTATGTCTGGAGATCCGACATATATCACAAGTCATAATAATGCCAGAAGCCTTATTATGAAAGTAGAAAGAGACGAGTTAGTCGAAGAAGTTTTAAAAACCTATATAGAAAACAATTGGAATTAGATATGAGGATTTTAGGATTAGATTTTGGATCAAAAACCGTGGGTGTCGCAGTAAGTGATGAATTACTTATCACAGCTCAAGGTGTTGAAATTGTGCGTAGAAAGTCACCTGCTAAGCTTCGTCAGACATTAGCAAGAATAGAAGAGATAATAAAAGAGTACAATGTAGAAAAGATTGTGCTTGGTTATCCGAAAAATATGAATAATACGGAAGGAGAGCGCTGCGAAAAGACAAGAGAGTTTGGAGCCATGCTGAATAGGCGGACAGGACTTGAAGTCATCTATTGGGATGAACGTCTTACAACAGTTGCAGCAGACCGTTCGATGATGGAATCGGGAATAAGACGTGAAAACCGCAAGGAATATGTTGATGAGATAGCGGCTATATTTATATTACAGGGATATCTTGATTTCCTTTCGAACAGTAATAAATGATCATGGAAAAAATAACTTTTATAGATCCACAGACAAACGAAGAAACTGAGTTTGCAGTAGAGGAAGAAACAAAACTTAATGGTATTAAATATCTTTTAGTTTCCGATGGGCAGGAAAGCGGAGACTGTGAAGCATATATATTAAAAGAAGTAAGCACAAAAGATGATGAGATACTTTATCAGATGGTAGAGGATGATGTAGAATTCGCTGCTATTGCTAAAGTGTTTTCTGAGCTTACCGATGAGGACACAGCTGTAGAATATTAATTTTAACAGATTTTACAGGTGCCGAACGTGAAATATAAGATGGAGGTAATATTTTGAAAAAAAATGAAAAAAAGAATAGTAAGCTTAAGATCATTCCTTTAGGCGGATTAGAGCAGATAGGAATGAATATTACTGCCTTTGAATACGAGGACAGTATTATTGTGGTGGATTGCGGATTATCATTCCCTGAGGATGACATGCTTGGAATTGATCTTGTAATCCCGGATGTGACATATCTTAAGGATAACATTGACAGGGTAAAGGGATTTTTTATCACTCATGGACATGAAGACCATATCGGAGCCATCCCTTACGTATTAAAGGAAGTCAATGTTCCTATTTATGCAACAAAACTCACAATAGGAATAATAGATCATAAACTTGAAGAACACGGGATGTTAAAGACTGTAAAGAGAAAGGTCGTTAAATATGGACAGCATATAAATCTTGGATGCTTCAGGGTAGAATTTATAAGAACAAACCATAGTATCCAGGACGCTGCAGCACTTGCAATCTATTCACCTGCCGGAATAGTTGTCCATACAGGAGACTTTAAAGTAGATTATACACCTGTATTTGGTGATGCTATAGATCTTGCAAGGTTTGGCGAGATAGGCAAGAAAGGTGTTCTTGCACTGCTTTGTGATAGTACAAACGCAGAAAGACCTGGATTTACACAATCCGAGCGTTCTGTTGGAAAGACACTGGACAACATATTTGAGGATCATGTAAAGGGACGTATCATTATAGCGACATTTGCGTCAAACGTTGACAGGGTACAGCAGATTATCAATTCGGCTGAGAAATATGGAAGAAAAGTTGCGATCGAGGGACGAAGCATGGTTACAATAATCTCGATCGCATCAGAACTTGGATATTTATCACTGCCTGACAACATACTTATTGATGTTGACCAGTTAAAGAGTTATCCGGATGAACAGACAGTTATCATTACAACTGGAAGTCAGGGAGAATCAATGGCGGCATTATCGCGCATGGCAAACGGAACTCATAGAAAAGTTTCGATAAAGCCAAATGATACAATTGTTTTCAGCTCAAATCCTATACCGGGAAATGAAAAATCTGTAACAGGCATAATAAATGAACTTATGATGAAGGGTGCAGACGTTATATTCCAGGATGTACATGTATCAGGACATGCATGCCAGGAGGATATTAAGCTTATATACTCTCTGGTCAATCCTAAATATTCAATTCCGGTTCACGGTGAATACAAGCATCTTGTGGCGCAGGCGAAGATAGCAGAGGAACTGGGATACGATTCTGATCATATCAGAATACTTTCATCAGGAGATGTTTTAGAAATTGATGAGGACAGTGCAGTCGTAACAGGAAAAGTCCATGTTGGAAATGTTATGGTTGATGGTCTTGGAGTAGGAGATGTCGGAAATATTGTCTTAAGAGACAGACAAAGACTTGCTGAAGACGGAATAATAATTGTTGTCATGACACTTGAGAGTGGTTCTGGGCAGGTACTTGCCGGCCCGGATATTGTATCAAGAGGATTCGTATATGTCCGTAATTCAGAAAGCCTTATGGATGAAGCAAAAAATGTGCTGGATGATACTATGGCACGTCTTATGGACAACAATATAACTGACTGGGGCAAGATCAAAAATGAGGTAAAGGATGCTCTCGGTGATTTTGTATGGAAAGAGACAAAACGCCGTCCGATGATCATGCCGATTATTATGGAAGTGTAGGTAGATTAAATGGATTTTAACAAGGCTTTGTTTGGATTTATTAAGGTCGCTTTTACTATAATGGTTATATTGCTTATCGTATTCGGTGCAGTAAAAATCTGTTCTGTCGGATATGATTTTGGATATCGTGTATTTACGGAACCTGCTATATCCAAACAGCCTGGAACCGATATTCTTGTTGATGTAACAGATAAGATGTCAGAAAAGGAGATCGGTCAGCTGTTAGAAGATAAGGGACTTGTGAAGGATGGAAATCTTTTTTATCTGCAGCTTAAATTGTCTGCATATTCAAAAAAACTTGTTCCTGGAATATATACTTTAAATACATCGATGACAGCAAAAGAAATGATGGTTGTCATGGCTGGTAAAAAGAAGGAAGAGCCGGATTCTGTCAATAAGCCACAGGCAGACGACAGGTCTGCTGTGGATGAAGAAGGAACGGCAGAGGTACAACAGTAATAATGATAGTTGACGAAAGACTTGTGACGTACATTAATTCGCTTGACACAGGCAATACGGAAATTCTTGACCAGATAGAAAAAGAGGCCATTGCGGCGTATGTTCCTATCATACGAAAAGAAATGCAGAGTTTCCTGAAATTATTACTTGCAATGCAAAAACCAATGCGCATTCTCGAGGTGGGAACTGCGGTTGGTTTTTCTGCAATTTTAATGGCACAGTATGCTCCGGCAGACTGTAAAATAGTCACAATAGAAAATTATGAAAAAAGAATACCTGTAGCAAAGGAAAACTTTAAAAGAGCAGGCAAAGACGAACAGATCACTTTGCTTGAGGGCGATGCAATGCAGATTCTTCCTACACTATCAGGAGAATTTGATATGATATTTATGGATGCTGCAAAAGGGCAATATATTAATTTTATGCCGGATATTCTCAGGCTGCTGAAAAGTGGCGGCGTTCTTGTATCAGATAATGTGCTGCAGGATGGAGATATCATTGAATCCCATTACGTTGTGGAGCGCCGGAACCGTACAATATATAAGCGCATGAGAGAATATATGTATGAACTTACGCACAATGAAGGACTTGTAACAGCGGTTCTTCCGGTTGGTGATGGAATCACTGTATCAGCAAAAAAATAAAATACTATAATATTAAAATATACTGGATGGAGAATAAGAATGAGAAAAATAGAATTGCTGTGTCCTGCAAGCAGTCTTGAAGTGCTTAAAATTGCAGTTATATATGGAGCAGATGCTGTATATATTGGTGGTGAGGCTTTTGGACTGAGGGCAAAGGCTAAAAACTTTTCAATGGAAGATATGGCTGAGGGCATTGCGTTTGCGCATTCGCATGGTGTAAAAGTTTATGTGACAGCAAATATCCTGGCACACAACTATGATCTTGACGGAGTGCGCCAGTATTTTAAAGAATTAAATGAAATGAAACCAGAAAAGCCTGATGCACTTATAATTGCGGATCCGGCTGTATTTATGATTGCAAAAGAAATCTGTCCTGACATTGAACGTCATGTAAGCACACAGGCTAACAATACAAATTATGGAACATACCGGTTCTGGTGGGATCTTGGCGCAAGCCGTGTTGTAACAGCGCGTGAGCTGTCACTCAATGAAATAAAAGAAATCCGTGCGAATATAGATGATAAAATGGAAATAGAGACATTTATACATGGGGCTATGTGCATATCATATTCAGGAAGATGTCTTCTTTCAAATTATTTTACGGGAAGAGATGCCAATAAAGGTGCATGTACACATCCATGCAGATGGAAATATTCTGTCGTTGAAGAAAAACGTCCGGGAGAATATCTGCCTGTATATGAGAATGAGAGGGGCACATATATTTTTAACTCAAAGGATCTTTGCATGATAGAACACATCCCAGATCTTATTGATGCCGGAATAGACAGCTATAAGATTGAAGGACGTATGAAGACAGCCCTTTATGTAGCTACAGTGGCAAGAACATACAGAAAAGCTATTGATGATTATCTTGAATCGCCGGATAAATACAAGGAAAATATGCCATGGTATCTTGAACAGATAAAAAGCTGTACTTACAGACAGTTTACAACAGGTTTTTTCTATGGAAAACCTTCTGAAGAGACACAGATATACGATAATAATACTTATGAGAAAGGTTATACATACCTCGGTATTGTGGGTGAGCCGAACGAAAAAGGCCAGTACCGCATGGAACAGAGGAATAAGTTCTCAGTTGGCGAAGAAATTGAGATTATGAAGCCGGATGGGGACAATGTAACTGCATCAGTAACTGCTATGTATGATGAAGAAGGAAATGAGATGGAATCATGTCCACATCCACAACAGGTTTTTTATGTCGAACTTAGTGAAAAACCACAAGAGTTTGATATATTAAGGCGTCAGGAAAATGAGGCAATAGCACTTGATTAGATCAGCCAGACTAAAAAAGAATATAAAAGTAAGACCGGACTATTGAATGCAGTCCGGTCTTATTTATGCTTATTTGTAAAAATTTATTATTTTATCCATGCGTGATGCCATATTGATAAGCAGGGCATCTGCGATTGTGATGGCTGCCATTGATTCTACAACGACAACGGCTCTTGGTACGATTATAGGATCATGACGGCCTTTTATCGAGATATCAATGTTTTCGCCGGATTTATTTACTGTATGCTGTGTGCTTGCAATAGAAGGAGTAGGCTTTATTGCAGCCCTGAGTATCAGTGGCGAACCATCTGTCATGCCTCCGAGTGTACCACCGGAATGATTTGTTGTTTTTTTGACAATGCCATCTTCTATAATGAATGCATCATTGTTTGTAAGTCCAGTCGCTTTTGCAGCTTCAAAACCATCACCGATCTCAAAACCTTTAACTGCTCCGATCGACATAATTGCTTTGGCAAGATTTGCGTCTATTTTTTCAAATACAGGATCTCCAAGTCCGACAGGAAGGCCTGTGATGATGCACTCACATACGCCACCTGAAGAATTCTGGTTTTTGATACATTCTTCGAGATATATGCCGGCTTTTTTTGCGGCTGTGGCATCCGGCATATAAAGCGGATTATTATCTATCTCATCAACTTTAAAATTTTCAGGAGTAATTTCAATGCATCCTATAGATTTTGTGTATGTAAGAAAACTGACTCCGAGTGAGGACAGCATTTTTACTGCTATAGCACCTGCTGCCACACGGCCGATCGTCTCACGGCCGGATGAACGTCCACCACCCCGGTAATCCCTGAAACCATATTTTTCATCAAAGCAGAAATCAGCATGACCTGGTCTGTAATAAGATGCGATCTCACTATAGTCTTTTGAATTCTGGTTTTTGTTCCAGACGATCATTGAAACAGGTGTGCCTGTTGTTTTACCTTCAAAGACACCTGATAAGATTTCTACGGCATCGTCCTCTTTACGAGGTGTGGTGAATTTGGACTGACCGGGTTTTCTTCTGTTTAAAAATAGCTGGATATCATTCTCTGAAAGTTCTATACCGGCCGGAACTCCGTCTACCACAACACCAAGTCCTTTTCCGTGGGATTCGCCCCATGTTGTAACTTTAAATATTTTACCATATGATGAACCTGACATAATATGTCTCCTTTTCGTTTCTTTTCCTAAAAGTTACTGTTCACACCAAACAGTGTGAACAGTAACTCCTGAAATACATAATTACTATTTATTATAAATAAAGCAAAGTTGAATAGTCAAGAAAACTATGATATTATTTTATATAATCAATTGTTATGCAACGTATATTTCTGTGTTGGATAATTACAAATAATCATATTATATGAAAGAGAGCAGATATGGAATTCAATGGGGTATTTCATCAGGCATATGATAATTACTGCTATCCGATAAATGAGGATGAGCTTATCATAAATATAAAGACAGGCTATGATGTAAAAGAAGTAAACATAATACTTGGTGATCCATTTGCCGCAGGCATACTCGGCGGTGGAGAAAATTGGAATGGCGATAAACAGCCGGTTATTTTTAAGAAAAAACTAAAGAACCAGATATGGTGGACAACAACCGTAAAGCCACCATACAAAAGACTTAAATATTATTTTGAATTGATAACAGAGGATGTTGTTCCATGGAGAAATAAAGGAAAAGTTAAAAACGAGGAATGTTTTGGCGGCGATTTTGCCGGGAAACCCATGTATATACTATGGAACGGAAATTGCAATGGAGGGAAGCTTCGACCCTGACTGCCGTAGATGTATGCCGTGGGATGATATTGAATCAGGCAGATATAAAGAACGCATAAATATGGTATCACAGCTTATACATCTTCGAATAAATGAACCGCTGTTAAAGAGCAGGAACTTTCATTTCCCGGATGATTTTTCAGATAATCCGAGAGTTATACAGTTTAGAAAAATGGGCTGGGTAGATACATATGTAGAGGTCATAATAAACTGTTCAGAAGAAGATATCGAGGTTCCTAAAGATGGTCAGATACTGTTTGAGAGACACTGTATTGACACGACGTTGCTGCAAAATGGCATACTTATCCGGAAAATAGAAGGAAGATCTTAAAAACAAATAAAATCAGATCACTTTGTGATCTGTTAAAGAAATTTATAAAAGAAGAAAGAGAGAACTATGGCAAAATATGAACTTTTAAAACAGGAGGGACGTGCTAAAAGAGGCATATTCCATACTGTGCATGGTGATATACAGACACCGGTATTTATGAATGTGGGAACAGTTGGCGCAATAAAAGGAGCTGTTTCAACAGAAGACCTTAAAGAAATAAAGTGTCAGGTGGAGCTTTCAAACACTTATCATCTGCACGTCAGAACCGGAGATAAAATCATAAAGGAGCTAGGCGGACTTCATAAATTTATGGTCTGGGATCGTCCAATCCTTACAGATTCCGGTGGATTTCAGGTTTTTTCACTTGCAGGGCTAAGGAAAATCAAAGAAGAGGGAGTTTATTTTAATTCTCATATAGATGGCGCCAAAATTTTTATGGGACCTGAGGAAAGCATGCAGATACAATCAAACCTCGGTTCGACTATAGCGATGGCATTTGATGAATGTCCTTCAAGTGTTGCTGACAGACAGTATGTAGAAAATTCAGTAAACCGTACAACACGCTGGCTTATGCGCTGTAAAAATGAAATGGCACGTCTTAACAGCCTGCCGGATACAATAAACAAAGAGCAGCTTCTTTTTGGAATTAATCAGGGTGCTATTTATAAGGATATAAGAATAGACCATGCAAAGAGGATCTCAGAAATGGATCTTGACGGATATGCAGTAGGCGGACTTGCAGTAGGTGAGACACATGAGGAAATGTACCATATACTTGATGAAACCGTACCGTATCTTCCGACAGACAAGCCTACATATCTTATGGGAGTAGGGACACCTGCCAATATCCTTGAGGGGGTTGAGAGAGGAATAGATTTCTTTGATTGTGTATATCCTAGCAGGAATGGGCGCCATGGACATGTTTATACAAATCAGGGTAAACTTAATCTTTTTAATCAGAAATACCAAAAAGATATGCGTCCAATCGAGGAAGGCTGTGGCTGCCCGGCATGCCGTAAGTATTCAAGGGCATACATCCGCCATCTGCTCAAGGCAAAGGAAATGCTTGGTATGAGACTGTGTGTACTGCATAATCTTTATTTTTACAACAATATGATGGAAGAAATACGTGATGCACTTGACAATGACAGATTTGCTTCATATAAAGCAGATAAATTATATGGAATGACACAGGGAGAAAACATTAAAAAAGACTAAAATTCTCAAAATTCCTTGCTAAACAAGGACTTGTTGTGTAGAATAGATAATAGTTGTAATTTTAGATTTTAATTACGAATATTTATTTTAGGAGGAAAAATTGATGACATCAATTTTAGCAAATGCAAATGTTGGCGGAACAGTTGGAATGCTGGTATGGCTTGTTGTTTTATTTGGTATTATGTATTTCCTTATGATCCGTCCACAGAAGAAGGAGCAGAAGAAAAAAGAGCTGATGCTCAGTGAAGTGGCAACTGGCGATACAGTTCTTACTACAAGCGGTTTTTATGGAACAATCATTGATATTCAGGATGATACTGTAATCGTTGAGTTTGGAAATAACAAAAACTGCCGTATTCCAATGCAGAAAGCAGCCATTGCTGATGTTGAGAAGGCTGAGGATGCAGCTGAATAAAATTTTTGAGGAACTATCCGTGTGATGGTTCCTTTTTTTACTGTATAAAATTTGCACTGTAACTCTTGTACGTCCGGCTACAGCTCATACAAGCAGAAGCAGCAACAGCAGACCGACCGGAATCACTACTGACGACTTTAGTTTGCATATGATAAATTGCCATAACTGGCACCTCCTTTCGATGTTGCCTGTAACAGCGGAAATTTTTATTATAGAACATTACGCATATTATACTGGATTGAAAATTGTCGTGATGTGTGATAAAATGACAGCCATGGAACCCACGACAGGGGGTGGTAGCCTCCCGAGCCAATGGACCGGTTTTCCGGAATACATAGGAAGGGAGGTGGCGCCGATGACAGCTTATGAGATCATTTCGATTTTCATTGGGATATTAGCTCTGCTGATGTCCTTTGGCAGCTTAGTTATTGCGTTGCTTGCCTTTCTCGACAAGAGAAACAAGCGAAAATAAAAATGCCTACTCTGTCGCAACCAGAGTAGGCGTCTCTATTTATTAGAGAAACAAGCTAGCTCGGGAAACTCCACCTTTTGGAGTGGGGCTCCTAAGAGGCATCTGTTCGAGCAGATGCCTTTCTTTATGCTTAATATATCACAATCAGCGGATGATTTCAACTTCATTTTACTGGTTTCGGAACTGATATAAAAATAAAAAGATTAAATGCGATATATATACCATAGTATCCACAAACATGCAGGTAGATGGCAGATTCCTGAAGCACATAAAGTTCTGTTTCCCGGTGTATTTTTGAGATAGGGAGACACAGAAATTTTGTTGGGAAAAAGAAAGCACCGTCGAGAGCACCTTCAGCCTGAGCAAATGCTGTTATGGTATGAGTAGCATTACCACAAAACTGGAAGAAACACAGTTGACTTCTATCGCATTATCTGTATTCGTGACGAATCTGTTCCGGATTCAGAGGCGAATACTTTATTTATATATTAAAAGAATAATATAAACATTCATTATAATTATTAGTTATAGCATTTATGAAAAACTACAATATAAATCGTATTGAAATATATACTTTATTGCTTTAATATATTAATTAGTATTATTTGAAAACGAGGTAATTGATAATGGAATATAAAGTTGGAGTTATTTCCGGAGATGGGATCGGACCGGAGATCGTTACAGAGGCAAAGAAAGTATTAGATAAAATTGCAGATAAGTATGGTCATAAATTTAACTATACTGAAATACTCATGGGAGGATGCTCGATCGATGCGACAGGTGTTCCCCTGACAGATGAGGCGATTGAGACTGCACAAGCAAGCGATGCTGTACTTATGGGCTCGATAGGTGGCAATACTGCAACATCGCCATGGTATAAGCTTGAACCACAGCTTCGACCTGAGGCAGGACTTTTAAAGCTTAGAAAATCGCTCAATCTATTTGCCAATCTGCGTCCAGCTTATTTATATAAGGAGCTTTCAGCAGCATGTCCGCTTCGTGCTGATATAATCGGAGATGGATTTGATATGATGATCATGCGTGAGCTTACTGGAGGTCTTTATTTCGGAGCCAGGGAAACAAAAGAAATAGATGGTGTAGTCACTGCAACAGATACGCTTACATACAATGAAAATGAAATACGGCGCATTGCAAAACGTGGATTTGATATAGCAATGAAGAGAAGAAAGAAAGTTACATCTGTGGACAAGGCAAACGTGCTGGATTCTTCAAGATTATGGAGAAAGATCGTAGAGGAAGTAGCAAAGGATTATCCAGAGGTTACATATGAGCATATGCTTGTAGATAACTGTGCAATGCAGCTTGTAAAAGATCCTAAGCAGTTTGATGTGATACTTACAGAAAATATGTTTGGAGATATATTATCAGATGAGGCGAGCATGGTGACAGGTTCCATCGGAATGCTTTCATCGGCAAGTCTTAATGATACAAAATTTGGTCTTTACGAGCCAAGCGGCGGATCGGCACCTGATATCGCAGGAAAAGGAATTGCAAACCCGATCGCAACTATTCTTTCGGCAGCAATGATGCTGCGTTATTCGTTTGACCTCGATAAAGAGGCACAGGCCATAGAGGATGCGGTAAAACAGGTATTAAAAGAAGGCTTTAGAACGATCGATATAATGCCTCAGCCGGGTGAGTCTGCAGATGGCATCACACAGGTCGGAACATCGCAGATGGGTGATCTTATCGCAGAACGTGTATGATCATCAGTTTAAGTATAAAATCATAAATACCTATAACTATCAATATGTGGCAATATAACTTGAAGCAGATACGAAAAGGATTAAATGGAGATAAATAAGGAGATAAAATATGATAAGTGATAATGCAAGAGCCGGAATGCAGCAGGCACCGGCGAGAAGTTTATTTAATGCGTTAGGTTTTACACCCGAAGAAATGAAAAAGCCAATGGTCGGAATTGTAAGCTCGTATAATGAGATAGTTCCGGGACATATGAATATCGACAAAATCGTAAACGCAGTAAAACTTGGTGTGGCAGAGGCCGGCGGTGTACCTGTGGTATTCCCTGCCATAGCAGTGTGTGATGGTATAGCAATGGGACATGTCGGAATGAAATATTCTCTTGTCACAAGGGATCTTATCGCTGATTCTACGGAATGTATGGCTATTGCACATCAGTTTGATGCACTTGTCATGGTGCCAAACTGTGATAAAAATGTGCCAGGGCTTCTCATGGCAGCTGCCCGTCTTAATCTTCCTACAGTATTTGTGTCAGGAGGCCCAATGCTTGCAGGCCACATAAAAGGAAGAAAGAGAAGTCTTTCATCAATGTTTGAGGCAGTAGGATCATATGCAGCCGGAACAATGACGGAAGAAGATGTATGCGAATATGAAAATAAAGTCTGTCCAACATGTGGATCATGTTCAGGAATGTATACAGCAAATTCCATGAATTGTCTTACAGAGGCTCTTGGAATGGGACTTCGCGGAAACGGAACTATCCCGGCAGTATATTCTGAGCGTATCCGTCTTGCAAAGCATGCAGGAATGGCTGTTATGGATATGTACAATAAAGGAATAAAAGCAAGAGATATCATGACAAAGGATGCTATAATGAATGCACTTACAGTAGATATGGCACTTGGATGTTCTACGAACTCAATGCTTCATCTTCCGGCGATCGCACATGAGATAGGCTTTGATTTTGATATCAGTTTTGCAAATCCGATCAGTGAAAAGACACCTAATCTTTGTCATCTTGCTCCGGCAGGTCCTACATACATGGAAGACTTAAATGAGGCCGGCGGTGTATGGGCAGTTATGAAAGAACTTGCTGACATCGGACTTCTCAATACAGATTGTATGACTGTCACAGGAAAGACTGTTGGAGAAAATATAAAAAATGCAGTAAATAAAGATCCTGAGGTCATAAGACCTGTTGATAATCCATATTCAAAGACAGGCGGACTTGCAGTGCTTAAAGGAAATCTCGCTCCTGATGGATCTGTTGTTAAACGTTCAGCTGTTGTTGAAGAGATGATGGTTCATGAAGGTCCGGCAAGAGTATTCGACTGTGAAGAAGATGCGATTGCTGCTATTAAAGGCGGCAGAATCGTAGAAGGTGATGTAGTTGTTATCAGATACGAAGGACCAAAAGGCGGACCTGGAATGAGGGAAATGTTAAATCCTACATCGGCAATCGCAGGTATGGGACTTGGAAGTTCTGTTGCACTTATCACAGATGGAAGATTTTCTGGTGCATCAAGAGGAGCTTCTATAGGACATGTTTCACCTGAAGCAGCCGTAGGTGGACCGATCGCATTGGTTGAGGAAGGTGATATCATAAAAATAGACATTCCTAATTTGAAATTAGAGCTTGATGTATCGGATGAAGAGCTTAAAAAGCGTAAAGCTAAATGGCAGCCAAGAGAGCCGAAGGTTACGACAGGATATTTAAAGAGGTATGCTTCACTAGTTACATCAGGTAACAGAGGTGCAATACTTGCTTTACCTGGTGAGCAGAATGCTTAAAATGTATTCTGTCAAAATCAAAATACAGATATGAGGATTGATATAAAATGCAGTTAACAGGATCACAGGTTATTATAGAATGTTTAAAAGAACAGGGAGTTGACACAGTATTTGGATATCCGGGTGGTGCGATTCTTAATGTATATGATGAATTATATAAGCATCCGGAAATCAGACATGTACTTACATCACATGAGCAGGGCGCAAGCCATGCCGCTGACGGATATGCAAGAAGTACCGGCAAAGTCGGTGTATGTTTTGCAACAAGCGGTCCGGGTGCGACAAATCTTGTAACAGGAATTTCTACAGCATACATGGATTCGATTCCAATGGTTGCAATTACATGTAATGTAGGAGTGTCGCTGCTTGGAAAGGATAGTTTTCAGGAAGTTGATATTGCCGGAATCACAACACCGGTCACTAAGTATAGTTTTATCGTAAAAGATGTGGAGAAACTTGCTGATACTATTAGACGTGCGTTTGATATCGCACGAAAAGGAAGACCAGGTCCGGTACTCGTAGATATTCCAAAAGACGTAACCGCCAATATGGTTGAATTTGAAAGCAAAAAGATAGAAAAACCGAAGCGGCTGACAGAAATGATCACAGATGAAGATATAGATAAAGCAGTCAGACTCATAAAGTCTTCAAAAAAGCCATATATTTTTGTTGGTGGCGGTGTCGTATTGGCAGATGCAAGTGAAGAATTAAGAGAATTTGTCGAAAAGGTTGATGCGCCGGTATGCGATACTCTTATGGGTAAAGGTGCATATGATGGTACATCTGAAAATTATACAGGAATGCTTGGAATGCACGGAACAAAAACATCGAATCTTGGTGTTTCCGAATGTGATCTTTTGATTGCCATAGGAACAAGATTTTCGGATCGTGTGCTTGGAAATCCTAAGAAATTTGCCAGCCAGGCAAAGATATTACAATTTGATGTGGATCCGGCAGAAATAAATAAAAATATACGTGTGACAGAAAGTGTTGTCGGTGATGTTAAAGAAGTATTAAAGCGTATGAATCAAAAGCTTGAACAGCTTGACCATAATTCATGGAAAGAACATGTGCTTGCATATGCGAAGACTTTTCCGCTTACATACAATAAAGAAGGTCTCAGTGGACCATATATTATTGAAAAAATCTATGAAATGGTTGAAGGAAATGCTATAATGGTCACTGAGGTCGGTCAGCATCAGATGTGGGCTGCTCAATATTACAAATATAAAAAGCCTAGAACACTTCTTACATCAGGCGGACTAGGAACCATGGGATATGGACTTGGAGCTGCAATAGGTGCAAAAACAGCAAATCCTGACAAGACGGTAATAAATATTGCAGGTGACGGATGTTTCAGAATGAACATGAACGAACTTGCAACGGCATCGAGGGAAAAGCTTCCGATCATTGAAGTGATCATAAATAATCATGTACTTGGAATGGTAAGACAGTGGCAGACACTTTTCTATGAAAAACACTATTCGGCAACCGTGCTTGATGATGGAGTTGATTATGTTAAACTTTCAGAGGCAATGGGTGCGGCAGCCAGACGTGTGACATCGAAAGAAGAATTTGAAAAAGCTTTTAGTGAGGCTTTAAACAGCAAAACACCATTTGTTATCGACTGTATTATAGATTCAGATGACAAGGTATGGCCTATGGTAGCACCGGGGGCACCTATAAACGAATCATTTGATGAAGAAGATTATAACGCAAAACAAGGAGGAAATGAAAATGAGTAGAGTTTATAACTTTTCTGCAGGACCAGCAGTATTACCAGAAGAAGTATTGCAGGAAGCAGCAGCAGAGATGATGGATTATAAGGGAAGCGGAATGTCCGTTATGGAGATGAGCCACAGATCAAAATGGTTTGATGACATAATCAAAGAAGCGGAAGCAGATCTTCGTGACCTTATGGATATACCGGACAATTACAAAGTACTTTTCTTACAGGGTGGTGCATCACAGTTTTTCGCAGAAGTACCAATGAACCTTATGAAAAACAAAAAAGCCGGATATGTGATCACCGGACAGTGGGCCAAAAAGGCCTTTGCTGAAGCAAAGATATATGGTGAAGCTGTAGAACTTGCATCATCAGCAGATGAGACTTTCTCATATATTCCGGATTGTTCAGATCTTCCGATAACAGATGATATGGATTATGTATACATATGTGAGAATAATACAATATATGGAACAAAATATAAAAAACTTCCTAATACAAAAGGAAAAGATTTAGTTGCTGATGTATCTTCATGCTTCTTATCAGAGCCTGTTGATGTTTCAAAATATGCAGTTATATATGGCGGAGTCCAGAAAAATATAGGACCTGCCGGTGTAGTTATAGCTATTATCCGTGAGGATCTCATAACAGACAACTGCCTTCCGGGAACGCCTACAATGCTTAAATGGAAGACACAGGCAGACAATGATTCACTTTACAATACACCTCCATGCTATGGAATTTATATTTGTGGAAAAGTATTTAAATGGCTCAAGAAAATGGGCGGTCTTTCAGTGATGAAAGAAAGAAATGAAGAAAAAGCAAAGATCCTTTATGATTATTTAGACCAGAGCAGACTTTTTAAGGGTACAGTCAGAAAAGAGGACAGATCTCTTATGAATGTTCCTTTTGTTACAGGAGATGCAGATCTTGATGCTAAATTTGTAAAAGAAGCTACAGCCGCAGGCTTTGTAAATCTCAAAGGACACCGTACAGTAGGTGGAATGAGGGCATCTATATACAATGCTATGCCAAAAGAAGGTGTAGAAAAGCTTGTAGGATTTATGAAGAAATTTGAGGAGGAAAATGCATAATGTACAACTATACATGTTTAAATCCAATCGCAGGAGTAGGACTTAACCTCTTTTCGGATGATTATTCAAAAGTTGAAGATATAAAAGATGCGGATGCAGCGCTTGTCAGAAGTGCTGCAATGCATGATATGGAGCTTGGGGATAATGTTCTTGCAGTAGCAAGGGCAGGAGCCGGTGTTAATAATATCCCGCTTGATAAATGTGCAGAAAAAGGTATTGTTGTATTTAACACACCTGGTGCTAATGCAAATGGTGTAAAGGAACTTGTTATTGCCGGTATGCTTTATGCATCAAGAGATATTGTAGGCGGAATAGATTGGTGCCTTGCCAACCAGAGTGATGAAAATATTGCAAAAGTGGCAGAAAAACAGAAAAAGAATTTTGCTGGAACTGAAATCTCAGGCAAAAAACTAGGTGTTATCGGACTTGGTGCGATTGGTGTTCTTGTTGCTAACGCTGCTGAACATCTTGGAATGGAAGTGTATGGATATGATCCATATATTTCAGTAAATGCTGCATGGAATCTTTCTGGAAAAGTAAAGCATATAAGCAATGTGGAAGATATTTACAAAGAATGTGATTTTATTACAATCCATGTTCCACTTCTTGATTCTACAAAGAAAATGATCAGTGCTGATGCGATAGCAATGATGAAACCTACTGCGATCATCCTTAATTTTGCGAGAGATCTTCTTGTTGATGAAGAGGCTGTTGTAGATGCACTTGCTGCCGGAAAAATTAAAAAATATGTATCTGATTTTCCTAATACTACAATAGTTGGTGCAAAGGGCTGTATTGTAACACCTCATCTTGGTGCTTCAACAGCAGAATCAGAGGATAATTGTGCGATAATGGCTGTCCGTGAGATCAGAGATTATCTGGAGAATGGAAACATCGTCCATTCAGTAAACTTCCCTGACTGCAGCATGGGTGGATGTTCTGCGGCTGGAAGAATCGGAATCCTCCATAAAAATGTTAAGGGAATGATCGGTCAGATCACAACAATACTCGGTTCTGATGATGTAAATGTATCAGATCTTATGAACAAAGGAAAAGGTGAATATGCTTATTCACTTCTTGATGTGGATTCACCTGTATCTGATGCAACAGCTGACAAGATCAAAGCAATCGATGGTGTACTTAGAGTAAGAATAATAAAATAAACTTTTATTTAAATCCCCCGGATTTTTGTTTTATCCGGGGGATTTTTAGATTAAGGAGAAAATATGTATAATATAGTATGTCTTGCCACAGCAAGTACTGAGGTAGAAGAATTTGTGCAAAATCCGGGAGTAGTAAAAACATATCTTGATAAATATACCCCGGCGGTCATTGGTTTTTTAGTTCAGATCATTGTCGCAATAATTGTACTTCTTGTTGGTATTAAGATTATAAAAAGTGTTGTAAAGGTTATAAAAAAAGGATTTGACAGAAGCCATATAGATGACGGAGTCGGTACATTTCTGACATCACTTATCAAATATGCATTGTATTTCATACTAGTTATGGCAATTTTATCAAGTTTTGGCATTGCTACGGGATCGGTTGTTGCAGTACTTGGCTCAGCAGGTCTTACAATAGGTATGGCATTGCAGGGAAGCCTGTCAAACTTTGCGGGCGGTGTGCTTATACTCTTATTAAAACCATTCGTGCTTGGAGATTATATAATTGATGATACAACAGGTGAGGAGGGAACGGTTTCAAATATAAGCATTTTTTATACCAGACTTAAAACAATTGATAATAAAGTTGTTCTCATCCCGAACGGTAAATTGTCAGATTCGTGCATTACAAATGTTTCGATGATGGAAAAAAGACGTATAGACATATATGTCACTGTATCCTATAGTGCGGATCTGCAGAAAACTAAAAATGTTTTAAATAACGTTGCAATCTCACAGGTTCTCAGGCTTGAAGGAGAGCCGATCGACATATTTGTATCTGAGCTTAAGGATAGTGCAGTTGAGATGGGCATAAGGGTATGGGCAAAGAATGAAGATTACTGGACACTTAAATGGAAAATGACAGAGGATATAAAAAATGCACTTGATGCAAATCATATAGAAATCCCATTCCCACAGCTGGATGTCAACTTGAAAAAGTAATATTATTTGTTAATGTTTTGTGGTATACTAAAAACATCGCATTTTAGGAGGAATTGTTAATGACTATAAATGACCTTAAACAATATGAGGTGTTGGACGAACATAATATTCCGGATGTGGCTTCAATGGGATATGTGCTTCGCCATAAAAAAAGTGGAGCAAGAATAGCTGTACTTTCAAATAACGATGAAAATAAGGTGTTTTATATTGGGTTCAGGACTACACCGGATGATGAAACAGGTGTTCCACATATAATTGAGCATACAACTTTATGTGGGTCTGAAAAATTTCCGGTAAAGGATCCTTTTATTGAACTGGCAAAAGGATCACTTAATACATTTTTAAATGCAATGACATATCCTGATAAGACAATGTATCCGATCGGAAGCTGCAATGACCAGGATTTTAAGAATCTCATGGATGTTTATATGGATGCCGTTTTTAATCCGAATATCACAAAATACAAGGAGATATTTAAACAGGAAGGCTGGCATTTTGAACTTGAATCAAAAGATGCTCCGATAACTATAAATGGAGTTGTTTACAACGAAATGAAGGGAGCATATTCATCTGCCGATGAAGTGCTGTCAAATCAGATATATAAATCACTGTTTCCAGATAATACTTACAGCAAAGATTCAGGTGGAAATCCGGTTCACATACCAGAACTGACTTACGAAAAATATCTTGATTTTTACCATAAATATTATCATCCATCTAATTCATATATATATCTATATGGAGATATGGATATTGTTGAGAGACTTAAATGGCTTGATGAAGAATATCTGTCGAAATATGATTATATGGAAGTTGATTCACAGATAAAACCGCAAAAAGCTTTCGACAAGGTAAAATATGTGGAGTCAGAGTATTCTATAGCATCTGATGATCCGGAGGAAAATAAGACATATTTATCATATAACAGGGTTGTGGCAGATTCCTTAGATCAGATGCTGTATCAGGCGTTTGATGTACTCGATTATGCACTTGTCAGTGCACCGGGCGCACCTGTTAAGAAAGCGCTTATAGAGGCTGGTATAGGAGAGGACGTATATGGTTCATATGATGCAGGAATCTTACAGCCTGTATTTTCGATCGTAGCCAAAAATGCCAATGTAAGTGATGCAGAAAAGTTTAATGAAATAATAACAGATACTCTTAAAGAAATAGTTAAAAATGGCATAAATAAAGAGGCGCTTCTTGCTGGAATCAATATTAATGAATTCAAGTTCAGGGAAGCTGATTTTGGACAATTTCCAAAGGGATTATTATTCGGACTGAATTGTATGGACAGTTGGCTTTTTGATGATATGAAACCATTTATACATCTTGAGTGTCTGGATACATTTGCAAAACTGAGGGATAAGATAAATACCGGATATTTTGAGGAGCTTATTCAGAAATATTTACTTGATAATACCCATGGTTCAGAAGTTGTTGTAAAACCGGCAAGAAATAAAAACGCGCAGGAAGAACAAAAACTTGCGGACAAATTAAAAGCATATAAGGATAGCCTTTCAGATGAAGAAATACAAAAACTTATAGATGATACAATAAGCCTTAGAAAATATCAGGAAGAGCCATCTTTAGATGAGGATTTAAGAAAACTTCCTATGCTTAAAAGAAGTGATCTGAAAAGAGAAGCACTTGGATTCTCAAATATTAAAGAAAATTTATCAGATGTTACACTTGTAAGACATGAAATCGAATCAAACGGAATAGATTATATTACTCTTATGTTTGACGTAAATGACATGGATCCGGATGACCTTGGATATTTTGGATTTTTCAATTCTGTATTTGGATATGTAAATACAAAAGAATACAGTTATATTGATCTGTCAAATGCGATCAATATATACACAGGCGGCATAAATTCGGGTGTTTCTCTATATACAGATGTTTCGGATAAAGACGCTCTCATTTTTAAATATGAGATAAAAATAAAAGTCCTCGAGAAAAACCTTTCAAAAGCGCTTTTTCTTACAGATGAAATGATAAATAATTCTGATTATAGTGATATAAAGAGACTTACTGAAATCGTATCAAGGGTAAAAGCAAGACTTCAGGTTAATCTAAGCAGCGCAGGCCATTATGTTGCAGCAATGCGCAGTATGTCGAGCTTTTCGAGAAATGCTCTTTACAGAGATAAGATAAAAGGAGTTGGATTCTACAGATCTATATGTGAGATAGAAAAACAACTTAAAAATGAACCGCAGGCTGTTGTAGATAAGCTTAAAAGTATTTCGGATAAAATATTTGCCCGTAACAGGCTTCTTGTCAGCTTTACAGGAAATAAAACATCATACGGAAATGCAAAGGCCGAGTTAAATAAATTTATCCTAAAGCTAAACGAAAATAGTCCTGTCGGAGCTATAAAGGAAGTAAAGAAGAACATAAAGACTGAAGCTTTCATGGATGCCTCACAGATACAGTATGTTGCCAGAACAGGTAACTTTGTAGAAAAAGGATTTAACTACAGTGGAGCGCTGAGGATTTTACGGGAAATATTAAGCTATGATTATTTGTGGATCAATGTCAGGGTTAAAGGCGGTGCATACGGCTGTATGGCTTCATTTTTAAGAAGCGGCGAGAGTTATTTTGTGTCTTACAGGGATCCGAAACTGCGTGAAACAAACGAAATATACAATAGGATACCTGAATATGTAAGGAACTTTTCATCTGATGACCATGACATGACAAAATATATAATCGGAACGTTCAGTTCTATCGATACACCTCTTAATCCGGAGGCAAAGGGCGAAAGATCAATGACGGCATATCTTGAGGGAATTACGTTTGAACAGATCCAGCGTGAAAGGGATGAGATATTAAATGCATCACCTGAGGATATAAGAGCACTCGCACCTCTTATAGAATCTATTCTTGAATTTGAGAGTATATGTGTAATAGGAAACGAAAACACGATAAAAGACGAAGCAGATATGTTTGAAAATATCGAAAAGTTATATATATAAACAAAGGTATCAGAAAGATTTACGGATATAGGAGAAAATCATATGGCAGACAACTTTAAATCAGGATTTGTTACAATAATAGGAAGACCTAATGTAGGAAAATCTACTCTTATGAACAGACTCATAGGACAAAAAATTGCTATTACTTCAAATAAGCCTCAGACAACAAGAAACCGGATCCAGACTGTTTATACGGATATGGAAAAAGGACAGATCGTCTTTCTTGACACGCCGGGAATCCACAAGGCAAAAAATAAACTTGGTGAATATATGGTAAATGTTGCTGAGCACACATTAAACGAAGTAGATGTTATACTCTGGCTTGTTGAACCTACCAATTTTATCGGGGCAGGAGAGCAGCATATAATAGAGCAGTTAAAGAAAACAAACACACCAGTGATTCTTGTGATAAACAAAGTTGATACAGTAGAAAAAGAAAAAATACTTGAATATATTGATACTTATAGAAAGGTGTATGATTTTGCGGAAATCATACCGACATCTGCACTCCGGGGACAGAATACAGATGATGTAATAGATTCGATTTTTAAATATCTGCCATATGGTCCGCAGTTTTATGATGAGGATACTATAACTGATCAGCCGGAGAGAGCAATATGTGCAGAGATCATACGAGAAAAAGCACTTCACGCATTAAATGATGAGGTTCCACATGGTATAGCTGTATCTATTGACCGTATGAAAACAAGAAAAGGCAAAGGTCAGCCGATCATTGATATAGATGCAACCATAGTGTGCGAGCGTGATTCCCATAAAGGTATCATAATAGGAAAACAGGGTAGCATGCTTAAAAAGATTGGTACAAATTCCAGATATGAAATAGAAAGGCTTCTTGAGTCAAAAGTAAATTTAAAACTCTGGGTCAAGGTAAAAAAGGACTGGCGTGACAGCGATTTTCTTATTAAAAACTTTGGTTACAAAGAAGAAGAATAAACTGCAGCATCTATTACCAGTTTTTTGCGGGTATATATAAAACCATGTTGTAAATCCTAATATACAGAAACAACAGTATCTTACTTATTTTAGGCTGAAAAAATATTAGGAGGATATGCAATATGGAGAAAACCTGGGAAGATTTCTGCAGAACAGGAAAAGTTACAGACTATCTTAAATATGTAAATTCAGAAAAAGAACAAAGGTGCGATAAAGAGTGGGAAAAAGATGTCACAGTCGGTTGTGTTGACAGGAATGGTATTGACCGCAATGCCTGTAGGTGATTATGACAAAAGAATAACGATACTTACGAAAGAACGAGGGAAGATCACAGCTTTTGCAAGAGGTGCAAGAAGACCGAACAGCCAGCTGCTTGCTGGCTCAAATCCCTTTGCATTCGGCGAATTTGAACTATTTGAAGGAAAATCAGCATACAATTTATCAAAAGCTTCAATAAGCAATTATTTCAGGGAACTGACAGAAGATCTAGAAGCGGTATGCATGGGATTTTATTTTCTCGAGTTTGCAGAATATTTCTGCCAGGAGAATAATGATGAAGTTGAAATGCTTAAGTTATTGTATCAGTCTTTAAGGGCTTTGGAATCGAAGACTTTTAACAATGAGCTGGTGCGTGTTATATTTGAACTTAAGGCTATGGCTGTAAATGGTGAAGGACCATCGGTTTTTTCGTGTATGCATTGCCATTCGAAGGATGATCTTCATAAATTTTCTGTGCAAAGAGGCGGTATATTCTGTGATGAATGTGGCAGACAGATTCCGGGAATGTACATATTGGATGATACAAGATATACATTGCAATATATTATAGCCACGGACATAAAAAAACTGTTCAGTTTTACAGTTTCAGATGAGGTCCTGGCGGAACTGAAACGGATTATGAAAGAATATCTGCAGGTGTATGTACATCATACATTTAACTCTGCATCATTTATATAGTTGCAATAGCAAAATGAAAAGGGTATAATTACAGAGATTTGAACTCAGGAGGCCGATATGAAAAAAATTTTGACAATGACTTTTTTTTCAATCCTTTGTGCAGGAATGTTGTCAGGATGCGGAACGGATTATGATACTGCAGACAGTACAGTTTTTGCATTTAAGGACGGATCGATAGTTTCTACTGACGTAGAAAAATTTGATACGGGCACATACGATAAAGATGACCTTGAAAAATATGTCAATAGTGAGATTGATAGTTACAATAAATCAGATGATGGAGATGTGAAATTAAAAAGTCTGGATGTTGAGGATGGCAAAGCCCATCTTACAGTAAGTTACGGATCATCTAAAGAGTACTCAGCATTTAATGGAACAGATATGTTCTGTGGAACAATTGCGGAAGCACTTGCTGCCGGGTATGATTTCGATGCAGAATTTGCTTCAATAGAAGGTGGAAAAGCAAAAAGCTGTGACAAAAAAGATTTTATTGATTCTGAAGGGTACAAGGTTGTAATATATAAGGGTACATCGAATATACATGTAGAATCAGATATTTTATTTTCGTCTGTAGATAATGTTAAATTGGTTGATGATAAAACGGTTGCAGTCGGAAGTGGATATGATATTTTTAACCAGAGTGCCAACAGCACAGAAAATACTGAAGCCGCAGAACCCGTAAGCCAGACAGAAAGTACTGAATCTACAGAAGCTTCTGGTGGAAGTGTAAGTGATGATGATATTTTAAATGCTGTTACAGAAGAACAGGAAGTTACATTTGATTTTGATAAGGATGATAATGAAGAAGAAGCTTCATATATCACCTATATTATATTTAAATAATTAAAGAAAGAGAGAGAGTAGACATGGAAAAAACAATGGATAAAATTGTTCAGGTCGCAAAAGCGAGAGGATTTGTATATCCTGGTTCAGAAATATATGGAGGTCTTGCAAATACATGGGATTATGGAAATCTCGGAGTAGAACTCAAAAATAATGTAAAAAGAGCATGGTGGAAAAAATTCATACAGGAAAATCCATACAATGTCGGAGTTGACTGCGCCATCCTTATGAATCCGCAGACATGGGTTGCTTCAGGACATCTTGGAGGATTTTCTGATCCTCTTATGGATTGTAAAGAGTGCCATGAGCGTTTCAGAGCAGACAAGATCATTGAGGATTTTGCCCAGGATAATGATATCGAACTTAAAACATCAGTTGATGGATGGACAAATGAAGAGATGGTTGATTTCATCAAAGAACATAATGTTCCATGTCCTTCATGTGGCAAGCACAATTTTACAGATATCAGACAGTTCAATCTTATGTTCAAGACATTCCAGGGTGTCACTGAGGATGCAAAGAATACAGTTTACTTAAGACCGGAAACTGCTCAGGGTATTTTCGTGAATTTCAAGAATGTACAGCGTACATCACGTAAAAAGATCCCGTTCGGTATCGGACAGGTTGGAAAATCATTCCGTAACGAGATCACACCGGGTAACTTCACATTCAGAACACGTGAATTCGAGCAGATGGAGTTAGAGTTCTTCTGTGAGCCGGGAACAGATCTTGAGTGGTTCCAGTACTGGAGAGGCTTCTGCCGTGACTGGCTTATATCTCTTGGAATCAAAGAAGATGAGATGAGACTCCGTGACCATGATCCTGCTGAGTTAGCTTTCTACTCAAAAGGAACAACAGATATCGAGTTCTTATTCCCATTCGGATGGGGTGAACTCTGGGGTATCGCTGACCGTACAGATTACGATCTTGGCCGTCATCAGGAAACTTCAGGACAGGATCTTACATATTTTGATGATCAGAAGAATGAAAAATACCTTCCATATGTAATTGAGCCATCACTTGGTGCTGACCGTGTAGTGCTTGCATTCCTTTGCGCAGCTTATGATGAGGAAAACATCGGAACAGAGGAAAAACCGGATGTAAGAACAGTATTCCATTTCCATCCTGCACTTGCTCCTGTAAAGATAGGTGTACTTCCACTTTCAAAGAAACTCAATGAGAGTGCGGAAAAGGTATTTGCACAGCTTTCTAAGACATATAACTGTGAATACGATGACAGAGGAACGATCGGAAAGAGATACCGTCGTCAGGATGAGATCGGAACACCATTCTGCGTTACATACGATTTTGATTCAGAGGAAGATCACTGCGTTACAGTGCGTGATCGTGATACAATGCAGCAGGAAAGAGTTAAAATTGATGAACTTGATCAGTATTTTGCTAAGAAGTTTGAATTTTAATAATATTTTTGTATAATTTGAGATAAAAACTGTGAATTATAATCAAAATTAAAGCAATTTTGAAAAAAGTTAAAGACAAATGAAAAAGAATATGCTATTATTATAAATGTTGGACAGCCAAAGTTGTATTTTATATACTTTGGTTGTCTATATATTAATATTCTGTATCTGGTGGAGATCAATGGAAGCTAAGGAATTAAAGAAATTAAGCAGAAGCGAACTTCTGGAAATGTTACTGGATAGGAGTAAAGAGGTGGAACACCTTCGAAAAGAACTCGATGAAACCAAAAAGCATATTGCCACGCTTGAACGTGAAGTTGAAAAGTCGGGTGATATAAATGCTGCAATTCAAAAGCTCAATAGTGCAACAGAGCAGATCCAAAAATTTGCATCTGTTATTTCACTGGCATCTAATAATTTGGCAAATAGAGAATAATGAAAAATAAATTATATAAAAAGTTCATACACACATTAGCGAAAGCTAAGATAAAAAGTATGAAAAAAAAAGCAGAGAAAAAAGAAAATAAAAAACATGATAAAAAGGAAAAAAACTCATCAGATGAACAGATAAGGAGTGTTGTAGAGTCTGATGATTCAAATAAATACAGCGAAGAACTTGGAATAAAAGAATTAAGACAGGAGCTTAGAAGAGTCAAATATAATAATAAATTTGCTTCAACATTATATAACACAGTAGGAACTCTATTGGTAGTAGCTGCACTTGCAGTACTTGTATCAAATTTATGGCTCCCTGTTTTACAGGTTACGGGAACGTCTATGTCCCCTACATTAAAGGAGGGGCAGGTGTTAGTAGCTTCAAAAGGAAGTAATTTTAAAACCGGAGAAGTAATTGCCTTTTATTATAATAACAAAATTCTGGTAAAAAGAGTAATCGCAATGCCAGGCGACTGGGTTAATATTTCTGAGGATGGAACAGTATATGTTAATGATATAGCAATAGATGAACCATATCTGAAAGAAAAGGCTTTCGGAGATTGTAATATCGAGCTGCCGTATCAGGTTCCTGAATCAAAGATATTTGTTATGGGAGATAACAGGAGTGTATCACTTGATTCAAGAAACACAGCGATCGGGTGTATTTCAGAGGAGCAGGTAGTTGGAAAAGTTGAATTTAAAATATGGCCGGCAGACGAAATTGGAGCTGTTAATACAAATTAGTCTGCATACATTGAAGTTTATGTTACCGGTTTGCGGTACAATGTTTATTGATAAAGGAAATATGGAAAGGAGGATGCAGAATGGATAAGGATATGGAACGTCTTGGAACAGAGCGGCTTAAAAGAGTAAAAAGACGTAAAAGACTGGCTGTGTTTATAGTCTCAATGGCAGTGCTGGTTCTTAGTGCAACAATATATAGACTTATACAACCTGCATCAGCTATGGATCAGGATCAGGCTGATTTTACAGTTGACGGAGAAACTCTGGCATATAAAAATTTAGCTAAATTGAGCAGTCCGCCAGAGACAATTGTTGACGGAGAAATACCTGTTGAATGGAATATTGATAATAGGACATTTGAGTTTTCGGTTCAAATGACTTTTTCAATCAGCAAAGATGAATGTAAAGATGCTAATGGAAATATAAATAATAATTATTATATGGCTTATGGCGAAGATATTACAATTCCTGATAGTCTTTGTGACAAGTGGCGTCAGTATACAGATGAATATGGTACTGATACATGCGTTTACAGGTTTGTTAAAAATGATGATGGGACTTTTGCGGTACTCATTAAATTTAATGATGGATATCTCGACAGTTCAACATCTACAGTATCAGCCGGAGTAGGCTTTAATGCCAGCGGATATGGTGAGACAAAAGAGGATGGAACCGTTGTTATCAAGATCGGCGGAGATGCGGTTCTTGAAATTGATAAAGAATATATCAACTGGGATAAAAAAGATAGTTTACATTACGATATTTCAGTTAAAAAATCAAATACAACAAGTAACACATTAAATATTGATGAAAATGGTAAATATGCTGAATATGTAGTAGATGTATCATCTGAAAAGGGAACACCTGATGTTATATCTATGAATGATGTGTTAAAGGCAGGAAGGATGTCTGTAGATACATCTAAGTTTACCTATACGATAACAAAAAATGGGCAGCCTGCGGGCAATGAATATACTGCTGCGGTTGTGGCTGATGAAAATAATGATGATAATAATCATAATTATACATTAAGTGCTACACTGCCAAAGCTTGAGGCAGGAGAAAGCTGTCAGATTACATATAAATATTATTATGATACATCACTTTGCTATAATGCTGCGCCGACATCGGCTGTAAATAATGTTACAGTTGAGTCGATAAACAAGGATACGTTAGAGCGAGTTGTAGACAGAGCAAGCAGTACCATAAGCTATACCAGAAATGATCTGGATAAGCAGGGTGAATATGATAAAGAAGATCAGGTTATCAAATGGGTGATAACGGTAAATAAAGAGCGCAATGATATAGTTGGTGCTAAGGTTACTGATGAAATGTTAAAGGATGCCATAAATTTTGCGGTCACATCAGATCAGGATACTTCATGCAAAGGTATAAAGGTTGAATATGGTACGGATGGTAAAATTTCAGGTATAACATTTAATGAGATCGGTAATGGAAAGAATGACAGCACATATGTAATTACATATGAGACAAAAGCTTATCAGAAGTATAACGATTACTGGGTATATAACCGGGCTGTATTCAAAAAGGATGTAGAATTAAATAAAGATGTAACAATTACTGTTCCGGGATCAAAATGGGATGTTCCATTAACAAAGGAACTTAAAGGTGATGTGGATGAGCCATCTGAGAGCAGATATAAGCTGACATGGCAGACGTCATTCACAATCCCACAGGGAGGCGTGGATAAAGGCGCAACATTCAGTGATGAGCTTACAAGCAGTGTTGGGGATTCAACAACTCATTATATGACTTATGCGCAGATCAAGAAAGTTTTTGATCATGCAAAAGAATTATTTGGTGACCATATAACTAAATTAAAGGTTAAAAGTGGTGATACAGATTATGACTGGAATAAGCTTTCATCTGATACAGATATGAAATTCCGCAGATTCTCATTTGAATTTAAGGATGCCTATGCGCCGGAAAATGTCGGTAAAGAGGGAATGAAAGTTACATTTGATTATGAATCATATGCCGATTATTCTGCCGGTGGTGAGATGACTTATAAAAATACATCTAAATTCTGTGATGTAGATGCTAATGCAGAATTCAAGTCAAAGAAAGATGTTAAGTCAAAAATTACAAAAACAAATGGTAAAGGAGTGACATCCGATACCACGATCAAGACTACGGATAAAAATTATGATGGAACTCTGATCTGGATAGTAAGTATATTGATGGATAAAAATTCCACCAAATATACGGTAACAGATACAATGCCTCAGGGGGTATCAGTCAAAAATGTGCAGCTTGAATTGCAGTATAATAATGAGAATAGCAGATATGATTATCCTTCGTTAGATGGAAAAACATATGATGTAGATAATTCGAGCGGAAGTTTATACTGCACTGCAGGGGTCAGGACATCATCTGAAAAAACAACGGATGGTGACCATGAGGTCATTACTACAGTTATAGAAAAACCAAATGGGAAAGATATTCCAGGCTGGCATGAAGGCTCTACGATTTATCTTATCTACAAGTGCAATGCTGACAGTGCAGAAAGTCTTGCGGACGGAGAAGCTTTAACCTACAAGAATACTGCAAAAGCGAAATCCGATAAGAACGATGATATCGGTGAGGCAAGCCAGACACAGATCATTACAAAGCCTAAAAATCAGGATTCCGAAAAACCTGATCAGGGTGAAAAGGTTATCACGAAAAATGGTAGCTGGGATGATGACCAGCACAAACTCAACTATACGGTTATAATAAATCCTTCAGCACAAACATATTTAGGTGAAGGAAAGACACTTAATCTGAAAGATATACTGACCTATTCGAAAAGATCCTATAATGATACAGATGCCAGATGGCAGATAGATATTCTTCCGGGTACAGTTAAGTTCAGAGAAGCAATCAAACAATCTGATGGAACTTATAAAGCAGGGGATAATGTTTCAGGATGCACCTGGACATATTCTTCGGATGAGACAGCTAATGATTGGCAATCGTCAGTTAAAACGATAAATGCTGTTATTCCTGATGGCAAGGCTATTATGCTCACATACACATACACAGTGAAAGCTGATATCTTAAATGCCTGGGGAGATGGAAAGCCAAGATTTAATGTTTCAAATACTGTTTCGCTTGATGGCATTGATAAGAGTAATACAGAAACAAAAACTGAAATAAAATACACTAAAGCGGAATCATCATTCTTTGCCTATAAAAATAATACATATGTATTGTTTAAGACAAAAGCAGGAGATTTTAGCAAAGTATTGCCTGGAGCAGAATTTGAATTATACAAATATGATCCTGACAGCACTGATCCAAAGAAGACAGCAGATGGATATGTTCATGCTGGCAAATATGTCACAGATGGTTCGGGAAAGATCGAGATATCATATGATGCAAAGACTATGTCTTACAATACGCAGTATTATGTTGTAGAGACAAAAGCACCGGATGGATATGTACTGCCTGATAAACCGCCTGTATATATGTTCTACTTTGCGTCACCGGATACATCTAAATATCCTGTGTCTGCGCCAGGTGAACTGGCAGGAGTCAGTCTGGCAAACAGTTATAGTACTGAATATGTAGAAGATGAAGCTGTTCCTACAACATCCATAACTGTCAACAAAGTATGGCAGAATTCAGATGGACATAGTAAAGTCAGAAAAGAAGGAAGTATTTACATCAGACTTCATCAGATTGACGAGAATGGCCAGGATAAAGTATATGGTGATGATGTAGAAATAACACCTGACAGTGGTGGAAACTGGAGCTATTCATTTACCAATCTTCCAAAGAATCCTGTTGATGAAAATGGAAAGCTCACAAAGGATTATAATTATAAGTATTATGTGGAGGAAGTTGGTGTAGATAATAAGAATGATCTTTCAGGCTACACTACCTCATATATATACACTGATCAAAATGGTACGGCATATGGTGATATAAACAGTGGAAACACATCAAAGAATGCCATAGAATCAGGTACTGTTGAGATAACAAACAAAGAAAATGCTTATGCTCTTCCGGAAACCGGCGGAAGCGGCAACAGATGGATTTACATGTTAAGTGGATTCGTGCTGGTACTCGTGGCAGGAATATCACTTTTCTATAAACACAACAAACAAAATATTTAAAAAGGAGAGATTATTATGAAAACAATCAAACGAAGCATTGCTTTTATGCTTGCGCTTGTTCTGACATTTGCAATGTCAGTTACAGCATTTGCAGACGAAGCAAAAACTTATAGCATTACAATCGATAGTGCTATACCTGGTCACACTTACGAGGCTTACCAGATATTTACTGGTGATCTTTCAGAGGATGAGACAACACTTTCAAACATCAAATGGGGCGAGGGAATCTCAAAAGCTGGACAGGATACATTAGGTAGTGCAAAGGATTATGCCGAGGCACTTGCTAAAATCGAAAGCAACAGCGATAAGGCTACTGCAGAAGCAGAGAAACTTAACGGATATCTTGAGAAGGCAAGTCAGACTGTTTCTGTACCTGCTGATTCAACAGATGTAAGCTATCAGCTTACAGGACTTAAAGCCGGATATTATCTTATCAAAGATAAAGATGATTCACTTAGTGGTTCAGACAAATCTTATACAGAGTTTATTCTTAAACTTGTAAAAGATCAGACTGTAAAACCAAAATCAGGAACAACAACAGTAGAGAAAAAGGTTAAAGATATCAACGATACAACAGATAAAGCCGGAAATTATACAGACTGGCAGGATTCAGCCGATTATGATATCGGAGATTCAGTACCATTCAGACTTCAGGCTACATTAGCAGAAAATGTATCTGCATATGACACATATTACCTTAATTTCCATGATACACTTTCAGATGGACTTACATATAACGAGGATTATACTGTAAGTGTTGACGGAGTTGCAATTGACAAAAATGCATTTACTGCAAACTATGACGCATCTTCAAATTCACTTTCATTTGAATGTGCAGACATTAAAAAATACGGTGCTACAAACAGCAGCATTGTAACAATCGAGTACACAGCTACACTTAATGATAAAGCAGTCATTGGTTCTGCAGGAAATAAAAATGAGGTTACACTTGAATTCTCTAACAACCCTAACTCTGAGGGAGACGGAGATCATGGTACAACTCCAAAGGATACTGTAATCGTATTTACATACAAAGTTATCATTAACAAAACTGATGCTGAGAATAAACCACTTACGGGTGCAGCTTTTGAGCTCTATAAAAAACTCGAAAATGGTGATGAAACAAAGATCGGTTACAAAGAAATTGGCGATGATGATACAACACAGTTCTCATTCGAAGGTCTTGATGATGGACAGTACAGACTTCATGAGTCAAAGACTCCTGACGGATACAACACAATTGATGATATAACATTTACTGTAACAGCAGATCATGATGTTATCATTGACGAAGCTCTTGCAAATGGAAATTCACCTCTTACAGATTTAAATGGTAACAAGGTAACAGGTGAGATCAAGTTTACAAAGAGTGTTGATGAGGGAAGTCTTACAGCAGGTATTGTTAACCAGAAAGGTTCTGTACTTCCTTCAACTGGTGGTGCAGGCCGTGTAGCAATCTACGTTGTAGGTGGCGTATTACTTGTTGGTGCAGGAATTCTTCTTGTGACAAAAAAACGTGTAAGATAATATAAAATCAGTAACATTTTATTTAAAGATCAATAATGCATCAGCTCCCCCATAATGAGGGGGGCAGATGCAATATAACAGTAAGGAGAGCACTATGAGGAAACATTTATCTACGATCATTTTGGGTATTGTTCTGCTCGCAGGATTGTCCTTACTGCTATATCCGACGATCAGCGATTATTGGAATTCATATCATCAGTCAAAAGCGATCGCAGGATATGTTCAGGCAGTAGATAACCTGGATGATGAAAAAAGACAAAAGATGCTGGAGGCTGCACAGGAATATAATGAAAAGCTGTTATCAAATGATGACCGGTATCATATGACTGATGAACAAAGAGAAGAATATGAGAGTCTTCTGGATGTGTCCGGCAATGGGATAATGGCTTATATAGAAATTCCGTCATTAAATATTACAATTCCTATTTATCATGGAACGGACAAAGAAATACTTCAGATTGGAATCGGTCATATAGAGGGAACATCACTTCCGGTTGGCGGCTATGGAACACACTGTGCTGTATCCGGACACAGAGGACTTACATCTTCAAAGCTTTTTACAGATATTGATCAGATGGCTGAGGGGGATGTATTTATGATATATGTTCTCGGAGAAACTCTGACTTATCAGGTAGACCAGATCAGAATAGTTCTTCCTGATGATCTGAATGATCTAAAGATCGAATCAGATAAGGATTACTGTACTTTAACTACATGTACACCGTATGGTATAAATACACACAGATTGCTTATCCGTGGACATAGGATACCCAATAATGATGTTGATGGGCTGGTAGTAGAAGATGCAAAACAGATAAAACCTTTGCACGAAGCCATGGTACTTGGAGTTGTGTTTTTGGTATTATATATTATTATATGTAAGGTCATTGATAAAACTATTTTATATAGATTCAGGTAAAGTCAGGAGGGATGGAAATGCATTTAAAACTTAAAAGGGGAATATGTGTTCTTATGGCTGCGTTTATGCTATTATCCAAGCCGTGTGATAACATATTTGCACAAAATGATATTGATGTCGACAAGAAATGTTCTATTACTATTGATGTACCAGACTCATGGGATGATTTAAAAAGTACCGGTTTTGAGGCAAAACTATACAAGGTGGCATCTATAGATAAATCCGGAAGCTTTAAGGCAATAGATGATTTTAATAAGCTTGATGAAGGACTATCCGGCTTAAGTGATAAAACAACTGCTGAGGCATGGGCAGATATGGCTGCGTCTGCCGTTGAAATAGTGCAAAAAGATGAAATAACTGCAAGCGACTCTGTAGAAATACAAAACGGAACAGGAACATCCAAAGAATTGGAAACCGGACTTTATCTGGTCTATGTGGACACTGTTTCATCAAAGACATACGGATATGATTTTACACCATATCTTGTAAGTGCACCTAATAATGAGTTTATATCCAGCGGAAGCGGATCAGATGCATGGGTGTACGATAATATTGAGGTTGATCTAAAACCTTCACAGCATGAACTGACGGGTGATCTGGAGATACATAAGACTTTAGCAAGCTATAATACAAAGCTTGGAAATCCTATATTTGTTTTTGACGTAGAAGCAGTTGACAGCACTGGAGAGGTTGTTTTTTCGGATGCTGCGTCAATTGAGTTTACTTCCGGTGGTATAAATAGTGTTGTAATAAAAGGAATTCCTGCGGGAGCAGATGTGACTGTAACAGAGGTGTACGCAGGTGGAAGCTATGAAGTTACTTCTTCTGATACAGTAAAGACAAAAATTATCGCAGGTGAAAAAGCTGATGTAAATTTCACAAACGATTATAGTAACAGATTGATATATGGAACCGGAGTTGTCAACCATTTTGAATATGATGGAACTGGATGGAAATGGGTGGAAGTGGAATGAAACGATTATTAAAGTCATTTAATAAGATGAGTAAACAGCGTCGGGCTGTTACAGGATTTGCACTTGCTGCAGTTGTATTGTTAGCAGGCATATCTGTAAAACAGACGCTTGCATACTTCACAACATATGCGACAGCAAGAGGAGGGGTACCTATCACTGTAGGCCCTACAACAACTGTCCGCGAAAAATTCAAAAACTGGCAGAAAACCATACAAATAGAAAATACAGGAGATGTTGACTGTTTTGTACGTGCAAAAGTCATTGCAGGAAGCCAGTTTGAAATAGCAGCTGAGGGATCTGACTGGACCACAGGAGATGATGGATACTATTATTATAGCAAAGTCGTACCTGTTGGTGAAATGACAGAACCGATCATCGCATCGATCACAGTAGGAGAAAAAGTTCAGGCCAGCTTTAATGTAGTTGTAGTTCAGGAATGTACTCCTGTTACATATGATGAAGACGGAAATCCGGTTGCCGCACCTGATGCTGACTGGTCTATGGCAGCACAGTATGAAAAAGAAGAGGAGGTTGAATAATGAAAAAGAAAAAACTTCCCGTGCTTTTAGCAGCTATTGGAATAGGTATGCTTGTATTTGCTACAGCAGGCTCGACAAGAGCGACATTGACATATTTAAGTGACAATTACCTCGCACAGATCGATGTGAAATCAATAGGTGTAACTTTGATAGAAAATGGTTCCGATGTCAGCTGGAGAGATTACCAGCATAAGGATGATGCATGGAACGAAGCAACAGGTGTACTTCTTTCAGATATGCTTGAAAATGCAGGTGACAAAGAGGTTGTATTAGGTAAAAAATATGATGAACAGCTTGCTGTAAAAAATAGTGGAACGATCGATCAGTATGTGCGTGTCACCGTAAACCATTACTGGGCAGATGAAGATGGATCAAAAAAGAGAACAGATCTTGATCCGTCAATGATACAGATTCATTTTACCAATGATGGATGGGTTGAGGACGGAGCGGCAGCTTCAACAGAACGCAATGTGCTATATTATACATCAGTTCTTTCAAGTGGCCAGACATCGCCATTGTTTGTAGATTCAATCTCAATAAACAGCGATTTAGCAAAATTAGTTTCACAGACATCTACGACAAACGATGATGGTACTACAACGATAGAATCAACATTTCTGTATGATGATGCGCAATTTGTTCTTGAGGCAACCGTTGATGCTGTCCAGACACACAATGCAAAAGAAGCAATAAAGAGTGCATGGGGTGTCGATGTAAACGTATCAGATGATGGAAGCTTAAGTATTAATTAAAGGAGGGCAATATGAAAAGAAAAATTTCGGCTATTGCAGGCATGTTGCTTATCCTTGCATCTGCAGGCAATATCTATGCAAATACTAATTCGACAGATGCCGGTTCATGTAGTTTTAATGGAAAAGAAATGGTAAGCTCGTTTGATTCAAATAAACTGGCTGTATCTGTATCTGAAATGGAACCGGGAGATACTGTAGACTTCAGGGTTGCAGTAAAAAATGACAGTGATATATCTACAAACTGGTATATGGCAAATGACGTAATAAGCAGTCTTGAGGATGCACAGTCTGTAGCAGAAAATGGTGGATATACATATATCCTTACGTACACGGATCCTGATGGAAAAGAAGATACTATATACAGCAGCACAAGTGTCGGTGGAGAAAAAGAGACTACTGCCGGAAAGGGCTTAAATGAAGCGACAAACTCGCTTGATGATTTTTTCTCGCTTGATACATTGGAACCGGGAGAGAATGGTACGGTAAATCTTACAGTCGGACTTGATGGAGAAAGTCAGGGTAATATTTATCAGGATACACTTGCAAAACTTATGATGAATTTTGCCGTAGAAGACAATTCTAACCCAACGACACCAAATCCGCCAACATACAATACTCCTCCGAGAGTAAAAACCGGCGATGTATGGTCTGCGGCATCGATCTTTACATTTATATTGGGAGTGGTACTTCTTATTCTTGCTTTTTTCTGGAGAAAGGGGGCTCGAAAAAATGAAAAAACGAACTAGTTTTATAGTTACACTTGTTTTGACATTTCTTGTAAGTGCTTTTTCGCAGAAAACAGATGCATACGCATTTTCGTACACATATACCGTATCATTTTACAGTGGCGCACAGGGAACTTTTTCCGGAGCTGGTGCAATCCAGGTCAGAAAAGGTTCAGGTAATTCTGAGGCTGCGTCAATTAATTCTTCCGGAGATAAAATAACAGTAAGTGGTCTGGAATATGGTGATGTGATAAGCTGTGATGCTCAGGATGGTGTTTCGTTAAATGATAACAGCAAATATTATGTAAAAGGAATACGTTTAAGTGGCAGGGACAATAAGACAGTCTCATATTCAGCTTTTGAGGTAAACGGCGATCAGGACTATGTTGTTGCCTATGGAATCCCGGGCGAACTTGCTGAATATACAGTAAATTATGTTGATGCAGCCGGAAATAAGCTTGCCGACAGTAGGACATATTATGGTAATGTTGGTGATGAACCAGTTATAGCATATTTATATATAGATGGCTATATACCGGATAATTATAATCAGACAGGAACACTCGTATCTGATGTGTCTAAAAATGTCTTCAATTTTGTATACTCACCGGCGTCAACTACAGCAGCCATCCAGAATACAGCAGGTAATGCAAATGCAGCCGGAGGTGCCAATAACGCAGCTGCGGGTGCCGGAAATACTCCTGCCGGAGGGAATGCTAATACACCGGGTGGAGATGGAGCAGGCGCTGGAACAACAGACGGAAATGGAAACGCTGCTAATGCTGCTGGCAATGACGGAGTAGTAGTTCCGGATGGTGGAAATGAGCCACAGGCTGATGGTCAGCTTCCAGATGCACAGCAGAACACAACTATTGATGATCAGGCTGTACCACAGGCAGCTAATGATGATTCAGATCATGAAATTAAAGATCAGAATGTACCTCTTTCAGCTCTGCTGATGGAAAACGGAATGGTCATTCCGATCGGTATAGGAATACTTGCTGCGCTGGCTCTTACAGCAGCTATTGTACTTATAGTAAGATCAAAGTCAAAAGCAGCATCCGCAGCTGGTGACGAAACAAAAGCTGATATAGAATCTGATGACAAAAATTAGTTGATATTTGGCAAAAATATGGTATTATTAATGTGTGCGCTTTGATAAGTGCACACATTAATTAGTATATGGATGGGACAATCCCATACCAGTAAATAAAATTTAGGAGGAATTGCAAAATGGCAAACAAGTGGGTTTATACCTTCAAAGAAGGTAACATGACCATGCGTAATCTTCTCGGTGGAAAAGGTGCTAACCTTGCTGAGATGACAGAGATCGGTCTTCCTGTACCACAGGGATTCACAATCACTACAGAAGCTTGTACACAGTACTACGAGGACGGCCGTAAGATCAATGATGAGATTATGGCTCAGACTATGGAAGGCGTAAAATGGATGGAAGAGGTTAACGGAAAGAAATTCGGTGACCTTAAGAATCCTCTCCTTGTATCTGTACGTTCAGGTGCCAGAGCTTCAATGCCAGGTATGATGGATACAATCCTTAATCTTGGTCTTAATGACGAAGTTGTTGCAGCTATGATCGCTGGTAACCCAGATCCAGCATTCGAGCGTTTCGTATATGATTCATACAGACGTTTCATCCAGATGTTCTCAGACGTTGTTATGGAAGTAGGAAAGAAATACTTCGAGCAGCTCATCGACAAGATGAAAGAGGACAGAGGCGTTAAATTTGACGTAGATCTTACAGCAGCTGACCTTAAAGAGTTAGCAGAGCAGTTCAAGGCTGAGTACAAGAATCAGTTAGGAACAGACTTCCCTTCAGATCCTGTAGAGCAGTTAAAACTTGCTATCGAGGCTGTATTCCGTTCATGGGACAACCCACGTGCAAACGTATATAGAAGAGATAACGATATCCCTTATTCTTGGGGAACAGCTGTTAACGTAATGCCAATGGTATTCGGTAACTTAAATAACGAGTCAGGTACTGGTGTTGCATTTACTCGTGATCCTGCAACTGGTGAGAACAAGCTTATGGGTGAGTTCCTTATCAATGCACAGGGAGAGGACGTTGTTGCCGGTGTTCGTACTCCAATGCCAATCGCTCAGATGGAGCAGGAATTCCCAGAGGCATATGCTGAATTCCTTAAAGTTTGTGAGACTCTTGAGAATCACTACCATGATATGCAGGATATGGAGTTTACTGTTGAGAACAAAAAACTCTATATGCTTCAGTGTCGTAACGGAAAGAGAACAGCTCCAGCTGCTCTTAAGATCGCTTGCGATTTAGTAGATGAGGGACATAAGACACCAGCAGAGGCTGTTGCAATGATCGACCCTCGTAACCTTGATACATTATTACATCCACAGTTCGATGCTGCTGCACTTAAAGCTGCAACTCCACTTGGAAAAGGTCTTGGAGCATCTCCGGGAGCTGCTTGTGGTAAAGTTGTATTCACAGCTGATGACGCAGAAGCTTGGGCTGAAAAAGGAGAGAAAGTCGTACTTGTACGTCTTGAGACATCTCCAGAAGACATCACAGGAATGAAGGCTGCCCAGGGTATCCTTACAGTTCGTGGTGGTATGACATCTCATGCAGCCGTTGTTGCACGTGGTATGGGAACATGCTGTGTATCTGGTTGTGGAGACATCGCTATGGATGAGGAAAACAAGAAATTCACACTTGCTGGACAGACATTCACAGAGGGATCTGAGATCTCTATCGATGGTACAACAGGTAACATCTATGCTGGACTTATCCCAACAGTTGATGCTTCAATCGCTGGTGAGTTCGGACGTGTTATGGCTTGGGCAGATGAGTTTAGAACACTTAAAGTTCGTACAAACGCAGATACTCCAGCTGATGCTAAGAAAGCTCGTGAACTTGGTGCAGAAGGTATCGGACTTTGCCGTACAGAGCATATGTTCTTCGAGGAAGACAGAATTGCTGCATTCCGTGAGATGATCTGTTCTGATACAGTAGAAGAAAGAGAAGCTGCTCTTGACAAGATCCTTCCATATCAGCAGGGAGACTTCGAAAAATTATACGAAGCTCTTGAGGGATGCCCAGTAACAATCCGTTTCCTTGATCCACCTCTTCATGAGTTCGTTCCTACAGAGGAAGAGGATATCGAGAAACTTGCTAAGGCTCAGGGCAAATCAGTAGAGACAATCAAGGCAATCATTGACAGCCTTCATGAGTTCAACCCAATGATGGGACACAGAGGATGCCGTCTTGCTGTTACTTATCCAGAAATCGCTAAGATGCAGACAAAGGCTGTTATCCGTGCAGCTATCAATGTAAAGAAAGCACATGCTGACTGGGATATCGAGCCAGAGATCATGATCCCATTAGTATGCGAACTTAAAGAGCTTAAATTCGTTAAGAAGATTGTAGTAGAGACAGCTGATGCTGAAATCGCTGCTGCTGGTGTAGATCTTAAATACCATGTTGGTACAATGATCGAGATCCCAAGAGCTGCTCTTACAGCTGATGAGATCGCTACAGAGGCTGATTTCTTCTGCTTCGGTACAAATGACCTTACACAGATGACATTCGGATTCTCTCGTGATGATGCTGGTAAGTTCCTTAACGCTTACTATGATAACAAGATCTTCGAGAACGATCCATTTGCTAAGCTTGACCAGACAGGTGTAGGTAAATTAATGGAGACAGCTATTAAGCTTGGAAAACCAGTTAATCCTAACCTTCACGTTGGTATCTGTGGAGAGCACGGTGGAGATCCTTCATCAGTTGAGTTCTGCCACAAGATTGGACTCGACTATGTATCTTGCTCACCATTCCGT
Organism: uncultured Lachnospiraceae bacterium; assembly: GCA_905209075.1. GTDB lineage: Bacteria > Bacillota > Clostridia > Lachnospirales > Lachnospiraceae > Roseburia. The sequence continues at coordinate 2,697 of CAJLRL010000016.1, read as the reverse complement.
GTACCAATCGCACGTCTTGCTGCTGCACAGGCTGCTATCGCAGAGCAGGCAAAATAGACAAAGGCTCTAATTTAAAAGTCTATATATAAGATTTTGAAAGGGAAAGTATTTAATACTTTCCCTTGTATTATGTTTGGGAATAAATTCGAAAGCGTGGATTTATTCCATTTTTTATTTTAAAACAAAGAATTTTGGGGTGTTTAATCATGAATAATGCTTTAACAGTAAAAAGCTGAGAGGAGAAGAATAATGGACAAAAATCCAAAATTCAATTATTACTACGGAATTGAATCTGAACAATTTTCTTTTGATCGGATTCCTAGACTTCTGATTAAAGATAATAGATTCAAAAAGTTGTAAAGTGATGCGAAGCTGTTATATGGTCTGATGCTTGACAGAATGTCTCTTTCAATCAAAAATGGTTGGTTTGATGAACAGAATAGAGCATATATTGTAAATTCAATTGAAAGGGAGCATAAGACATCTATTCAGATTAAAAAGGGCCTGCAAAACAGAAGCTAACTTGAAGTATGTTTTTACATACCAAGAGATTTAGTGATTGTTTTGCAGGCTTTTTTCGTGCGCTCTTTTTCTGGTTTGCTTCTGTTTTGAAAGGCACCGGAAAGGGTGCAGATTATGAAGAAGGTAAACAGAAACAATGGAGCAATTGATGTAACAACAGTTTGTGGAAGAATTAAAAAGCTTAGAACAGATGCAGGTTATACCCAGGAGGAGCTTGCAGCAAGACTTCATCTTGAGGGGAAGTCTTCTATTTCCAATTATGAAAACAACAGTAGAGGTGTTTCAGCTGAAATGCTTACCCAGCTGAGTCGCCTGTTTCATGTATATGCTGATTATATATTGAACGGTGATACGACGGATAATCTTGATCCTGTTGTGAATGAAGCAATAGAGATTCTAAATAATCTGAAGACGGATAAGGCAAAGCAGTCTGCACTTGCGATGCTTAGGCAGATTCAGATTCTTGAGGGCTAAGGTACACAGTATGTGAACCTTTGGTATACGTTTGCGGTAACGATTCATAAGCCCGGTTTCAATAGAATGAATTATGTAAAGAAGTTACGAAGCGGCGCGCAGCCTAGTGACATAAACACAACTGAATATAGGAGCTTCCTGTATACTTTAAGGAGTAAAAGGAATTGACAAAAAAGAATACCTCTTGTGTTTTTAGATTATTACTGACCGGCCAGTTAGTAAAATCTAAAAACACAAGAGGTATTCAAGATGAATGTTAAAGCAAGAAGAACAAAAAAGCAAGTAAATGTAGAAAATCAGGCAATAATGCTTCTGTCAAAAGAAGAATTGGACAGGAAAATAGAGGTGATAAAAAAAGAACTGAGATCCTATACCTGGCGAGACTTGGAAACAAACGGTAAGTTTGCCGAGAATGATAAACTCTCCTTCATTACGGATCAGCAGGTTTGATGACGTAAAGGAAATCCAGAAGTTAAGTGGAATGGGGCTGGTGGCATGCAGTTCGGGAAAGCATAAAGGACAGACAAAGATCAAGCCACTGAGGACGCAAGAGACTGCGTTACTGGCTGTTTCAGGTGGCAAAGTCAGCAGTGTCGCATGCGGATGAATTCAAACAGCTGCATGAGTATTACACAACACGAAGCAACAATCCGCTGAAAAAGATGCAGTCACTGATTGTGATAGCCTGCAAGATCCTAAGGGTGATTTATACCGTTCTGAAAAACGGGACAACTTATGATCCGGAAAAACTAATGAAAGATATCAAACACCCGGTATCAGCACAGGCACCAATGGCGGCATAGGAAGCAAAAGTATACAAGTAACACACAATCCAGAACTCTGTCGAGCAGCTGATGGAAGGTATCGGAGACTGGACAGGATTCTGGAGAAGAACCCCGTAAACGATGGAGTCAGAAATGGACTGCATCTGCAAAAGACCAACAGTAAGCCGTAGTGGTATAGCGTCCACTGAGTAAATCAGTACCACGACAGGTGAATGAAGGTCAGTAACAATCAAACAAAAAAACAAGAGCTGTAGCCGGCAACGATTATATCCGTGGGGCATGACCCCGTTTAGGAGCATGGCTGGCACTCAGTATATGGTAGATGGGACGAAGGAAGTTGGGACATGATCCCCATAGACACGGAAGGTTCATCATCATAGTTGATTAGAGGGAAAATAGCCTTTATAAGCAAACAACAGGGATGCTTTATGAAGTGTATTCATTTATCAGCTATTTGGTACCAGATACTACGATATCTATCACTCCCGGCTCTTGTTTTGAGGTAAATAGAAATCGTCAAAGCCAGTAAAATCAATAGATTTAGGCTTGACAGAATAGGAAGGAGATTGGATTGTTAGAAGTAGCAATATGTGATGATGATAAGGAAGATCTTGACAAAGCGGCGCTGGTACTGGATAAAATCCTTTCGGAATATCATGTGAAATATCAGATTCGGTCATTTTTGTCGGCAAACGAGCTGCTGAACAGTAATGATAAGATTGATATCGGAATACTGGATATTTCTATGGAAGAACTGGGCGGAATTACGCTCGGAAGAAAGCTGAAAGAAAAAAATCATGATATAAAAATTATATACATCACCAGTTATGAAGAATACATGGCACAGATTGAAAAATATAATCAGACAGTACGGATATTACATGATGTGGATAAGCATATCAGGGCTATCGAGAAT
>CAJLRL010000015.1 GCA_905209075.1 uncultured Lachnospiraceae bacterium | reverse complement strand
GTATTCATAATAATTTACTCCTTTGAGTATATTTAAACACATTTAATCACATTTGGCAATATATTCAATTACTTATTTTTCCTCCTCACGTGCAAATTAATAGTACCTTTTTCTTATATTATGACACTTTTTATATACATAATCAAGAACTATATTTATGCCAGCCTGCTTTTATTATAGTTATATAGGAGTTACTGTTCATACGCAAGCTTGACACTGCGCTGTCAAGCTATGCGCCATAGTGCTGATCATAAAGTGATTACAGCACAATTTCCTATATAACAAAAACCGGCAGCGTTCTGCTGTCGGTTTAATGTCTCTATCGTCTGTTAGCCGGTTCTACGTTTACACTTTTTCCTTTGATCTTTACATTCTTCATTGCACGGAGCACGTCTTTTCCGTAATCTTTTGGCACCTCGACAAATGTATAGTTATCGTACATATCTATCGCTCCGACAACTTTACCCGGTATCTTTGCCTCTCCTGCCACAGCGCCTAAAATATCACCCGGTTTTATTTTCTGCTTCTTTCCTATATTGATGAAAAGCCGTACCATGCCCTCTTCTGCACCCGTATCCTCATCGAATGCACTGTCCATATCCCTGTCTTCTTTGGATAATTCAATCCCCGATATGGACTGTTTTAAAAACGCTGCCGCAATGTCCATTGCAGTGTAATCAGATGTATTTACCTGCTGTTCTATGAGTTCTATCATGTCGCGCAGATTCTCGTTTTCGATAATATTTCCAATCTCTTCGAGTACCTTTTCAGCCTTTATAGATGCCACATCATCTCTTGAAGGGATAGGCTGTGCATAGATTTTTGTCTTGCAGTACCGCATGATATCCTTTAGTTTGTAAACTTCTTTTCCTTTTACAAAAGAAAATGCCCTTCCACATCTTCCGGCACGTCCGGTACGTCCTATCCTGTGGACATAATACTCATCGTCCTGAGGTATATCAAAGTTAAAGACCGCCTCGATATCGTCTACATCTATTCCTCTTGCTGCAACATCTGTTGCAATAAGGATTTCCGTTTTTCCGTTTCTGAAATTCTTCATCACACGATCTCTCTGCTGCTGCTTCATATCTCCGTGAAGTGCCTCGGCAAGATATCCACGGCTTGTAAGTTCTGAGGCAAGTTCATCCACCATTCTTTTTGTATTACAGAACACAACTGATAATTTAGGTGAATAATATTCTAAAAGACGTGTGAGTACATCTATTTTATCATGTCTTCTGACATCATAATAGTACTGCTCTATATTTGGAACTGTCAGCTCCTTCTTTGTTATTTTGATATGCTTTACATCTTTTTTCTGATACTTTCTTGTTATGTCAAGAATAGGCTTTGGCATTGTTGCAGAAAAAAGCACTGTCTGGTGATCCTCGTTTGGAATATATTCAAGGATTGTCTCAATATCCTCACGAAATCCCATGTTCAGCATCTCATCAGCCTCATCAAGGACTATCGTATCAACACACTCACATTTTATCGTGTGTCTGCGCAGATGATCCATTATCCTTCCTGGCGTTCCGATTATGATCTGGGCACCGCCCTTTAACGACTTTATCTGGCGTCCGATATCCTGTCCTCCATATACGCAGAGCACTTTTACACCATGCATATATTTTGCAAACTTTCTTATTTCTTCTGCTGACTGTATAGCAAGCTCCCTCGTAGGTGAAAGAACGATCGCCTGTGTCTTTTTATTATGTGGGTCAACCTTCATGAGAAGCGGGATTCCAAACGATGCCGTCTTTCCTGTTCCTGTCTGTGCCTGTCCTATTACATCAGAGCCACTAAGTACAGCCGGGATCGCCTGGCTTTGTATAGGGGTTGCCTCCTCAAATCCGATTTCCTTTATAGCTCTCATTATCTGTGGGGTAAGATTCAATTCTTCAAACTTTACTGTTTCCATATATTTCCTTCCTAAAACACATATGTGTGTACCATTACACAATAAAAGGACGCTGGCTATATAAAGTCAGCGTCCTTTATCTGATAGCGTATCTAAGAATAGCAGTAATCGTTCATTTTGTCAAACTCACAAGCCTTAATATTCTATATATCACTATGATCTTTTTTTGCGGTATACAGATACTCCGATCATTGCTGCTGCAAATCCCATAAGGGCAATGTATAATGCCATGTTCTGGTCATCTCCGCCGTTTGGTGATTTTTTAGTGTTTGTTATTGCTGCCTCATCAGTTACTGAAATAACATAATCAGAAGCATGCTCAAATGTAAATTGTGCTGTTCCATCATTCTTTACGAGTACCGAAACCTGTCCTTCAAGCTTCTTTGTGTCTGGATTATAGTAATACAGATTTGCATACTGTCCTGCATATTCTTTTCCTATTTCCAGTGAAAGGACCGGTTTAAATCCAAATTCTCCATCATGTCCAAGGCTTACCTGAAGTGTTTTCTTTACATCTTTTCCAAGATTACTGTTCTTTATTACATTTTCCGGTACAGCATTTCCACCGACAGTCACTGACATATCTATATCTTTAGATGGAATTTTTGAAATATCTGCTCCGTTTATGATCCATTTGATTCCATTTCCCATATCAAGGACAAGCTTCTTGTCTGTTCCCTTTAATGCCTCAAGTATATTTGTAGGAAGTATTCCGGATTCATCCATCTTTACAGAAAGAACTGCTTTTGGATCTGCATTTTTAATTGCATCTGCTTCCTTATCCCAATCTACAGTTTCTTTTGCTGCTGATGTAACAGTTTTTTCTGTACTATCTGCAGTATCTGCTGTTGTATCAGTTTTTGTTGTGCCAGATGCTGTTGTATCATCTGTTTTCGATGTATCATCCTTCTTTACATCTTCTGCTTTTGATGTATCGTCCTTCTTTACATCTTCTGCTTTCGATGTATCGTCCTTCTTTACATCTTCTGCCTTTGATGTATCGTCCTTCTTTACATCTTCTGCTTTCGATGTGTCATCCTTCTTTTCATCTTCTGCTTTCGATGTGTCATCCTTCTTTTCATCTTCTGTTTTTGATGTATCGTCTTTCTTTTCATCATCTGCCACAATATCTTTTCTTACTTCGACAATGTAGCCTGGATCATATGCCGGTGCAAGATCATCTGTATTTACAGATATTGTCTTTACGTCATTTGTAAGAATAACACCTTTAAGTGCAGGAACCGTTACTGTAACTTTTCCATCTGACACTGTGTATCTACTTCCTGAGATCAAGTCAGTAAGCTCTGATGCACTTACACCCAAATTTTCTGTATCAATAGTTATCTCCTGCTCATCCGAGCTGTTGTTTGAAAGCACGATCATGCGGTCTGTATCATCGCCTCTTACATAACTCATTATATTATCACAGCCTGTTTCAAATGGCTCTACCGTTCCTGTCCTAAGTGCTGCATAGCTGTTTCTGATCTGAGCAAGTGTTGCATACCATGTGACAAGCTCCTTATTTCCTTTGCCCCATTCAAATGCACGTCTGTCATCAGGATCATCTGCTCCTACCATGCCGATCTCATCTCCATAGTAGATTGTAGGTGCTCCTGCATATGTAAACTGCATGAAAGCTACAAGATACTGTCTTTGTTTTGCAAGATCAGAGGTTGTCTCATATCTTGGGAATGCTCCGTTTATTGTTTTGTCTTCCCTGTCATCACCGATTCCGTCAAGGAATGATAAAACTCTGGATGTATCATGTGAGCTTACAAGGTTCATCATTGCATAAAATGCTTCCTTTGGATAACGCTCACGTATTCTTTCAAGTGTATTCATCGCATCCTGTGCGCTTCCGCCCTTTGCAAAGCCTATCACAGCATCCCTGAATACATAATTCATTACTGAATCATACATATCTCCAAGTAAATATTTTGAAGCATCTGTCCAGATCTCTCCGATAATTACATTGTCATCATCAAGCGCTTTTACCGATTCACGGAAATTCTGCCATGTCTCATCTGAAACCTCGTTTGCAACATCAAGTCTCCAGCCGTTTGAACCTTTTTCGAGCCAGTACTGGGTTACACTTGTGCTGTCGTCATTTCCTATGATCTCTTCTCCCCAGTTTCCTGTCTGATACTCAGAACCATTTGTTGATTTTATAACAGGCATGCTGTCATATCCCCACCAGCCTTCGTATCCGTATACAGCTTTTCCTGCTCTTTGTCCGATTGAATCTTTGACATCATTGCCATCATCGTCCTTTAAAGTATCCTGTGTTACATTAAACCACTCAGTGTAAGAGAAGTCTGTAATTCCATACTCATCCTCAAAGTATTTCTTTGCGATCGTCTGTGCTTCGTCTATGCTTACGTCTTTTTCAGACATTGTATCATATACATATGCCCAGTATGGATAAGCTCCAACCTTGTCCGTTCCGGCTTCAAGATATTTGTAATAACGATCGAAATAGATAGAATCGTCTGACACATGGTTAAATACTCCATCGAGTACTACATGCATATTATTTTCTTTTGCAATATTTACTAACTCTTCAAAATCCCCGAGAGTTCCAAGGATCGGATCGATCTTTGTATAGTCACTTGTATCATATCTGTGGCTTGATATTGAAGAAAATACTGGGTTTAAGTAAATTACATTTACCCCGAGTGCTTTAAGGTAATCTATTCTTTCTGTGATTCCCTTTAAGTCTCCTCCGTATATCTCATTGCTCCAGTTTCCATCTCCGTAAAATGCTCCGGCTGCTTCATATTCTTCTTTTGTAAGGCGTTCCTCCTGCTCCGGATTCTCCGGAAGTGTATACCAGTCATTCACATATTCATAATTTTCTGTACCTCTTGCAGATATCTGAGCCTTATCATTTGATTCGTCTGCATCATAAAATCTTTCAGGGAATATCTGGTAAATGACTGCATTCTTCATCCAGTCAGGTGTCTCATATCCATCCTTATATACAATAAGATCATATGGCTTAATGTTTGTCAGATCTGTGACTGTTCCTGTTCCGTAGTTTCCGTCATCATCTGCATAGATTGATACAGAAAAGCCATTTGAGATTGCAAAATAATATGTATTTGCTCCTATCTGGCTGAACTTTGTTGTAACTGTCCATTTCTGGATTCCATCAACGGCTTCGCCGTCTTTTTCCATCTCGAGATTGTTTTTCTCCATTCCCTTGATGACAAGCTTTACTGATGTGATATCCTCTCCTGTCTGGATCTTGAATGTCACATTCTCTCCTGTTGCCACAGCTCCGAATGGATCTTTAAATTCTATATCTTTAGAATCATATTTTACATTTTCTGTCTCGATCGCCTGATCTGATGCGTTGCAATAATATATCTCAGAAACAGGATCAAAGTAGAATGTAACACGCTTTGCTGCTTCTAATTTAAATTCACTAAACTCAAATTCTTTTTCATTATATGTAAGCTTTATGTCCGAATATGTACCTTCCCCTAAATCGACTGCTGCTGTATATATTCCTGTAAGTCCACTATCGCTTAATTTTGTTCCGTCCTCAATACCGCTTCCTGACAGTGATACATCTGCGATAATGTAATCTACTGATGTTGCAGTAAGATGTGTGTAGTCATTGTAATAAACTGTTACATCCTGTGTATCCGGTACTGTGAGAGCTATATTGCTGCCACCCTGGATTCCGTCTGCTCCATAGTTTTCTGTCCATGCTTTGTCTAATGCAATCTTGTACTCATAGTTTCCAGCCGGAACATCTTTAAATGTGTATTCATACATTCCGTTTCCTTTGTATGTCATAACATTTGATGCGGCATTCCAATTTCCATCGTCTGATGGGAGTGTTCCCGGAATACTTACTGTTCTTCCTGCATATTCAGGCTTCTCATATAATGAGTAATCGTAAGCTCCTACCGTAACTTTTTCTGCTGCTCCATCAAGAACTTTTTCGCCATCCACCTCATAGTAATAAACTATCTCGGCTTTTTCATCACCAAAGCTTATCGCACCTGATGAATATCCCCCATTACCGGTCTTTTTACACGAAACCGTTGTAAGCGCTTTTTCGTCTGCTTCGACTTCTGATCTTATTCCATACACAAGTGAGACATTTTCTGCATCATCTGCAACCGTGATAAACTCTACGTCTCCATTTCCTTTACTTACGATCTCAGCCTTTGCCGGTGCTGCCTGCATTCCAAGATACTGCGCAACATCGGATGGATTATTTACAGTATCGTAAAGTCCTTCTGTCGATGCATCATATAAAAATACAACATTTGTGTTGTCCTCTGATATGTTAAGTAATGTGTTTCCGTCTTTTTTCTCATACCAGTTTGTGTAATCAAATATTGTTTTATACTCGTAAGCTCCCTTGTTAAATACTTTCTGATAAAGATAAAGCGTGTCCGAAATCTGTGTGAATTCATATCCTTTCACACCAGCTTCCCATGCATCGTTATCTCTTGCAGAGCCTATAAGTGATACTGTTGTACAAAATGCCGGCTTTGTAACCGTTCCTGTATTCTGTGTTATGTTGATAGGTTCTGAAGATACAGAATCATACAGTTTCCCATTTATCTCATCGCAGAATATTGTAACTGATGTGGTTCCTGCCGGAATTGTAATTTCCGCATTATTTCCATCTTTTCCGATTGAATGATCCCAGCCATCATCAAATGCCACCTTATATTCAATATCAGTATCCGTTTCTACCGCATTCATATAAAATGTGCGCTCATATATACCGCCTCCGATATAATCAAGCTCCGCATTTTCATCCGCCGGGGTCCAGCTTCCAATAGTATATGCAGATTCCGGATCTGATGCGTCTTTTAAGTATGAAAAGTCACCGATTGTTCCAACCCATGCGGCTGTATGTACTATTGTTTCATTAACTGAATCCTTAAGTTCTCCATTTTGCAGTCTGAAATATACATCCCCTGCTGCATCAAGGGTTACTGTATCAGACAATGATGTCTCTTCGCCGTTTATTAAAAGCGTTGCTGTGCTTTCCCCGGCAGGCAGTGCCACTTTTGCCTCATAAACACCATTATTATAAAGATTAAGCGTATTTAATGTATCGCCAATCTTTACCTGAACCAGATCTGATACCTTAGAGGTTAACTGTGCTGTCGTATCTTCTGTCTCATCAGCCATTACAGGCTGTGCTGTCTGCGGCAGTGTCTGAAACACACTCGCAGCCATAACAAAAGCAAGAGACACACTAGTCACTCTCCCTGTTAATTTCTTCATATTTTCCTCTCCTTGCCTTAATTTTGGGTACTTATTTTCGTACCTTTTCGTAATTTAATTATATTCTTTTCGTTTTTTTTCGGCAATTAGGAGAAATATAGAATATGAACATGCTTTTTTAGTAATAATTACCATTTTATAAGCAAAATAGACCTATATCTTTTATGAATAGTACTTTTAGTCTTGAATATTTTAGATAATTTTCGAAACAAATATTTGTGAAATATTTTTTTCGAAAAAAAGTGTACTGTTTTCGCAGCTGATATTTTTTTCTTTTCATACACAACTTATTATAGTAATATGTAGATTGCAAAATTAAATATTTATGGTGTCGTCCGGGGGCGGGCTTATGCATGTTCCGCTAACGGAAGATGCATAAGCCCACCCCCGGACGGCACCTTACCACAATAGAATGTTGAGAATTTAAGTAAATAATTAAAGAGGTAAAATACATGAGAATAGATGAAAATATAAGAAGGCTCCTTGAAAATGAAGTAAAAATCCACCTGGCAGAGATACGATTTTTATATGAAAAACTGGACCATAAATTCGGTCTTCATGCGGCACGGATTCCTGTAACATTTGGATTTGAGGAAGACAGTCTTGGTTCCTACACCCCAAAAGCCGGTCAAAATGAAGAGGAATTTCATTTTTCACTTTTATTTATAGGGTACTGCGTAGAAAATCCACTTTCAAAAAGCGACCGTTTTGACCTCTACAAACATGAATATGCCCATTATATGCAATACAATATGGAAATTCCAAAGAAATACACATGGCAGCCCGGAATACACGGAAGTGCATGGAAATACTGCTGCTCACTCGTCGGAGCCGCACCTACACCATATTACAAAGCTGGCGAAAGTCTCATAAAACATGACTATGATGCTGCTCTCAAAAATAAAATACACGATAAGAGCATACCTATCCGCGATAGGTATAATCGTCAGAAAGAATATGAACGCTCAAAAAACAGTATTGTAAAATATAATAAAGGAGATATGGTAAATCATCCGAAATTCGGCCCCGGAACAATTGAACAGATAGAAAAACTTGAAGGGTCTGTGCGGCTTCACATACGTTTTGGTGATGACCTTAAAAAGATAGATCAGAAATGGCTGCTCCGTACCAAATATAAATGATAAAAACTGCGCAGTCTACACCTTAATCCGGCACTGCGCAGTTCTTTTGTATATACGGCAAAATCTTATTCTATTGTTATAGTAAATTCTTTCTTGTATTCCTCTCCGGCAGCGAGTTTATTTCCATACTCACGTTCTGCCAGTGTTCCGGCAAAATCAGCCCTGTCACATCTTCCATACCACGGCTCAATACATACAAACGGTGCATTTTTTCCTGCCGGTGACCAGAGTCCAAAGAGCGGTGCGTCAAAGATTACTGTAAGATATGGCTTTTTGTCAGGTGTACAAAGACTTACCTTTGATGCCTGTTTTCCCTCTATGATAAGAGCATCCTTGTCAAACATATGCTCATCTATCTTACAAAATCCATTTTCGTTTTTTAAAGTATGTACATCATTTAAAAGAAGTCCATCACTGTTTAAAAGTCCATATTTAAGATCTTTTTCTGTATCAAATTTAATATAGCAGTCAGACTGCTTTATATCATCCGATACCGGACACATAAATGCAGGATGTCCGCCGATCGAGAAGAGCAGTTCTTTTGTATCTATATTTTTAACTATCCAATACACTTTTATACTGCTGCCCTCAAGCTTATAACCTACCTTAAGTTCAAATTCAAATGGATATTTCACAAGTGTTTCCATATTTGAGCGGAGCAGAAACCATGCTTCATCGTTTTTCTGTGATTCGATTTCAAACTCCATGTCACGGGCAAATCCATGCTGTCCCATTGGATATTCTCTGCCATCGTATATATATTTTTTTCCCTTCAGGCTTCCTACAAACGGAAACAATACCGGCGCACTTCTTTTCCAGTACTTTTCATCTGCGTCCCACAGATACTGCACTGCCGTTTCCTTCCCTGTTATGCTTGACAGCTCTGCTCCTTTTGAGTTTATTGTAACTTCTAAAATATCATTTTCTAATTTAATTTCCATTTTCTACTCCTTTTCCATTCCTTTAAGTTCTGGAATGATCGTACATAACATTACTATAAAACAAATACTTCCACCTATAACATTTGACACCGGTTCTGCCATAAACACACCATCCGTTCCCAATCTGAAAACATATGGCAGTATGTATGTGAGTGGAACGACTATAAATACCTTCCGAAGCAGTGAGAAAAATATCGCCTGTTTCTTTTTATTGAGTGATTTGAAAACTGTCTGGCCTGTATACTGAAGCAGCATAAATATAAATGCTGCAAAATACAATTTCATCGCCGGGACAGCATCGACAAGTATCTCCTTGCTTGAACTGAAAATCCCTATCAGAAATTCCGGTACATTTATTATGACGATCCACATCAGGACCGTGTAGACTAAAGCCATGCATGCCATTGTTATTATTGCACATTTTACACGCTTTGGCCTTCTTGCCCCATAATTATAGCTTATTATAGGTGATGAACCTTCGACTATTGCAAATATCGGAGTCTCTACCATCTGGCGCACACTTGATACGATTGTCATTACAGATATGTATACATCACCGCCTGTAACAGACAGCACGTTGTTACAGCATATAGATACAATGCTGTTTGTAAGCTGCATTATAAAACCGGAGGTTCCAAGGCTGATGATGTTTTTTGCATACTCCGAGTATTCACGCAATTTTTTCCAGCCCAGAAAGCTGATTTTGTACTCAGATCTTTTTCGCAGAAAGTAAATGACAAATCCGGCTGACAGACATTGTGATATTACCGTTGCAATAGCTGCACCAACTATCTTGTAGTTTAATGCAAATATGAAAACCGGATCAAGTATGAGATTTGCAACCGCACCTATTGTAACAGAAAGCATCCCTGTAAGCGCATATCCCTGTGAATTAATAAACGGATTCATTCCTGTCGCAAGCATTGACGGGATCGTGCCGATCAGATATATCATCATATATGGATATGCATAGACGAGTGCATCCTGTGAAGCCCCAAATAAAATAAGCAGTGGCCTGGCAGACACCAGACCAATTATCATTATGGCGGCCGCACATATGCATAACATAGAAAATGCCGTATTTATTATAATCTGTGCTTTATTTTTTTCTCCCATTCCTCTATTTATAGAAAATAATGGAGAACCACCGCTTCCGAACAGATTAGCGAAAGCTGTTATTATGATTATAAGTGGAAAACAAAGTCCTACCGCACCAAGCGCCGCTGTTCCGATATCCGGTATCCTTGCAATATAGATCCTGTCTACGATATTATACAAAAGTGTTAATATCTGAGCCGCAAGCATCGGAACAGCCGCATTTAAAATATTACCTGTTATCTTTCCATTTTCAAAATCAATACGTTTCATTATATCATCCCAATCAACCTGACTATAAATGCAGCAACCCAGGCGATCACACACTGCCAGACTACTACACCCGCAGCCCATTTTACCCCAAGCTCTCTCTTTATTGAAGCTATCGCCGCAACGCAAGGTGTATAAAGCAGACTGAACACAAGTAATGATGCCGCTGATAATGATGATATTGCTGTGCTTACAGATGTTCCGAATAAGATCTGTAAAGATGATACAACACTTTCTTTTGCCATAAATCCGCTTATAAGAGCTGTGCATATGCGCCAGTCCCCAAGTCCAAGCGGTTTAAACAGTGGTACAAGCACTCCTGACAATGCCGCAAGCATACTGTTCTTTGAATCACTTACAAGGTTAAAATGAACATCGAAGCTTTGTAAAAACCATATACAAAGAGTTGCGATCAATATTACTGTAAATGCTTTCTGCAGGAAATCTTTTGCTTTCTCCCACAACAGCTGACCGACATTTTTTATTCCCGGCATTCTATAGTTAGGAAGCTCCATTACAAATGGAACTGCATCCCCTTTAAAGAGGACTTTACGATATAATATGGCGTCTATTATTCCTATCATGATTCCAAGGAAATAAAGCCCTGCCATAATAAAACCTCCTTTTCCCGGGAAAAATGCGCTGATAAAAAATGCATATATAGGCAGTTTTGCCGAACAGCTCATAAACGGTGTAAGAAGTATAGTCATCCTTCTGTCACGCTCACTCGGCAGTGTACGTGTCGCCATTACCGCAGGAACTGTACATCCAAATCCTATGAGCATTGGAACTATGCTTCTTCCTGAAAGTCCGATCTTTCTAAGTAATTTGTCCATAAAAAATGCAACTCTTGCTATATAGCCACTGTCCTCCATAAGTGAGAGGAAGAAAAACAGCGTCACAATTATAGGCAGAAAGCTTAAAACACTTCCCACTCCGGCAAAAATCCCATCTATCACAAGACTGTGCAGCACTTCGTTTACTCCTGCTGCTGTGAGTGCTTTGTCTGTTATATCTGTAATCCACTCAATTCCAAGTGCAAGCAGATCCTGAAGCCCTGCACCTATAACGTTAAAAGTCAGATAAAATACCGCTAACATTATAGCTATAAAACATGGTATAGCTGTGTATTTTCCGGTGAGTATTTTATCTATTTTCTGGCTGCGGAGGCGTTCTTTGCTTTCTTTTGGCTTTACGACCGTACTCTCACATACTTTCTCGATAAACGTAAAACGCATATCGGCGATCGCAGCACTTCTGTCTAAGCCGCGCTCCTTTTCCATCTGTATTATAAGATGCTCAAGTGTCTCTGTTTCATTTTTATCGAGATGCAGCTGCTTTAATATGATGCTATCGCCCTCTATCAGTTTAGTTGCTGCAAATCTAAGCGGAATACCCGCATTTTTCGCATGATCCTCTATAAGATGGCACACAGCATGTATGCATCTGTGGACTGCACCGCCAAAATCCTTTTCATCGCAAAAATCCTGCCGTCCCGGTCTTTCTTTATATTTTGCAATATGTACGGCGTGGCGCACAAGCTCATCAACACCCTCGTTTTTAGCTGCTGATATCGGAACAACCGGAACTCCCAGAAGTCCTTCCATCTTATTTACATCTATGGAGCCGGAATTTCCCGTAACCTCATCCATCATATTAAGAGCTATGACCATCGGTATATCCATCTCCAAAAGCTGCATTGTCAGATAAAGGTTTCTCTCGATATTTGTAGCATCAACGATATTTATAATTGCCTTAGGGGCATTATCCAGCACAAAATTTCTCGATACGATTTCCTCGCTGCTGTACGGAGACATTGAATAAATTCCCGGAAGATCCGTGATCTGTGTATTTGGATAGCCTTTTATCGCCCCGTCTTTTCTGTCAACTGTAACTCCTGGAAAATTTCCGACATGCTGGTTGGAACCTGTCAGCTGGTTAAAAAGCGTGGTTTTCCCGCAGTTTTGGTTTCCGACGAGTGCATATGTAAGCATCTCTCCTGCCGGAAGCGGATCTTCTTCACCTTTTACGTGATATTTTCCTTCTTCTCCAAGTCCCGGGTGGGCAGTTTTGCTTAGCTCTTTTGGTCCCTCATGGTTTCTTGAACGCTTCTGTATAGGTTCAACTTCTATCTGTGCTGCATCCTCAAGACGAAGAGTAAGTTCATACCCATGAAGCTGCAGCTCCATAGGATCCCCCATCGGGGCAAATTTAACAACTGTAACCTCTGCCTTTGGGATAACTCCCATATCAAGGAAATGCTGGCGCAGCGCACCATCACCACCCACTGTTTTAATTCTGGCACTTTCTCCTATGCCAAGTTCTTTTAATGTCATTTTATCGCTTCCTAGTTTTAGTTTATGATATGAATACAGACAGCTTTTTTTGTTCCCATGTGATAACCGGTCCAAGGAAAAATGCAACGGCAAATGTAACCACGCCGATATTTCCCCCCATGATCCATCCGAGCAGCAAAAAGATGATATCCCATGACATTCTAATGAATTTGAAAGGAATATTTTCTGCCCTTTCCGATACGATAAATGCGATTGCATCATATGGCGAGGTTCCCAGTCCCGCCGTCATGTACATCGCCGCACCGAGTATGAATACTATGAGTGCCGGAATCAGTATAATTATTCTTGTAGTTGTATTTTGAAAGAGTTCGGCCGGTAGTGTTTTTGAATATATAAAACGGCAGAAATCTGATATATAGCCGATAAAGACCATATTGGCAATAGTTCCAAAGCCTATAAGACCGGTATCTGCAAAAAAAACAACTACAAACAATATTATATTTATAAGAAGCTGTGCTGTTCCAAAGCTAAGCGGCACATGGCTTATAACACCCTGTGTGAACGCTGAACACGGATCTGTTCCAAATGAGACTTCTATGATCCATGAAAGTCCAAATCCCTGTATCAAAACCCCAAGTATCACCATGATAAGCCTGTTTTTAAACTTATCCGGTCTTGCAAACCATTTTAAATTCTTCATATACCCCATTTCTCCCGTACATAATTTATATATTTATCTTAAATATCTTACCACAAAGCGTGTTCCTTCGCATTCTTTTTTTTCATTAAATAGATCATCAACCATTACATATCCATTGTCATGTCTTATTATCGACTCGGCAAGTGATAATCCTATCCCTACGCTGTCTGCAGCAAAGTCCTGCCCCCTGTAAAAGCGCTTAAATATATTTTTCTTATCCTCATCGCTTATCGCCATGCCATCATTTTCGACAACGATCTCATCATACATTTCATAACTATAATATCCTATTGCCACGTTTTTTGCTGCATGCTCAACTGCATTTTTAACTATGTTTGTAACCGCCTCTGTCTGCCAGTAACTGTCACAATAAACCACTGCATTTGCGTCGCTGTCTTTTTTTATCTTAAGCCTTATGTCTTTAAGATCACAAAGTGCCGTCACTCTGTCAGCTGCGCTTTCTGTTATGTCAGAAAGCTTTGTTTCTTTTTCATTGAACTCGACAACATCCGCTTCAAGCCTTGATAGTTTAAGGATTGCCGAAACCATGTGTGAAATATTTACGACATCATGCTTTGCCCTGCGCAGTATCCTGTTTTTTGAAGCCTCATCCATATCCGGATTGTCTTCTAAATTTTCAAGATTTATTGAAAGTGATGTAAGCGGTGTTTTTAATTGATGTGAAATATCAGAAAGGGAATCTTTAAGCATTATCTTGTCTGCTTTTGCATTTTCTGCCGCCTCACGCATCATTACCGCTGTTTTATATAATTCACTTTTAAGTATGGAAACTGCCCCCTCCTTGCTGTCGTCCATCTTAAGCATGTAACTGCCCTCATTTATCCTCCTTAAGCAGGCGGTCATCTGGCTTATCTGGTTTTCATAATATCTGCGCTGACTAAAAATGTACCTCAAAAAACCGGCTGACATAAATACTACGGCAACTATATCTATAGTTATAAATCTTATCATTTCTTTGTCGTTTTCCATGATCACTGAATCAGACTCCATATCTATCCCATACTTTTGCATGAATTCTTTTCCGTTATCATCATATTTTTCTGATACATTATCATTTAAAATTTCTGCTATGCTGCTGCCTGTGACATCCGGATATTTTTCCTGTACAAGGGCACAGATTCTGGCAGCGACCAGATTATAATTTTTTGTATATGCCCTGTACTGAAAAAAGACAGCCACCGAAATGACTGCCGCACATATACATGTATAAATAATCGCAAACGTTATAAATCTTTTTCTATGTTCAGAATTTGCCATATTACTTAATTATCCTCCGTGTCAATCCTGTAACCGATACCCTTTACCGTCTTTATAACATCATCCCCGATTTTCTGCCGTATCCGTTTCATGTATACAGTAACGGTGTGATCGTATACATCATTTCCCGTGGCCTCCCAGATACAGTCAATGACTGCATCTCTGGAAACTGCTTTATTGTGATTGCAAAAAAGGAGATCCAGTATGCGAAGCTCAAGACTCGAAAGTGAAACTGCCTCTCCATCTTTTTTTACTTCCTTTTTTTCTATGTCGTAATTTATGTTTTTTGCTTTTAGCACTGATACGGAATTCTTTCCTTCCTGCCGCATAAATACACGGTTTACCCTTGCTTTAAGCTCTCTTACGGAAAAAGGCTTTGTAATATAGTCCTCTGCCCCAAGCTCCAGACCTTTTACTATGTCATTTTCCTCATCCTTTGCTGTAAGAAATATAACCGCCAGCCCATGCTTTGCAAGATGCTTTTTATAAAATTCAAAGCCATCTCCGTCCGGAAGCCCCACATCAAGCAGCACAAGGCCCGGAGAATCTTGCGATAGAAGTTCCCCGGCCTCCTTGATATTTTTTGCTGTATACAGCTTGTATTCCGGCTGTGTAAATATATCACACAGTCCTTCGGTTATCCCTTTATTGTCCTCTACAAGAAGTATTTTTTTCATTCAATCCTCTTACAAGTTTTCATTTTTTATCGTATCTATGATGTTGTTGTGTTTTAACTTTTCCATAGATAAAAACATGATAGCATAAATGAGCAACATTACAACTATTATGCATGCACAGACAGCACCGGCCGGCGGATCATATATGATGACTGTATCCAGCCTGTTTTCGATCCTGCATATGATATATGATATTATAAGTCCGGCAGGAATTCCTATTATAAGTGCTTTTACAGAGATAAAAAGACTTTCCAGCCTGATCATTTTTGTAAACTGTTTATCTGTCATTCCAATACTTCTTAGCGTTGCAAACTCACGTTTTCTAAGCTCCATTCCGGTTCCAAGCGTATTGACTATATTTGTTATTCCTATAAGTGAGATCACTATGATAAGCCCGTAAGCAAAAATACCGATCAGCATATAAAATGCTTTTTCATTTTTCATGATTGCGTCGTAATTTGTGATATTGTAGCTGAAGCTTATCGTTTTTTGCATATCACTCATAAGGGTTTCTAGATCATCCTGATATTTGTCGGCATCCTCCACATTCACATATGCCACCTGATACGGTCTGCCCTCATAATCACATTTTCCGTCTCTCCAAAGACTGTCAAATGTTTTCTGATCCATAACCATTACCGGTGAACTGAATGACTGTTCATATCCAAGCGGTCTTTCATCCGTAACACCTGCGAGTATGACATCCACAGTTTTTCTTATACCTTCATCACTCTGTTCACTCAAATCAGCTGCAGTCTCATCCGTGTCCTTCTCATCCGGCTCAGTATTTTGTACTTCGCTTTCCATGGTATCTGCCGTATATCCAAGTGAAATCGTATCCCCGGCCTTATAGTTAAAGAGCCTTATTTCCTTATCTGTATATTTGTTTGTTTCTTCATTTAATACCGAAATCTGTCCTCTGTTTATAAGTATTGCTTTTCCATCCGTGTCATCAAAGCCTGCGTTTTTTGAATAAGCCCCAAACGAATCATCATCCATGACAACTATGTCAAATACTGCATTTACAACTTTGGAATTGTCAGCCATATAGTATTCTTTATAGTAATCTCCGTATTCTTTTGTCATATCCGGATCGTCTACATCAAAATAATATGTTTTTGTTACATCATAATCTTTTACGTCACTTATACTGTTTATCGCATCCACGATCGTATCATTAGATATTTCCCCTCCTTCCGGGGTAACATTGACGTCAATATTATAATTTTTCTTTCCATATGACATTTCCACAAGATGATATGCCATTGACATAAAATATGATGTCACAATAAATGTGACGGAACATATTACGATCGAAACAATAGTTGTTCTGTATTTTCTATTATTTCTTTTTATGTTTTTGTATGAAACAATCCCTCCAATCCCCCATATCCTGCCGATGAATCGAGGTGTTTTAAATTTCTCTGCCTTTAATTTTATTTCATTTGTGTTTCTTATCGCCTCAAGTGGTGTAACCTTTGCGGCTTTCCGTGCACTCCCGATCGCAGAAAAATATATTGTAATCACTGCAAGAAGCAATGCAAATACAAGGGCCGGGACAGAAATATTAAAGACAAGCGCAGCTCCAAGCCATTCCGATAATATTATATTTGCGACCTTCGTAAGTACATATGCTGCAAGTACACCGCTTCCTATTCCAATCGGGATACCCACAATACCAAGCATCGCAGCCTCTGTTTTTACACTTTTTCTTATCTGTCTTTTTGTTGCACCGATGCTTGAAAGCATTCCATACTGCCTGATCTTCTCAGTTATTGATATACTAAAGCTGTTTTTTATGCAATATACAGAAGTGAGTATTATTATAAACGCAACAATTGCAGCTATCACAAAAAGTGCCTTAAATAATCCATCCATAGGATATAAGCATTCATATCTTATAAGGGAATCATTCTGTCCCAGTCCGTATTTAACATTACTAAGCTGCTTTAAATATTCATCCATCTGCTGGCTTGAAAAAGCCATCTTTCCGTCATTTACACCCTCAAACAGCTCCTTATCCATACCCAGGATCGCCGCTGTTACTTCATAACGGTTTCTTAAGCCTTTTTGTGTATAACGTGCATACACAGTCATCCCATATGCATCATTTTCCGTTATTCCCTGCTTCCCGTATGTGATAAAGGTATATCCACATGCACTGTAATCTTCAAATCCATAATTTGGACGTTCGATCATCCCGACAATCTTATAAGTTTTGGAAACTGTATCTGTTAATTCTTCCCCATCATTTAAATATGGTGTGTCCTGTCCCAGTATATCTCCCGGTTGTTTTTCTGCATACTGTGTGCTGTCATCACCTGACGTTCCGGCGTTATCTCCGTTACTTTCTTCATCTGATAAAGCGCTTTCTGAAACACGCCTTACACCGATATTTAATGTTATCTCATCTCCAACTTTATAATCGATCCGCCCATTTGTTTTTAAATGTCTCGGTATAACTATTTCATTATCATTTTGCGCCATTCTGCCCTCAATCAGATCAAAACCGGCCTTTTTAAATCCATTCTCATCTGTGGCCTCTACATACGCATATGGTTTATCTTCATTTTTACATCCGTCAAGCTTTGAATATCCTATTCCGGTTATTTCAAACAAGCTTTCTATGCTCCGGTTATTTTCAAAATCTTTAAGCTCCTGCGTACTCACATTTGAAAAAGAATAGTGGTAATCGCCCCTCTGGGATTTTTCATATTTTATCATGCTGTAATAAAAGCTTGATACAAGCGTTGTGAGTGCAGCCAGAAGTGCAGTTGCAAGTATAATTCCAACGATCGTCACTATGGTTCTTTTTTTATTTAACCTGAGGTTTTTATAAACAAGTGTCTTCATCAGATTCATTTGATCTTACCATCCTCTATCATAATTATACGGTCAGCCGCTTTTGCAAGTTCCATGTTGTGAGTTATCATGATAATCGTCTGATCCAGTTCATGATTCGATCTTTTAAGCAGATTCATGATCTCACCACTCGACTTTGTATCAAGGTTTCCTGTCGGCTCGTCAGCAAGTACAAGTGAAGGTCTTGTTATAAGTGCCCTTCCTATAGATGTTCTCTGCTGCTGTCCACCCGAAAGTTCATTCGGCAGATGTGTGCGCCTTTGTGTAAGCCCAAGTCTTTCAAGCATTTCATCCATTTCCTTTTTATCCGCTTTTCTTCCATCAAGCTCAAGAGGAATTTCTATATTCTCCTGTACATTTAATATTGGTATAAGATTATAAAACTGATAAATGATCCCCACCTGTCTCCTTCTGAAAATTGCCAGTTCATCATCATTCATCGAAAATATATCTGTATCATTTACATACACCTTTCCACTTGTCGGCCTGTCAACTCCTCCGATCAGATGGAGCAGTGTCGATTTTCCAGATCCGCTTGCGCCAACTATTGCGACAAACTCTCCCTTACTAACAGAAAGTGATACATCATCCAGTGCCTTGACCTGATTCTGTCCCTGTCCATATATTTTCGATAAATGTTCAACTCTAAGTAATTCCATTTGATTCTCCTTGTTACAAATTATTTCCTGTTACACCCATATACTATCATAATCAAAGTTACAGGTAGGTTACTTTTCGGTAATAAAAACTTCCCACTTGTAGAATGTTGATCGTGCCGTCCGGGGTGCAGGCTTACGCTTCTTCCGATAGTGGAACTCGTCCGGATTGCTAATTTGTCGGTGCCTGTTTCCGGCTCTTTCGATTGTTTATGTTCATTCTACAGCTGTACACCCACGCCGCAGCGTCCGTCTATGGCACACACTCGATTTCTGACGTGTCGTGTGGGAGTTAATGCCGATTTACAGCTAAAGATTGCACGGGCGCACACACGTCCAAGCTTGTAGTCTAAATCAACTTCACAACGTAAATAGCGCGTTTGGAGCACCCGTGCATAATAAACTTAGCTGGAAACGGCATTTACTCCCACTAGACTAAGGAGTATGAGAGCGTATGCCATAGACGGACGCTGCGGCGTGGGTGTGCATCTGGAGAATGTACACAAACTTTGAGCCGGAAACAGGCACCTGGCAAATTTACGCAATCCTGACGAAATGTTCCACTATCGGAAGAATCGTAAGCCCGCACCCCAGACGGCACATTGCCACAATAGAACGTGGGAAGTTTTAGCCGTAATATAAAATAACTGCCCAGACTAAAAAAATCCAGACAGTTATTTGATACCATATTTATTTCTGTTTGTATGTGCTTAAGAAATCTGCAAGTTTTTCCATTGCATCACTAAGCACCTCTATCCTCGGCAGATATACGACCCTGAAATGATCCGGTTTATCCCAGTTGAACCCACCGCCATGTATGATAAGTATTTTCTTTTCACGCAACAGGTCAAGAGCAAACTGCTCATCATTTACGATGTTGAATTTCTGTGTATCGATTTTTGGGAATATATAAAATGCTGCCTTTGGTTTTACGGCAGATATTCCCGGTATATCATTTAACGCTTTATAGATATATTCTCTCTGTTCATATATCCTTCCTCCCGGAACAATGTATTCGCCTACGCTCTGATAGCCGCCGAGCGCAGTCTGGACTATTGACTGGGCTGGAACATTTGAACAAAGACGCATATTTGAAAGCATATTGATACCTTCTATGTAGTCTTTTCCCAGTGCTTTGTTTCCACTTAGAACCATCCATCCGATACGGTATCCTGCGATCATATGTGATTTTGACAATCCACTGAACGTCACACAGAAAAGATCCGGCGCAAGTGATGCGATCGATACATGTTCCAGATCATCCATGACAAGACGATCATATATCTCATCCGAAAAAATCATAAGCTGATGTTCTCTTGCCACATCAACGATCTGCTGCAGGACCTCCCTCGGATAAAGTGCTCCTGTAGGGTTATTCGGATTTATGATAACTATTGCTTTAGTCTTATCTGTTATTTTTTTCTTTATATCCTCTATATCAGGATACCATTCTGACTGTTCATCACAGATATAATGTACGGCTGTTCCTCCTGCGAGTGTAACACAGGCTGTCCACAAGGGATAATCCGGTGCAGGGACTAAAACCTCATCACTATTATCTAAAAGTGCTGACATGCTTAAATTTATAAGCTCACTGACACCATTTCCTGTATAAATGTCTTCAACAGACACATTCGGAAGTTTTTTTAGCTGTGCATATTGCATTATCGCTTTTCTGGCTGAGAAAAGTCCTTTTGAGTTCGAATAGCCTTCACACTCGGTAAGCTGGCGCGACATATCATATATAACCTCATCAGGCGTTCTGAAACCAAACGGGGCAGGATTTCCTATATTAAGCTTAAGGACATTTGTTCCATTTTCCTCCATTCTGGCCGCTTCATCAACAACCGGTCCCCTGACGTCATATAACACATTATCCAATTTTGATGATTTTTTAAATTCTCTCATACCATTTTCCTCTGATCTTTATTTTCCTAATAATTTATACACCTTTTCTGCATCAAAAACAACCTGTTTTACTTTATCTACTTCTATCGTGTAAAGGGCATTGGCTGCGATATGTTCTGCTGCCTGCTCTAAATCCCTGATTCCTGATGTGTTTTTATGAAGCTCTATCACAGCATCAAGTCCATCCTCCGTAAGTACACATTCATCCTCTTTCATTCCCATTCTGTCAAATACCTTGCGGAGTGCAAATTTGGAGAAGATCACCTTCTTTTCCTCTGCTGTATAGTCAGGAATATCAATTACAGCAAAACGCGACATTAAAGGTGCACTTATCTGTGATTTTTCATTTGCTGTAGCAATTGGATAAACACCGACTGTCGGAACCATACACTCCATATAGTTGTCAGTAAATCCAAGGTTATCAAGAAGTGTTAAAAGCACATCTGCCGGATTTCCGTTTCCATTTTTTGAAGCAGCTTTGTCAAGCTCATTTATTATGAATACAAGGTTTGACTCCCCTGCCTGCGAAAATGCTTCCATGATGATTCCCGGTTTTGCGTTTGAATAAATACGTGAGCTTCCGGTAAGCTGCTCTGCATCATTTATTGAACTCATGTCAAGCGTAGTCCATGGCAGCTTCAAGATCCTTGCAACCGCATAGGCTATCTGTGATTTTCCTGTTCCTGCCGGTCCACATAGTAAAAGACCATATGCCGGGAGTGTATGCGTCCTGTTTATCTGGATGATCGTTTCTATGATACGCTGTTTTACACTCTCCATTCCATAGAGTTCCTCGTCCAGGATCCTGCGTGCCTCTACCGGATCGATCGCCTCAAAATAATTTCCTTTCCACTGGATATTCATCATTATAGAGAGTGCTCTCTGCGCATGGCGTCTTTCCTCCGGTGAAACCTCGTTTGACCGTGCAACGGCAAGATTTCTTCTCGCCCAGAGTAAAATATTATCCGGAAGCGTGCGTCCGGCACATGTCATAAAATCCGTGATGCTCTGGATGCTTGTAAGCTTCATGCTGTCACCCTCTTCCTCGTACTCATCGAGGTCGATTTCTTCTTTTGGCATCGTACTGCCAAACAGACGCTCCATCATATACTGTAAAAATCCATCTTCAGCCGAAAGCTTCGTTCCCTTGCCGAGCGCCACTTCACGCACACGGTAAACTGCATATCCGTTATCTGTGTCTGCACCGGAAAGCTGTACTTTTATATGGTTTTCCCCAAGCCATTTGAAAAGACTTACAAACCTCGAATCTATACGGATTATATCAGCGCTTACTACTCCATCTTCCTCATCAAATTCAAACGATGTACGCTTTATCGGATTCGTAAACATTCCAAGCGAATGATGTTTCCATTTCCTTTTACTGTTGTCTATTACAACTATCGGCTTTTGTGCTGATGCCGATGTCTCGTTTGACCAAAACGTCTCATATGTGCACTCAGCGTTCCCTTTTTCTGCCGGTGCATTGCTAAAATCAAATACTGGCATATTCTCTCCCTTTTTATAACTATCAGCCTGTCAAAATAGTTACTTTACTTTTGTATATCAAGTGTTTCGTTCATGCTTCCTGTACGGTATCCCATAAGATCGAGAGTTACATATGTAAATCCGATGGATTTGAAATACTTTGTTATTTTGTCACGGTTTTCCTCCTGCATGATAAGAGGAAATTCCGATGGTTCTATCTCTATCCGCGCCATCATTCCATGTATGCGTACTCTTACCTGATGAAATCCCATGTCAAGAAGAAGCTGTTCGGCTTTATCTACCATGCCAAGTTTTTCTTCTGTTATGGTTTCGCCATACACAAACCTCGATGAAAGACATGCGAATGACTGCTTTTTCCATGTAGGCAGACCAAGATATTTAGACAGGGCTCTTATATCATCCTTTGTCATTTTGCAGGCGCGGAGCGGACTTTTGACCTCAAGCTCAGCTACCGCAATAAGGCCCGGTCTGTAATCTCCATTATCGTCCATATTTGAACCCTCTGCAACATATTCTATACCATTTTCTGATGCAAGTGTGATAATTTTTTGAAAAAGTTCTCTTTTACAAAGGTAACACCTGTTTTTCGGATTCTGTGCAAAGCCGTCAATATTCAATTCTTCCGACTCACAGACAAAATGTTTTATTCTCTCTTTTTTACAAAACTCTGTCGCCTCGTCAAGCTCTCTCTTGGGAAATGAGCATGACCTTGCTGTAACTGCGATCGCTTTATCACCAAGTGTATCGTGCGCAGTTTTAAGCAGAAATGTGGAATCTACTCCGCTTGAGAATGCCACTGCGACGGAACCAAGTTCCTTTAAATAGTTTCTCAACTGTTCCAGCTTTTCTAATTGTATTCTTGTTACTTCACTCATATTTATCTCCGATTGTTACTGATATTTCTATACTCTTTCAAAAGCAATATCCTGTATTACCTCTCCTGCAATTATAAGTCCGGCAACTGATGGAACAAATGCAACGCTTCCCGGAATATCCCTTCTCTCTGTGCATTTGTGCTCCGCTCCCGGAGGACATATACAGTTTGTCCTGCAGCTTATTGCCATATCCTCGACAGGTCTTGTAGGCTGTTCCTCCGAATATACTACCTTTAACTTTTTTACGCCCCGCTTTTTTAATTCGCGCCTCATCACCTTTGCAAGAGGACAGACCTTTGTCTTATATATGTCTGCCACCTTAAACTGGCTTGCATCAAGCTTATTGCCTGCTCCCATGCTGCTTATTATAGGAATATCCATCTCTTTTGCCTTCATGACAAGAGAGATTTTTGCTGTAACTGTATCAACTGCATCGACAATATAATCATAGTCCTCAAATGGAAATCCATCTGCGTTCTCTGGTAAAAAAAAGCATTTGTGCGTATTTACTTTTGCATCAGGATTTATCTCGAGGATCCTCTCCTTCATCACATCAGTTTTATATTTTCCTACAGTCTTTCTTGTAGCTATTATCTGTCTGTTTAGGTTAGTAAGACATACTTTGTCATCATCGATAAGATCAAATTCACCGACTCCGCTTCTTACAAGTGCCTCACAGACATATCCGCCGACTCCGCCGACTCCAAAGACTGCAACTCTTGCGCCTTTAAGCCTTTCCATTGCCTCTTTTCCTAATAATAACTCTGTTCTGGAAAATTGTGTTAACATCTATACTCTCCGTTTCTTTATGATTTTCGTAATTGTTCAGTATCAATGCCTTTTGGCTGGCACATTTATCTTTGTAGTTACTGATTTTTTATAGTTCTATCAATTTCTATGCAAGCTCCCAGAATGCCACTGCGGCTGCTGCCGCAACGTTTAGGGAATCAACTCCATCTGCCATCGGTATTTTTACTGTGTAATCACATTGTTTTATAGTTTCATCCAAAAGACCACTGCCCTCTGTTCCAAGTATCAGTGCAAGCTTCTCCTCCTGATGGAGGTTTTTATCTGCTATGCTTACCGAGTCATTGCAAAGTGCCATAGCTGCCGTTTTAAAGCCCTCGGATTTTAATATCTTCATGCCCTCATCCGGCCACATGTCTTTATCCATTATAGTCCATGGAACCAGAAATACATTTCCCATTGCGACCCTGCTTGCCCTTTTGTAAAGCGGATCACTGCAGCCGTAAGAAAGTATCACGGCATCCATCTTAAGAGCTGCCGCAGAACGGAAAATCGCACCTATGTTTGTAGGATTTACAATATCCTCCAAAACGGCTATCCTGCGCTTTCCTTTTATGATCTCACTTAGCGTCATAAGCCTTTTTCTTTTAAATGCTGCAAGCATCCCTCTCGTAAGCTTGTATCCGATCAGATCTTTAAGTACTTCCCCGCAGGCTGTATAAACCGGCACATCCGGGAATCTTTCAATAAGTTCAAAGCGTACCATACCATCCCTTATGCTTCCGTCAAGATACTTTTCTTCTATTAAAAATGAAACCGGTTCATATCCTGCATTTATCGCACGCTCTATCACATTAGGACTTTCTGCAACAAAAATACCCGGCTGCGGCTCATTACATCTTAATAATCCTACCTCTGACCGGCTTACATACGGCCATATTTCTTTTTCGTTTAAATTAGATATTTTTATTATATTATCATGCTTAAGCATTACATTCCTCTGCTGTCTACATCATTATTGTTCATTTCTTACTGTGCCAACCCCCGCTGCGATAAGCTGTTTTATCGTGGTCTTTAGCACATTCCAGTCTGATTTTGACAGCTCGTCTGCTGCCTTTATCATCCCTATTGCCTGCTTAAATGAAAGTCTGTCGAGATTTTCAAAATTTGACTCCTCAGCTATCGAAAACAAAGCTTCCGTAAATCGCTTTCTCTGTTTTTCATCCATTCCGCCTATCCACGTCTTTAATGTCTTATCAAGTCTTAAACTGTTTTTGTCGAGTCCGTCGGCTTTTACTATTCCGGCTCCCATCACTTCCCATGAAAATACATCATGCTGCATAGGTCCTGAATTTGTGCTCTTTACCACCTTATAATCGTCAACGTGTTCAAGCAGAAGGCCTACAACCGATGACTGCGGAAGGAAAGTAAATATACGGCTTTTAATCCTTTCATAACCTTCAGTCGATATCATTTTGTGATTAAACCCCGGACCATCCAGATTAAATATTTTTATTATGCGCTTCTGGATATATTTATCCACATGCATGGCCGCAAATACTGCCAGATTTCCACCTTTTGAGTGTCCACCTATCCACATATCCGCATCGTATACTTTTGCAACATGATAAAGATATTTCTTTGCCTTCTTCTGTCCCGGAGTCTCATCTAAATAGCTTAAATTAAAGTTTTCCTTCCATCCAACCACTGAATGATCTGTTCCGCTATACGATACAAAAATGCTTCCGTCAGAAAGCTCTATAGTCACTGCCGAAAACTGTGACTCTTCCTCAAGACTTATGTCATAGACATAATGTGTGAGCAGGCATCTGCCAAATCGCTTTGACTTTGCAATTTTCTTTAAAAGCTTTGCAGCGTTTCTGAACAGATTCGGCATACTCTCTATATCGTCATCATTATTATCTGCCAGATACATATCCGCAAGCTGCTTTATCGTAAGCTTTGATTTTTTTATATCCGGCATGTATGGCTGCATTTTTACATAAATGAGCTGGGAAAATATCATGCTGTCCACTTCATTTACCGGCACACTCTCAAAGCCTATGTCTCCGCGCCAGTCTATATAATCAAAAATATCTGCCACCTGCACCGCCTCCTGCGTCTTTGTTATCTGTTGTCATAATCATCAAGAAAACTATGCTTTATTCCATCTTTTTTATAAGCCACGACTGTGCTTAAATTTACGTTTTCTACACTCTTAAATATATTTGCCTCGACAAACGGATTTACCTTCTTTAAATCTGCTATAAGGTTCTTTATCTCGACACGCTTTGAACGGTTTTCCTCGTTATTGCATGTGGTACATGTATCTGTAAACTTGCATGCACACTGTATAAAATGAAGTCCGTTATAATCACGCCATGCCTTTATATCATCCTCCCTTACGAGATAGAGTGGACGTATAAGCTCCATTCCTTCAAAATTTGTGCTGTGGAGTTTCGGCATCATGGTCTGAACCTGTGCACCATAAAGCATTCCCATCAGAATAGTTTCTATTACATCATCATAATGATGACCAAGAGCTATTTTATTGCAGCCCAGTTCCTTTGCAAATGAATAAAGATGCCCTCTTCTCATACGTGCACAAAGATAACATGGCGATTTCTCTATTTCATAAACAGCATCAAAAATATCTGATTCAAAAATCGTTGCCGGAATTCCTAAGTTTTTACAGTTTTCTTCTATTACATGCCTGTTTGCCTCATTGTATCCGGGATCCATGACAAGAAATTTTACCTCGAAATCAAATTTATTGTGGTGCTTTAACTCCTGGAAGAGCTTTGCCATGAGCATTGAATCCTTGCCGCCGGATATACATACAGCTATTTTATCGCCGGGTTTTACGAGTTCATATGTGTTTATCGCCTTCGTAAATTTACGCCAGATGGACTTTTTAAACTTCTTTCGCAGACTCTGCTCAACATCAGCCTTTATGTCCCTTTCGTTTTCTTCATCCTCTTTCATTGCGTCAAGAAGCCAGCTTACATAACCGCCCTTAAGACTTACCGCATCAAATCCTTTTTCGCAAAGATATTCAGCTATATCCACACTTTTTTTACCACGGCTGCAGCATATGACAAGTTTTTTATCTGTGGATATATCCACACTTTTTTCGATTTCTTCTGCTGCGAGGTTTAATGCTCCGGGAATTGCCCCATGGCTTACCTCATCCTCACTTCGTATATCAATTATCTGATAGCTGTCTTTTTCTAATTTTTTAATTTCTTCAATACTTATCTGCATTTTTATCTCCACTCTCTCTTATCGCTTACTTATTGTCTCTGATGTTGCGAAGCTCCGTTATTATCCTGTATTCATAATAAACCGAAACTACAATTATAAGCCCGACCATTATAAGGCTGTATGCATCTCTTATCCCTATTCCAAGCACATCAAATACGCACGGAACTAGAAGTCCTGCCGTAAAGATAAATTTCACAAGAAAAAGAAGCCGGAGTGAGTATCTGCGTATTTTTCCCTCACATACAGAAGCCGGTATATGGTTAAGCTTTTCCGGATAAAACTGCACCCATGAAATTCCAAAATATATAAGAACGAGCACCAGAATATTAGCTATAAATTTAAACGGCTGTACGTGATAATACACTCCGTAATATATCTGCAAGCCTATATACGCAATGGCAAATATTATGCTCACTGCCTCCATAACCGCTGATACAACGGTAATATCTCTCTTTCTCATTTATCCACCTCTGATTTCAATTTAATTCCTACCAAAATAGTTATATTTTAGAAACTATATAATTTTATCATATTATAGTCTATCTTTCTACAGATAATGTGCTATAATAATTCCGATAATCAAAGTTTTAAAAATATTTTTATATTATCATTATATCAAATACACGAGGTTCAATCAAAATGAGTAAATTAAAATTACCAAAAGATTACAAATCTGAACTTAATCTTCACGATACACAGCTTGCTATCAAGACTGTCAAAGATTTTTTTCAGGGAATGCTCGCACAGCGTCTTAGTCTTACACGAGTATCCGCACCATTATTCGTTGACCCTACAACAGGTTTAAACGACAACTTAAATGGTTACGAAAGACCTGTTACTTTCGGAATTTTAGAGCAGGGCGACAAAGAGGCAGAGGTTGTTCACTCACTCGCCAAATGGAAAAGATATGCTTTAAAGAAATATGGATTTTCTCTCGGAGAGGGAATTTACACTGATATGAATGCCATCCGCCGTGATGAGGAGACTGATAACATCCATTCTATTTTTGTAGACCAGTGGGATTGGGAAAAAATCATCCGCAAAGAAGATAGAACTATTGAATTTTTAAAAGATACTGTCCGCACAGTTTACAAATGTCTCAGAAAAACTGAGCAGTACATGGCTATCCAGTACGATTACATAGACCTCATCCTTCCAAAGGATATCACCTTTGTCACGACATCCGAGCTTGAGGAAATGTTCCCGGACAACACACCAAAGGAGCGCGAATATTATTTTGCAAAAGCAAAAGGTGCTATATGCGTGATGCAGATCGGTGACAAGCTTGCAAACGGGGAGCCACACGATGGCCGTGCACCGGATTATGATGACTGGGCATTAAACGCAGATATCATTGTTTACTACCCTGTCCTTGATATTGCACTTGAGCTTTCATCAATGGGAATCCGCGTTGATGAGAAGGCACTAATAGAACAGCTTGAAAAAGCAGGATGCCCAGAGCGTGCAGAGCTTCCTTTCCAGAAAGCAATTTTAAACAAAGAGCTTCCATACACTATCGGTGGAGGTATCGGACAGTCACGTATATGTATGTTCTTCCTCAGAAAAGCCCATATCGGCGAAGTTCAAAGTTCTATCTGGCCTGAAGAAGCCATTAAAGAATGTGAAGAACACGGAATCCAGTTACTATAAATTGTAAAGATCAAAAAGCGAAAGATGTTTATAGTCATAATAAGAAAACGCACATCAGTATAGCTGATGTGCGTTTTCTATATCCGATATTCACTCTAAGGCTTCAACCTCATCCATCCATATACGTGCACACGCATCAGATGGCATGCGCAGATCTCCTCTAGGGGAAACTGCAACAGTTCCAACCTTTGGACCATCCGGCAGACATGAGCGTTTAAACTGCTGCGCAAAGAAGCGGCGGTAAAAATTTTTAAGCCACTTAAGTATAAACTCTTTTCCATACTTATCTGCAAAAGCGATCTTTGCCAGACGATATACCTTCTTTGGTGTATAACCACAGCGCAGCATATTATATAAAAAGAAATCATGCAGCTCATATGGGCCTACCAGGTCTTCTGTCTTTTGGGATATCTTGCCATTCTCAGGTGGAAGAAGCTCCGGTGACACCGGTGTGTCAAGCACATCCAGCAGTGTCTTTTCAAGCAGATCACTTCCACATGTATCCGCATAATATCTTACAAGATGACGCACAAGCGTTTTCGGAACGGATGCGTTTACCGCATACATTGACATATGATCACCGTTATAGGTAGCCCATCCGAGTGCAAGTTCAGAAAGGTCACCTGTTCCTATCACCATACCGTTTTCTTTGTTTGCAATATCCATAAGGATCTGTGTGCGTTCCCTCGCCTGTCCGTTTTCGTATGTCACATCATGCACATCAGGGTTTTGTCCAATATCACGGAAATGGATATTTACCGCATCCTTTATATCAACTTCTATAAATGTTGCACCGAGACATTTTATGAGATTTACCGCATTATCATATGTCCTGTCTGTTGTACCAAATCCGGGCATTGTGACTGCTGCTATATCTTTATGGTCTTTTCCTAGCAGATCAAAGGCTTTTATCGTCACAAGAAGTGCCAGTGTTGAATCAAGACCTCCTGATATTCCAATAACAGCAGTCTTACAGTTAGTGTGTTCTAATCGCTTTTTCAGTCCCATCGCCTGGATCATAAAAATCTCATCACAGCGTCTGTTTCTGTCTTTTTTATCAGCCGGAACGAAAGGCGCTGGATTTACTGATCTGGTAAGTACCGTATCCTGCATTTCAAGTTCAAACTCTGTCCAACTGTGGTCATCCTCCACCTTAAACGTGGTCATTCTGCGGCGCTCAGTTTCAAGTCTTTCCACATCAAACTCGCTGTAAATTGTCTCATTTACGAAACGTTTTGATTCAGCAAGTGTATTTCCATTTTCGCATATGAGGTTGTGTCCAGAATAAACAACATCCTGTGTGGACTCACCATCTCCCGCAGATGCATATATATATCCACATATCAGCCTTGCTGACTGTCCGCTGACAAGTTCTCTCCTGTAATCTGCTTTGCCTGTCACTTCATCTGAAGCCGACAAATTAACGATCACATTAGCACCGGACATGGCATGTCTTATGCTTGGTGGGTTCGGAGACCATAAATCCTCGCACAGCTCCACTGCTATTTTAAGCTTTGGAATCTGCCTGCACCTAAATATAAGATCCGTATCCACCTGAACCTGTTTGCCATTTGAAAGTGTCACATATGTGCTTAAATTTTCACCTGATGCAAAATGTCTTGCCTCATAAAACTCGTTGTAATTCGGCAGAAATGTTTTCGGAACCATGCCAAGCACGTTACCATGCGAAATGACAGCCGCCATATTGTAAAGCATGCCATTTATCTCATATGGGAGCCCCACAAAAAAAATACCATCTAACGTCTTGCTGTAGTCAGCTATCCTTATAAGTTCAGCCTCTGCCGCCCGGATCAGCTTATCCTGCCAAAAAAGATCCTGACAGGTATATCCCGTAATGCAAAGTTCGGGAAAAACAACAACCTTTGCCCCATTATCTGTGCATTCCTTCATAAGTTCCATTATCAATGTTCCGTTGTATAGCGTATCTGCCACTTTTATCTTTGGTGTGGCAGCAGCAACCTTTATATATCCGTCTTTCACTTAGCGCATCTCCTTTAGCTCATCAACAGTAAATTTATATGCGGTATTACAAAACTGGCATTTTACCTCGATATCCTCACCATCTGCTATTATTCCGTCCAGATCTTTTTTGCTTAAAGTGGAAAGTGCTCTGCTCACACGTTCTTTTGAACAGTCACAGCGGAAGCGTGTATCCGTCTTTTCTGTTATCTCAAGTCCAAACTCTCCGAGTATCTCATCTAAGATCTGCTCCGGCGTAAGTCCCCGGTCAAGCATCTGCGTAACAGAATCGATCTGTTGTATCTTCTTTTCAAGCCTGTCTACAACTTCATCAGGTGTAAATGGCATAAGCTGTATGATAAATCCGCCTGCCTGCTTTACGCTCTGGTCTTTATCTACAAGTACTCCAAGCCCAACTGCTGAAGGTATCTGTTCTGATGTTGCAAAATAGTAAGTCAGATCCTCTGCTATCTCGCCCGTCTTTAACTCGCATTGTCCTGAATATGGCTCTTTAAGTCCCATATCCTTTATTACTGTAAGTATTCCAAGATCAAGAGCTCCTCCAACATCAAGCTTTCCCTGTGCGTTAAGTGGGAGTTCAACCTGTGGATTTACTGCAAAACCTTTTACATTTCCATTCGCATCCGCTGTGACAGTAAGGCCTTTTGCCGGACCGCTGCACTGTATCTGTAAAGTTATAAGGTCTTTTTCACCTTTCATCATCGACCCCATCATTGCTCCTCCACAGAGAAGACGTCCAAGTGCTGCTGTCATGACCGGTGTGGTCTTATGATGTTCTCTTGCTGTTTCTACCATTTCTTTTGCTGTGACTGCAAATGCCCTTATGTTTGCATCCGCTGCTGTCGCTCTTACTATATAATCTGACATATTTATTCCTCCGTTTTATATCGAAACTGTTTTTGTAACTGCATTGTATCCTAACAGTTGTCTATTTTTTCCCCATGAATGTAATCTTTTCACTTGTGCAGTCAACCGGCTCATCCGTGTATGCATCGAATGCTTCTATAATAGAAAATCCCGCCTGTCTTAATAGCTTTTCAATCAGATCCGGCTCATAGCATCTCTGGAAATGTGTCTCTTCGAATTTTCTGAAAAGTCCATCCATCGAATCATCCCTGATAAAAAGGGTTAGATCATACTCATTTATTTTTTCTTCCCGATCATAATAATTTTCCCATATAAAGCTGCTCTCATCCCGGTTTTCTGCAAATGTATTTTCCGCAAGGAGTTCTTCGTATTTGTATGGTGTATTTATATCAAAAATAAAGATTCCGCCATCTTCAAGCTGTCTGTATACACTTTTAAAAACACTAAGCAGATCTTGCTCTTCCAAAATGTAGTTTAAGCTGTCACAGGCACTTATCACTGCCCTTATTTTTTCCCCGGCATCAAACCCGCACATATCCTGCATCAGATACAATATCCGGTCATCCTCACGCTCATATGCGATCTGCAGCATATCCATAGAATTGTCTATTCCTATCATATCGTACCCGGCATCTGCAAGCATTGTCGTCATTTTTCCTGTTCCGCAGCCTAGGTCTACGACATATCCACTGTCTATTTTGTTTTTGCGGAGCTTGTTTATAATGTATCTGCTCCAGTCCTCATAGGGCACATTATCCATGAAAAGGTCATAGACTTGTGCAAAACTTGTATATGCGTCCACTATCTTACCCCTTAGTCGTTATTTATTATTAAATATTAACAATTTTGACGTGTAAAATCAAGGTTGATATGGCCGGCAAAAACCTTTATACTAAGCATATGATAAATAATTACGAACATTATATTACAAGAAACATTAGATCATTTTATAAAAGGCGACTTTTTTCACCGATCGTCTACCTTATACTGCTTGCGATCCTATGGTTTGCCTTTCCACTGGGGGACATTATTTTTCCGGTAAAATTACAGGATGATACCAATTTTGAGGCAGCCTACAAGTCTTCAGACAGATACGTTAAAGCTGAGTTTGAGGATTTATATTTTTCAGGATATACAAGCAAAAAAGGCAGCGATATTAATGGATATTACTATTATTGCATGCATGGTGACAGCTGTTCTATTGTACTGCTCTCCCCTTCTACATGCGAGGAAGGTCTGCCGTCAATAGACAAGGTTGATGCCGTTGGAAAGATCATCAAGGGTAAGGATAATTATTCAAAGCTTATCGTCAATTTATCACATGATATTGACTGGACAAGCAAAGGACTTTCCGAGACAGTTTCAAATTATTATTTCAGCGAACCTGATTACCACTTGCGCTCAACGATCATATTGTTTGTTTTCTATTTCGCAACTATGGCATATTCGCTTCTCTGCCTGATTTTATACATTTTATATATCCGTTTTCCATTCCTTGCACCTGCATGCCAGAACCTTATCGTATATGGTCATCCACGCCAGATGTTAGAGGAAGCAGAAGAAGAGCTTGCAACTCTGCCACAGCTTGCCACAGAAGACATGTTTATCACGGAACATTATTTTATACTTACATCGCCTTACGGAAATGCGATCGTACCGATAAAAGAGATTCTCTGGATATACAAATATTCAACACTGCACAAGATACTATGGTATCATTTCAGTATATCCTACACTCTCCATATTTCCGCAAATAAGCACCTGTATATACATTGTCCGAAAAACACCAAATCCGATATAGACGGTATTATGGATTATCTTGCAGAAGCTAATCACAATATTCTCGTTGGATTTAGTGAGGAAAATCGTCTGAAAGTTGAGGAAATCCAGGGTAAACCACTTCATATCGAAAGGCTTCTTGCCAGAAAGAAAAAATAGGACACTAATTTTACGCTAGTCATAGTAAATATATTAATATAGCACCATTAATCTTAGATTTATTTTTCTCACTGCAATAACATCTTATGTGCTTTTAGCAATTAGAAATGTGCGCCACTATTTGTATTGGTGTCATAGTAAAAATAGGATCATGCTTTAACTATTTTTCAAAAGCACGATCCTATTTTCATTTGACTTTTTAATTTTTATTGACTACGCAATATGATTATTTATATCATCACAAGGTAAATCACTGCAAGTGACACAACTATCTGGATTATCGCAAACCTGAATACAACCTGCGCATTTGACCATCCAAGTTTTTTTCTGACATGATCATGTATAGGTGTTGTTGTATTCTTAAGGATATGTACTTTTAAGAATCTAAGCAGAGATACCTTAACAAGTCCAAGTCCACCATCTATGATAAGAACGATCGCTGCAAGCAGATATATAAACGGGCTATGGCTCTTTAATGCTGTGATAGCGATAAATATTCCCATTGCACGGGAACCGGCATCTCCCATAAGAAGCTTACTCGGTGTGGCATTGTACCACAGATATCCCAGAAGACATACCGCAAATAAAAGAATACAGTAATTAAATCCATCTGTGATGCCCATAATAGTATCAAATACAAAAAATGTCATGATCGTAATGATAGTAAGTGTTCCCGAAAGACCATCCACACCATCTGAACAGTTTGTCACATTTATTGACACCCACACAAGCACAACCGTAAGTATTGCGAAAACTACCGGTGGTATGACAAACGATGTATCAAAGATCGCAAGTGTAACCTTGCTTGTATTGTAGTGTAAAAATACGACTGCAACAACAATTGCCACTGCCAGATCAAGCGCACCCTTTAAATACTCGCCCCATGGCTTTTCTGCGGCATCATCAAAATATCCGGTAAGCATCTCTATAACTATAAGCACTAAATATATAGCTATCTCAATATTTATCTGTGAAAACAATACCGCCGCTATAACAAATGTAAAAATGAATATGATCCCTGCACCTCTTGGCTTTCCTGCAGAAAGTTTTCCATCGTGGGCAAACTGTCTTCCCATATCCTTTGGCAGGTATTTATTAAATTTTGCAATAGCAAAGCATGTTAATGCAAACGCAAAAACTATACCGATAAATGCGATCACCGGCATTCTCGCTGAAGTTAAATTATATATCATCACAACCTCCTGATTATTATGTGATTTTTATGTGATATTTAAATCCTTGTATATTATATTAGCAGTACAAAAAAAAGTAAAGTTTTACTTGCATTTTTAATTATTTGTGTTATTATACTAATGTGCTTTAAAGCGTTAAAGTAATAAAGATTAATATAACTGGAGGATTAAACAAATGGCTCAAAAAGGTGATTTAATGACTGTACGTCCTGACATCCGTGTTCTCGACGCAACAATAAGAGACGGGGGACTTGTAAACAACTTTATGTTTACAGATGAATTTATCAACGCTCTGTATCGTGCAAACGTAAAAGCAGGTATTGATTATATGGAATTCGGTTATAAGGCATCAAAGGAGCTTTTTGATGTAAATAAATTTGGAAAATGGAAATTCTGTGATGAGCAGGATATACGTGCGATCGTCGGCGATAACAATTCTGATATGAAGATAAGTGTCATGGCAGATGTAGGAAGATGCGATTACAAAAAAGATATACTCCCAAAAGAAGAAAGTGTTATTGACATGGTCCGTGTTGCTACATATGTACACCAGATGCCTGCTGCTATAGAAATGATAGAGGATGCAAAAGCAAAGGGATATGAAGTCACATGTAACATCATGGCTATCTCAAACACACAGGAATCAGATCTTGATCAGGCTTTAAACATGGTTGCTGACAGTCCTGCTGATGGTATATATATTGTTGACAGCTACGGCGCACTTTATCCTGAACAGATCCGCCGCACCGCCGACAAGTACACAACTCTTGCAGAGGCAAACAACAAATATGTCGGAATGCATGCACATAATAACCAGCAGCTCGCATTCGCAAACACGATCGAAGCACTCTCTCAGGGTGTAAGCCTTCTTGATGCAACAATGATGGGCATGGGACGAGGCGCCGGAAACTGTGCCATGGAGCTTTTATTAAGCTTCCTTAAAAATCCAAAATACAATCTCTTCCCGGTTCTTAAATTTATTGAAGAACATATGCTTCCTCTTCAAAAAAGCGGTGCTGTATGGGGATACGACATTCCATACCTCTTAACCGGAAGATTGAACCAGCATCCTTCCGCAGCCATTGATTACATCAAATCAGGCGAAACTAACTACTCTGAATTTTATACAGATCTTCTCGATAAATAAAAACAAGCCCCAGGCTTTCCACAGAAACTACTGTGTAAAGCCCGGGGCTCTTATTTTATTATTTTTTATTATTTTCTGATCTTCTGCGGCTTTTATCCCCAGATTATCTCTTCTTTTGCAAGCTCAACATTCCCTTCTGAATGTTCCACTTCCTTAGAAAAGATCCTCGCAACATCCATCTGGTCTTCTATAGTAAAATGTCCGCCGTTTTTATAAAATCTGACTGCATTCATATCACGCACTATAAGTGTAA
The DNA here is from genome assembly GCA_905209075.1 of uncultured Lachnospiraceae bacterium. GTDB lineage: Bacteria > Bacillota > Clostridia > Lachnospirales > Lachnospiraceae > Roseburia. The sequence goes on along the minus strand of CAJLRL010000015.1, from coordinate 15,919 downwards.
ACATAACACAAAGATATGCATTTACAATTATATTTGAATCATATATCGAATTCATTATATATCTGAATGTAAAATATACAAGAAGCTGCTCTATATCATTTTCCCTGTAATCAGCGCTTTCCATATACTCTTTGAGACGAATCTCATAGTCATTCTCATTTAAGATATCCTTCATATCATTTTTGTAATCCTGCCATACCTGACGCAGCAGCTCCATCTCATTTACCGTGTCAAATCTTATAATGAAATTATCAAATGATATATCATCAAATTTAAGCCATTGTACATCCTTTGTGATATCGGATTTATTTAATTTTTTCTGATATTCATTTGCTGCCTCTATGTATTGTGAAACTCTTTGTGCAACCGGCTTAGTACGATCCTGCAAAATAGCTATAAGCCTTGTCTGTGCTTCTTCAAAAAACAAAGCCTCCTCTTCGCTTACTCCCTGATCATCATAATTCTCGCCAAACAGATCATGCTCAACGAACTTTACCGGTTCGGTTTTACTAAATAATATTCTCGCAACTTCCTCACATGCAAGGCTTAAGCATTTCTGTTCCACGTTTCTGTACTCTATTCCAAACCGCGGAAAATCAGTGCAGACCTCACACAGCGATTCCTCCCCCGCCGCAATATACAGGTCGCACAGATTATCTTCATTTAGCATCATGCATCGGCCTCTTTTATCAATCTTTATTCCATGTCCGCCATCCTCTGTTTTATACATATCACGGCGCAGCCTGTCTCCAATTTCTCCCGGAAGGCTCTTATAGTATTCGTATGAATCCTCATCTATATCTATCTCCCAGCCAAGACAGCAGCTGTCCTTGCAGGCTCCTGCTATACATGAAAATTCTTTAAAGTAATCAGGTACTCTGACTATCATACCTCTTTCTCCCTCATTTTATCTTCGTTTGATATGTGTTTTGCTCTCCAGCGCTCTTCTATTGCCGCCCAGTCAGGGTCTTCTGTCCCCTTAAAATGATTGTATCCGATATATCCTATACACCACACAAGACCGGCAAACGTTGTTGAAAACGCTATTTTAATAATGCTTTTAAGCAGTAACGTCAATGTAAGTGAATCATTTGAAAAAGCATCCATAAGCATGTGGATCGGCTTTATCAGCATAAGCCAGCCGCCTACATATAATGCAAAAAATATACCGAGTGCATAACATAATACTCCAAGTATATGACTAACCTTCTTTTTCATTTATAATCCTCCATTTATAATAGATGTACTCTTGGAATCTTCTTCAAACGAAACATTCTGAGCGTACATATAGCTATAAGCTTTAAATATCATAAATGATGATTTCGTTATTTGCAATGGTTTTTCTCAAATCAATAACTCTTTGATTTGCAGAACCTTTAAACTTAAGCGTAATATCTTTTTGTTCCTCTATAAATGGTCCATCCACCAGCACATCTATTGCAGACAACAGCTCATCCGTATATTCTGTATATTTTCTCTGTCCTTTGAGAAGATCCTTCTCATATATATATCCGGTGTATGCCCACACATCCTTATCCGTAAAATTCTTTTTTACCTTTCTCATAAATGGCAGAAGTGCCTTTTGGTTTTCCTCCTCCATAGGATCACCGCCCAAAAGGGTAAGTCCCCTTATATAATCAGGTTTCAACGATTCAAGAATCTCATTTTCAACCGCCTCATCGAAAGGTTTTCCATAAGTAAATGACCATGTTTCCGGCTGAAAACAGCCTTTGCAGCCATTCCTGCAGCCCGACACAAATAGTACTGTGCGGCATCCAAGCCCATTTGCTATATCACAATATTTAATTCCTGCGTAATTCATGATTTTTTCTCCACTATAATTTTTATTCGTGCTGCAAATTGTAATTCCATTTAAAAACAGCACTTCCTATTATGATCACATATCCTATAATACTCATAAGATCCGGAATCTGTCCTAAAAATACCAGTCCAAGAGCCGCTGCAAAGACTACCTGTGAATAATCGAATACAGATATTTCCTTTGCAGGTGCTTTAGTATACGCCTTTGTTATGGACAACTGTCCCCCTGTTGCAGCCGCACCGGCAAGCAGAAGCATAACTATCTGATATAATGACATTGGTTTTGCACCTATTATAAGAAATGGTGTCGTGACTATACACGAAAATACCGAAAAGCACATTACAATTACCGGGCCTCTCTCTCCTGCTTTTCCCAGCTTTCTTACAAACGTGTATGCCACACCGGCTCCGAAACCACCGAGCATGCCTATCATAGCATTTACAAACTGCATATCCATAGATGGTTTTACAACGAACAATGCACCTATAAATGCCACAACTACACAAAGCCACTCCGTCTTGTTTGCTTTCTCCTTCAAAATAAAATATGACATGATTATGGCAAAAAATGGTGACAGCTTGTTTAATATATTTGCATCTGCGATCGCCAGCCTGTCAACTGCGTAGAAATTACATATAAGCCCCATTGTTCCAAAGAAACTTCTTAAAAAAAGATCTCTCCAGCTGGATTTTTTTATTTTAAAGCCTTCCTCACTCCTTGCAAGCAAAAATAGCGCTGCAACTGCTGCAACTGCATTTCTGAAGAAAGCCTTCTGCATTGTCGGCAGATTTCCCGCCATCCTTACAAAAAATGTCATAAGGGCGAAAAACAAACCTGCCATTATAATGTATAATATTCCTTGTTTTTTATCATTCATACATATAGTATATCGTAGTTGTCAAGTTGTGGGAACTGTTCAGACGCAAGCTTGACACCATGCTGTCAAGCTATGCGCCATAGTGTTAATTATTGAGTGATTACAGCCCTGCCTCGTAGAGGCATTTTAAATGGGCTGTAATCGTTGCTGGTCACGCTGTTAGGTGTGAACAGTAACAAGTTGTGGAAACCAAAAAGGGCTGCCGCTATGACAGCCCCTCTATATTGTGAGAAAGGAAAAAAGAATTTGTCTGATCCTAGCCCTTGACGCTTCCAAGTGCAACTCCTGCCACAATATGTTTTGACAGGATAAGGTAAACGATTATTACAGGCAGGATAGAAAATGTGATCATCACATAAACCTGACCCATATCAAACTTCAGCCAGTCCGCTGCACGAAGCTGTGCGAGAAGGATCGGAAGAGTCTTTTTATTGTTATCATGAAGTATAAGTGCCGGTGTGAAGTAATTATTCCAGCTGCTTACAAATGTAAATATTGCCTGTACCGCAATTGCCGGTTTCATAAGTGGAAGAACTATATGGTTAAATGTACGGAATTCTCCCGAACCGTCAATTCTTGCTGCCTCTATAAGCGAAAGAGGCAGCGAACTTTCCATATACTGTTTCATGTAGAAAAACACTACAGGTGAAGCAATAGTAGGAATGATGAGTGGTATAAATGAATCCATAAGTCCCATCTTTGTTACAAGGTTTATAAAACCAAGTGCGGTTACCTGTGTTGGTATCATCATGACCATAAGTATAAACGGATATATATATTTCTTAAATCTGAAATCATATGCATGTATCGCATATGCCGTCATTGTTGAAAAATATACACAAAGTGCTGCACTGCATGTCGATATTATAAGGCTGTTGATCATGCCTTTCCATATCGGAAGTGTTCCTGTGACAAGATTCATCCAGTTTTTCCACAGATGAGTACTTGGAATAGCTGTAAATCCTGACTGCAGCTGTCCGTTAGATCTGGTTGCGTTTATTATCATCACATAAAACCAGAACAGACAGAAAAATGAAACCAATATAAGTACTATGTATGCGATCGTGCGTCTTGCATGGATGCCCATGCCTTTCTTTTTTGCATTTACTGCATTGTCTGCCATATCAATCTACCCCTTTCTCTTGTCATTTCCAGAAAGCTTGAATACTGCAAGACTTAAAATTCCTGTTATGATAAACAGTACTACAGAAAGTGCTCCCGCCATTCCGTAATTCTTGCTGTATAAATGCTTATTCAGGTACATAATAAGTGTCATGGTAGATCTCATAGGATCACCTGTTCCGTTTGTCAGTATCTGTGGCACATCAAATAACTGGAGTCCTCCGATAAGTGATGTTATTACAACATATACGAGTATCGGTCTAAGCAGCGGCAGTGTAATCTTGTAAAACACCTGTGTTGATGTTGCCCCATCAACCTCTGCTGCCTCGAAAAGCGATGTGTCTATACCCATCATTCCTGCCATGAGAAGAATTGTTGTGTTACCAAACCACATAAGGCAGTTCATTAAAGCAATAAGTCCTCTTGCGCTTCCTGCGTGTGAAAGAAATTTGTATGGCTCTGATATGAAACCTATCTGCATAAGCAGTGAATTTATAGGACCTGAATCAGAGAATAATGTAAAAAACAAAAGCGAGAATGCTGAAGCCATTATAAGGTTCGGCAGATATATAACTGTCTTAAAAAACCTTGTTCCTTTAAGCTTTAAGCTTACGTCTGAAAACCATGCACCGAGTAATAACGAAAGAATTATCTGTGGTATAAAACACATGATCCACATTACCATTGTGTTTTTTAAATATACCCATATATCTCCGGAGCTGAACAATGTTTTGTAATTTTCCAATCCAACGAATGTCGGCCCTATCTGTTTAAGACCTGACATATAATTTTCAAAAAAGCTGTTATAAATGGTATTTACCAACGGTACCAGCTGAAATACTACGTATACAACGATAAACGGTATTAAAAAGATATATCCCCATTTGTTATATCTTACCGCCTTACCTCCACTCTTTTTCATAACACCTTACCTCCCAACCGGTATTTTAATTTACGGTAGAATTATACGTTACATAAGTAAAGCCCTGCCCGCCTGTACTAGGCAGACAGGGCTTTTAATGCTCATTTAATTTTTACTGCTGTTTTAATCTGCTGAAAGATCAGGATATTTCTCTACTACTGCTTTCTTAAACTGCTCTATTGCTTCATCTTTAGTTGCATTTCCTTCGAAGTAATTCTTCATTGCGTTCTGGAATTCCTCATTGCATCCCTGATCGTAAGATGAAAGGTTGCTTAAGTCGAGTGTTTTTACACCTGCTGTGTACATCGGAAGTGGGTTCTGTCCACCAAGTATCGTACTTGTGTAAGGCTTATCATCTTTACCCATTATTGTTCCGTCAGCCATTCCATCCATTACTGTACTGTTGTTTACGAAATCATCATCTTTAATTACGATATCTTTCATGATGTCATCATCTGTCGTCATCTTGAGCATTATATCTTTGATAAGATCCGCATTGTCTGTTCCATTTGCTGCACAAATCCATGTACCGCCCCAGAAAAATCCCTGTGGTCCCTGAGCTGCTCCCCAGCCGCCCTGGTTTCCGATAGATCCTGCCTCATCTGCTGCCATTGAGAAGTTTACTAACCATGCAGGTCCGAAGTAGCAGAATACTTTTCCTTCCGGATAGAATCCTTTCTTCCAGTCATCTGACCACAGTTCGCTTGTTCCTGTCTCTCCTGCATCTACCAACTCTTTAGAATCATCAACCCATTTCATGATGTTGTCATCGATCTGGATCTTATTGTCATCGCTTACCCATTTTTCTGATACGTTGTTAGAATATACACGGTATGTATCATTGACTGTAGATGTCATCTTATATCCTGCAGCTTTCATCTTTTCTGCTGTAGCATTAAATGTATCCCAGTCGGATACTGACTTCTGAACCTCTTCAGGATCGTCCGTTCCAAGAACCTCTTTTGCAGCCTCTCTGTTGTAGAAAAGTACTCCCGGACAACCTTGCCACGAAAGTCCTTTTAATACTCCATCAGAATCTGTAACGACATCCTTTGTATACTGATACTGTTTAGATGTGTCACTGTCTGCGATTCCAAGATCCTTTATAGGAACTGTATAATCTGAATCTACATATTTAAGTGCATAATCTGCTTCAATGAGGAAAAGATCAATCTTATCATCTGCTGATGCATCATTTTGTTTCACAAGTGTTGCATCGAGATTGTTCTGATAAGCATTGTCATCATTCGGTGTGATATTCCATACTACATCAACATCCCCAATCTTTCCATGAGTAGAATCAACTTCCTCATAGTCAGGATAATGATCTGTGATACGGCTCTTAAACTCTTCATTCCAGCAATAGATGTTTAATACCTTTCCGTCATTTGATGATACACTTGCATCACCGCCATCGCTTTTGGATGTGTCTGATGTTGATCCCCCACATCCGGCTAACATAGTTGCTGCCATTGATGCACATAACAATGTGCTTACGATTTTCTTTTTCATGGAAAACCCTCCTCCTTTTAAAAAATGCCTTGCGGCTTTAATATGTTTCAAAGAAAACCAGCCCCCCCGGTTTCCTGTTTAAACTCTGCCAACGGATTCCCCCTTCAGCAGAATCCCCTCGATCACAACTCTTTCCATGAGTGCTGTCTTAGGTTTCTCTATAATACTAATCAAACGGTCAGCTGCTTCCTTTCCGATTTGATCTGTATCCTGTTTTATGGTTGTAAGCTTAGGACTAAGCATCTGTGAAAGCCTGCTTCCGTCATATCCAGCTATCGATATGTCCTTGGGGATCTTAAGACCTTTTGCTCTTATAACATTAAGTCCACCTATAAGTGCCATATCATCCGGGAACAATATGCATGTCGGTCTATCCTTCATTTCAAGGAGCTCTTTTGTTCTCTCTGCGACCTCCTCTGTTTCTAAATATCTGGCTGACTTTATGTAACCCTCAGTAACTTCTATTCCATGTGCTTCCATGACTCTGTAATATGCTGCAAGTCTGTCTCTTGTAACAGTTGAATACTCCTGCCCATGTATATATGCTATTTTTTTATGCCCCATTCCTATAATATAATCCATGAGATCTGTCATACATTTAACATTGTTAGAGCTTACTGCTGTGCAGCTGTAATGTACATAATCAATCGTCACTACCGGAAGCTTACTGCTCATAAGCTCCTGAACCTCCGGCTGCTCAAACGATGCGCACACGATAACAACCCCATCAAAGTTTCTGTATCTGCAATGTTCCAGATATGACATCTTCTGACCAACCAGATTGGTATTTATAAATGTAAGATCATATCCTCTCTTTTCGGCCTGTGTCTTAAGTCCATTTAAAACTCCTGCAAAATACTCATGCGTAAGTCCCATTGCTGCCTCATCCTGATAGAGGACTCCAATGTTGTTGGACCTGTTCGTCTTAAGCGACCGGGCTGCTGCGTTAGGAAAATACCCCATCTCCTCAGCAGTTCTTTTTATTCTTTCCTTTGTAGCTTTACCCACATCCTTCTGATCATGCAGCGCTTTGCTGACCGTTGCTGCTGATACTCCACATGCTTTTGCTATATCCTTAATAGATACCATATGCTATATCTCCGACTTAATCTGTTTGTTATCCCGAAAGCTTAACTTAATCGTTTTCGTATTTTCAATATACCTCTGCTGTCATGTAATTGCAATACCTTTTTGTTATTTTGTATATTTTTTATATGTTTTCGAGTATTTTTTGTACATTTTTACTCTTATATGGTATGTTTTAGATTTATTTAAAATATTTTATGAAATCGTTTTAGTTTTTTGTGTTCTATCATGTTATTTAAGTATATTTTTTATATGTATATATATGTCACAACTTCGGTTACTATTTTTTGTCTATTTGTTATAAACCTTTATTTTATAGTGTTTTTTGCTTGCTTTTTTTATTTTTTGCATTTATACTCATTCTTGTAAAACGAGCGTAAACGTTTTCGTAATTGTTAAAAAGGAGTGAAAATAATATGAAATTCGGATATTTTGATGATCAGCACAAAGAATATGTGATCACATCCCCACGGACACCTCTTCCATGGATAAATTATTTAGGCTGCGAGGATTTCTTTTCTCTTGTTTCCAACACATGCGGCGGATACAGCTTCTATAAAGATGCAAAGCTTCTGCGCCTTACAAGATATCGTTACAATAACGTGCCTTACGACAGTAACGGACATTATTACTATATAAAAGACGGAGATACAATATGGAATCCGGGATGGATGCCATCAAAGACTGAACTCGATTCATACGAGTGCCGACATGGCATGGGTTATTCTGTTTTTACAGGAAGCAAAAATGGTATAGAGGCAAAGCTTACAGATTTTGTTCCAATGAAATCAACATGCGAGATCAACAAGCTCACATTAAAAAATACCTCCGGTGCAAAAAAGGAATTCTCTGTTTTTTCTTATGTAGAATTCTGCCTGTGGAACGCTATGGATGACATGACAAACTTCCAGCGTAACTTCTCAACAGGCGAGGTTGAGATCCACGCAGACGGCTCACAGCTTTTCCACAAAACAGAATACAGAGAGCGCCGTAATCACTATGCAGTTTATGCAGTAAACAGCAAAGTCGATGGTTTTGATACAGACCGTGATTCTTTCCTCGGTGCTTATGGTGAGAACAGTGCTCCGGCAGTAGTCGTAAACGATAAATCGGCTAATTCCACAGCAAGCGGCTGGGCACCTGTCGGATCACATCACATAAAAGTTACTCTTGAACCAGGCGAAGAGAAAACATACATATTCGTCCTTGGATATGTTGAAAATCCGGTAGATCAAAAATGGATCGGCCGTCCGGAAGACGGTGTTATAAACCGTGCTCCTGCCGATGCCCTTCTTGCAAAATTCGACACTACAGAAAAAGTGGATGCCGCACTTTTGGATCTCAAAAAATACTGGGATGATCTTCTTTCCCACTTTACAATTTCTTCTTCGGAAGAGAAGCTTGACCGCATGGTAAATATATGGCACCAGTATCAATGTATGGTCACATTCAATATGAGCCGTTCTGCTTCATACTTTGAGTCCGGTATAGGACGTGGAATGGGATTCAGGGATTCATGTCAGGATCTTTTAGGTTTCGTACATCTTATCCCGGATCGTGCAAGAGAAAGAATTTTAGACATTGCAGCAACACAGTTTGAGGATGGTTCCGCATACCATCAGTACCAGCCTCTTACAAAAAAAGGTAATGCAGATATCGGATCCGGCTTTAATGATGATCCACTATGGCTTATTGCTGCAGCCGCAGCTTACATAAAAGAAACCGGCGACTACTCTATCCTCGATGAATCAACGCCATATGACAGCGACCCTTCTAAAGCCACTGACTTTATGGAGCATCTGCGCCGCTCATTTAATTACACAATAAAACACTTAGGACCTCATGGTCTTCCACAGATTGGCCGTGCCGACTGGAACGACTGTCTGAACCTTAATTGTTTTTCAGAAGAGCCAGGTGAATCTTTCCAGACTTTCGGACCTTCAGAAGGACCAAATGCAGAGTCTGTATTTATCGCCGGAATGTTCGTTAAATATGGTAAAGATTATGCCGAAATCTGTAGGCATCGTGGTCTTGACAATGAGGCCGATGAAGCTGCAAAAGCTATAAGCCAAATGGAAAAAACAGTTCTTGACGCAGGCTGGGACGGCGAATGGTTCTTACGTGCATACGATCACTATAAACACAAGATAGGTTCGAAAGAATGTGAAGATGGAAAAATCTTCATTGAGCCTCAGGGCTTTTGCGTAATCGCCGAAATCGGAAAAGAAGATGGTTACTGTCTTAAAGCAATGCAGTCCGTTGAAAAATACTTAGACACAAAATATGGTATCGTACTTCTCCAGCCACCTTACCACAGATATCACGTTGAACTTGGTGAAATTTCTTCTTATCCACCAGGATATAAAGAAAATGCAGGTATCTTCTGCCACAACAATCCATGGATTTCTATTGCAGAGACAGTTATCGGCCGCGGAAACCGTGCATGGCAGGTATACACAAGGACATGTCCTGCCTATATCGAGGATATAAGTGAGATACACCGCACTGAACCATATGTATACAGTCAAATGATAGCCGGAAAAGATGCTCCTAACTTCGGTGAGGCTAAAAACAGCTGGCTTACCGGAACAGCTGCATGGACGTTCCTTAATGTATCACAATTCATACTTGGAATAAGACCTGACTATGATGGACTTGTCATTGATCCATGTCTGCCGGAAACAATGGATGGCTTCACAGCTAAGCGTCAGTTCCGTGGAAACACTTATAATATCACAGTAAAAAATCCTTCTCATGTCCAGAAAGGTATTGCGAAAATAATCGTCGATGGAAATGAAATAGAAGGAAACCTTATCCCTGCAGCCGGTGTTTTGGGACAGGAAATAAATGTAGAAGCTATAATGGGCTGATCCATTTTTCATACATTGTATATTATTTTAATCACAAAAAAATCCCATTGAACTTTATATTCAATGGGATTTTTTATGATTCCGTTTATTTTTTGTTCTTTTTTGGGAGAAACAGACTAAGCAGCAGTGAAACAACAAAAACTCCTGCTACGGCATTTCCGTTAAATATGTCTCCGACAGCACTTGAAAATCCGTCAACTGCAAGTGATCCCTGCAATTCTTCCATTTTTATGTCACGATTTAAAGCACCTGTACATACCGCCGTTGTTGCACCGGTAGTCTCTGCCGCTGATACAAGATAAACAATGGCTATTGTAAAAAATGCCCCAAGATTAAAAACCGGTCTGTGATCCGTCAGAAATACAAGTTTGGGTATGCTGAAATACCCAACTTGATCTATTGTCTTTCCTATATTTGAAAAATCAACCATGTCTGCAACACCTGAAACAGTAAATATAATAGATATTATATATCCTGCAACAAGGCCTACGAGTATATTAAGATTTTTATATACACCTTTTAATAAATATCTTGCCAGAAGACACACAACAAGAGTGATCGCCCCAACCAAAAGATTATACCATGCTCCAAAATCATCGGCGCCTGTTCCTCCACCCCACGAGTCCATTCCTACGGACAAAAGAGAAAGTCCTATGCTACAAACATTGCCAGAACGTGCTGCAGTCCAAATGGTATTGCTTTTTTGAGCGGCACTCGTCCATCAAGTTTATAGATGTTTTCATCAGAGCAGTTATCGTGTTGTTTTTTCATTTACTTATCTCCCTGTGTTTAATATCCATAAATGGACACAATAGCAAAACTATTGTGTCCATTATTTTAGTAAACTTCGTATCTTATCTCACAGAGACCTTTTTCTTTGTCTACATGCAATCTCATTTTATATTTGTAATCATTGTAATAATTATATACAATATATCCATCTGTATCCAGATTTCCATATGTACTTTCAAGATCTGCCGGATCTGTACCATATGCTGCTGTTATCTGATCTGCAGTTGCTCCCCATGTTATCCCACCTGGAAGAACAATGTTTGGATATGTTGTGCAATCGTATCTGTCTATGTCACATTCAAATGACCATATCTGTGAATTTAATATATCACACTGTGAAGCTCCTGTGTTTTCAAACCCAACCTGAAATGCACAATCATATAGTGTACTGTCCAGATCTATCGTACCATAAGTCTTGTCACCACTATTTAAAACATATCCATTCTCATATCCGTAATCAGCAAGATTGATGGTAAATATATCTGAAATCTTTGAATAATCAAATGGAAGTGTTAATTCTCTTCCATCAATTACAACATTCATTGATTTCCAGTCTGTCTGTGAATTTACTGCTGTTGTAGAAGGAGCTGTCTGTTGTGTGTTCTGCTCTGATGTCTGTGAGTTTTCTGATGGCTGCTGGCTTTCTGATGCCTGCTGACTTTCACTATTTGTCGAAGCCGAATCATCTTTTTTATCATCATCTTCATCCTTGTCCGGGATATCTACATCTTTGCTTAAATACTCTGCACCTTCTGAACTGTCTTCATCTACTTCACATTCTTTAGCTTTTGGCGTTTTCTTTAAATCTGTGAACTTAACTGGTGTGGTTTCAACCGAAATATCAAAATTTTCATCACATATCCACAATGAGATTTCTATTTCGTCCTTACCTTTTTCACTATTCAGATACATAATTGATGAAACTGTATCTCCATCATCAACATCCTCATAAAACGATCCACCATCGTCCGCTGTTGTGATCGTAAGATCTTTTCCGGTATTGTTCTCGATCTCCACCGGAACACTATATGCCTGTGAATCAAAATCACCAAGTTCTGCAGTTATCTTCAGATCTTCATAGTCAAATATCACCTGATCCTCGGCAGTTTTTACTGAATGCACAGCTTTCTCTGCCGCATCCTTTTTGCCGACTGTTTTTACGACCACAATTCCTACAATGACACATACTGCAATAACAAGTACAGATATAACGATTGCAAGTGTAATTATAAGTGCCTTGTTTGATTTCTTCGGTGCCTGCATGTACTGGTTCATTCCAGACTCTGCACCATTCATCTGAGGATCAAATCCACCATTCTGTGGCTGCTCAAATCCACCATTCTGCATGTTATCATATGGATTGCCCTGCGGCCGGCTGTATGCTCCTGCCTGATTCTGGTTATATACGCCATTCTGTGGCTGGTCATAGCTGCCTTCTGGCTGGTCATTGTATGCACCACTCTGTGGCTGGTCATAGCTGCCTGCCGGCTGGTTACTGTATGCGCCATTCTGTGGCTGGTCATAGCTGCCTGCCGGCTGGTCATTGTATGCGCCATTCTGTGGCTGGTCATAGCTGCCTGCCGGCTGGTTACTGTATACACCGCTCTGTGGCTGGTTTACAATCTGCTCATCTTTCGGAAAGACATTTCCGCATGTGCCACAGAATGAAGCATTGTCAACATTCTGTGCACCACATTTGTTACAAATTTTCATTAACTTTTCTCCTCTACTTTTATTCGACTTTTTATAAAAACTATATAGGATTATATCTAAAACTCTGCACCATGTCTATAAGCCATAAGACCTATCATATGTTTTTTCTACAGATGAAGTACTCTCTCCTTGATTTCCTGTGTCCTTCCCTGATTCCAGAACTGTGTTCCGATATAGCCACATGTACGGCGGGCTACGCTCATTTTATCCTGATCACGGTTTCCGCAGTGAGGGCATTCCCATATAAGTTTTCCTGAGCCTTCCTCCTCTACGATCTTGATCTCACCATCATAACCGCATACCTGGCAGTAATCGCTCTTTGTATTTAACTCGGCATACATTATATTGTCATATATGTACTGCATTACCGAAAGAACCGCCGGAATATTGTCCTGCATATTCGGAACCTCCACATAGCTTATCGCTCCACCCGGTGAAAGTTTCTGGAACTGTGATTCGAATTTGAGCTTGTCAAATGCATTTATATGTTCTGTTACATGGACATGATAGCTGTTTGTAATATAATTTTTGTCTGTAACTCCCTCTATTATTCCGAAACGCTTCTGAAGACATTTTGCAAATTTATATGTTGTGGACTCAAGTGGAGTTCCATATATACTAAAGTCGATGTTTGTTTCCTTTTTCCACTCCTCACATGCATCATTTAATTTCTGCATTACCTTTATGGCAAAAGGTGTGCCTTTTTCCGGTTCGGTATGTGAAACACCTTTCATGTAACGTACACATTCGCAAAGACCTGCGTATCCAAGCGAAATTGTTGAATATCCGTCAAATAATAACGGATCGATAACCTCGCCCTTTTTAAGACGTGCAAGTGCGCCGTTCTGCCAAAGGATCGGTGCAACGTCCGACTTTGTTCCGAGAAGTCTCTTATGCCTGCACATTAATGCCCTGTAACAAAGCTTAAGTCTTTCATCCATAAGCTCCCAGAATTTCTTTTCATCCTTTCCAGATGAACACGCAACATCTACAAGGTTTAATGTCACAACTCCCTGATTGAAACGTCCGTAATATTTTCTCTTATCTGGATTAAAGTTCTTTGCATGGGCTACATTTCCAGCTGTTTTGGAGCATCTGTCAACAGTGAGGAATGAACGGCAGCCCATACATGTATACACATCTCCGTCCTTTAATTCCTTCATTACTTTTTCAGATATATAATCCGGCACAAGGCGCTTTGCTGAGCATTTTGCTGCAAGTTCTGTAAGATACCAGTATTTTGAATCTTCCTTTATGTTGTCATCCTCTAATACATAAATGAGCTTAGGAAATGCCGGTGTTATGAATACACCTTTTTCGTTTTTGACACCCTGTATCCTCTGATGGAGCATCTCCTCTATTATCGCTGCAAGATCTGCTTTTGTCTGAGGATCTGTAACCTCGTTCAAGTACATAAATACTGTGATAAACGGAGCCTGTCCATTTGTGGTCATAAGTGTGATCACCTGATACTGGATCATCTGGACACCGCGGTTTATCTCTTCTTTGACTCTGAGCTCTGCGACTTCATTTATCTTTTCTTCGTCAAGCTCAAGACCAATGCTTTCAAATTCATTTTTTACCTGCTTGCGGAATTTAAGACGGCTTACCTGTACAAATGGTGCAAGGTGTGCAAGAGATATACTCTGTCCGCCATACTGCGAGCTTGCTATCTGTGCGATTGCCTGTGTTGCTATGTTACATGCAGTAGAAAAGCTCTTTGGTGTGTCTATCATCGTCTCGCTTATTACTGTTCCGTTCTGCAGCATATCCTCTAAGTTTACAAGACAGCAGTTGTGCATGTGCTGTGCAAAATAATCCGCATCATGGAAGTGGATAAGACCTTTCTCATGTGCCTCAACTATATCCTCCGGCAATAGGAAACGACGTGTGATATCTTTGCTTACTTCACCTGCCATATAGTCTCTTTGAACACTGTTTACAGTAGGGTTTTTATTTGAATTTTCCTGCTTTACCTCTTCGTTGTTGCACTCTAACAGACTTAATATCTGCTGGTCTGTAGAGTTTGATTTACGGACTATGGCTCTTTTATATCTATATGTGATATAGTTGCGCGCAACTGTAAAAGCTCTTTTATTCATAAGCTGGTTTTCGACCATATCCTGGATTTCTTCTACACTTGGCGATCTTTTCATGTTCTCACATGCAGTTTCCACATTTTCTGCAATTTCCTCAATCTGTTCATCTGTCATTTTTTCGTAATCGATAACAGATGCATTAGCTTTTTTTATTGCAGCTACAATCTTTGCTCCATCAAAAAAATCCTCACTGCCGCTTCTCTTGATGATTTTCATGCTCGTTCTCCTCTCCTTTATCTGTCTATCATTATCTTCGCTAAAGTAAATTCAGTTACAACTATATGATATATTTTGTTATCTATATACTGCTTAATCTATTATAACTTCAGGCCTTCAAAATGCTGTCCGTAGATCAACAATTAACCCCATAAAATAAGCAGCTATTATTAATAGCTACGTATATTGGTTCTATATCTATAGTAATATCTGATACTATTTATATATTTTTGACAGGCTTAATTATATACAAGATATTGTGGTTCTGTCAAGATATGCTTTCTATATTTGGTATGTATAATATCACAAAAAAAGCACCGTAATTTGTTGATTTTACAGTGCTTTTAAATAATTGCCAAAAATTGTCACACAATTTTGTTACATATTTTGTATGATTTTTGCTGCGGTTTCTTTAAGTTCTTCTTCTGTGATCTCATTTCTGAAATACTTTTCACTCGCAAACTGGGATTTGTTTCACTTTCTACTAAAGAAATACTGCATCAAAGCACCTATCAACAATCCTACGGAAGAAATTACCAAATACCAAATGGAGTGTATGAGTGCAGAATCATTATAATAGATGAAAACGGAAGGAATAAAAAGAACAGAAACCAAAAGCGGATACACATACTTGGCTTTTTTCTTTGATACACTGCCCATAATTATCGCAAGTACGAAGGTTGCAACTATAATTAAAAACACCATTCCCATAGCATCAGTAGGTCCTGCCGTTAATGGAAATACATAAAACATGAGTAGTTGTGCAATTAAGATTGCGATTTCTTTGAAATACTTTTTCATATCCGAGACCGTTTCAAGTTTTGTGTAAACGCTAAAAACTGATATAAGATTTGTGAATAGTTACAAATGGGCAGAGCCGATTTTCCG
>CAJLRL010000014.1 GCA_905209075.1 uncultured Lachnospiraceae bacterium | reverse complement strand
AGGCACAGCAGGATCGTCTTGCTGAGGTGCTTTACAACCTCACAGAGTCTATCACGATCGGAGCAAGCCTTCTGCATTCATTCCTGCCTGAGACAGCAGAAAAAATCGTGGCACAGCTTAACACAACACTCCGTGACTTTGATGACCTTGACAAATTCGGTCTTTATGAGAGCGGCGCAAAGGTTACAGATAAACCTGAGATCCTTTTTGGCAGATTAAAGGCAGAGGATGTTATGCCTGAGGTAGAGAAAATCCAGGCTGCGCAGAAAGCAGAATTTGAGGCTGAGCAGGCTAAGCTTGCAGCAGTTGAGGGTAAGGCAGCATGTGGCTGTGGTGCAAGTGAAAATGCCACAGACGGTGCAGAACTTGAGCCTATGGATGTAGACACAAAGGATGAGATCACGTTTGATGATTTTGAAAAGCTTCAGTTCCAGGTGGGTGAGATCGTAAAATGTGAGGCAGTTCCGAAGTCAAAGAAACTGTTATGCTCACAGGTTAAGATCGGAAACCAGACAAAGCAGATCGTATCAGGTATCAGAAAATACTATTCTCCTGAGGAGATGGTTGGCAAAAAGGTAATGGTTCTTGTAAACTTAAAACCGGCTAAGCTTGCAGGCGTTTTATCAGAGGGAATGCTGCTGTGCGCAGAGGATGCCGAGGGAAATCTCGCACTCATGACACCGGAGAAACCAATGCCGGCAGGAGCACCTATTGAATAGGACGTAAGCGACGAGAAGTACAAGATTTAAGGCGAATATGAAATTGTGCTTGCATAATTTCATATTTGGCTAAATCGAAGTTCGGCGACCGCCGAACCATCCCGGAAATCCTTGATTTACGGGATAGGTACTTCGATCATCAATAAGCTATAATATATCTTAAAAAATGCACTTTATTGAGCAGGGAAAGGAGTCTCATATGGAATATTTTGATATAGTTGACGAGATGGGAAATCCGACAGGAAAGACCATTGAGCGGAGAGAAGCGCACAGAAACAATATACTTCATAGGACTGCACATGTCTGGATAGTCAGACACTGCGGAGATTCCATACAGATACTTTTACAGAAAAGGTGTATGGAAAAAGACTCTTTTCCGGGGTGCTACGACATATCAAGTGCGGGACACATACCGGCAGGTGTGGACTATATTCCATCTGCGCTCAGGGAACTTAAAGAAGAACTGAGTCTGACGATAGAGCCGTCACAGCTTATCGACTGCGGATTGCACAGACATCATGCAGATGAGATCTTTCACGGAGAGAGATTTCTTGACAACCAGATAAGTAAGGTCTTTTTACTGTGGCTGGATATCGATGCAGAGGATATAACTGTACAGAAGGAGGAAATTGATTCTGTTATGTGGCTTGATTACAATCAGTGTAAACAGGATGTAATAGATGGCAAGATTCCAAACTGCATAGATGTGGCAGAATTAGAGATGCTTGAACCACACTTTGTATAGCAGAATAATTATTTTGAGTGAAGAATTAAAAGGTAAGTATAATAATATGTACTCTCGGAATCTTCTTTAAACGAATAATTCTGGCTATATTTCCGATATACTGCTTCCATTTTCTCGTCGTACACACCGTGTACGCACTGCGAAAATGTCATTGTATATCAAAAATCTATCTCAGAATTCTTCATTTAGAAGATGCCGAGAGTACATTAATATGACTTGGAGGGAAACATGAAATCAACGAAAGACTCTTTACTAGAGGATATCAAGGCAGAGTTTGCCGAAGTCAATAAGATGATGGAGGCACTCGAGGCAAGGGAGCCAGAGGATGAAGCCAGCGAGGCATATGAAAAGTGGATTGAGGAATGTGAGCAGCTTGCGCTCGATTCGGAATCACTTATGTCTTTAATTGATTATAAAATGACACAGGGATTATAAAGTCAATTTTCATAAATGTGTTTTATAACGGAAAAGGAATAAGGGGAATATCAATCTGATATGCCCCTTATTTTTAATCTTAAAGCAAATTAATCTACTTTAAGAAAGAGATGCATTGATAAGTTTTTGATCTATGCGACTGGTTACTTCTAAAAAATATGCGGCATCGGCTGCTGACATTTCGTCAGTATTATAAGAATCAATTTTTGGTGAAAAATCTGCATATCTGGATAGCATGTTATTGTAATCAGACAGCATGCTTAAAGTATCATCGGATTCATTATATTTTTGCATGAATGCAATATATTCATCTGCGAAAGCTTCGTAACTGTCTAAGAAATCCTTAAGTTCCGAAGTTACAGAACTTGAATCAATATCAGAAGATCTTTCAATATCAGATGTGTTACTGTCAGTAGTTTCTGAGGAATCCAAAGTATTTGTATTGTCTGAATCAGTGGCTGCTTCAGAATTTGCAACTTGTAAATTAATATTCATGATCTGATTTCCTTTGTAGGACAGGCTTAAATGATTGCCGTAGGAATCATCTGCATTATAAAACTTATCAGATTTTTTGTAATCAACATTAAAACCTGAATCAATACACGTCTGAACGTATTCGGCATAATCTGATTCACTGGTCCCTCCAATATCAATAGAAATTGAATCATCGTGCTCAAAATTGATATTGCCAAAGTTGGATTTTGGTTGAGGAATCAGCTTGGATAAATCAGTTTCAGGCCATGTAAATTCTGTCATTTCTTCCGGAGCATCCAGAGAGACTGCCATTTCATTGTTGTAATCAGAATAATCAATAACCAGTTTAAAACCATCATCATTATAAGCAGAATAAGAACTGCCGGATTCGTCTGGATCAATGGTAAATCCTTTATCTTTACAGTCGTTTATGTAATTTCTATAATCATCTGCAGTCATCTTTTCAAAGTCAACATCAAAAAGATCATTATTATCTGCTGTTATTGTTCCGTATTTTGCTGGAGGGTCAGGCAAATTCTTCGCTAATCCGCTGCTTGGCCAATTTAATTTTTCAGGAAGTTTGACTTGTGTACTGGCAAAAAATAGGATAATAAGAATGAGTCCCAAAACAGCTAAAGCTCTGTACAATGATTTTTTATTATGCTTTAGAAGCTGCATGCCTATAAGCCATGATACAGCAAAAAGCACAGTCTGAGTAATTGCAATGATTCCAGACAAAATGTATTTATCGGAAAATGAAACAAAAACGGCTATAAGGCAGGCAAATATAAATGCAATAGTAAATTTGCTAAAAGCCCCATTAATATAAGCCTTTCTTTCTCTTTTTCAATATGATCCTGTTGCCGGCGCTGGTTTTCCATATGCGCATATTCCATTTCCTTGAAAGTACTGCTCTTGATTTTTTCTACGGCGACAGCATCGCTGTCGCAAATCAACTCTTTGGCTCCACAATATGGGCAGACCGCTTCATGTTTTGAAGGATCAATTTCCATTGTAGCATTACAGTTTTTACATTTCATATTCATTACTCCTCTCGTGTATTTTATTTGATTTGTGTTTACGTTTATTTCAGCTTAAAACTGCACTTTGCGTGCAGTCAAAGACTTTTTGAAGCAGGAAATTTTAACAAAAATTATGTTGTAGAATATAGAATGAAGTGATACCATATATCTGAAAATAAGAAAGTAAATAACCGGATTGAAATTATAAACAGAGGATAATCTACATATGACAAAAGAGAAAAAAAAGAAATTTAAAATCAGATATATAGTAATAATAATGGTAATTATTGCTATAGCTGGCGGTACTTTTGTGGCAAAGCAGTATTTTTCCACAGAAAGCAAGACGACAAAACTTACATTTGAAAATATAGGAAAGCTGTCAACGCAGGAGGTAAGATGTACTACTGTAAAGTCAGAGAGCAAAGATCGAAAGTTATTCGGTCAATCAATACCTTTTACGAAGTCAGAAATAATATATTCATATGATACGGATATTCAGGCGGGATACGATTTTACCAAGATTCGGTATACAGTCAAAGATGGCGCAAAAAACGAAAAAGGTAAAATATGTGTGCATTTACCGGAGGTTGAAATAATCTCATGTGATATAGACAAGGATTCATTTAAACTTTATCATGAAGATGATAATATATTTTCTCCAATTTCAATGGAAGAACATAATGATGCTTTAAAAGAACTTACCGATCAGGCACAGGAAGACGCAATTAGTAATGGACTATATGATAAAGCAGAAGAAAATGGGAAGAACATTATAAAACAATTTTTGTATCAGGGATATGATAAAGAAAAATATGATATAGAATTTGAAAATGATAAGTAGGGGGGATGTAATGAAGAAGGCAATAGTAAGAACTATAACAGTTATAGTTGTTCTGATAATTTTATTTTATGTTGGTTTATTTATTACAAGGTAAATTTAAAATGTTCGAAATATCATCCGCTATGCTGATATCAGGCGTAGCGGATTTGTTATTATGAAAGGAACATTTATGGCTTCATATACTAATTTTTTTACAGAAAAATCCCAATCCCTTCTTTTGATGTATCTAATAAGCTGCATAATACGAGCGGACTTACAAATGTGACTTCAAGTTTCCACAACATATATAAACAAAATAATACGGTGTATATCGTGTCATCATATGTGGAGGGCGAGAGTCTTTACAATGCAGGGATAAATACTTTAAGTGACGCTGTCAGAATAGCCATAAACATAAATCAAAAGATTAGACGAAAAAGTCTTTGACTGCACGTAAAGTGCAGTTTTAGACTAAGGGGGAGAAAATTGATATCACACTTATGAAACAGCTTGCAGATATTCGTGAGATTCTTTCAAAATCACAAACTTAGTCGCAAGAATCACTTATGTTTTGGAGTATAAAATTATATGAGGGTCAAAAGGTATTTTGCCCCTTTAATCATAAAATTAAATTAAGGACAGCCCGGATTTAGAAAATTTCAAATCCGGGCTGCTATAGTTTTTTCCTATAACAAAGTTGATATAAAAGGTATTATACATATAAAACAGTTAATGATAGGATAACCTCATGACAAAGATACAACCGATAAATAAGAAGCAGGAGGTTATAGGTAAATGAGTACGTTAAAGACACCTTTTCGTTATGATTTAGTAGGAAGTTTTTTAAGACCGGAAAAACTAAAAGCAGCAAAGGCTGCATTTGAGGAAGGAAAAATCTCTCAGGATGAATTAGATCGTGTGACAGATGAGTGTGTAACAGAGATCGTTAAAAAACAAAAACAAGCTGGCTTCCATGCCATCACAGATGGAGAATTCAGAAGAAAATTCTGGCATTTGGACTTTATGTGGGGATTTGAAGGCGTTGCGCATGAAAAAGATGGCGGCGGTGTACAGTTTGATGGGGAAATGGCAGATCTTGAGGCAACATATCTGGTTGGAAAAATAAAAGCAAAAGCACATCCATTTGTGGAATATTTTAAATTTTTAAAGCAGTTTGAGGACGAACAGACTGTTGCAAAATACACTATTCCTGCTCCGGCACAGATGTATCAGCAGATGATCGTGCCACAGAATATAAAGCAGACCAGAAAATTTTATGAAACTGATGAGCAGCTAATAAGCGATATCGGAAAAGCTTATCAGGATGTGATCACACAGTTTTATGAGGCTGGCTGCCGCAATCTGCAGCTTGATGATTGCACATGGGGTGCAATCGTAGGAGATGCCGCAAAGCAGAGATATAAATCACTTGGACTTAATATTGAGGATGTAAAAGCGCAGCTTCTTAAAGTAAATAACCTTGCGCTGGAAAACAGACCGGATGATATGGTGATCACATCACATATATGTCGTGGAAATTATCATTCGACATTTTTTACAAGCGGACCATATGATTCTGTGGCTGATTATGTATTCGCCCAGGAGAATGTTGATGCTCTTTTCTTAGAGTATGATGATGCAAGATCTGGCGGTTTTGCGCCGCTTGCTAAAGTTTCACCCGATAAAAAAGTTGTGCTTGGACTCATTACAACAAAAAGACCGGAACTTGAAGATAAGGATGCGGTAATCGCAAGAATCCATGAGGCAGAAAAATATATTCCGATTGATCGCCTGTGTTTAAGCCCACAGTGTGGTTTTGCATCCTGTGAGATCGGAAACAAGATCACAGAGGAGCAGCAGTGGGCAAAGCTTGCACTTGTAAAAGAAATTGCCCAGGAAGTATGGAAAAAAACAGCAACATCAGAGTGACCTGGTAGTTAAAATTTTGTCAAATATGGCAGCGGATCAGAGAGCTGCGATAATCTCTAACATGAGTGTGGCAAACGCTTCGCAGGTCACAATACTGATGGAAAAATGATTACCCGAATAATTCTGTCATCAGGTCATGGACTGTAGTCATTTTATTAATGCGGCCAACATTAGCCCCACAGAAAACAAGTCCGTTATCAACATCACCTTTTACAGCGTCAATAAGGGCTTTGGTTATGCAATAAGGAACCTTTGCCGGATTACACTTTTCAAGACAATTATAACATTTAGAGATAGGCACCCGTGCATTATCGAGCTTTTGGATAAATTTGTTTCTGAGAGCTCTGCCAGGCATGCCGACAGGACTCTTAATTATCTGGATATCTTTTTCATCTGCATTGATGTAGGCCTGTTTGTAGGCATCAGATGCATCACATTCTACAGTTGCGACAAAACGGCTAGCAATCTGTACACCATCGGCACCAAGAGCTATGGCATGAGCGATATCGTTTTTGTCGAATATCCCCCCCGCAACAATAACAGGGATCTTTGTATTATATTTCTGCTCATATTCTTTTTTGCAATCAATGATCTGTGTTATTTCATTATCAAAATCAAGCTGGTTTATATCGGACAGCTGATTCTCAGAAAAACCAAGGTGGCCACCGGCTTTGGGACCTTCAATAACAATGAAATCCGCAGTGCGGTCATATTTGTGTGCCCACATTTTGAGAATAAGGTTTGCAGCACGTTTTGAAGAAACGATTGGGGCAATTTTTGTGCGGCAGTGTTCACCTATAAGAGCTGGCAGATCCATAGGAAGCCCAGCACCACTTATGATTACATCTGCGCCGGCAGCAACGGCAGCTTTAACATGTTCTTTATAATGTTTCAGGGCAACCATTATATTTACCCCTATAAGTCCATTACCGCATGCGATCTCCTTAGCACGAGTGATGTGTTTTTTTATAGCATGGATATTGCAGCCGGCCTGGTCTTTTTCAAAATTCTCTTCGTCAAAACCGATCTGGGCAGTAGAAATTATGCCTACCCCACCTTCTTTCGCAACAGAACCGGCCAGCCTGCTTAAGCTTACGCCAACACCCATTCCGCCTTGGATTATAGGCAATCGGGCAAGCTTATCGCCTATTTTTAATTCGTTAAAGAAATTTTTAGTTTTTAGTTCCATTTCAAACCTCCATAAATTATTGTAGATGTTTATTGGCATCAACAAAGTTAGTGCCAATGAATAAGATAAATATTAAATAGTTTGAAAATCAAACAATATGAGTATAAATCTTGATAGTAAGAATGTCAATATGTTATCGTTATATAATCTTTGAAATGTAGTTATTAAAACCCTGTAGGACAGAAATAAAAGCCATAATTGTTATAGACAGAAATAACAAAGTGTATTCAACTGTTAAAAGAAAATATGCCTATTCAGTACAGAAACAAATATATATGGTTTATCAGGGAAAAATGGATTTAAGGAAAATAAAAAATAGCATCAGCTGAGTGTAGTAATATAAATTAATGTATACATTAAGGAGTGTGGAAGTATTTTGGATATGATATTTTATTTTCCCTTCTATGTATAGGAATCATTTTATTACTTGTATTTTCATTCGGAGGAGCAAAAAATAAAAATGTTAGAAATTATGCAAGGTCATTCTTTTGCTTTTACATATTAATGGCGGTAATTGCACTTATTGCCGTTTTGATGTTAGGCATAAATTTCTAAGCCGGTCTATGGATCTTAAAAAGTCCGTAAACAGTCACAAACATTGTAAGAAATTCAGCTGCCGGGAATGCTGACCATATACCGGTAAGCCCAAAGATCTTAGATAATAAAAAGGCAAAAAATGTTATGGCTGCGAATCCGCGCATGATTGATACGATAAATGCAAATTTTGCAGATTCAACAGAGCTTAATATTGACGAACCTACAATATTTATCCCGGCAAATAAAAAACCGGTAAAATAAATGCGAAGTCCACTGATGGCATATTGTGCCAGAAGTGGATTTTTTTCGCTGTTAAATACAGCTGTTATAGATGGGGCGCCAAGGTATACAGCGGTAATAAGCAGTACAGAAATAAAAAGTGAGGTTGCTGCAGTAAGTTTTATCAGATACATAACATTTTTTAAATCACCCTTTCCGTAGCTGTCACTTATAAGAGGCTGTGAGCCCTGTGAAATTCCATTAAAAAGAGATACTGCTACCAGTGATGTATTTGCGATGACGCCATAAGCGGCAACACCTGTATTGCCTGCAATATTCAGAATGATCATATTGAATACGATTGTTATCACTCCGGATGAAAGCTCAGCTACGAATGAGGAAATCCCAACGTGGCATGAATGAAGGAGACGTTTTACGGAAAGCCGTACAGGCTTAAGCGTAATTGTACATTTTGAAGATTTAAAATGTATACAGCATATGAGGATCCCGATAATCGGGGAGCAGCCTGTGGCAAGTGCAGCGCCCTGCATACCGAGCCCAAGCGGGAACATTAATATATAATCGAAAACAATATTGAACAGACTGCCGAAAAGAGTTGCAGCCATTGCAACAGATGGATTTCCATCATTTCTGACAAATGCCATACAGATATGATTCCACATAAAAAATGGCGAAAAGATCATAAAAATCCGTGTATAATCTCTGCCTACTGCTATTATTGAAGAATCACCGCCAAGCAGCGCAATGAGTTTATCCGGCAGGAATATGCCGACAAAAATAAATATAAGGCTTATTAAAAATGCCCAGACAAGAGCGTGGAAAAAATATCCCTCTGTGCCGGAGCTATTGCCATGTCTCTCAATAACGAAGCGTATTGCAGAACCGACACCGATCATGGCGCCTATGGCAAATATAAGATTGTATATCGGGAGAACAAGATTCAGAGCAGTTATGCCATTTGCTCCGACGGATTGGGAAATAAAAAATGTATCAGCAAGAATGTATACAGACATTCCAACCATGCCGAGCATATTTTGAGAAACGTATTTTGCAAATTTTTTTAACATATAACCTCCATATAACTGATTTTATACTACAAAAATGTAAAAATCAATGTACATAATATGTAAGATTGTGGTAAAATAACATTGTTGTGAAAATCTAAATTTTAAGGAGGAAATATGAATTATACAATTGAAGGTGAACCATTACCGGTCGTGATTTGCAATCTTGACGCAAATGAGACAATGATAACAGAAAAAGGTGCGATGTCATGGATGACACCAAACATGAATATGGAAACTACGTCAAATGGTGGGATAGGTAAAATGTTCGGAAGGGCATTTTCGGGAGAAAGCATGTTCCAGAACCGTTATACTGCCATGGGTGGTCCGGGAATGATAGCATTTGCATCAAGTTTTCCGGGATGTATACGGGCATTCCAGATTGGACCGGGACAGGAGATAGTTGCACAAAAATCAGCATTTCTCGCTTCTACAGCGGGTGTAGAGCTTTCTATTTTCTTCCAGAAGCGCTTAGGCTCTGGTTTATTTGGCGGAGAAGGTTTTATTATGCAGCGTCTTTCAGGAAATGGACTTGTGTTTCTGGAGTTTGACGGATATATTAAGGAATATGAACTTGCTGCAGGCCAGCAGCTTGTAATAGACACTGGATACCTTGCGGCAATGACGAGCAGCTGTCAGATCGATATCCAGACTGTACCGGGATTTAAAAATGCAGTTTTTGGAGGAGAAGGACTTTTCAATACAGTAGTTACCGGCCCGGGACGCATATGGCTTCAGAGCATGCCTGTTTCACAGCTTGCAGGTGCAATAAGGCCGTTTATGCCATCAGGAAACTAAAAATTTTTGGTATATACATAATATACACATATATAAAAGGTGGGTTATTCCCACCTTTTTATTTTTCTAAACAGGTTAAATGCGTTTTTGCGGGTTATCTCTTCTACTTCGCTGGCAGTTATACCTTTTATAGATGCGATTTTTTCTATCATATATGGAATATTTGAGGAATCATTTCTCGTTCCACGCTTTGGTTCAGGTGCCATATATGGACAATCTGTTTCCAAAAGAATACGGTCAAGTGGAATTTCTGCCACAGTTTCGACAAGCTTTTTTGCATTCTTGAATGTAACGACACCGCCAATACCGATATAAAATCCAAGTTTTATAAATTCAAGTGCCATTTCTTTTGAGTAGGAATAGCAGTGGATAACACCTTCAATGCCTTGTGCACAAGCTTCTTTCATTATCTGCATTGTATCATCAGCCGCATCCCGGGAATGGATGATGACCGGAAGAGAGGATTCTTTTGCAAGGGAAAGCTGACGTTTAAACCAATAACGCTGTGCTTCCTGGATATCAGGTTCTTTGTCCCAGTAATAATCAAGACCGATTTCACCGACAGCAACAGTTTTCTCTAGCATGGTCTGTTTTTTCAGCCAGTCGAAGGTTTCTTCGTTCAGTCCGGAAATATCGCTTGGATGGACTCCGACAGCGGCATAGATAAAGTCATATTTGTCCGCAAGGGCAAGAGTTGTTTTTGTCGACTCAATTGAGGCTCCGACGTTTATGATAGGATCAACTCCGCTGTCGTGAACTCTTTTTATGGTTTCATCCTGATCATTTTTGAATTTTTCATCATCATAATGTGCGTGTGTTTCGAATATCATATTTTTCTCCTTGATTTATATTAAAGCTCTAGTCTGCATATAGATATAATCCGCTTACGCTCATTATATCATGTGCTTACGCTCATGATATAAAAACTTTTATATTATTATATCTGCACAAAAATAAATAATTATGGTAAAATAGGTTTGCTATTCACACTGTCAGGTGTGAACAATAACAAAATAGGGACAAGACAGATAAATTTCGGAGAGGAATAAAATGGCAGTACTTGGAAATCCTAAAAATACAATAGAAATATTGCAGAAATATAATTTTAATTTTCAAAAGAAATTCGGTCAGAATTTTCTTATAAATACAGGTGTTCTCGAGGATATAATAGATGCAGCAGAAGTGACGGATGAGGACATGGTGCTCGAGATCGGACCTGGAATCGGAACGATGACACAGTACTTATGCGAGAATGCACGTCAGGTTATAGCTGTTGAGATAGACACAAACCTTATACCGATACTTAAAGACACTTTAAGTGCTTATGATAACGTCAGAATAATAAATGATGATATATTAAAGGTGGACATAAATGAACTTGCCAGAGAATACAATAATGGCAGACCAATAAAAGTTGTTGCGAATCTTCCGTATTATATCACAACACCTATTATAATGGGATTGTTTGAAAGCCATGTGCCGATAGAGAGCATTACAGTAATGGTGCAGAAGGAAGTCGCAGACAGAATGCAGGCAGGACCGGGAACAAAAGATTATGGTGCTCTTTCACTTGCAGTGCAGTATTATTCTAAGCCTCAGATAGTTGTAAATGTTCCGCCAAGCTGTTTTATGCCACAGCCAAAAGTGGGAAGTACGGTTATATCGTTAAGGCGCCATCAGCAGCCGGTTGTACAGGTAGAAGACGAAAAGCTGATGTTTAAAGTTATAAGAGCCTCATTCAACCAGCGCAGAAAGACACTAGCCAACGGCCTTAATAATTATGGTGGGATCAATCTCACAAAAGAGCAGATACAGCAGAGCATAGAAGAGCTTGGAGTGCCTGTAAATATACGTGGAGAGGCATTAAGCCTTGAACAATTCGCCTGCCTTAGCAATATAATAGGCAAAAAGCTTGTCAAATAAAAATAAATTGAATAAAAAAATATAGGACGGAAACAATATTATCAGAGACTATTCTGATGATGGAGGTAATGTCCTATGAAAAAACAACATATTGCAGCAGCGGCATGTCTTGTGGCCGGAGCCATAGGATTTGCGGCAGTATATTCAACAAAAATCGTAAACAAAGAGCAGGTTCCAACAGAGATTTCCCAGGTTTCATCTATAGTAGAGCCGACAGAAAAGGAAACACCAAAGAAGGTCCAGAAGTTGACGGAAAAGGAAACAGAAAGCCAGACAGAGGAGATTATCCAAAATACAGAGCCTGCATCAGAAAAACAGGAAGAAGTACATTTTGCCCAGGATAGCATAAAAAACTGGCCGTTAAAAGGTGATGTACTGATTCCATTTTCAATGGAAAAAACTATATATTTTCCGACACTTGACCAGTATCAGTATAATCGTGGAATGGTGATACGGGCACAGCAGGATCAGGAGGTTTGTGCTGTGGCTCGGGGAAAGATCATAGATATCTATGACAGTGAGGAAACAGGATGCACGATAGTTCAGGATCTTGGGGATGGAGTTACAGCGATATATGGCCAGCTTAAGGATCTAAACTACAGTCAGGGAGATATAATTGACGCAGGCGTTATAATAGGATATGTAGATGAACCGACTAAGTATTATCTGGTCGAGGGACCAAATATATATTTTGCATTGGAGCAGGATGGAACAGCTATGGATCCAATGATATATTTCGGAAAAATATAAAAGCAGAGGTGGGCTGAGTGATCGAATTTAAAGAATACAATGAGATAATACAACAATGGCTTCAGGGTGTTCTTGACAGTTATAGGAAAGATGCTGAGCTCACCTTGAAATATTGCAATAAACTGATAGAGTACGGAATGCACAATAACGATGTAAAAATACTTGGATATGCATATTATCATCTATCAGGTACATATTACTGTTTAAATGATGGGGATAAGTTTTTTGACACGACATATAAGGCACTGGAATATCTTGAGCTGTCAAAGCAGTGGGAATACATAGCAAGATGTTATAATGTCATAGGGATCATAGCAGTAAACAGAGGCAATTTACCGGTTGCATACGATTATTTCCTTAATGGTCTGGTGTATTGTAATAAATATAATCTGGCCATGGATGAGTCAATAATAAATATTAACTGTGGCTGTCTGAATATACAGGCAGGAAGATATGCTGAAGCACTTATTTATCTGGAAAAATCGTTATCCTTCTGGAGAAACCAAAAAGATCAGCCGATGTATAATTCAACCATAATGTGCATATATGAGAATGTGATCACATGTTATGTGATGCAGGGAAAATACGATGGTGTAGAAGAAATATTTGACAGGATAATGAATGAGCATTGGGATAAAGGCGATCATCTGGACAAGATTGGGGTGTTAATAAGCAAGGCACTTTTTTATCACAAAAGCGGACAATGCAAAAAACGCAATGAATGTATAGCAAGGATAGATGGTGAAGTATCTGAAAATATAGCATTCATGGATATGGTGGATGATTATTTTTTATATGCCAAAATGCTTCTGGAATGTGATAAAGAAAGTGAATTCTGGCATATATTGGATACATTGGATCCGATGATTCGTAATTTTAATATTACAAATATGCAGCTAAAAGCGATTTCTTTGAAGATACGATTTTATAAAAAACATAATAAAAATGCCGAATATCTGCAGGCGGCAGGGCTCTATTACGAAATCTCGGTAAAGATGGAAAAAGAATCTAAAGAGATGATGAATAATGTACTTAACTTAAGAAATCGTCTTGAAAGGGCAAATCGTGAGAGAAAGGCTGTCGAAATGGAAAATCTCATACTTGCAGAAAAATCAGAGACAGATTCTCTTACAGGACTTGCTAATCGAGGTAAACTCAATATATACGCAGACAGGATATTTAATCGTGCATATGAACAGAAGCAGCGGTTTGCGATAGAAATACTTGATGTGGATTATTTCAAAGAGTACAACGATAATTACGGACATCAGGCAGGTGACCAGTGCCTTATCAGTGTGGCAGAGTGCATATCTGATATCACAGAAAAATATGGTGGATTCTGTGCAAGATATGGCGGTGATGAGTTCGTGATCATTTATGAAAATGTATCTATGGAAAACTTAGAGCTGTATGCAAAAGAGCTGAAGGAAAAGGTCATGAACCTTAATATACCGCATAAATACTCAAAAGCATTACCGATCGTGACCATCTCGCAGGGCGTATGCTGTGATGTACCGGAAAAAAATAATAAAGTCTGGGATTTTCTGCATATAGCGGATGAAATGCTTTACAGAATGAAAAAGCGCAGCAGGAATGGCTACTGTGTCGGCAATTTATCAGAAGTATCAGTAGAGGCAAAATAAATGTCACAGGAAAATTTTACATATATAGTAAAATGCTCAGATGGAAGCCTGTACACAGGATGGACAAATGATCTGGACAAAAGGTTAAAGGCACATAATTCAGGCAGGGGAGCAAAATATACAAAAACCCGTCGTCCGGTAGAACTGGTATATTATGAAAAGTTTCTGACAAAACAGGAGGCTATGAGCCGGGAGGCCAGGATCAAACAGCTGTCACGCAGCCAGAAGCTTGAACTTATAGCTGGTACTCTTAATAAAAAGCCGTAAAATAATTCATTTTATATTTGCGTTAATTATTTATTAACGAAGTTTGTACTTTGATTTATACAAAATGCACAAAAACTTTACATTTAAATTGTTGACAATTGCCAAAGCAGGGTGTATATTATAGTCGCAATGAAGAAGATATGTGGATATCTTCAAATAAACATTGCGTTTATAATATCAGGAGGTGATTGTATGTATACGATTAATCCAGAGATGTCTTTTGGACAGGTTGTAGCCAGTTACCAAAAGTATGTCAGGGAAACACAGAAACGAGGAAAAGAACCTGTCACATTTCTTCATTTTTTGACAGGAAGATGCTAAGAGCCGGATGGTAAACGAAGGTAGCCAGTTGTGCTGCCGGGGTCATTCGGCTTTTTTTATGCCCAAAAGTATATAAAAAAATAGCACAAAAGCACTTAATTATTTTTGAGCACTTTTTTTTTAAAATAGTAATTTCTTACTGCTTTTCTTTTGAACGAAAAATAATTTCATTATGCAAATCGCATAAAAAATCACATTATAAACTGGAATATATGTAGAAAAAACAAAAAAGTATTGCGAAACATCACGAAAAAGCTGTATACTTTTACTCGTGAAAACGTTACCGCAAACAATACCGAAAAAGTTTTCGGGAGCTTGCAAAAACATATTTTTTCAGGAGGGTTAAAAATGAAAAAGAAATTAGTAACAATGTTACTCGCTACAACAATGGTAGCTTCTATGTTTGCCGGATGTGGTTCAGATGGAGGAAGTAAAAATTCATCAGATAGTGGTTCTGTTTACATGCTGAATTTCAAGCCGGAGACAGATCAGGCATGGCAGGATCTTGCCAAAGAGTATTCAGACGAGAAGGGTGTAGATGTAACTGTTGTAACAGCAGCTGACGGACAGTATAAGACACAGCTCCAGTCAGAGCTTGCAAAGAAAGAAGCGCCTACAATCTTCAATATCGGAAGCACATCTGATTGCGCAGAGTATGCAGATTACATATATGACTTAAAGGACAGTGAGATTTATAAACATCAGTCAGACAAATCACTTTCACTTGAATATGATGGAAAAGTTGCTGCAGTAGCTAACTGCTACGAGTGCTACGGAATTATTTACAACAAAGCTATTCTTGAAAACTATTGTAAAAACTATCCGGATGCAGTTATAAAGTCTGTAGATGATATAAAAGATCTTGATACATTGGAGAAGGTTGCAACAGATATCAATTCAAATGTTGACAAGATCAATGAGGCATGTGGTACACATATTACAGAAGCATTCGCTTCGGCAGGACTTGATGATGGATCAAACTGGAGATTCTCAGGACATCTCGCAGGTATCGAGCTTTACTATGAGTTCAAGGATGCAGGATGTGATCTCACAGCAGGCCAGGGAGAAATCAAGGGAACATATCTTGACAACTACAAGAGAGTCTGGGATATGTACACAAATACTTCAGCAGCAGACAAATCTACACTTGATTCAGGAAGCTTTGATGCAGAAGCAGAGCTTGGAATGGAAGAAGCAGTATTCTATCAGAATGGTGATTGGGAATATGCAGCATTTGCTCCTGATAACGAGAAAGGATACACAGTTAAACAGGAAGATCTTTCTATGATGCCTATTTACTTTGGTGTTGACGATGCAAACGAAGGACTTGCAGTTGGTACAGAGAATCATTGGGCAGTAAATGCAAAAGCGGATCAGAAAAATATCGATGCTACACTTGATTTCTTAGAGTGGGTTATTACAAGTGATGATGGACGTAAAGCTATAACAGAGACAATGGGATTATCTGCTCCATTTGATACATTTACAGGGGATTTCGCTTCTAAGAATGGTTTTGCAGCAATGGCTGCTAAATATGTAGAAGATGGAAAAACATCTGTAGCATGGTCATTTAATGCGACACCTTCAGTTGACAGCTGGAGAGCCGATGTGGTTGCTCCTCTTACAGAGTACACAGAGCGTGATGGATCATGGGATGACGTAGAGAAAGCATTTGTTGATCAGTGGGCATATTACTGGAACCTTTCAAATGAGGAATAAAAAGTAATTATAAAGTAATGTCTGTCGGGAAATTGGTGCCGGGAGTTCCCGGTACCACAAGACAGATGCACAACAAGGAAAGGGATTATCATGGAAAAAGCAACTAAAAAATATTTCTGTATTTTTGCACTTCCAACTATGTTAGCATTTACTATTGGATTTATCGTACCATTTTTATATGGAATATTTTTATCATTTTGTAAATTCACTACAGTATCTAACTGGAAATGGGTCGGTTTTAAAAACTATTCGAGGATTTTTGTTGTAAACGGCAGTGTAGACATATCATTTATACATTCTATATGGTATACAGCGTTATTTACACTAGTTTCTGTACTTATCATAAACCTGGTATCTTTCGGAATCGCAATGGCGCTTACAAAAGGAATCAGAGGAACTAATATTTTCCGTACAGTATTTTTCCTGCCAAACCTTATAGGCGGAATTGTACTTTCTTATGTATGGTTAATGATCTTTAACGCAATATTACAGAATTACTCAAAGACAATAATAAGTTCAGAGTGGTCAGCTTTCTGGGGGCTCATAATTGTTGTGTGCTGGCAGCAGATAGGATATATGATGATAATCTATATTGCTGGAATCCAGAATATCCCGGGAGAACTTATAGAGGCAGCAAAGATAGATGGAGCAAGCTCATGGCAGCTTATCCGTCATGTGACACTTCCTATGCTGATGCCTACAATTACAATATGTACATTCCTTACACTTACAAATGGATTTAAGCTTTTTGACCAGAACCTCGCTCTTACAGGTGGAAATCCGGGAAAACTGTCACAGCTTCTCGCATTAAATATTTAC
The DNA here is from genome assembly GCA_905209075.1 of uncultured Lachnospiraceae bacterium. GTDB lineage: Bacteria > Bacillota > Clostridia > Lachnospirales > Lachnospiraceae > Roseburia. The sequence goes on along the minus strand of CAJLRL010000014.1, from coordinate 35,673 downwards.
GACACTATGTATGGAACAACAGGCTGGCAGGGTGTAGGTCAGGCAAAGGCCGTAATTTTCTTTATACTTGTAGCACTTATCGCTCTTGTACAGAATAAGATTACGACAAGCAAGGAGGTACAGGGTTAATGGCTAAAAATAAAGAACAACAGGTCAGTACAGTACGTCAGGCTAAGCATGGCTGGGTACTTTCAATAATATTTGGAGTTTTATCAGTAGTTTGGATACTTCCTATTTTAATAGTTATTTTAAACTCGTTTAAGAGAAAAGCTTTTATATTCAGATATCCGTTTGGAATCAGCTCAGCAAAACTATCTGATGGCTGGGATGCATTTACGGCAGGAATGAAGCAGATCTTCTGTGGTTTGCAGAATTACACAAATGGACTTCGCCAGACAAATTTCTGGGATTGTTTTGGAAATTCACTTTTTATAACGGTTGGATCTGTACTTCTTATAATACTTTGCTGCTCAATGTGCGCATGGTATATAGTAAGAGTTAAGACAAAGGGCACAAAAATAATGTATACACTTTGTCTCTTTTCAATGATCGTACCATTCCAGATGGTAATGTTTACTCTTTCAAAATTTGCAAATATGCTTCATCTTTCAAATCCGCTCGGTATAATAATCGTTTACCTTGGATTTGGTGCAGGGCTTGCGGTATTTATGTTTACCGGATTTGTAAAGAGTATTTCACTTGAGATCGAAGAGGCTGCTATGATAGATGGATGTACACCTTTACAGACATACTTCCGTGTAGTATTTCCTATACTTCGTCCAACAGCAGTGACTGTAGCAATACTTGAGGCAATGTGGGTATGGAATGATTATCTTCTTCCTTCACTTGTTCTTAATATAAACAGGTATAAAACCATACCGATTGCCATTCAGTATCTGAAGCAGAGCCATGGAATGATTGACTGGGGAGCAATGATGGCAATGCTTGTACTTGCAATCTTACCAATTGTGATCTTTTACATTTTCTGTCAGAAATATATCATAGAAGGTGTGTTAGCGGGAGCGGTAAAGGGCTAGGTATACAAGGACCAACGAAACTTATCTAAAATACAATTGACAGGTTGGTGGAATTCAGAAGGTATGATATAATTGGCATAACAAATTATATCTGTGAGAATACTTATTGATATAATTTATGAAAACATTTATATGGGGAAAAACAGTGACAATTGTAGATATAGCAAAAGAATCGGGATACTCTGTAACAACGGTATCCCGAGTTTTAAATAATAGACAGGATGTAAGTCCTGAAGCGAAAAATAAAATAATGGAAATTGTAAAAGCACATAATTTTGTGCCAAATACAAACGCCAAGAGGCTGAAGCAGACAAGCTCAAGAAATATATATGTACTTGTCAAAGGTACATCAAATATGCTCTTTGCGAATATAATCGAGGAAATCCAGTGTGTTGTTGACAGATCAGATTATTCTTTAAATATCACATATCTGGATGAGGATGATAATATCGGAAATGAGACGATAAGGATATGCAGAGAGAGAAAGCCGCTTGGTGTTATTTTTCTTGGAGGAAGCCGTGACGATTTTACCGAAGAATTTTCTGAGGTATCAGTGCCTTGCGTTATTGTTACAACTTGTGCAAAGGGCTGGAATGTAGATAAGCTTTCGTCTTTGTCTATTGATGATGAGAAGGCGGGAGAGACTGTTGTGGATTATCTCATTCAAAACGGACACACGAAGATTGCCGAGATAGGAGCCAATCTGGAATTATCCCAGACAGCTATTTTACGTCATAACGGATATATTAACAGCCTCAAAAAAAACGGAATAGTTCCCGATGAAAGATATTATGAGAGAGCCAGATTCTCATATGATAGTGCATACAGGGCGATGGAACGCCTTTTGGAGAAGGATATAGAAATTACAGCTGTTTATGCAATTTCAGATGTGATGGCTATAGGTGCGATAAGAGCAATACTTGACAAAGGCTTAAAAGTACCGGATGATATATCTATAACCGGTTTTGATGGATCTGTGCTTTCACAGTACTACAATCCAAAAATCGTGTCTATCAGACAGCCGCATAAGGATATGGCAGCCAGAAGTGTTGAGATGCTTTTTAATATGATAGACCTTAACAAACCGGTGACACATGAAATAATCCCATTTGAACTGATCAGTGGGGAGAGTGTTATAAATATTGGCACCCGCCCGGAACACTAAGTAGTATTGTCTGACTAAACAGATGGGAATGATTTCTGATTAATAATAATCCGGGAGGTCTGTCAGATGCAGCAGGACAAACTAAAAAAAACATTGAAATTGGCATGGTCAAAGGGACTGTCATTATTTATGGCCATGGCAGGAGCTATACTTCTTGTATTTTTGCTATTCAGATTTGATTCTATACTTGACCAGATACTTCGTGTCTGCAATATACTTATGCCTATAATAATGGGAATTGTTATAGCATATCTGCTTAATCCTGTGGTTGAGTTTTATGAAAGACATCTGGACAGGAGTCTCGGAAAATTTATAGAAAAAAAGACAAAGAAGAAAGTTTCCATGAGGGGATTGTCTATTTTCATAAGTGTGATAATAGTATTAGCAGTAATTGCTCTTCTTATAATGATGGTCGTTCCGCAAATATATACCAATATAAGCAATCTGGTTTATTCATTTCCTGAACAGATCCAGGATCTGGTGGGAAAGCTTATGGAGCTTGCAAAAAATAATGAGAAAGTCAGAAATGCAATAAACGGATTTTATGATAATTTCATGAATTACATCACAAACTGGATCAAGTCAGATATGCTGGGACAGGTTTCTGTTGTTATAGACGGGATAATGGGGATATTTGGAACAGCAGTAAATTGCCTTGTAGCTTTTATTGTTGCTATATATGTGCTTTTAAGCAAGGAAACATTCCGCAGGCAGATTAAAAAAGTTATAAATGCTTTTTTCAATGAACGTCAGACAAATGTGATCGTAAGTGTAGTAAAGGAAAGTGATAAGATATTCGGAGGGTTTATCAGCGGAAAGATAATAGATTCCTTTATAATCGGTGTTATTTGTTTTGTATGCTGCCTGATACTCAGAATGCCTTATGTTGCTCTTGTTAGTGTGATCGTTGGAGTCACTAATCTGATTCCGTTCTTTGGACCATATATCGGAGCTATACCGAGTGCGGTTCTTATATTATTGGACAGTCCGTCAAAGGGAATTGTGTTTATTATTTTTATAGCAATTTTACAGCAGGTAGACGGAAACATAATCGGACCAAAGATTTTAGGACAGTCAACCGGGCTCTCTCCATTCTGGGTGGTATTTGCGATCTTCCTTGGAAATGGATTGTTTGGAATAGTCGGACTTTTTATAGGAGTGCCGCTGTGGGCGGTTGTATATTATCTGATCAAGAGATATGTAAATTATCGGATAAGGATTAAAGAACAGGTAGAGGCTGAACATATACAAAAGTAACAGTGAAAATGGAATATATCCGAAAAACCTGATTGAAAAACAGAGAGTGAAAAATATGGATTGCGCAATAAGTAAAATTGCGCAATCTTTTTTTGCGTAAAATTGACAATACAGACAAAAGCAATTTTTAAATTTTTGATGATTTATTGCTATAAAAGTATTGACAATTATATTTATTTCAAATAGTATAACGTATATACGATACGTATAATACAAAAAGAAAAGGAGATCATAAAAGTGATGTTGATTACAATGTAGCCATGCAGCTTCTTAAATATATGGCATGCATATGGGCAGAATATGAGAAGACATTTTTATCAGAACGTGGTAAAATAAGTAAAAATAAGTCGTTCAAGTATCCCCCGATCATTCCGGTCGTTTATTATGAGGGTAAGAAAGAATGGACAGCAGATATGTATCTTAGGGACAGGATCATGTTTTCTGATATTCTTCGTCCATATATACCAGATTTCAAGTATATTGTCGTCAGAAATCATGATTTCTCAGATGAAGAACTGCTGGCTCGGGAAGATGAGATGTCATTACTGATGCTGATAAATAAGTTTCAGACGGCTGATGACATTACAAATTTCAGGGACATAGAGAAGGATAAGATTGATTCTATAATCCATAATTCTTCTGAGCAGGTTATAGATATTATAGCAGCAGTGGTCAGATCACTTTGTACTAAGATTCATATTTCGGCAGAGGAAACTGATGATGCGGTTCAGAAAGTGAGGGAACACAAATTGGGTTATCTATTTGAGAATATGGAAAAAATCGATATACAACAGTTGCGTAAAGAAGCAGAGGAATGGCGTAAGCTCGGGGAGAAGGAACGGCAGAAGGCAAAAGAGGAACAGCAAAAGGCAAAAGAAGAGCAGCAGAAAATAAAAAGAATGTCAATGACGATTCTAAAAGCTTTTTTCGATGATCCGGCAGAGTATGATATGGAGCTTATAAAATCTGTAATTGATAGCACAGATGATACTAATAGGATAGTAAGCTGGACAGATGCTACCGAAAATTGTTCAGATAAAACAGCTTTGTATAATGAGATAATAGGCAAATAGTTATTGTATAAATAAGTCGAGAGGGGAGAGAACATATTGATAATAAGTGAAAAGATATTTTACCTATTAGATAAAAATGGAATGTCACAGAAGGATTTTGCGGCACAGACAGGAATCTCTCAAAGCACGATCAGTGACTGGAAAAGGAAAAAGACTAATCCATCAGCGGATAAGATACTGAAAATATGCGAGGTGCTACATGTGACACCATATGAATTGCTCTCAGAAAGAGATATGACCGCTGATGAAGGATCGGACTATCTGGCAGCACTGAATAATGATGAGGGCATAGTGCTTGAAACTTTCAGAAATCTGCAGACAAAGCAGAAGGAAAGATTATTGGGATATCTGGAAGCCTTGAAAGATATTAAATAGGTTGATAAGAATGTGATAAGATACAGAACGAGAAAAATTAAGTTATAAAATTGTAAAATAGTACTTGAATACTAAAATATATGTGTATATAATGTGTGGACGAGGTTTAAAAAATTGCTTGGTTCACACACTTTATTTTATGTAAAAATATATAAACAATTACATAAAATAATAAATCGTGGGGAACTTTATTACGATTTGGAGAAGGAGATTTACACATGAAAACGGATATGACCAAAGGTAATCCAATGAAGATCATTCTGATGTTTTCAATCCCTGTTTTGATGGGAAATTTGTTCCAGCAGTTTTACAACATGGTTGATACGATCATAGTAGGCCAGTATCTTGGATCGGACGCACTTGCTGCGGTTGGATCAACAGGCTGTCTTATGTTTCTGGTACTGGGATTTGCGAACGGGATCGCACAGGGCTTCGGAGTCATGGTAAGCCATGCATTTGGGGCGAAAAACGAAAAACTGCTCAAGCATTATGTTGCGCTTGCTATCATATTGACGGTGATAGTTTCGGCAGTGCTTACGATACCGACAGTGCTCGCATCAAAGCAGTTTCTTATATGGATGAACACACCGGAGAATATTCTGAATATGGCGGATGCATATATAAAGGCTATTTTTATGGGGATTTTCTGCACTATGTCATACAATGTGGCATCAGGACTTTTGCGAAGCATAGGTGACAGTAAGACACCGCTGTATTTTCTCATATTTTCATCGGTGCTCAATATAATACTTGATGTGTTTTTCATAGTCGTTGTGAAAGCCGGAACGGCTGGAGCTGCGTATGCGACGGTAATTTCACAGGGACTTGCGGCGATCCTGTCATTTATAGTAATGTTTAGAAAATACGATATACTGCGTACGCATCGTGATGACTATTATATGGATTGGAATGGGATATGGCATATGCTGGCAATCGGTATCCAGATGGCACTCAACTATTCTATCACAGCTATTGGAACTATGATTTTCCAGGCTGCTGTCAATGTATTTGGATCACAAGTGGTTGCGGCATTTACAGCGGCATCAAAGGTCAATAATATTGCAACGCAGACTATGCCAACACTTGGAGCGGCTGCTGCAACATATTGTGGACAGAATCTGGGAGCGGGAAAATATGATCGTATTTTCAAGGGAATGAGATCATGCTTCTGGATCTGCATAGGTTGTGCTGTTTTAGCAGCCGCCATAAACTGCTTTGTGGGATCACACATGATAGGCTGGTTCATCACATCGCCTACAGCGGCGGATATGGACTATGCAATGAGATATCTTCGTATCGCAAGTATATTTATGCTGCCACTGGCCTGGATTTTTGCCTATAGAAATGGATTACAGGGGTTAAACCGCGGACTTGTTCCGATGCTCAGCGGAGTGATGGAGCTTGCTGCGAGAGTGATCGCCATAGCAATACTTGCAAAGCCTTTTGGCTATACTGGTGTGTGTTATGCAGATCCGGCTGCGTGGCTTTCAACAGGTGTACTCCTTATAGTGACGTACTTAATATGGGAGTTGCGTACAAAGAAGAAAATTGCACATAACTGATAAGATGGAATAATGTATACTCTTTTTAATCTATGATTTTTTATGAGATTAAGAAGAGTATATTTGTATTTTAGGCTGTTTTATAGAAAAAACCGTGTTATACTTTATTTAATTGGCAAAAAAGTGAGGGATTAAGAAGAGTATAACAATATAAAATACTGATAAAGAATTAGTATGAAAGGCGGCTTCTATGAATTACTATGATATTTCAAATCCAAACGCACCATTTACAACCGGTTATCAAAAGGGCTTATGGCAGAAAACGATAGTACAGATTTACAGAGTTCTAGTTATGATAGGCGGCATTTTAGGCGTATGCTTTATTATCGGAACTGGACAGCGTGAGGATTATACAATGGGAATGCTGGAATCATGCATGTTACTTCTGGTATCTTATCTGGTATTTCTGATTATGCTCATGTATGCGAGCATAATCATATCGGCAAAAAAGACAGAAAAATGGAATCTTCAGGATAAGCACGATTACAATCTGGCTTTGTACAGAACCCGATATAAAGATAATAAGCAGCTTCAGGCTGTTACACTGATCCAGATGGCAAAACAGCAGATCCTTATGGGACACTATGATCTGGCTATACAGGCTTTGGAAATGGTTCGCACTGACTGTCTGAAACTACAGTATTTGAGAGAGTTTTATTTTTATAAAGCGGCAGCTTTGTACTTAAGTGATAAACATGGCTGGGAGGAAGTATTAAATAACTGCTATGCTATTCCCCCGAAGTCTAAACAGATGACGAATGATGAAATAGCATTTCTGTTTTCTCCTAGATGTGGAAAAATGGATCTGCAACAGACTATTTACAATCATAATCAAATTAGACGCAAGTGGCCGGTTTTGCTTATTATCACGGCGGTATTAGTATTGTATGCAGGATTCTTTTACGGGATAATCGGGCTTTTGCCTGAGGGATATCATTATAGAAGCTGGTATCAGATGTCATCGATCATGCTCACATCTGCGGGATGCATAATATTGTCGCTATTATGGATTATCAAACTTATATTGTTTAAAGACAATATTTCAACAAAGTCTAATGGAGTGAAAATATTTCAAAACAGTTGCCTGGTGGTGATGTGGTTTTGTCTGATGGCAGCACTTGTTATCTATCAGATAATGGCTTTTATAGGTATGGATGAGGAACTTGCAGAGTATCCGGGTGGTCTGATATACATGAGTTCTGGAAACGGCTATGTTTCGGAAGATTATTACAATCTAAAGGTTGGCCCGTTTTTGAGAAAAAATCTGACCACAAAAGAGTATATAGAATATGGTCTTGAAAGTGAGTTAAACGGTACTGATGAAAGTCAGAATGGCGCAAATAGTTCAGATGATGAAAATCAGAAAGACATAAATGACTCGGATAATGAAAATCAGAAAGGCACGAACAACTCGGAAAATTCGGATCAGGGCAACAGTGTTGAAAATGATACTCAGACAGAGGATTTTTCACAGGAACAAGGCAGCTCTTCCGATGAATCGAAAACCACAGATACAGAATCAGCAGTGTTTGCAGAAAGTCTGGCGGTCTACAAATATATGATGGACACAGGTGAAATAACCGATGGTGATCCTGATAAAGTAAGTTATGGTTTTACCGCAAAGGGCAGCTTCTATGCGATTTTTGAAACCGATGATTCAAATGGTGTTACCTGTGAAAAGCATCTTGTTTATGACAGAGTTTCAGAGAATGGCAAGTGTGATCTGTTCGTATATCAGCAGGAACAGGTGGGCGCAGATGCGAAGATACTAGGCTTTTATGCCGTAAAAAAGGGTACAGGTCAGGTTATATCAGCTGATAAGACCACATGGGGCGGTGTCAGCAGTAAGGAATATCAGGACGCAACAGGAGAAAATTAATGAAACCAAATATTGCACCTACACTAAAAAACTACAACTTCAAAAATCTCTCCAAGGATCTGCTTGCGGGAATCATAATCATGGCGGTTTCAATCCCTATATCAATGGGATATGCACAGATAGCAGGGCTTCCGGCAGTTTACGGACTGTATGGATCGGTTTTTCCGATAATACTGTTTGCATTGCTTTCGACATCACCGCAGTTCATATTTGGAGTAGATGCGGCTCCGGCGGCGCTGGTCGGTGCGGCAGTGCTTAGCATGGGGATAGAGAGTGGCAGCAGCGAGGCTGTTACAGTTGTTCCTGTATTTACATTTTTCGTTGCACTGTGGCTTCTGGCATTTTACTTTATGAAAGCCGGAAAACTTGTAAACTATATATCCGCACCTGTTATGGGTGGTTTTATCACAGGAATATGTACAACGATAATACTCATGCAGGTGCCAAAGCTTATGGGCGGAACTGCTGGAACAGGTGAACTTTTTGAGCTTGCGGAACACATATGGGAAACTTTAAAACAGATAAATACAGCAGCACTGCTTATGGGAGCTATCGCACTTGCGATACTTCTGATAAGCAAAAAGATCATGCCGAAGTTTCCGATGGCAGTTGTACTCATGGCAGCAGGAGCGCTTTTTACATATTTTGGACCGGTAAAGGAATGGAATGTGCCAACACTTTCTACGGTTGAACCGGGAATGCCGGATTGGTGTATACCGGATTTTTCGGCAGTGAAAGTGACTGAGATAATCGTCATAAGCCTGTCTGTTGCGGTAGTCATAATGGCGGAGACACTTCTGGCAGAAAATAATTTTGCACAGAAAAATGGATATCGTATAGACGATAATCAGGAAATACTGGCGTTTGCCATAGGAAATATGGCGGCCGCATTTACCGGCTGTTGTCCGATAAATGGATCTGTATCACGAACTGCAATGAGTGAGCAGTATGACGGCAAAACACAGCTTACAGGGATTGTTGCCGGATTATCGATGATAGTTGTATTGCTGTTTTGTACAGGATTCATAGGCTATCTGCCGATACCTGTGCTTACGGCAATAGTCATATCTGCTCTTATGGGAGCGACAGAATTTCATCTGGCAAAGAGGCTGTGGAAGGTCAGCCGCACAGAATTCTTCATATTTGCCGGAGCGTTTTTGGGAGTACTGATCCTTGGTACGATAAATGGAGTCCTCATAGGAATTATCCTCTCGTTCGCAGAAATGATAATAAGAACCTCAAAACCGGCCAGATGTTTTCTGGGAGTGCAGCCGGGACACAGCCACTTCAGGGATATGGCAGAGAGTACAAATATACATGCGGTTGATGGTGTGATCATTTACAGATTCAGCAGCAGCTTGTTTTTTGCCAACTCACAGGTGCTGGTGCGGGACATAGAAGATAGTATAAAATCTGATACAAAGGCCGTAATAATAGATGCCGGTGCGATCGGCAGCATAGACATCACTGCAGCAGACAGCATTGCGATACTTCATAAATCATTAAAGGAAAAAGGCATAAAATTTTATATGACAGAGCACATTGCCGGGCTTAACGACCAGCTTCGAAAACTTGGACTGGGCTATCTCATAGAGGATGGCTGTGTCAGAAGAACCATACATATTGCGCTTAAGGATATGGGAATAAACAGACCTTATCCGCTAGAGGGAGGCGTGGACAATGCTGCCCGCAGTGCATCAAGAAAACGTGCAGACAACAGAGTTCAGGAATTTGTCTGGGCATTCGGTTCAGAGAGTGAGGAACAGATAGAAAAGCAGATAAAGCTGCAGATAGAACAGCTTAAAAAGACAAAGGATGTCGAAAAAATCATGCATGGACGCTGGGCGCACATGGATGAATTCGATCAGGATGAGTGGCTTGAGCATCTGGAGGAACATCTCAAGGAGATCGTCAATATCTCTGGCAAGGATGAGAAGACACTTGCTGCACACATTGAAGCGCACAGACGAGATGTACATGAGCGCATAGCAAAAGAACATCCGGAACTTGCAGAAAAATTTGCAGAGAGGCGGCATCTGCTTGATAAACATCTTAAAGAAAGACGTCCTGACGTATACAGCTTAATAGAAAAATTAAGAGATGAAAAGTGACAATTTTACAGATGTCATAACAAACCCTTAATCTTTCCTTAATCATTAAAACACCCTTTTCATGTTACACTATAGATACAAAGAGAATGGTATTTAAAGTACAGCATGAAAGGGGGATTTTTTATGCGGAAAAGATTAATGGCATCGGGACTTGTGGTAATTATGGCACTGGGATTAATGGCAGGTTGTAATGGGAAATCCAGTGAAACAGAAAAAAATACACAATCTACAAAAGACAGCGGGAATGATAATGCACAGGTAAGTGAAGAAAGCGAAGAACGTACAATACAGTATTATTATGACTTTGGGGAAATAAATCAAAGGACATGGGTTGAGGATGTGAAGACACTACAGATACAGGATGATACGCTTCTGATACTTACAGATAAGACATATGACAATAAGGCGGTTAAAAAATTATCTGAATCGATCAAAGAATCAGGAAATGATTTTGACATTATAATGATAAAAATCCCATGGGAATATACGCTCAATGATACGATGGCTGATTTTATCCAATATATTCAGAAAAATGGTATAAATCCCGATATATTGTGTTCGGTTTACGGAAGAGTTACGAATAATCTTCCAAAGGAAATGCTGTATGACATGACAGATTATCTGTCTGCGGGAAAAGGCAAGCAGCTAAAAGCAGCCATGGATGATACATACTGGACACTTACGGAAGAAGATGGACACTGGTATGGCATCGGATCTGTTGTTGAAACCTGCCAGGGGTGGCTGGTAGACCGGGAAACTATGATAGATCTTGGACTTACGGTAGAAGACCTGAAAAAACCTCTTTCGGAACTTGAACCTGTTTTCGAAAAAGTAAAGGCAGAAAAGCCTGAACTTACACCATTTATTTATGGCTGGGGAATATTGGAATCCAACACACCTGTGATCATGTATGATAAAAATACATATACCGGTTATTGGGCTGGAGATGATGAGAAAAATATCAAAAATATATTCGATGACAGCCGTACATACGAATTGGTAGGGACGCTTAATACCTTCAGCGAAAAAGGGTACGCAAAGCTTGTAGATGATACGGAAAACAGGGATGATTATTTCATGAAAGCCGCATGGGATGCAACTCCACTTATGAGGACAGATTCACTTGATCTTTGGAGCAGTCCTACCGGACGGGAACTTGTGAGGATACCATATGATGATGCAGCCGGAGACGTTCTGATACAAAGCAGTGTGATACCGTCAGAATCAGACCATATAGACCAGGCTCTTGAGTTTTTAAATCAGGTAGACACTACAAAGGAAATGTCTGAGTTATTATTATATGGCATAAAAGATACAGACTACACATCTGATGGAAACACATATCAGACAGACAAAAAATGGAGTGAATTGGATCTGTACAGAATTCCGCTTGGAAATCTTTCAATATGCATGATTATGGAGCCATATGTGGATACGGAAATCAAAACAACAAGATCTGATATAGATGAGCTGCGTGAAAAAATGCAGGCGGATGACTTTGCATTCAACAGTTCCGCCGTAGAAAGCCAGTATAAGGCGGTATCAGAAATTATAAGCTATGTGAATAATCTGGATTCCCTGCTTGATTTTAATAATAATAAAGCAGAGGATTGCGCTGACTGGAAAGAATACTATGAAGTTTTTAATAATAAATTGCATGAAGCCGGGATTGATGCAGTGGTTGATGAGATGAACCAACAGATCAATTAGAATAATCCCGGATCATTAAATACATTGATGGATGTAACATCAGTACTGCGGTTTGCAAATGCCGGGAACAGAAAACCAGCCTGAGGTGTACCCATTTCATAATCATCGTGCAGAGGACTTATCGCACAGATCATGAATCTGTACACCTCCTCTGATTCCCACTGGCTTTCATTATCAGCACCTTTTACAGGTACATCATAATTTCCGTAAAATACATAAATCCCATAAGGATAGCCCGGATCATAACGCTCACCGATATATTCATACAGGTTATAGAGCAGGGCATCGTTTTTAAGTTCGCACTCACGGAGTGCCATAAGAAGCTGCCAAAGGCTGTCTTTACTTCTCATCTGCGTTTTCATATCTATATTCACAAGTTCATCTTCCGGCTTTGCAAAAGGTATAGCCTTGGCAATCTTAATATTTTTTTCCTGTTCACTTTTTGTCAGTTTGAGAAAATGTGTGTTAAAAGATTCGTCCACGAAGCCATCTTCATCCATATAAGCGCCTGCGATCCTGCTAAAGCAGTTCCTTGCAACACTCATACGGCGTGTAAGTTCAAGCATATCATCTCTGTCGATTTTCATAGTATAATTCCTATCATAGTCTATTGTAAAATATCTGGTATATATGTTAATAATGTAAATGATAGCATGTGAAAAATGTTACTGCAAGTGTGATAGTTTTTTATTCATATAAAATCAGTGGAGGCTAAAGCAGTTGACTTTAAAACCACCGGAACCTACAATGAAAATATAAAAAATAAGAGGATCACAAAATGAATATAAATCAGACATTAAAACATTATTTTGGATATGACAGTCTGCGAAAAGGGCAGAGCGAACTTATAGAAGGAATATTACAGGGGAAAGATGTGCTTGGCATCATGCCGACCGGAGCGGGAAAGTCACTGTGTTACCAGCTTCCGGCGCTTATGCTTGAAGGAACGACTATTGTTGTCTCTCCTCTTATATCGCTTATGTCGGATCAGGTAAAAGCATTAAATCAGGCAGGAGTGCATGCGGCATATATAAACAGCTCACTTACGGAAAATCAGATACGCACAGCACTTTCATATGCTGCGCAGGGGCGCTATAAGATAATCTATGTGGCGCCTGAAAGACTTAATACACCGAGATTCCTTGAATTTGCCTGCAATGGACAGATATCTATGCTTACAGTAGATGAGGCGCATTGTATATCGCAATGGGGACAGGATTTCAGACCAAGTTATCTTGAAATAGAGGATTTCCTTGTAAGACTTCCAAAACGTCCGATAGTAAGCGCATTTACAGCGACTGCAACAGAGCGTGTAAAGAATGATATTATAAAAAGTCTGAGCCTTGAAAATCCGGTGACAATGGTAACTGGTTTTGACAGACCAAATCTGTTTTTTAGTGTAGTAGCACGTAAAGGAGGCAGGGAAACTGATAACAGTATAATAAATTATGTGAAAAAACATGAGGACGAAAGTGGAATAATATACTGCGCAACAAAGAAGAATGTGGATAACCTGCATGCACTTTTACTGCAGTATGGTATTCAGGCGGGAAGATATCATGCCGGGATGTCACTTGAGGAGCGGAAGAAAAATCAGGATGATTTTACATATGACAGAATCCGTGTTATGGTTGCGACAAATGCGTTTGGAATGGGAATTGACAAATCGAATGTACGATATGTACTGCACTATAATATGCCTCAAAGCCTGGAATATTATTATCAGGAAGCCGGAAGGGCGGGACGTGATGGTGAGGAAGCAGAATGTGTTCTGTTTTTTTCAAAGCAGGACATAATGATAAATAAACGTCTGCTCCAATATAAGGTTACCCAGGGTGAAGGCGGGGACGATCCGCTTAAAAGGGCAAATGACCAGAGAAAGCTGAATCAGATGATAAACTACTGCGAGACAGATAAGTGTTTACGTCAGTTTATACTTTCGTATTTTGGTGATACAACACCATGTGTATGCAATAAATGCAGTAATTGTGTTGTTGTCGGGGACGATGAAGAAGAAAACTATATACAAAACGGAAAAGTGCGTAAAAAAGCATTGCAGCTTGCAGGACTCAGCGCAGTGGGACAGGAATTGTTTGAGAAACTCCGAATATGCAGGATGAAGCTTGCTTCTGAAAAATCGGTTCCACCATACATAATCTGTTCCGACAAGACATTAAAGGATATGTGTGCGAAGTGTCCGGAAACAAAAGAAAAAATGGCAGAAGTATACGGAATGGGAGAACAGAAAATAAAAAGCTATGGAGATGTTTTTATCGAGGAGATAAATAAATTCATTGCTGAAAAAAGTATATCCCAGGCGATTAAAGTAGAAGACCTTACAACAGAAGATGTTTCACCTGTCAGCAAAAGTAAAAAGAAACAGCCATTTTATATTGAACCGGGGAAGCTTGATCTGGTTGGATTAAAGGATAAATGCATGATATCAGAGCTTACGGACAGCATAAATGCACTTTGTCCTGAAGATAAAGAACGTAAAAAGCTATCGGCGGCATTTGTAAATGAGCTGCTTGTCAAAGAAGGATATCTGGAAGAAATCGAGGAAAACGGAAATAAAGAAAAGCGTGTTACAGAAAAAGGAAAAGCTGCCGGGATTGAGGAAAACGAACGTAAATCAAAATATGGGGGAATATATTTTGCGATTGTCCATACAAGGCTAAGCCAGCAGATGATAATAGAAATGTTGAAGCAATATTATTCAGATGCTATAATTGTTGATGCCGGCAATGAAGTATGAATTTAATTTAAATCATAAAATGTATTGCTGACTAAAGCATATGAGTACATATTAATCGAAGAGGAGAAATATTGATGTTATCAGAGAAAAATTCAGATTATATAGGCAAACAGTTAAAGGCATTAACAGCGATCGCAAGCCCTACGGGTTTCACAAAAAGAGCTGCGCAGTATCTTGTAAAGGAGCTTGAGACAATGGGGTATGAACCTTGTGTTTCGAATAAGGGAAATGTAAGTGTAACAATAGGTGGAGAGGGAAATCCACTTGTTCTTGCAGCCCATGTGGACACGCTTGGAGCGATGGTCCGTTCTATAAAAGATAATGGACGTCTCCGCCCGACAACGCTTGGCGGACATCAGTGGAACACAGCCGATGGTGAAAACTGTATGGTATTTACTCGTGATGGAAGAGAGTATACGGGAGTTGTTTTAAATACAGAACCATCTGCACACGTAGCTGATGAAAAGGTTGAAGCAAAAGAAGAAAATATGGAAATACTGCTTGATGAAAACGTAGATAATAAAGAGGACGTAAAGGCGCTTGGCATCCAGACCGGTGACATTATAGCAATGGATCCAAAAACTGTTATAACAAAAAGCGGATATATAAAGAGCAGATTTCTTGACGATAAATTATCGGCATCAGTACTTCTTGGCATAGCACATGCAGTAAAGGAAGAGGGCTGGAAACTGAACAGAAAGGTTACATTGCTTTTTACGGTATACGAGGAAGTAGGTCATGGCGGAAGCTTTGTTCCGGAAGATACAGAAGAGATGATATCTGTAGACATGGGATGCGTCGGAGCTGACCTGGGATGTACAGAGCGTATGGTGTCAATATGTGCAAAGGATTCAGGAGGACCATATAATTATGATCTTGTCACAGAATTATCAGAGCTTGCCAGAAAACTGGAACTTGATTATGCGATAGACGTATATCCTCATTACGGATCGGATGTTGAGGCGACACTTCACAGTGGATATGATATCCGCCACGGTCTTATAGGCCCTGGCGTGTATGCATCACACAACTACGAGCGTTCACATATGGACGGAGTGAAAAATACATTTAAATTGCTGAAGGGGTATATTACAACAGCTGTTTAACACGCAGCAGAATAGTTATATTGTCTGAAGATCAATAGACGTAAAAGGAGGGATGGACAAAGTGAGTGTCCATCCCTCTTAAAGTTTTATCATATCGCATGACAGCGGTGTTTGCATTATCCGAAATATCTGTCAAGTAATCCCTTTAATGCTTTGCCATGTCTAGCCTCGTCACGAGCCATCTCATGAACTGTATCATGGATTGCATCAAGGTTATTTTTCTTAGCGCATTTAGCGAGGTCAACCTTTCCGGCAGTAGCACCGAACTCACAGTCAACTCTCCATTTGAGGTTATCTTTTGTTGTTGCCTTCATATTTGGCTCAAGATCCTCTCCGAGCATTTCTGCAAATTTAGCTGCATGCTCAGCCTCTTCATAAGCTGCTTTTTCCCAGTAAAGACCGATCTCAGGATATCCCTCACGGTGTGCTACACGTGCCATGCAAAGATACATTCCGACTTCTGAGCACTCGCCCTCGAAATTAGCTTTTAACTGGTCAAAAATGAATTTTTTATCTTCATCTGAAATTTCAGGATTGTTTTTAACTGTGCTTGCGTAAACACCGAATTCGTGTTCAGCTGCAAGTGCAAGATCTCCTTCTACTTTTTTAAATTTATCAGCACCTACGTGACAAACAGGGCACTCAGCTGGAGCTGCATCTCCCTCATAAACATATCCACAAACACTACAAACCCATTTAGCCATAATAATGTCCTCCTAAAAAATAAAATTAATTTGTTGTATTGGATGCACAATCAGCACATAATCCTGTAAAGGAAACCGAGCAGCTTTCTATTGTGTGTTCGGTTGCATCCTGTGCACGATGAACCAGATTATCATTAAAGTCTAGATCAAGATCCATGACACGTCCGCACTGCCTGCATATAAAGTGATAATGGGGCTTTGTGTTGTAGTCGTATCTATCAGGTCCGTATCCGGTAGAAATTTTAATGATCTCTCCGATTTCCTCAAGTAAGGAAAGATTCCTGTAAACAGTTCCCAGACTGATATTTGGAAAATCTTTTTTAGTATTTAAGTAAATTGTCTCAGCAGTCGGGTGATCAGTCCGGCTTGCAAGAAAATTAACTATGCATTCTCTCTGTCGACTATACTTAATCATTTGACTCTCCTCTCAAAACAAATCAGGAATTGTTACTGATATTACTATATAACCATTTTTCTCATTTGTCAATAGAAAATAGTAATTATTATTATTTTATTTGCTAAAACTTCCTGCATATATGAAATTTTATCCAATAATAATGTAACCGGATCAGATAGCATAAATTCATGCAAGCTATAATAGAATATAAAAAACAAGTCATGTGGATAATGAAATGAAGCGGTTTATTACATATTTATACCAGTATAAAGAATTAAAAAAAAGTAACAATACAGGATTTATAAAAGTAGAAAGCCAGAGTAAGATCACACGGATGATGATTGTCATAAAATCGCAGACAATAAGTGGAGCAAGTGGAAAAGTATATCTGATATTTGAAGATACGGTGGGTATTTTACTTGGAGAAATCAAAATGGGTGATGGTGAAATACGTCAGGTTTATGAGTTTGATACAGAAAAAATAAAGGATACCGGCTACGACATTGATGATGTAAAAGGGATAAGGATAGAAATGCCGGATGATTTTATGGCAAGCTGCTGGACTGATGATATGGAGGTAGTGACGCAGCATGATATAATACCATACAAACCGACTGCTGCAGAGCAAAGGATCGTAGATCATGATGACAGTGCGGTTCTGCAGATGAAACAGGAAATACCTGTGGCAGAAGAAAAAAAGGAATCGATACAACAGAAGAAGAAAAACGTAAGGCGCATTGACATATCCGACCTTAGGACAATGCCATCAAAAAACTGGTATCTTGTAAATAATAGTTTTCTGATGCATGGATATGCAAATTATAAACATCTGGTCATAAAGACAGACAGCAATGGCCGGGAATATCTTGGGGTACCGGGGGTAAGTGAGGCGCCGGAACGTATGATGGCAAAGATATTTGGATTTAATGAATTTGAACCGGCTGCACCTGTCACAGCGGCAGATGTGGAAAGCGGTATATTTGGCTATTGGTTCTGCCCGATCGACCTGCGATAGAAATCATGCTTTAAAAGGGAGAAAAGATAATGATCCATCCATCTGCCGTGGAGCATAAGATATTCGCGGCAGAGACCTTCCTTTTCAAAACCTATACCGGTAAGAAGCTTTTCTGAAGGTTCATTCCCAATACATACCATTGCGGTGATGCGGTTTAATCCGAGAGCGCTGAAAGCAACGTGGATGCACTGGATAACAGCTTCCCTGGCATAGCCCATATGGTGATATTGGCTGGAAAATTTATAACCGATCTCGCAGCAGCCATAAAAATTTGCTGAAATATTGTGCAGACAGACAGTGCCTATTATTTTAGAGGGATTATCCTTTAAAAAAACATAATAGCGGATCATGGATGATTTAACTGCCATATTATATTCGTATTTTAAAACCTTCTGCTGGTATCTGGTGGAGTAAAAATCACCGATGCGGTCTATTTCGTATTTTTCGAATAACTCTTTATCTCTATTATAAAAATCGACAACCAATGGAGCGCTGTCTGATTTTAGAACTTTAAGTATGAGACGGCTTGTTTCATATTGTAATAACATAATTGCCTTATTCCTCTTCTAAGATGTATAATAAATCTGGATATATAATAAGTATAGCAGTACAGGAGTTCAAAGTCTATGACAGAAGATGAAAGATATATGAAGGAAGCCATAAAGCAGGCAAAAAAAGCGTATGCGCTTGATGAGGTTCCTATTGGCTGTGTTATTGTGCAGGATAATAAAATAATAGCCCGCGGCTACAACCGCAGAAATACGGACAAAAATGCTCTGGCACATGCTGAGATATCAGCGATTAAAAAAGCCAGTAAAAAAACCGGCGACTGGCGGCTTGAGGACTGCACGATGTATGTCACACTTGAGCCATGTCAGATGTGTGCTGGTGCAATAGTACAGTCGAGGATGAAAAAAGTTGTTATCGGTGCAATGAATCCGAAGGCAGGATGCGCCGGGTCTGTAATAAATATTTTACAGATGAAGCAGTTCAATCATCAGGCTGAGATGGAAAATGGAATACTTGAAAAAGAATGTGCTGATATGTTATCCACATTTTTTAAAGAATTAAGAGAAAAGAAGAAGCTCAATTCTTGACAACCATGCTATATATAGCGTATACTTAAATCTCCGAGCAGCCGGGGTGGTAGCGGTACCTTGAACCAACAATCCGCTATAGTTGGGGTGATGCTCCGTAGAGGGTCTAAGCGGTGGAGCTGCCCTCCATAAGTGGCGTTGACGTCTGGGTCTTGCGCAATGGAAATCTATGAACCGTGTCAGGGTGGGAACACAGCAGCACTAAGTAGAAGCTTTCATGTGACGTAAGGCAGCCTGGATGGAGTTAACTGTGGAGGTAACGTCTGTTGCGATGTTTCGAAGCGGGGCGCTCGGTTTTTATATTTAAATATATAGATTTTAATATATAATACAAAAGATGATAAAAGCATTGTATATTGTATTATAATGAGGTGAAACATGATACAGGATATATTTCCACATAGCTGGGACATAACATACAAAAATATAAAGCCGGGAACCAATAGTATGGTTCTCTTTTTTAATGCGGGAAGGCTTTTGGTCTGTGAGGACAAAGAAAGTATAACGTTTCCCGGATATGACAGCATAAAAGACGCACTTACAGGACAGGATATGCAGTATTTGTTTACACTGGACGACGCCGCTTTTTTCAGATGTGTGCTATCAGATAAGGATGCGCTGCATATATTAGAAGTAACAGGCGGGGCATTTGAGGATAGAAGTTATTTCCGGCATGTAAAGCCTAAAGAGTTTGCGTTTGCAGCGATTACCGGTATGCACCTCGATGGCTGGTATAGCAAAAATGTATTTTGCGGTGCATGTGGAAACAAGCTTGAGCATGATACTAAGGAACGTATGCTGCGCTGTCCGGGATGCCGGAATATGATTTTTCCGAGGATTAACCCGGCGGTAATAGTGGGCGTGGTAAACGGGGATAAAATAGTCCTTACAAAATATAATGGAAGGGAATATAAAAAATACGCACTTGTAGCAGGCTTTAATGAGATAGGGGAATCCTTTGAGGATACTGTAAGGCGTGAGGTTATGGAAGAAACAGGACTTCGTGTAAAAAATATACGCTATTACAAATCACAGCCATGGGGATTTACAGACAATATTCTTGCCGGATATTTTTGTGAAGTTGATGGAGACGACAAAATAACGATGGATGAGGAAGAGCTCTCAGTGGCAGAATGGGTTCCAAGAAATGAAATACCTGTAAACCTAGAGGAATTAAGTCTGACAAATGAAATGATTTCCTGTTTCCGGCTTGACAATTGGAATTAACGAATGTATAGTGAAGTGGTAGGAAATAAAATAGAGGTGCAAAAATGAAGATTTCAACAAAAGGAAGATATGCTTTAAGACTTATGATCGATCTAGCGGAGAACAGCAGCGGTAATCCTGTAAGTTTAAAAGATGTAGCCAAACGTCAGGGGATTTCTGATAAATATCTCGAACAGATTATATCGGTATTGAATAAAGCAGGATATGTACGGAGTGTCAGAGGAGCACAGGGCGGATATTTACTAAAAAGTGATCCGGAAACTTATACAGTTGGAATGATCCTGCGTCAGACCGAAGGCAGTCTTGCTCCGGTATCTTGTATAGAGGATGATGAAATAATCTGTGACAGACAGGAACAATGTGTTACATCAATTGTATATAAAAAGATTAATGATGCAATATCAAATGTTGTGGACAACATAACACTGCAGGATCTTGTTGACTGGCAGAGTGAGAAAAACGGAACATATGTGATTTGATCAATAGAAATTAAATAAGAAAGGGCAATATAGGTATGAATAGATTGATTTATTTAGATAACGCAGCAACTACACAGGTATATCCTGAGGTTGTAGATGCTATGCTGCCATTTTTTACAGAACATTATGGAAACCCATCAGCAATATATAGTTTTGCGGATGAGGCAGAGAGCGCAGTAGATAAGGCGAGAGGAGAAGTTGCAAACCTTATCGGTGCCAAAAAAGAAGAAATATATTTCACAGGTGGTGGAAGTGAATCTGATAACTGGGCATTAAAGGCAACTGCTGAGGCATATTCAAATAAAGGAAAACACATTATCACAACAGCAATAGAGCATCATGCAATATTACACACAGCACAGTGGCTTGAAAAACATGGCTTCGAGGTAACATATGTTGGTGTTGATGAGGATGGAAAGGTTAAGCTTGATGAGCTTAAAGCTGCGATCAGACCGGACACGATTCTTATTTCAGTTATGGCTGCAAATAATGAAATAGGAACCATCGAGCCATTAAAAGCAATCGGGGCAATAGCTAAGGAGCATGGCATCCTTTTCCATACAGATGCAGTTCAGGCATTCGGACATATTCCTATCAATGTTGATGAGATGAACATAGATATGTTAAGTGCAAGCGGTCACAAATTAAACGGACCAAAGGGTATCGGAGTTATGTACATCAGAAAGGGTGTAAAGATCCGTTCGTTTATCCATGGTGGAGCACAGGAACGTCAGAGACGTGCAGGAACACACAATGTTCCGGGAATAGTAGGACTGGGAAAAGCTGTTGAGCTTGCATCGGAGCAGATGGAGAGCCGCAGTGCATACGAGATAAAACTAAGAGATCACCTAATAGACCGTGTGCTAAAGGAGATCCCTTATTCACGTCTTAACGGACACAGGACAGACAGACTTCCAAATAATGCAAACTTCTGCTTCAGATTCATAGAGGGAGAGTCTATGCTTATCCTTCTTGATCAGGCAGGAATCTGCGGAAGTTCAGGATCAGCATGTACTTCAGGTTCACTTGATCCATCACATGTACTTCTTGCTATCGGACTTCCACATGAGATCGCACATGGTTCACTTCGTCTTACACTATCAGAAAAGACAACAATGGAAGATATTGACTATACAGTGGACAAGTTAAAGGCTATAATAGAGAGACTTCGTGGAATGTCACCATTGTATGAGGATTTTGTAAAGAAAAATGCAGATAAATAATTAGTAGAACGTATACGAAAGGAATAGACAAATGGCTTACAGTGAAAAAGTAATGGATCATTTTAATAACCCAAGAAACGTTGGAGAAATGGAAAATCCAAGTGGAGTGGGAACAGTTGGAAACGCTAAATGTGGTGATATCATGAGAATGTACCTTGATATTGACGATAATGGTATAATACAGGAAGCAAAGTTCAAGACATTCGGATGTGGAGCTGCTGTGGCAACAAGCAGTATGGCAACCGAACTTGTAAAAGGCAAGACGATTCAGGAGGCGCTTGAGGTTACAAACAAGGCAGTTATGGAGGCTCTTGATGGGCTTCCACCGGTAAAGGTACACTGTTCACTTCTTGCAGAGGAAGCGATTCATGCAGCGTTATGGGATTATGCAGAGAAAAACGGAATCAAGATAGAAGGACTGGAAAGACCTGTAAACGATATCAGCGAAAAAGAAGAGGCTCCTGAGGAAGAGTATTAATTTCGGAATTGAAAGAGAGAATCCATGAAAGAAAAAGTTGTAGTTGGAATGTCAGGTGGAGTTGATTCATCTGTTGCGGCATATCTGCTCAAAGAGCAGGGATATGATGTGATAGGGGTTACGATGCAGATCTGGCAGGATCAGGACGTATTTGAACAATCACGGGAGGGAGGCTGCTGTGGCCTCTCTGCTGTAGAGGATGCCCGCAGAGTTGCTTCTGTGCTGGGCATCCCTTATTATGTAATGAATTTTAAGGCTGATTTCCAAAAATATGTTATAGACTATTTTGTATCTGAATATGAGAGGGCATATACGCCGAATCCGTGTATAGCATGTAACAGATATGTCAAATGGGAATCACTTTTGCACCGCTCACTTGAGATAGGAGCGGACTATATTGCGACAGGACATTATGCGAGAATATCAAAACTCCAAAACGGAAGGTATTCTATCACAAATTCAGTGACTGCAGCAAAAGACCAGACGTATGCACTTTACAATCTGACACAGGATCAGCTGCGCAGGACACTTATGCCTGTAGGCGGATACGAAAAACCACAGATAAGGGAAATTGCAAAAAAGGCCGGACTTCCAGTAGCTGGCAAGCATGACAGCCAGGATATATGCTTTGTGCCGGATCATGATTATGCAGCATTTATAGAGAACGAAACGGGAAAGAAATATGAGCCCGGCAATTTTGTGGATGAGGATGGAAATATCATAGGGCAGCATAAGGGGCTTATACACTATACAATAGGGCAGAGAAAAGGGCTTGGCATAACAGCGGCCACACCTCTTTTTGTAAAAGAACTAAGACCGAAGACAAATGAAGTAGTTATAACTACGAACGAAAGACTCTTTAGTGACACATGCTATGTAAGTGATGTAAACTACATGGCGCAGGAAAGTATTGAGCCGGGAACAAGAGCTGTCGGAAAGGTAAGATATTCCCACAGAGGCGCACAGTGTACGCTCACACCGCTTGAAAATGGCATGATAAAGTGTGTATTTGACGAACCGCAGCGCGCAATGACACCTGGTCAGGCGGCGGTTTTTTATCAGGATGAGCACATTTTATGTGGCGGAACGATTGAAAAACTATAATTGTCTGCTACAAAATAACCGCAAAAATAAAGGTAAATTACAATACGAACAAAAAACAAATAAAAACCCCAAAATTCCTGTTGACAGATAGGGATTATTGGGGTATATTTATACCAACAAATCAATCCATACAAATTCAGTAGGAATATAGGGGATTGAGATATAAAAGAAAAATCTGAATAAAAATCATAATAATATGGAGAGTAAAAGGAGGACACAGAGATGTCAAATATTTATCAGGGAACATTAGGATTAATTGGAAATACACCACTTGTAGAGCTTACACACATAGAGAAGAAATTCGGACTCAGATCAAGACTTCTTGCAAAGCTTGAGTATTTTAATCCGGCAGGATCTGTAAAGGACAGAATCGCAAAGGAGATGATCGAGCAGGCGGAGAGAGATGGAAAATTAAAGCCAGGTTCTACGATCATTGAGCCTACATCAGGAAATACAGGAATCGGTCTTGCAGCTATCGCAGCAGCAAAGGGATACCGTATCATCATCGTTCTTCCGGAGACAATGTCAATCGAGAGAAGAAATATCATCAAGGCATATGGTGCAGAACTTGTTCTCTCAGACGGAACAAAAGGTATGAAGGGAGCTATTGCAAAAGCAGAAGAGCTTCACAAAGAAATCGAAAACAGTTTCATCCCGGAGCAGTTTGAGAACCCTGCAAACCCTGAGGCACATAGAAAAACAACAGGTCCTGAGATCTGGAACGATACAGACGGAGAAGTAGATGCATTTGTAGCCGGAGTTGGAACAGGCGGAACTATCACAGGAACAGGTGAATACTTAAAGAGCAAAAAAGCTGATGTGAAGATCGTTGCAGTAGAGCCAGAGACATCAGCAGTTCTTTCGACAGGAAAAGCCGGAGCACATAAGATCCAGGGAATCGGAGCAGGATTCGTTCCTAACACACTCAACACAGAAGTATATGATGAAATTATTGCTGTATCAAACGAGGCATCATTTGAATACTCTAAGATAATAGCAAAAGAGGAAGGTGTGCTTGTAGGAATTTCATCAGGAGCAGCTCTTTACGCAGCGATCGAAGTTGCAAAGAGACCGGAATTTGAAGGAAAGACAGTCGTTGCTCTTCTTCCGGATAGTGGAGACAGATACTACTCAACAGACCTTTTCAAAGACTGATATAGTAGATTGTGATAGCAGAAAGGGTGTGTGAAAAACAAAAGTTTTCACACGCCCTTTTAGAATAATACTGCTAATTTGAAAAATGTCTGATCTTTAGATGGATACCCCTCTCATCGGCAATCCGCTGACAGGTTTTTATATCCTCCTCAGGGAGTACATCCACGATAGAAAGCTGGGTATGCTTGATCATGCGGTTGCATTCCTCTGCAAAATCCAGCATAGCATCATAAGCATTATCAAAGGTTGGTCTTGTGATCTTATCATATTCCTCGGCATTTGCAGCATTTAAACTGATGGAAACCGAATCAATGTACCCGGCAAGTTCAGGAACGATATCCCTTCCATGATAGAGATTTCCAAGTCCGTTTGTATTTATGCGGATAGGAAGTTTATATTTGTCCTTTACATATTTCGCAGTCTTTTCCAGCATATCAAGTGCGCATGTAGGTTCACCATAACCGCAGAAAACAAACTCATCATATCCGTTAAAGTCAAAAGCGTCGATCGCAGCGATTATCTGCTCATATGTAGGATCAACCTTATGCCACAGTGATGTGGCTTCTCCGATCGCATCTGTCTGTGAACGGATGCAGAAGGTACATGCACAGTCACATTTGTTTGTTATATTGGCATACACCTGATTTTTGTAAGTATAAATTATATCAGCCATTTCTAAGCCTCCTGATTGAAAAATCTTTTCTTGAATCCCATTTTATCTAAAACAAGACCAAGTATTATAAATATTATAGCACTTCCACCACTTTGTATAGCACTGCCTGGTACTGACGCAGGAAGTACAACGAGTATGTTCGTCTGCGTGATAACAGCTTCTGCAATAGCATATCCCGTGGCGGAGATGACAAAAGCAATAATAGTGGAAATCACATTTCCTGCAGTTACAATTTTTGATGACTTGTTTGTAAATGGAATAGATATAAGTGCTTTGATGATTATTGTTGCAGGAGCCCATATAGGAGCTGTCAAAATATCTGCAAGACCACCTCCGATAGCGGCAGCAGCCATTGCATAAGGCCATGGAAGAAGGCTGGCTGCTATATATATAAGGCTGTCACCAAAATGTATATATCCGCCGTTTGAGCCTACAGGAATGTGACATATATATGCCGTGAAAATTGTGACCATTGCTGCGAGAAGTGCAGTAAAAGTAAGGTTTTTGAGTTTCTTATCCATTATTTGTTCCTCCCTTTATAAGTTCGATTAAAAATTTTTCGAAATTTACACCATCATTTGGCGGCACATCATCATTCATAGTATCTGCGATACTGTGATAAATAAATGAACTGGCAAGCTCCACGGCATCCTGTGTTGTCATGCCATTGATGTGGCAGCCGCATACAACAGATGCAAAAAGATCTCCGGTTCCGGAAAAACTTCTGTCGAAAAAATGTGATCTGTTTGTAAAAGTACCGGAATTTGTCACGATAAGATTATAAATAAATGGTGATTTATCGTTTTTGCATTTGATACCGGTGACAATGACATCCTGATCTTTGCCTGATAACACCCGGAGCCTTTGTGCGATTTCAGCAGCCTTTGGCAAAAGTGTCTCTTTTCTTGTATCAGAAAAAACATCATCAATATCGTAATCACAAAGAAGACAGGCTTCTGTCAGATTTGGGGTTATGACATCTGCACGTTTTGAAAGTTCTTTCATGCCATCGAGAAGATCCTTCGAATACATGCCATATGTGTGACCATCGTCACCCATT
The DNA here is from genome assembly GCA_905209075.1 of uncultured Lachnospiraceae bacterium. Lineage (GTDB taxonomy): Bacteria > Bacillota > Clostridia > Lachnospirales > Lachnospiraceae > Roseburia. The sequence goes on along the minus strand of CAJLRL010000014.1, from coordinate 9,031 downwards.
ACAGGATCGACAAGCAAAAATGTATCGGTTTTATAGAAAATATCCAGGAAATCACTGAAATGTTCAATCTGCCTGCGGCCTGTCATATATCCGCTGTATATTCCGTCAAAGCTGGCACCATTTTCCTGCCAGGTTTTAGTGTAATCAGGGATCATCCCGGTAAGATCAGTACTTCTGAAATGTTCGTAACCTGTCTGGTTTGTAAGAACTGCCGAGGGAAGTGGACAGCACTGGACACCGAGTGCGGACAAAACAGGTATTGCTGCGGTAAGAGAACACTTTCCGAATCCTGAAAGATCATTTAGAACAGCAACTTTTTTCATAATAAATAATAACGCTCCTGGTTTTTTTACAAATTATACAATAATCTGGATACGTTAATAGTACCAAAAATATAAAAAATTATAATACCAGCAATTACTTTTTGAAAAAGACAATGGTATGTGATATTATAAGTATGATTATGGAGGTAGATTGATGTTTCAGAAGAAACAGGTTATATATAGCGAAAGTCTTGGAGCCTGTGTGGTAGATAATATAGTGCCGCTCAGTGCATCAAGGACAGAACCGGCGGTTTTGTATTATGTTTTGAAATGTCTCTTTGAGGATAAGGTATCATACATACCGGTCGAGCATCATCAGGTCATGCTGAGGGAAATGTTTACGGCTGAGGAAGCAGAAAAACTTAAAGAATCTGAAGAGGCACAAAAGGACGGGCATCTTATGGCCGCAATAAAATATGTATTAAACACAGAACAGGAGGACTAGAATGGGACAGCAGCATGCAATTCACAAATTCGTGCTTGGAAACAAAGATTTCGATGACAAGACATCTGAATTTCAATATGACAGAGGCTGGTACAGCATCACTGATATAATCGGTGAAGAAAGAAATACAATATACAAATCAAAAAATGCGCAGGAAGCTTATATGAAATGGAATGTATATATAGGCCGTAAAAAGGAAAGGATGAGTCCGGAAGAACGAAGGAAACTAAGAGAAGAACAGCGCAAAGAAAGGAAAAACAAATAATATATGTTAGATGGTATTTTTAATTACGACAATAAATTTTTCAGGGCAGTAAATAAACTTGCAGATCTGGTCATTCTCAGTTTTTGCTGGCTTATATCATGTATACCAATATTTACGATAGGAGCTGCCAGCTCTGCACTATATTCGGCTGTCCACAAATCCATAAGGCGTGGCAAAGGATATGTCTGGAGTGGATACTGGAGTGCATTCAGGAGCGATTTCAAGCAGGCTACAAAGGCATGGCTGATCATGCTTCTGATAATAATCGTGGTTACATCGGATATACTTATCACAACACAGATGCTGAAAGCAGGTATGTCAATGGGAAACCTGAGCATTGTATTCATAGTGATGGAGTGTATAATTGTAGCATGGTATGCTTACACCTTTGCATATATTGCGAGGTTTGAACAGACTACAAAGCTTACGCTGAAAAATTCATTTGTGATACTGATCGCAAACCTCCCATGGACATTTCTTGTAATAGTAATACTTTTGGCAGCAGTTATGATAGCATATCTGATACCTTTTTTTATAATAATTCTTCCGGCTGCGTCTGTGACAACGCTCGAGGTTATATTTGAAAAAATATTCAGAAAGTTTATGACACCGGAGGATCTTAAAAAAGAACAGGAAGAGGACAAAATGGATATAGACTGATAAGGGAGGAAATACAATGAAAAGAATTGGAATGTTGACAAGCGGTGGAGACTGTCAGGCTTTAAACGCTGCAATGAGAGGTGTTGTAAAGGGACTTCACAACAATATCGAAGAGCTTGAAATCTATGGATTTGAAGATGGATATAAGGGTCTTATATATGGAAAATACAGACTTCTGACATCAGCGGATTTTTCTGGCATACTTACAAGAGGTGGAACAATACTTGGTTCATCACGCCAGCCGTTTAAGCTTATGAGAGTGCCTGATGAAAATGGACTCGACAAAGTAGAAGCAATGAAATCAACATATAAAAAGCTTAAGCTTGACTGTCTTGTCATACTTGGTGGCAATGGTACACAAAAGACAGCAAACCTCTTACGTGAAGAGGGCTTGAATGTCATCCATTTACCAAAAACTATCGATAATGATATATACGGAACGGATGTTACATTCGGATTTCAGAGTGCGATAAACATAGCAACAGAGGCGATAGACTGCATACACACTACAGCTGCGTCACATAACAGAGTATTTATAGTTGAAGTTATGGGACACAAAGTGGGCTGGCTTACACTCTATGCTGGTGTTGCAGGAGGCGCAGATATAATTCTTCTTCCGGAAATCCCATACGATTTAGATAAAGTCATAGCAGCTATAGCAAAGCGCAATCATGATGGAAAAGGATTTACTATTCTGGCAGTGGCAGAGGGTGCAATTTCCAAAGAAGATTCACAGCTTAGTAAAAAAGAATACAAGCAGAAACGCGCAAAGAGCAAATATCCATCAGTTTCATATGAGATAGCGGACAGGATCAGTGAGAAGCTTGGTTCAGAGGTAAGAGTTGCTGTTCCGGGACATACACAAAGGGGAGGAAGTCCATGTCCTTATGACAGAGTGCTTTGTACAAGACTTGGTTCCGCTGCCGCAAAAGCAATAATAGATGAGGACTATGGATATATGATTGCCATGATAAATGGAAATACAAAGAGAGTTCCACTTGCTGACGTGGCAGGAAAACTTAAAATGGTCGATCCAAAGAGCCAGATGATAAAAGAGGCAAAACGCACAGGAATCTGCTTTGGAGACTAAATAAAATGAAAGCAGGTGAACACGATGTCTTATCAGGCTCTGTATCGTAAATTCCGTCCGCAGGAATTTGAGGACGTAAAGGGACAGGATCATATTGTTACAACACTAAAGAACCAGATAAAGGCGGACAGGATAGGACATGCCTATTTATTTTGTGGGACAAGGGGTACCGGAAAGACAACGGTAGCAAAGATATTTGCAAAGGCAGTAAACTGTGAACATCCGATAGATGGAAGTCCATGTGGTGAATGTGCAAGCTGCAGGGCGATAACAGAAGGTTCATCTATGAATGTGATAGAAATTGATGCAGCTTCAAATAATGGAGTTGATAACATTAGACAAATACGCGAGGAAGTAGCGTACCGCCCGACTGAAGGCAGATATAAGGTATATATAATCGATGAGGTTCATATGCTCTCAGCAGGAGCATTTAACGCACTGCTTAAGACGCTGGAGGAGCCTCCAAGCTATGTGATATTTATTCTGGCGACTACTGAGGCACATAAGATCCCGATCACAATATTGTCGAGATGCCAGAGATATGATTTTCACAGGATATCCATAGATACCATAGCAGCGCGTCTCACAGATTTAATGCAGCAGGAAAATGTAGATGTGGATGAACGGGCTATAAGGTATGTTGCAAAGGCAGGAGACGGCTCAATGCGTGACGCACTCAGCCTGCTGGATCAATGTATAGCATTTCATCTGGGCGAAACACTGACTTATGAAAATGTTCTGGAAGTATTAGGAGCAGTTGATACTGAGGTATTTTCGCATCTTTTAAGGTATGTACTGGATGAAAACGTGGCGGGAGCAATTTCTACGCTCGGTGAGCTCGTAGACGAGGGACGTGAGCTGGGACAGCTTGTTAATGATTTTACATGGTATCTCAGGAACCTTCTGCTGATCCAGAGCTCGGATGATATGGAGGAAGTACTCGACATATCAAAGGATAATCTTGAAGCCTTAAAAGAAGAGGCGAAGCTTATAAAACCTCAGACACTTATCCGCTATATACGTGTTTTTTCAGAACTCAGCAATCAGGTAAGATATGCATCACAGAAAAGGATCCTTATAGAGATTGACCTTATAAAGCTGTGCAAGCCTCAGATGGAGACAGATTATGAGTCTGTACTCGACAGGATCACAAGCATAGAAAAGAAACTTGAAAAAGGAATAGCCGTGGCAGCAGCAAATCCTGCTGTTTCGCAGGTGTCATCAAATAGTGTGCCGCAGCAGCCGGTAAAAAAAGAGTTGCCAAAAGCTATACCGGATGATATAAAAAAAGTCGGAGAAAATTGGAAATCAATAATATCCGAGATCGGGGCGAACACAAAAGTATATCTGAATAAAGCTGTACCTACATTAGGACCGGCATCAGAGCTTATGCTTGTGCTTGACGATGAAAATGCATACGAGTATTTATCTGAAAATCGTGCAGGATGTCTGGATAATCTGTCTCTGATGATAGAAAAAAGGATAGGAAAGACTGTTGATATAACGATAAGAAGAAATGACAGTGGCATAAGTGCAAAGGAAACCGTACCGGATCTGTCGGCACTTATTGATTTTGAAATTGAAGAAGAAAATTAAATTAAAATAAGGAGGACTTTAAAAATGGCAAAGAGAGGTGGATTTCCAGGAGGAATGCCGGGAAACATGAATAACCTTATGAAACAGGCCCAGAAGATGCAGCGTCAGATGGAAGAAGCGCAGAAACAGCTCGAAGAAGCAGAGGTTACTGCAGCAGCAGGAGGCGGTGCAGTAGAAGTTACTGTATCAGGTAAAAAAGAGGTTACAAAGGTAAAACTTGCAGAGGAAGTAGTAGATCCGGATGATATTGAGATGTTAGAGGATCTTATAATGGCAGCTACAAACGAAGCACTCCGCCAGATTGAAGAGCAGTCACAGGCATCTATGTCTAAGATCACAGGCGGTCTTGGTGGTGGTCTGTTTTAATGGATCTTTACAGCAGTGAGATAACAAAGCTCATAGATGAATTATCTTCTTTACCGGGGATAGGTGCAAAAACAGCACAGAGACTGGCTTTTCACATCATAAATATGCCCGAAGAGCAGGTTGAAAGTTTATCAACTGCGATATCCGAAGCAAAGAAAAAAGTAAGGTACTGCAAATGCTGCTATACACTTACGGATGATGAATTATGCCCAATTTGTAAGGATCAGTCAAGAGATCACAAGACGATAATGGTAGTTGAAAACACGAGAGATCTTGTGGCTTATGAAAAGACAGGCAAATACGAAGGGGTGTACCATGTGCTTCAGGGAGCAATATCGCCGATGCTTGGAATAGGTCCGAATGATATACGGCTTAAGGAGCTTATGGTGCGTCTTGAAAAAGATGTTGATGAAGTTATAATAGCGACAAACTCAAGCCTTGAGGGTGAGACAACAGCTATGTACATAAGTAAACTGATAAAACCTACAGGAATTAAAGTTACCAGGATTGCAAGTGGAGTTCCGGTTGGAGGAGATCTTGAATATATAGATGAGGTCACATTGCTGCGAGCACTCCAGGGACGAACTGAAATATAATATAACAACCAGACCGGCAGAAATGCCGGTTTTTGTTTTGCCACAATATGATGTAAAATCGCAATAAACTGCAAAAAGTACCATGGACAAAGTGTTACCATAATACTGCTGTTCAGATGCAGGCTTGACAACCTGCTGTCAAACTGTGAACTATAGTGAGGATTATTGTAATACAATAATGTGCTCTCGGAATCTTATAAATGAAGAATTGTGAGATAGATTTTTGATATACAATAACATTTTCGCAGTGCGTACACGGTGTGTACGACGAGAAAATGGAAGCAGCATATCGGAAATATAGCCAGAATTATCCGTTTAAAGAAGATTCCGAGAGTACATAATAATAAAATGGAGGCGCAGATGATAGATATCGTGACAAATAATGTCAGACAAATCGGCACACCGGCAGATGAAGGAAGAGTATACATATCAGAAAAAGCTTATAAGATGATTAAAGGAGAAAGCTTCAGGGATAGAGAAGTTTATGTACTCATGGGACATACAGAAAGCAGCGGTGGCAGATATGCGACATTTGTAGAATCAGCGATACCGGTACATACCATTGAATTTGAGCGGAATACTCCACAGTGGACAAACAAGGTCTGGAATGAAGTGTTCCAGAAAATTAAAAAAGAATATGAAGAACTAATAATAGTTGGATGGGCGCTTTGCCAGAAAAATTTCCCGGCTGAGCCGACTCCGCAGATTGAATATGTTCATCATGAGCATTTTGGCGGTGCGCACCAGCTTTTATTTCTACTAAATACACAGGAAGCGGAAGAAAACTTTTACATAAGAAAAAATAATCACTTAAAGCGGAAAAGCGGATTTTTCGTATATTACAAAATGGAACTGAAAAAACCTGACGATAAGGCCCCCGAAGAAAATCCGGTCAAAGTAGAACTGCCGGATGAATTTGAAAAAATGATAAGAGAAAAGAAAACGGAAGAAATTATGCATACTGCAGTTCAGAGGGGGAAGTATCGTGAGATCATGCGCAAAAAGGGGGAAGAAGTAAAAACGTATGATGAAAATTCCAAAATGTCGACAATGATGATAGCAATTATTGCGGCAGCAGTTGTTATTATAGGCATATCAGCTAAAGGGTATTTAAAAAATATGTCATACAAAGAAAAAAGTGTGCCTGCGGTTTCAACAGAACAACAGTTAATTCCGGTGGAAAAAATATCAGGGCAATGTTATACTGACTAGTAAATATAACATACGAAAAGGAAAAAGACATGATTAAAAAAGAAGGTTTCAAAACTGTTGAAACAGATTTAGAGGAACTGGAAGAAAAAATACATGACCATAGGAAGAAAATATTTAAGCGTATAGTAATAACTATCATTGCGGTGCTTGCGGTATTTGCGGCTGCACAGCTGTGGATGGCACTTAGAAGCTACGATTCATATGATATAAAGAATTCTGTGGATCAGGGGGATAAAAGTGCGGTACAATTTGGAACATTTTGCGGTAATGTTATCGAGTACAGTAATGACGGAGCCGTGTATATGTATGGGAATGGTGAACTTATATGGAACCAGGCTTTTGAAATGGCATCTCCGCATATAGAAAAATGCGAAACCTATATGGCTATATATGATAAAAACGGAACAGATCTATTTATAATGAACAAAGAAGGAGTGGTTAAGGAAATAGATACATCGTTGCCGATAAGCACTGTATGTATTGCAAGACAGGGGACGATAGCTGTGCTTTTAAATGATGGCGAGAACTACTATGTGAAACTATATGACACAGCAGGGAAAGAACTGGCAAGTGGAGAATTTTATGGGGAAAAGGGCAGTATACCGGTTGATATAGCATTATCTTTTGATGCTAAAAAGCTTGCTGTTGATATGATGAGCATAAATGCGGGGAAAGTGAGTACAATTGTATCATTTTATAATTTTGGCTCCGTGGGACAGAATGAAATAGACAATAATGTCGGAACATACACATATGAGGATGTGTTAGTTCCTGAGATAGCATATGTGTCAGATAAAAAAATGATAGCAATTGGTGACAGTGAAATAATAATATTTGATGGAAAAGAAAAACCGGCAGAAAAAACCAAAGTTGAACTTGATAAAGAAGCAGATAATGTTTTTTACAGCGATGACTATGTTGGCATAGCATACAAAAATAATGATGAAAAATGTACAAGCCATATTATTGTCTATGACATGAACGGAAAAATGGTAATGGAAAATGATACGGCAATAAATTACTCAAAAATAGAAATGAATGCCAATAACGAAGTGTGTGTTACGAGTGATTATGAATGTGAGATCTATACAGTACATGGTGTAAAAAAATTCTCATACACATTTGACACACAATTATATGCAATGCTGTATGAGGATGGACTTAATAATTATATTATAATACATGAAGGAACAATGGATGAGGTACGTTTAAAATGAACTGGCTGTTAATAATAGTAATACTGATCATAGCGTGGAATATTGCAATAGGCTACAATAGAGGATTCCTACGCATAATATATTCACTGCTGGCGTGGGTTCTGGTTGTTGGAATATCAACAGCAGCTACTCCGTATGTAAAAGAGGCACTACAGCAGAATACAGATATAGAAGCAAAAATAGAACAGAATGTAAAAGACAGTCTTAAAGAAAAAGTAGAAAGTGAAAGTAATATACAGAAAGAACAGTTAAAAAGCAATGTAGATGATTCACTGCAGCAGTCGCAGGAGTACCAGATATTGCAGCAGCTGGGAATAGAACTGCCCCAGCCGGCAATTGATAAATTGTTTGATTCTTCTGCAGATACGGCAGGTGAGATGATAGAGCAGAGTGGCATATACGATGGCATAGCATCCCAGATCGCTTCGATGGCTATGGATGGGATAGCATATGTGATAACATTCATCTTAGTGGGAATTGTCTGTACAATACTTTCACAGGCACTAAAAATAATAGAAAGGATCCCTATCATAAGTGGCATAAACAAATGGTTCGGAATCGCAGCCGGAACCTTAAAGGGCTTTGTAATAGTGTGGATATTTATGGCGATAGCTGCTATGAGCTGTACAAGCGGATTGGGAAAAAGTATGATTTCCTACATATATGAATCACCATTCTTGAAATTTATATATGAAAATAACCTTATACTCAAGTTGATTATGGTGTTTGTGTAAAATACATACACAATATATAGTGGTATAAAAAATAAATGTAGAAAAATATAAAATTAATGTTGACTTTGTAAAATGCACGTGCTATTATATCTAAGCTGACTTGTGAGGCACATTGAATTGTAGATCTCCGATAGAACAGCAAAAAGAAATTTTAAAAAGTTCTTGACAAATGATGAGGAACTTGATAAAATAAACAAGCTGTCGCTCAACAGATATTCAAAATGAGTTAAAAAGAAATGAAAAAAGTTCTTGACAAACGAAAATGAATATGATATAATAAACGAGCTGATTACAGCAACTTAACAAAGAACATTGATAACTGAACAGTGAGAAACCTTGAAAGATTTTGAGAATCAATCAAGCAGATCTAAAAAGATCTGACGAACGCTTCGATTTAATCGAAGACCTTTAAAACAGTAAATTCTGATTAATCAGAATGAACGAATTAGCCAAGTTTAACTTGACTGAGATCAACTTTTAACATGAGAGTTTGATCCTGGCTCAGGATGAACGCTGGCGGCGTGCTT